>NZ_JBIVTR010000023.1:28309-106810 GCF_044756785.1 Streptomyces sp. NPDC091649 | reverse complement strand
AACACGAGCGGTGTCCACGGCCCGCTGATCCACATCGGTCCACTGGAAGTCTGCGGTGGTCGGCTTGATGCTCACCCTGAGTCAGGGCTCCTCTCCACTGTCGTAAGCCGGTGACTGTTACCGCACCGGGCGTTGTCGAGCCTACCCCCGTTGCCAGGCACACTTTCCGAGCACTTTCCAGGGTGTGGGCGGCCCGTGGAGTTCGCCTCTCGGAGGAACGCATATCCGGTGAACAGTCACCCCCAACACGACCCCACCCCCGCGAAGGGCGGCGTATCCGCAACGTCTAGAGTGAACGGGTTCGCGCAAGTCTTCACCGGGCCTCCTCGCCCGGAGCTTGCTGGGATTTCTCTGTCAGGGGTGTGCGTGACGGCCGTCGAGTCCCGACCCGCAGGGGTCGCCTTGACTCCCAGCCCGGGGGGCCATCGCCCGTTCGGGGCCCGCGTCAAGGCTTTCGTGGCTCTTACCAAGCCACGGATCATCGAGCTGCTGCTCATCACCACCGTTCCGGTGATGTTCCTCGCTGCCCAGGGTGTACCCGACCTGTGGCTCGTTCTCACTACCACCATCGGGGGATATCTCTCCGCCGGCGGCGCCAACGCGCTCAACATGTACATCGACCGGGACATCGACGCGCTGATGGACCGCACGTCCCAGCGTCCGCTGGTCACGGGCATGGTCAGCCCCCGCGAATGCCTCGCCTTCGGCATCGCGCTCGCGGTGGTCTCCACGGTCTGGTTCGGGCTGCTCGTCAACTGGCTGTCGGCCGCCCTCGCTCTCGGCGCGCTGCTCTTCTACGTCGTCGTCTACACGATGCTGCTGAAGCGCCGCACCTCCCAGAACATCGTCTGGGGCGGAATCGCGGGCTGTATGCCGGTGCTCATCGGCTGGTCCGCCGTGACGAACTCGCTCTCCTGGGCCGCCGTCATCCTCTTCGCCGTCATCTTCTTCTGGACGCCGCCGCACTACTGGCCGCTGTCGATGAAGGTCAAGGAGGACTACGCCCGGGTCGGCGTCCCGATGCTCCCGGTCGTCGCCTCCAACCGGGTGGTCGCCAAGCAGATCGTCCTCTACAGCTGGGTGATGGTCGCGGTCTCGCTGCTGCTCACCCCGCTCGGCTACACCGGCTGGTTCTACACGGCGGTCGCGCTGCTGTCCGGCGGAGCCTGGCTCTGGGAGGCCCACGGCCTGCGGAACCGGGCCAATGCCGGGGTGACCGGGGCCAAGCTCAAGGAGATGCGCCTCTTCCACTGGTCCATCACCTACGTGTCGCTCCTCTTCCTCGCCGTCGCGGTGGACCCCTTCCTCCGCTAGCTCCTTCCCCGCCCGTCGCCAGTTCATCTACCCGTCGGTAGCATCCTGTTCATGGCAGAGACGGCAGCAGACGTAAGCGACAGCGGGCAGACCTCACGGACGGACGCCAGGAAGGCGGCGCGCGCCGAACGCAGGGCGGC
The DNA here is from genome assembly GCF_044756785.1 of Streptomyces sp. NPDC091649. NCBI lineage: Bacteria > Bacillati > Actinomycetota > Actinomycetes > Kitasatosporales > Streptomycetaceae > Streptomyces > Streptomyces sp. NPDC091649. Next base: position 105,356 of record NZ_JBIVTR010000023.1, on the reverse strand, counting down.
GAAGCTCGCCCGCGAGATCGGCGCCTTCGCCAAGGAGCACGGCGGCGTGGAGGGACAGCTCGCCTACATCGGCCAGTCGGGCGCCCGCATCGTCCTGGTCGGCGAGGACGGCGCCTGGGGCGACCTCGTGGCCCCGACCTACGCGGTGGCCGAGAACGCGGCGCGGAAGTCCGGCATCACGATGCACGAGGAATTCGACGGCGACTTCGCGCTCAAGGTCCGCACCGGCCCGTACGAGTGGTCCCGCATGGCCGGAATCCAGGTGGGCGGCCCCTCCAACGACCGCTGAGCGCCACCGCCGGGCAACCACCCGGCACCGTGCTCACCCGTTCGGCCGTGCCCGCCCGCGCCGCGCGGTCGTGCGAGGGGCCGGGCTTCGAGGCCGGGGTCCCGAGGCGGCGGGCGGGTCCGGCAGGACGCCTCCGGGCGGGTCGACGGCCGGGCGGGGCGACGCGCCCGGTGCACGAACCGACGTGGGAGCCGCGACGCACGGGAGGGGCGGCGGGCACCGGCCCGCCGCCCCTCCCGTGCGTATGTCCGTCAGACCGCCGGCACCGTCTCCGGCCGCTCGGCGGCCGGGCCGGGCAGCGGGGCGGGGGCGTCGTCGCCGCGCTCGCGCATGCTCAGCACCAGCCGGATCACGGCGATCCACATGATGGCCGAGCCGAACATGTGGACGCCGACCAGGATCTCGGGGACGTCGCTGAAGTACTGGACGTAACCGATCGCGCCCTGGGCGAGCAGCACGATCAGCAGATCGCGCGCCCGGGCCCGGGTGTCGGCGGGTGCGTCGACCACCCGCAGGGCCAGCCACATCGCGATGGCCAGCGCGCAGACCACCCAGGCCGCGATCGCGTGGACATGGGCGGCGGCCGACCAGTCCCACGGCATACGCGGAACGTCGCTGCTGTCGCCGGCGTGCTTGCCGGAACCGGTCACCGAGGTGCCCAGCACGATCAGGACCACCGTGGTCGCCACGATCGCCCAGGAGAGACGCCGCACCGGCAGGGGGGTGCGCGGGCGGGGCGGGCCGTCGCCCTCGCCGACCCGCACCCAGGTGATCACGGTGACCGCCAGGAGCGCGTTGGCCAGCAGGAAGTGCCCGGCCACCGTCCAGGGGTTGAGACCCGCCCAGACGGTGATCCCGCCGAGGACGGCGTTGCCCAGCACGATCCAGAACTGCAGCCAGGCCAGCCGGGCGAGCTTGCGGCGGCGCGGCTTGAGCGAACTGATGGCGATGATCGCCCAGCCGACGGCGGCCGACAGCACATAGGTCAGCATCCGGTTGCCGAACTCGATCGCGCCGTGCAGCCCCTGTTCGGGCGTCGCGAACAGGCTGTCGTCGGTGCACTTGGGCCAGGTGTCGCAGCCGAGGCCCGAACCGGTGAGCCGCACGGCCCCGCCCGTGACGATGATGAAGACGCTCATCACGACGGCGGAGAGCGCGGCGCGCTTCACGATCCGGGTGGACGGCGTCCAGCGCTTGGCGATGAGGGAGATGGGGGTTTCCACGCGGACCATCGTAGGACGGGGCTTGTGCACGTTTTCACGAGGGGTGGGTTCGTGCCCGAAGGGCGGCTTCGCGCCGATTGCCCGGACACGCCCCGGCGCGGGCCCCGTCCGGGCTACTCCCAGCGGAAGAACCTGGCCGCCGCGCCGAGCCCCAGCACCGCCCACGCCGCGAGGATCCCGGCCTCGGCCCACGGCATCGACGCACCGTGCTGGAGAACGTCCCGCAGCCCCCCGGAGAGCGCCGAGACGGGCAGCAGCTCCAGCACCGACCGCACCGCGTCCGGGAACCTGTCCAGCGGCACGATGACCCCGCCGCCGACCAGCAGCAGCAGGAACACCAGGTTGGCGGCGGCGAGCGTCGCCTCCGCCTTGAGCGTCCCGGCCATCAGCAGCCCGAGCCCGGAGAAGGCGGCGGTCCCCAGGACCAGGAGCAGCAGCACGGAGAGCGGGCTGCCCTGGGGCGACCAGCCGAGCGCCAGGGCGATGGCGGCCAGCAGCACGATCTGGAGCACCTCGGTGACCAGCACCGACAGCGTCTTCGCGGTCATCAGCGCCCAGCGGGGCAGTGGGGAGGCCCCGAGCCGTTTGAGGACCCCGTAACGGCGTTCGAAGCCGGTGGCGATGGCCTGGCCGGTGAAGGCCGTGGACATCACGGCGAGCGCCAGGACGCCCGGCGCCAGGAAGTCCACCGCCGCGCCCGAGCCGGTGTCCACGATGTCGACCGCGCTGAACAGCACCAGCAGCAGCGTCGGAATGATCACCGTCAGCAGCAGCTGCTCGCCGTTGCGCAGCAGCATCCGGGTCTCCAGCGCGGTCTGCGCGGCGATCATCCGGGGGAGCGGGGCGGCGCCGGGGCGCGGGGTGTACGTACCGGCGCTCATGCGCGCAGCTCCTTGCCGGTCAGTTCGAGGAAGACGTCCTCCAGGGTGTGCCGCTCCACGGAGATGCCCTCGGGCATCACGCCGTGCTGGGCGCACCAGGAGGTCACGGTGGCCAGCAGCTGCGGATCGACGCTCCCGGTGATCCGGTACGTCCCCGGCAGCGGCTCGACGGCCCCGGAGCCGTCGGGCAGCGCCTTGACGAGAGAGCCGAGGTCGAGCCCCGGGCGCCCGGTGAAGCGCAGGGTGTTCTCCGCGCCGCCCCGGCAGAGCCGCTCCGGGCTGCCCTGGGCGATGACCTGGCCCGCGTCGATGATCGCGACGTCGTCGGCGAGCGCCTCTGCCTCGTCCATGAAGTGGGTGGTGAGGACCACCGACACCCCGTCGGCCCGCAGCTCGCGCACCAGGTCCCAGGTGGAGCGGCGGGCCTGCGGGTCGAGCCCGGCGGTCGGCTCGTCCAGGAAGAGCAGCTCGGGCCGTCCCACGACCGCCATGGCCAGGGAGAGGCGCTGCTGCTGGCCGCCGGAGAGCCGCCGGTAGGCGGTGCGCCCGCAGTCGCCGAGGCCGAGGCGTTCGGTCAGGGCGTCCACGTCGAGCGGATGCGCGTGCAGCTTCGCCATGTGGCGGAGCATCTCGTCGGCGCGCGCTCCGGAGTAGACGCCGCCGGACTGGAGCATCACCCCGATGCGCGGTCGCAGCCGTTCGGCGTCGGCGACCGGGTCGAGGCCCAGGACGCGTACGGTGCCCGCGTCCGGGCGGCGGTAGCCCTCGCAGGTCTCGACGGTGGTGGTCTTCCCGGCGCCGTTCGGGCCGAGGACGGCGGTCACCGCGCCGGTCGCGACCACCAGATCGAGGCCGTTCACCGCGGTCTTCCTGCCGTACCGCTTCACCAGGCCCTTGACCTGTACGACGGGCTCGTTCTCCATGGCCGGTAAGTCTAGGCAGGGTCCGGGGAGGAGGGTCTCCCGGGGCCGAATTAGGTAACCCTAAGTGATGAACCCCACCGTAGATCGTCTCGGACCGTGGTTGTCAGAGTCGAATGAATTACGCAACAATGGTGTTGTGAAATACGACGGACGGGCTCCTCAGGAGGAACTCGCGACCGGTGAGCGTTCGACGCGCAACCGGGTCGCGCGCTCCATCCTGGACCACGGCCCCTCCACCGCCGCCGATCTCGCGAAGCGCGTCGGCCTCACCCAGGCCGCCGTCCGCCGCCACCTGGACGCCCTCGTCTCCGACGATGTCGTCGAAGCCCGTGAACAGCGGGTCTACGGCGCGCGGACGCGAGGCAGGCCCGCCAAGGTGTTCGCCCTGACGGACTGCGGCCGGGACGCCTTCGACCAGTCCTACGACAAGCTGGCCGCCGACGCCCTGCGTTTCATCGCCGAATCCGGAGGGGACGAGGCGGTTCTCGCCTTCGCCCGCGCCCGGATGGCCGCGACGGGCGAGGCGTACCGCGCCGCGGTCGAGGCCGCGGCGCCCGAGGAGCGCACCGAGGCCCTGGCCAGGGCCCTGTCCGCCGACGGGTACGCTGCTATGGCGCGAAGCGCGCCGGGCCCGCAGCAGGGCGAGCAGCTGTGTCAGCACCACTGCCCGGTGGCGCATGTCGCCGAGCAGTTCCCACAGCTGTGCGAGGCGGAGACGGAATTCTTCTCCAGCCTCCTCGGGACCCATGTGCAGCGGCTGGCCACCCTCGCCCACGGCGACGGAGTGTGCACGACCTACGTGCCGCGAAGCGGCCACGCTCCACCCCCACAGACCACTCATTCAGCATCTGCAAGCACGGCCGGGAGGAACCCCGCATGACGCTCCCCACGGAGACTGCCCACCCTGAGCTCGAGGGTCTGGGCACGTACGAATTCGGCTGGGCCGACTCCGACGCGGCAGGCGCGGCGGCGAAGCGCGGCCTCTCCGAGGCTGTCGTCCGCGACATCTCGGAGAAGAAGAACGAGCCCGAGTGGATGCTGAAGCTGCGGCTCAAGGGCCTCAAGCTCTTCGGCAAGAAGCCCATGCCGAACTGGGGCTCGGACCTGTCGGGCATCGACTTCGACAACATCAAGTACTTCGTGCGGTCCACGGAGAAGCAGGCGGCCTCCTGGGAGGAACTGCCCGAGGACATCAAGAACACGTACGACAAGCTCGGCATCCCCGAGGCGGAGAAGCAGCGCCTGGTCGCCGGCGTCGCCGCGCAGTACGAGTCCGAGGTCGTCTACCACCAGATCAACGAGGAGCTGGAGGCGCAGGGTGTCATCTTCATGGACACCGACACCGCGCTGAAGGAGCACCCGGAGCTCTTCAAGGAGTACTTCGGCACCGTCATCCCCGTCGGTGACAACAAGTTCGCCTCGCTGAACTCGGCCGTGTGGTCCGGCGGCTCGTTCATCTACGTGCCCAAGGGCGTCCACGTCGAGATCCCGCTCCAGGCGTACTTCCGTATCAACACGGAGAACATGGGCCAGTTCGAGCGGACGCTGATCATCGTCGACGAGGACGCCTACGTCCACTACGTGGAGGGCTGCACCGCCCCGATCTACTCCTCGGACTCGCTGCACAGCGCCGTGGTCGAGATCATCGTGAAGAAGGGCGGCCGCTGCCGCTACACGACGATCCAGAACTGGTCGAACAACGTCTACAACCTGGTCACCAAGCGGGCCGTGGCCTACGAGGGCGCGACCATGGAGTGGGTCGACGGCAACATCGGCTCCAAGGTGACCATGAAGTACCCGGCCGTCTACCTGATGGGCGAGCACGCCAAGGGCGAGACCCTGTCCATCGCCTTCGCGGGCGAGGGCCAGCACCAGGACGCCGGCGCCAAGATGGTCCACATGGCCCCGAACACCTCGTCCAACATCGTCTCCAAGTCGGTGGCGCGAGGCGGCGGCCGGACGTCCTACCGCGGACTGATCGAGATCGGCGAGGGCGCGCCGGGCGCGAAGTCCAACGTGCTCTGCGACGCCCTGCTCGTCGACACGATCTCCCGCTCGGACACCTACCCCTACGTCGACGTCCGCGAGGACGACGTGTCGATGGGCCACGAGGCGACCGTCTCCAAGGTCTCCGAGGACCAGCTCTTCTACCTCATGAGCCGCGGACTCACCGAGTTCGAGGCCATGGCGATGATCGTGCGCGGCTTCGTCGAGCCGATCGCGAAGGAGCTGCCCATGGAGTACGCCCTGGAGCTCAACCGGCTGATCGAGCTGCAGATGGAGGGTTCGGTCGGCTAGGTCCTCGGCCGAGGACCACCGGGACGGCCGTTCGCGGCCGTCCCCGCCCCACCGAATCCCCCGAGTTCTTGACTGAAGAAAGCGAGCACTACGACAGCCATGGCTGAGGCTCAGAACACTCCGGCGGGCTCCACCACCGCCGGCTCCATCGCGGTGGCCGCCGAGTCGACCGTCGCCACTCGCATGAGCGCACCCCCGTCCTTCGACGTCGCGGACTTCCCCGTCCCGCACGGTCGCGAGGAGGAGTGGCGCTTCACGCCACTGGAGCGACTGCGCGGGCTGCACGACGGCACCGCCGTCGCCACCGGCGGCGGGGTGAAGGTCGCCATCGACGCCCCCGACGGCGTCACCGTCGAGACCGTCGGCCGCGACGACACCCGGCTCGGCAAGGCCGGCACCCCGGTGGACCGCGTCGCCGCCCAGGCGTACAGCTCCTTCGAGCAGGCATCGGTCGTCACGGTCGCCAAGGAAGCCGTGCTCACCGAGCCGATCCGGATCGCCGTGCACGGCGAGGGCGGCGTCGCCTACGGCCACCAGCTCATCCAGCTGGAAGCCTTCGCCGAAGCCGTCGTCGTCATCGACCACACCGGCGACGCGGTACTCGCCGCCAACGTCGACTACGTCCTCGGCGACGGCGCGAAGCTGACCGTCGTCTCCGTCCAGGACTGGGACGACACGGCCGTCCACGTCGGCCAGCACAACGCGCTGATCGGCCGGGACGCCTCCTTCAAGTCGATCGTCGTCACCTTCGGCGGCGACGTCGTGCGCCTGCACCCCCGGGTCGCCTACGCGGCCACCGGCGGCGAGGCGGAGCTCTTCGGCCTGTACTTCACCGACAAGGGCCAGCACCAGGAGCACCGCCTCCTGGTCGACCACAACACCCCGCACTGCAAGTCCAACGCGGTGTACAAGGGCGCCCTCCAGGGCGACGGCGCACACGCCGTCTGGATCGGCGACGTCCTCATCCAGGCCGCCGCCGAGGGCACCGACACCTACGAGATGAACCGGAACCTCGTCCTCACGGACGGCGCCCGGGTCGACTCCGTGCCCAACCTGGAGATCGAGACCGGCGAGATCGTCGGCGCCGGCCACGCCTCGGCGACCGGCCGTTTCGACGACGAGCAGCTCTTCTACCTCCAGTCCCGCGGCATTCCGGCCGAGGAGGCCCGCCGTCTCGTCGTGCGCGGCTTCTTCGCCGAGCTGGTCCAGCAGATCGGCCTGCCGGACGTCGAAGCGCGTCTCCTCGAGAAGATCGAGACCGAGCTGAAGGCGTCCGTCTGATGTCCTTCGTCAAGGTCTGTGCGCTGAGTGAGCTGGAGGACGACACCCCCAAGCGGGTGGAGCTCGACGGCACACCCGTCTCCATCGTCCGCACCGAGGGCGAGGTGTTCGCGATCAACGACATCTGCTCGCACGCGAACGTCTCCCTCTCGGAGGGCGAGGTGGAGGGCTGCGCGATCGAGTGCTGGCTGCACGGATCGTCGTTCGACCTCCGCACCGGCAAGCCGTCCGGCCTTCCCGCGACGCGCCCCGTCCCCGTATACCCCGTAAAGATCGAAGGGGACGATGTGCTCGTCTCCGTCACCCAGGAGTCCTGAGTCACCCATGGCAACGCTTGAAATCCGCGACCTGCACGTCACCGTCGAGGCCGACAACGCCACGAAGGAGATCCTCAAGGGCGTCGACCTGACCGTGAAGCAGGGCGAGACCCACGCCATCATGGGCCCCAACGGGTCCGGCAAGTCCACCCTCGCGTACTCGCTCGCGGGTCACCCCAAGTACACGATCACCAGCGGCACGGTGACCCTGGACGGCGAGGACGTCCTGGAGATGTCCGTCGACGAGCGGGCCCGTGCCGGCCTGTTCCTCGCCATGCAGTACCCGGTCGAGATCCCCGGCGTCTCGGTCTCCAACTTCCTGCGCACCTCCGCCACCGCCATCCGCGGCGAGGCCCCCAAGCTGCGTACGTGGGTCAAGGAGGTCAAGGAGACGATGTCCGGCCTCCAGATGGACCCGGCCTTCGCCGAGCGCAACGTCAACGAGGGCTTCTCCGGCGGTGAGAAGAAGCGCCACGAGATCCTCCAGCTGGAGCTTCTCAAGCCGAAGATCGCCGTCCTGGACGAGACCGACTCCGGCCTGGACGTCGACGCGCTCAAGACCGTCTCCGAGGGCGTCAACCGGGTCCGCGAGACCGGCGAGGTCGGCACGCTGCTGATCACGCACTACACCCGCATCCTGAAGTACATCAAGCCCGACTTCGTGCACGTCTTCGCCAACGGCCGTATCGCGGCCTCCGGTGGCGCCGAGCTGGCCGACCAGCTGGAGAACGAGGGCTACGAGGCATACACGAAGGGTGGCGCTTCCGCGTGACTGACGCCCGACAGGGGCTCACCGGCCTCCTCGACACCGAGGCGATCCGCAAGGACTTCCCGATCCTGGACCGCACGGTCCACGACGGCAAGAAGATCGTTTACCTGGACTCCGCGGCGACTTCGCAGAAGCCGCGTCAGGTCCTCGACGCGCTCAACGAGTACTACGAGCGGCACAACGCGAACGTGCACCGCGGCGTCTACACGATCGCCGAGGAGGCCACCGCGCTGTACGAGGGCGCCCGGGACAAGGTCGCGGCCTTCATCAACGCGCCGAGCCGCAACGAGGTGATCTTCACCAAGAACGCCTCGGAGTCGCTCAACCTCGTGGCGAACATGCTCGGCTGGGCGGATGAGCCCTATCGGGTGGACAGCGACACGGAGATCGTCACCACGGAGATGGAGCACCACTCCAACATCGTGCCGTGGCAGCTGCTCTCGCAGCGGACCGGCGCGAAGCTGAAGTGGTTCGGCATCACCGACGACGGCCGGCTCGACCTGTCCGACATCGACGAGATCATCACCGAGAAGACGAAGATCGTCTCCTTCACGCTGGTCTCCAACATCCTGGGCACCGTCAACCCGGTCGAGCAGATCATCCGCCGCGCCCAGCAGGTCGGCGCGCTGGTCTGCATCGACGCCTCGCAGGCGGCCCCGCACATGGTGCTCGACGTGCAGGCGCTCCAGGCGGACTTCGTGGCCTTCACCGGCCACAAGATGGTCGGCCCGACGGGCATCGGCGTGCTGTGGGGACGGCAGGAGCTCCTGGAGGACCTGCCGCCGTTCCTCGGCGGTGGCGAGATGATCGAGACCGTGTCGATGCACTCCTCGACCTACGCCCCCGCGCCGCACAAGTTCGAGGCCGGTACGCCCCCGATCGCCCAGGCCGTCGGCCTCGGCGCGGCCGTGGACTACCTCTCGGCGATCGGCATGGAGAACATCCACAACCACGAGAAGGCGATCACCGAGTACGCGGTGAAGCGCCTCCTGGAGGTCCCCGGCCTGCGGATCATCGGTCCGGCGACGGCCGAGGACCGCGGGGCCACGATCTCCTTCACGCTCGGCGACATCCACCCGCACGACGTGGGCCAGGTCCTCGACGAGCTGGGCGTCGCCGTGCGGGTCGGCCACCACTGCGCGCGCCCGGTCTGCCTGCGGTACGGAATTCCCGCGACGACGCGAGCGTCGTTCTATCTGTACTCCACGCCCGCCGAGGTCGACGCCCTGGTGGACGGTCTGGAGCACGTCCGGAACTTCTTCGGCTGAGGGTTGACTGGTGAAGCTTGATTCGATGTACCAGGAAGTGATCCTGGACCACTACAAGCACCCCCACGGGCGTGGCCTGCGGGACGGCGACGCCGAGGTGCACCACGTCAATCCGACGTGCGGCGACGAGATCACGCTCCGCGTGAAGTACGACGGCGAGACCATCGCCGACGTGAGTTACGAGGGCCAGGGCTGTTCCATCAGCCAGGCCAGCGCCTCCGTGCTGAACGAGCTGCTCGTCGGCAAGGAGCTGTCCCAGGCGCAGAAGATCCAGGGCGCCTTCCTGGAGCTGATGCAGTCCAAGGGCCAGCTGGAGCCGGACGACGCGATGGAGGAGGTGCTGGAGGACGCCGTCGCGTTCGCCGGCGTCTCCAAGTACCCCGCCCGGGTCAAGTGCGCGCTGCTGAGCTGGATGGCGTGGAAGGACGCGACGGCCAAGGCGCTGTCCGAAGGGAAGACCGCATGAGCGACAACGAGACCGTGACCATGAAGCCGGCCTCCGAGGAGGAGGTCCGCGAGGCGCTGTACGACGTCGTCGACCCCGAGCTGGGCATCGACGTCGTCAACCTGGGCCTGATCTACGGCATCCACGTCGACGACGCCAACATCGCCACCCTCGACATGACCCTGACGTCCGCGGCCTGCCCGCTGACCGACGTCATCGAGGACCAGGCGAAGTCCGCCACCGACGGCATCGTCAACGAGCTCCGGATCAACTGGGTCTGGATGCCGCCGTGGGGCCCGGACAAGATCACCGACGACGGACGCGAGCAGCTCCGCGCGCTGGGGTTCAACGTCTGACACGCCCCGGAGACCCATGGATACGGCCATGCCCGCCAGGCACACTGGCGGGCATGGCCGTATCCATTTACCACATCGCCGTCGACGCTCACGACCTGCCGCTCATGGCCCGCTTCTGGAGCGCGGTGCTGGACTGGCAGGTGCTCTTCGAGGACGAGGAGGAGATCGTCATCGGCGCCCACGAGACGGCGCTGCCGGGCATGTGCTTCCTCCCGGTGCCCGAGGGGAAGACCGTCAAGAACCGGCTGCACATCGACCTGGCCCCCGACGACCGGGACGCCGAGGTCGAGCGGATCCTCGCGCTCGGCGCCCGGCGGGTGGACGTGGGGCAGGGCCCGGACGCCACGTTCGTGGTGCTGGCCGATCCGGAGGGCAACGAGTTCTGCGTCCTCCGCCCCAAGCGGACCCTGACCGACTGAGCCGGGCCGGCACTCAGACGTGTGCGGGCGGCGGCGGTCCGTACTGCTCGGGCAGTGTCGCACCCGCGGCCTCGGCCAGGACCGGGCCCAGGTTCTCCGTGCGCATCCGGCGGTCGACGTACAGCAGGCCGACCACCAGCGGCGGGAAGACCGCCGTGAACAGCTGGGCGATCAGCTGGCTGATGAAGGACAGCGCGATCAGGCCGATGAACAGGGCGAGGAGCTCCCCGCCGCCCGCGTCGGCCTCCATGTCCGCGGGGTCGTACAGGCCGGGGAGCATGCCGATCATCTGGAACGGCAGCTGGACCATGTAGCCGATCATGGACGCCAGCGCGTAGCCGAGCAGCCCGACGCCGAAGACCCGCCACCAGCTGCCGCGCACGAGCTGGACCGAGCGGCGCAGGGCCGCGACCGGGCGCTGGTTCTCGAAGACCACGATCGTGGGAGCCAGGGAGAACCGCACCCAGAGCCAGACCGCCACGGGGGCGACGAGCAGGGTGCCGACGAGGCCGGCCACGATCAGCGGTACGACGCCGCCCTCGTCGCCCAGTGAGGCGGTGTAGATCATCAGCCCGGCGAAGGCGGTCGTGAAGAGCGCCATCGGGATGATCGCGATCAGCCCCGTGAGGAACACGGTTCCGATGACGGACCAGACCCGCGACCACGCACGGCTCCAGACGGCGCCGAAGCGGATCGGGCGCCCCAGCACGGCCTCCTGGAGGACCACGGGCACCGCCGCCTGCACCACGGCCGACGCCAGCAGTGCGACGAGCACGCCGAGGACCATCAGCACACCGAACGCGACACCCAGCGGGATCAGCGTCTGCGCGTCCGGCATCTTCCGTGAGCTGGACGTCAGCTCGTCCCAGTGGGGTGCGACGGCGGCGGCGGCGACCACCAGCGCGGCGATCATCAGGAGGGCCGCCGCGCCGAACAGCGTCAGGGCCATCCCGATCAGCGGTTTCCAGTACCGCCCGAGGGTCGAGAAGGCGCCGCTGAGCATGTCCGAGATCCTCAGCGGCGCCAGGGGTATCACTCCCGGCTTGGGCGGTGCGGCCCACCCGCCGTTCCACCCGCCGTGCCAGCCGCCGTCCGGCCCCTGCGCGCCCCCGTGAAAGGGCCCCCCACCGTGAGGTGCGCCCCCGTACGGGCCGCCGCCCCACCCTGCGTCCTGCGCCACTGCGTCTCCGTCGTGTCGTCGGCCCGTGTCGCGAGCCGTGTGGTCGGTCGGCACACCGTAGCCTCCCAGGTCCGAGCCGATGATATGTACGCCCGTACGCAACGTTGGGTACAGTCGTACACATGGGATACGCATACGGACTGCTGGCCGCCGCCATCGCGGCGGAAGTGGCCGGGACGACGGCTATGAAATACAGCGAGGGCTTCACCCGGCTCTGGCCCTCGCTCGGCACCGCGGTGGGCTACCTCGTCGCCTTCACCCTGCTCGCGCAGACCCTCAAGACGCTCTCCGTGGGCACGGCGTACGCCATCTGGGCCGGCGTCGGCACCGCGGCCGTCGCCGGCATCGGAATCCTGTTCCTGGGCGAGTCCAGCGGCCCGGTCAAGATCGCGGGCATCGCCCTGATCGTGGCCGGGGTCGTCGTCCTCAATCTGGGAGGGGCGCACTGATGGCCCGGCGGTACGACCCCGAGCGGCGGACGCGGATCATCGACGCGGCGCTGCGGGTGATCGCGGCCCGCGGCATGGCCGGACTCAGCCATCGCACCGTGGCCGCCGAGGCCGACGTGCCGCTCGGCTCGACCACGTACCACTTCGGCTCCCTCGACGAACTCCTGGTCGCGGCCCTGCGCCGGTGCAACGAGCACTTCGTCCAGGAACTGCGCGGCAGCGCGGTCCTCACCGGGCCGGAGGCGGGCGGCGGCGCGGAGGCCGCGGCGGGCGACGCCGTGTCCGTCGGTCTCGCGGACGAGCTGACACGACTGCTGGGGCGGTGGTTCGCCGGCGAACGCGGCGCGATCGAGCTGGAGTACGAGCTCTACCTCGCGGCCCTGCGCCGCCCCGTGCTGCGCCCGGTCGCCGCCGAATGGACCGAGGAGGCCGTCACGCTGCTGTCCCGGCGCACGGACCCGGAGACCGCGCGGGCCCTCGTCGCGCTGATGGACGGCGTCTGCCTCCAGGTCCTGCTGACCGGCGGCGCGTTCGACGCGCCCTGCACCCGCGAGATGCTGTCCCGGATCATCGACGGCGCCGCCCGAACCGGCGCTTCGGGCGGCGGACGGACGGCACCGCGGTGAAGGCGTGGTCCGGCATCGTGCCCCGCCCGGTGCGACCGGCGCTCCGCCCGCGCGGAAGCGTCACGCCGGCCCCGGGCGCCCGGCGTGACGCCGCCGCCCCGCCCCCTCTCCGCGGACCGGGCGGTGTCGGGCCGGGCACGGGTGAGGACCGGGGCCCGTGGCGACGCGCCGCCGTCCGCCCTCCCCGGACCGGGGACCGGGACCGGTTCGCCCGAGCGGGTCCCGGCCGGTTAGGTTGCTGTTCATGACCGACACGACTTCCCAGGGTTCTGCCCGCACCACCGGCGCCGTCGCCGCCGGCCTCGCCACCGTCGCCGGTGACGGCACCGTCCTCGACACCTGGTTCCCCGCTCCCGAGCTGACCTCGGACCCCGGCCCGGCCGGTACGACGCGCCTCACTCCGGACGAGGCCGTCAACCGGCTCGGTGAGGGCGCCGCCAAGGCTCTCGGCGTGGACGCCCGGCGCGGCGTGGAGGTCGTCGCCGTCTCCACGGTCGTCTCCTCGCTGGACGACAAGCCGCTCGACGCGCACGACGCCTACCTGCGCCTGCACCTGCTGTCGCACCGGCTCGTCCAGCCGCACGGCCAGAACCTCGACGGGCTCTTCGGGCTGCTCGCCAACGTCGCCTGGACCTCGCTCGGCCCGGTGGCCGTCGACGACCTGGAGCGGGTGCGGCTCAACGCCCGCGCCGAGGGCCTGCACCTCCAGGTCACCTCGGTCGACAAGTTCCCGCGGATGACCGACTACGTCGCCCCGAAGGGCGTACGCATCGCGGACGCCGACCGCGTGCGGCTCGGCGCGCACCTCGCCGCCGGGACCACCGTCATGCACGAGGGCTTCGTCAACTTCAACGCGGGCACGCTCGGCACCTCCATGATCGAGGGCCGGATCTCCGCGGGCGTCGTCGTCGGCGACGGTTCCGACATCGGCGGCGGCGCCTCCACCATGGGCACCCTCTCCGGCGGCGGCACGGAGCGCATCATCATCGGCGAGCGCTGCCTGGTGGGCGCGGAGGCGGGCGTCGGGATCGCGCTCGGCGACGAGTGCGTCGTCGAGGCCGGTCTGTACGTCACCGCGGGAACGCGCGTCACGCTGCCGGACGGCCAGATCGTCAAGGCCCGGGAGCTGTCCGGCGCCGCCAACATCCTCTTCCGCCGCAACTCGGTCACCGGCACGGTCGAGGCCCGCCCGAACAACGCGGTGTGGGGCGGCCTGAACGACGTCCTGCACGCCCACAACTAGTCACGCGGCGGGGCTTCTCGTCCGCACCGGCCCGGCACGAGCCGGCCGGCGGGGGCCCTGCGGTCCTCAGGCCGCGAGGAGTTCCTCGTACGCCGCACGCAGCCCGTCGGTCGCCCCGCGCCCGGCGGGCTGCAGCGGTTCCCGGACCGGTCCGGCGTCCAGCAGCGCCTTCACGGTGACGGTTCCGGGGAGCCCGCTCGCCATCATCAGTTCGGTGAGGCGCACGGTGAGCCCGTTCAGCCGGGCCGCCTCGTCGGTGCGGCCCGCGTCGAACGCGTCCAGCGGCGCCCGCATCCGGCGCGGAGCCACGTTCGCGACCGTGCTGACATAGCCGGCGCCGCCCACCGCGTACAGCGGCAGGTTCAGCTCCTCGCAGCCCGAGTAGTACGCCAGCGAGGTGCGGGCCATCACCTTGGTCGAGCCGAGCAGGTCGTAGGAGCAGTCCTTCACCGCCACCACCCGCGGGTGCTCCGCCAGTCGCGACAGGGTATCCGGCTCGATCCGGGTGCCGGTGCGGCCGGGGATGTCGTACAGCATCAGCGGCAGCCCGGTGGACTCCGCCACCCGCAGGAAGTACGCCTCGACGGCGGCCTGCGGCGGGCGGCTGTAGTACGGGGTCACCACGAGCAGCCCGTCCGCGCCCGCCTCCTCGGCCTCCCGCGCCAGGCGCAGGGTGTGCGCGGTGTCCGGGCCCCCGACGCCGGAGAGCAGCGGCACCCCGTCGCCGACCTCCGCCCGGACGGCCCGCAGCAGATCGGACTTCTCGGCGTCCGTCGTGGTGGGGGACTCGCCCGTGGTGCCGCTGAGGACGATCCCGTCGCAGCCCTCCGCCACCAGGCGCGCGGCGTGCGCACGGGCGGCGTCCGGGTCCAGGGCCCCGGCGGCGGTGAAGGGCGTGATCATGGCGCAGAGCGTGCGGCCGAAGGGGCGCGGTGCGGTGGCGGTCATGCCCGAAGTGTCGGCTCCCGGAACCACGTAGGTCCACTTAGAACTTCTTGCGGTGACCGGCAAGGGATGCTGAAAGGTCGGACGGGTCGCGCCTGCTGCTCGGGTTTCCTCGCGCGATCGAGGAACAGGCTTGACCTCAAGCGAACTTGAGGTGTCACGGTGAGGGTCACGACGCGCCGACCGGTGCGCGTGAGAGGGGAAACACCGCCATGACCACGCACGTCACCGACCGCCCCGACCCGGCCCGCGCCGATGCCCGGATCGCCAAGGCCAGCACCTGGAACGTCGGCACACCGCAGCGGCAGCGGGAGGCCGTCGACGCCATCCGCAAGACATGGGAGAACCGGGAATGGCCGCACCCCGGCCTGCTCTCCTACAGCGTCTACGCGGGGGAGGACGGCGCGACCCTGCTGCACTACTCCCAGTGGACCGGCGAACAGGCTTACCAGGACTTCGTACGGGACGTCCGCGACACGCGCAACGCCGAGATCGACGCGGCCGTCCCCGGCATCGAACGCGTCGCACTGCACACGTACGAGTTGTACCGCTCCGCGCTCCCGGCCGAGGGCGACGACCGCAAGCCGGGGGTCGTCGTCATCGTGGACGTCCAGTTCGACGGGCCCGACCCCGCCCGCCAGCGCGACTGGGTGGACGCGGTGTTCGAGGCGCTCGGCGACGGGGTAGCCATGCCGCCGGGCGGCATCGCCGCGTACTTCCATGTCGGCACCGACGGCACCCGGGTCCTCAACTACGCCGAGTGGGAGAGCGCCGAGCACCACATCGCGGCCCTCGCCGCCCCAGGAGAGGGCGTCGGCTCCCCCTCCCCGCTCTGGGAGCGGGTCCAGAAGTACCCGGGCATGACCGGAGGGGGCGTGAACCGCTACACCCCCGCGCTCAGCCTGGAGCCGGCCGCGGGCGCGTAGGGGCGCGAGGGGCACCGCCGGCGCAAGCGCCGGCCGGCACGCGCCCGGGCGGCACGCGTCGGAGCCGGGCCGCACGCGTCGGGGGGCCCGGCGGCGCGAGGCGGGCTGCGGTAGGCGTGAGGTATGCGGCAGAGGGGCGGGCGGCGGGCGGCGCATTGCGTCTAGGCTTGGGCGGCTGAACCGCGTACGCATTCCGTATGCCCCCGAGCACGAGCACGCACCGAGGAGAACCCCCGATGTCCGCAGAGCGCCCCTCCCTGCCGCCGGTGCGGCTGAACTCCGAGGCCGAACTGGCGCGGGACGCGCTCGCCGCTCCGCTGTTCGTCCGCGCCGTCAAGCTCGCCCGCTGGGCCGGACCCGACACCCGTGTCGGCGCGGGCGGCGAGCTGGCCGAGGCCCAACTGCCCGCCGCCGCCGAGCACCTCGGGCTCCCGGCCGACGAGGACGGCGCCGCCTACGCCAGCGAAGCCTGGCGGCTCGCCGTGGACACCGGCCTCCTCGACGTCACGGACCCCGAGGAGGCCGAGGACGACCAGGAGCATCCGGGCGCCGACGAGGGCACGGTCGGCGAGGCCGGGGGCACCGTCACCACCGGCGAGAATCTGGCCCTGCTCACCGGCGGCTCCCCGCAGGACGTCCTGAGTATCTGGCTGGACGGCCTGGACGCCGTGCACGCCGACGCCACCGCGCCCGTGCTGGACGACTTCGCAGACCTCGTCGGCGAGGACGGCTCGATCGACTTCGACGCCCTGGACTGGGACCCGGAGGCCGAGGCCGAATTCCTCGACGGCGTCCTCGGCAACCTCTACCTGCTCACCCTCGCGGACAACGGCGCGGGCGAAGGGCCGGTCCCGCTGCCCGCCCTCGCCGCGTCGATGATCGTCCCCGACGACATGGGCGAGCCGACCGACGACATCCTGGAGCAGGTGTCGGAGGCGATGATGCGCCTCGACGACCAGTTCCGGCTGCTCGAACCCATCGGGATCGTCGAATACCGCCCGGTCGACGAGGCGTTGCTGGTCGAGGAGGGCGAAGCCGCGGACGCCTCCGCCACCGGGGCCGACGACGAGGACGTCACCCGCTACGGCATGGTCAGGCTCACTCCCCTCGGGCTGTACGGCGTCCGGGCCCGGATGCTGGAGGCCGGGGTGGACGCCCCCGCCGTCGGCGACCTCGCGGGCAAGGGAGCCGACGCCCTCCTCGACGGCATCGCCCACTACCCGGAGTCCGCCGCCCGCGCCGAGGTCAAGCTCTGGCTCGCCGGCCACGGCGCCGAGGGCGCGGTGTCGGCGGCGGCCGAGCTGCTGGCCGCCGCGCGCGGCACGGACGAGGGTGCGCCGCTGCGCCGCCTCCACTGCCAGCAGGCCCTCGCCCTGGTCGGCCCCGAGGCGGAGCCCGCCGTACGCGCGGTGCTCGGCGACCCCGAGCTGGGCGGCCTGGCCCGCGTCTGGCTCGCGGAGCGCGGCGCCGCCGACGTGCCCGTCCCGCCGGAGAACATGATCTTCTGGCTGGCCATCGACACCATCGCCGCCCAGCTGGACGCGGACGGCGAGCTGGACGAACTCCAGGGACTCGTCGAGGGCCTCTCCGCGCAGCACAGCGGCTTCTTCGACGAGGTCTGGCGCGTGGACCACCCGGCCACCGCCGACGTCCTGGAAGCCATGGGCCGGCTGCACAGTGACAAGAAGGCGGCCAAGGACGCCCGCAAGGCGGCGTTCAAGGCGCGCTCCCGCGTCGGTGGCTGAGCGGACCCGGACCCGCCCGGGCGCCCCCGGGCCGTCGTGGCCGTACGCCCGTGTCGCCGTCGTGTAGTCGGCGTGCCGATACGGGCGCCGGCCGGACACGTCCCCCCGGGGCGGCGCGGCGCCGCCCGCTCCGCGCCCCTTCCTCGGGGCGCGGGCTGACCTGCGTCACCCGATGACCGCCTCGGCGACGGACTCCGCCTGCCGCGCGACGCGCCCGGGCCTCGTCACCGACGGGCAGAGCATGTGGACGTTCCGTGGCGGCGTGACCGGGAGACTTCCGGCGGCACCGGGTCCGTACGCACCTCGAATCGGAGCGGAAACGGGCTCGACCGCGCCCCGCCCGGCGACGGAAACCGCCACCCGTTCGGGGGTCTTTCCGGCGCTGTGCCGCGCGCGGTCCGGCCGCTGGAAGCGCGAGGAAGCGCTGTCCGGCCGTGGTGGCGCCTGATTACGAATCCGGCACTTCTGGGGCCCCGGGCACCGGCGGGCATGGCGTCGGGCCTTCACAGGGCGCATACTCGACGTAATGAAACAGTCAGCCGGATCCCGGCGTCACCTGCCTTCCAGTCCCTTCAACCGCCCGGCCCAGGATGCCCCACCGGTCGAATGCTTCGATGTGGGCGACCGGGTGTCGCACGACCAGTTCGGGCTCGGCAGGATTCTTGCTGTCGAGGGCGACAACGACGCAGTTCTCATCGACTTCTCGGGGCGACAGGGAAGGATCCTGAGCCCGTACTCCAAGTTGACCAAGCTCTGAGACGCGAGACGAGCACGAGCAGCGTCCGTCTTCTCCGGATCCGGGGCGCCTGAATCACTTCAGGCGCCCCGGACTCCGTAGGCGCTCGGCAGCGGACCTACGACGGCTACAGGGACTTGGCGGCGGGCTTCACCATGCCCCGGACCGTGCGCGACCTCACGAACTCGCCCATCGCGGTCATCTCCCACTCGCCGGTGAACTGCTTGATGAGCTTGGCCATCATCACGCCGGTCTGCGGCTCGGCACCGGTGAGGTCGAAGCGGACCAGCTCCTCGCCGGACGCGTCGTCGATCAGCCGGCAGTAGGCTTTCGCGACCTCGTTGAACTTCTGCCCGGTGAACGAGTTCACCGTGAAGACCAGGCCCGTCGCCTCGGCGGGGATCCGGCCCAGGTCAACCATGATCACCTCGTCGTCGCCGGCGCCCTCACCGGTGAGGTTGTCGCCGGAGTGCTTGATCGCCCCGTTCAGGATGGTCAGCTTGCCGAAGTAGCAGCTGTCCAGGTGGTTGCGGTTGGGGCCGTAGGCGATCACCGACGCGTCCAGGTCGATGTCCTTGCCACGGAACGCGGGCTCCCAGCCCAGCCCCATCCTGACCCGCGAGAGCAGCGGGGCGCCGCCCTTGACGAGGGACACGGTCTGGTTCTTCTGGAGGTTGACCCGGCCCTTGTCCAGGTTGATCTTCCCTGCGGGCGCGGCGGGCGCGGCGGGCGCGGCGGGCGCCGGGGGAGCGGGCGGGGCCGGCGGGGCGATCCGCGGATCGGCCGGGGCGGCGACCGGGGCCGGGGCGGTGACGGGCGCGGGGGCCGCCGGTGCCTGCGGGGCCGCCGCGGTCGCGGGCTCCTCGACCGAGACACCGAAGTCCGTGGCGATCCCGGCCAGCCCGTTCGCGTAACCCTGACCGACCGCGCGGGCCTTCCAGGCTCCGTTGCGCAGGTAGATCTCGATGACCACGAGCGCGGTCTCGGCGCCGAGCCGCGGCGGGGTGAAGGTGGCGAGCGCACTGCCGTCGTCCGCGTTGCGCACGGTGGCCGTCGGCTCGACGCCCTGGAAGGTCTGGCCCGCGGCGTCCGGGCTCGCGGTGACGACGATCTTCTCGATGCCCGGCGGAACGGCCGCGGTGTCCACCACGATGGCGTCGGGTGTCGAACCCCCGCCGGAGCGGTAGGTCACACCGGGGCCGGAGGGCTGGTTGTAGAAGATGAAGTCGTCGTCGGAGCGCACCTTGCCGTCGGCGGTGAGCAGCAGGCCCGAGACGTCGAGCCGCACCGGAGCGGCGACGTCCACCGCCACGCGGGCGGCGGAGAGAGGGATGTTCGAGCCGGGTGTCATTGCGGTCATGCACGGGGTAACGAACGACCCGGCTTTGCCGTTCCCTTACCTTCGCGGCCTTCCCCCGCGCCCTCTTCGCGGCTTTTGATCCGCTCTCGGCGGCCGTCCGGCCACCGTTCTGCGGCGGCGGGCGGTGGTCCGGCACCGGGCCGACGGTGGTCCGGGCCGGACCGGCGGAGCTTCAGCGGCGGTTGCGCGGGTGGTCGCGGGCGGCGCGTTCGTTGCCGTGCTTGTACGCGCCGGTCCAGCGCGCCATCGACAGCTGGGCGTCGCCCGATGCCGCCTCGGCCAGGAACTTCTGCGCCCGGGCGCCGCGCAGGGTGCCCGCGGGCCGGCCGTGGTGGGTGATGGTGACGCTCTGGTCGCCGTGCTGTTCGTACCGGAATCCGGAAGGTCGGGGCATGTCCGTATCCTGCCCGCCGGCCGGGCCCGCGTCGCCCGGATTTCCGCCGCCCGGCCTCTGCCGCCCCTCCGGGCGGGCTCAGTGCGGCCAGATCGGCGGGTCGGTCACGAAGTGGCCGCCCACGCGGGTCTGCGCCGGATCGTCCGGGTCCGGCTCGCCCTGTTCGGCGACGAGCTTCGCCGCGTACGGCTCGGAGTCGTCCAGCGGCCGGTAGCCCAGCGCCCGCGCCGGCTCCAGGTCCCACCACAGGCGGGTGTTGGCGGAGGAGCCGTAGACCACGGTGTGCCCGACGCCCTCGGCGGTGAGGGCGGCGTCGAAGAGCCGTGCGCCGTCGCCGGGACTCATCCAGACCGACAGCATCCGCACCGACGTGGGCTCCGGGAAGCAGGAACCGATCCGCACGGAGACCGTCTCCAGTCCGTACTGGTCCCAGTAGAGCTGGGCCAGGTCCTCGCCGAAGCACTTGGAGAGCCCGTAGAAGGTGTCGGGGCGGCGCGGAGTGTCCAGGGGGATCAGCGGGCCGCCCGGGGCGGGCCGCAGGGTGTGGCCGATGACGTGGTTGGAGGAGGCGGACACGATGCGCCCGACACCCTCCTCGCGGGCGGCCTCGTAGAGGTGGTGCGTGCCCTCGATGTTGGCGCGGAGGATCTTGTCGAACGTGGACTCCAGGGAGATGCCCGCCAGGTGGATGACCGCGTCCACCCCGCGCACGGCCTCCCGCAGCGCCTTGCGGTCGTTCAGGTCGGCGGTGATCGCGTCGGGCGCGCCCTGTACCGGGACCAGGTCGAACAGCCGCAGGTCGTAGCCGTACGCGGGCAGCAGCCCCCGCATCAGGGTGCCGAGGCCGCCTGCGGCGCCGGTGAGCAGGACGGTGCGGGGAGCGGTCATACGGGGATCTCCTCGGGGGCGTACGCGAGCATTGTGCGCGATCCTGACTGGCATTCACATGCGTGGACAAGCTAGGGAGGTGGGGTGCGGTGCGTCAAGAGGTCATCGGCCTTGACCGGTCATCGGGGGCTGTCCTAGCGTTGCGATGTTCAGAAACATGGACATCGATCAGGATTGTGCACACCTGTCTCTGCTCAAGGAGCGCCCGTGACCTCGACTCCCCCTGCCGCCCCGCTCGCCGAACCGCGCGCCGCGCGCGTCGAGGACCCCGTCGAGATCCTCGCCGGCGACCGCGCCCGGGCGGGGGAGGGGGCATGAGAGCGGGCGCCTTCCTCTACCCGTGGGACGTCGTCGGGGACCCGGACGCCGCCGCCCGGATCGCGGACCTCGGCGTCCGGCAGGTCACCCTGGCCTCCGCCTACCACTCCACCCGCGCCCTGACCCCCCGCCACCCCGCCCACCGCGTGGTCACCGCCGAGCACGCCGCCGTCCTGTACCCGCCGGACCCGGGCCGCTGGGCGGGGCGGGCCCTCGCCCCGTACCGCCAGAGCTGGACGGCCGGCGACGATCCGTACGGCGAGGCCGCCGGAGCTCTCGCCGCCGCCGGTCTGGAGGTGCACAGCTGGGTCGTCCTCGCGCACAGCTCGCGACTCGGCGCGGAGCACCCGGACACCTCGGTGGTCAACGCCTACGGGGACCGCTATCCCTGGGCCCCCTGCATCGCCCGCCCCGCCGTGCGCGCGTACCTCGTGGACCTCGCGGCGGAGGCCGCCGTCCGGCCCGGGGCGCGGGGGACGGAGCTGGAGTCCTGCGGCTGGTACGGCTTCGCCCACCTGCACGCCCACGACAAGGCCGCAGGTGTGGGCTTCGGCGACGCCGCGCAGTACCTGATGTCGCTGTGCTTCTGCGCGGACTGCCGCCAGGGGTACGGAGAGGCGGGCGCCGACCCCGGCGAACTGTCCGCCGCCGTCCGCCGCGCCCTGGAACCGGCGTGGTCGGGAGCCGGCTCCTCCGAGTCCGGCCGGGACGGCATCGAGGAACTGCTCGGGCCCGGAGCCACGGACGTCACGCTGCGCTGGCGCGGCCGGGTCGCCCGCGCCTTCCAGGAAGAGGCCGTCGCCGCCGTACGGGCCGCGGCCCCGCCCGGCTTCCAGGTGCTGCTGCACGCCGACCCCGTCCCGTACCGCACCGGGGCCAACGCCGGCGTCGAGGCGGACCACGTCCTGGCCGTGGCCGACGGTGTGGTGCTGCCCTGCTCCGGCCCGGACACCGCCCGGGAAGCGGTCCTCGGGCCGTTCGCGGGCCGGGGCCGAGTGCGCGCCGCCACCTTCGGGATCGTCACCGGCATGGGGGGCAGCCCCCGCACCCTGGAGCGCGACGCGGCCCACGCCGCCTCGCTCGGCGCGAACCAACTGCGCCTGTACCACGCCGGCCTCGCCTCGAACCCGGACCTGGAGGCGGTCGCCGCGGCGCTCTCACGGCTGGGCTGAGGCGGGCCCCGCCTCACCGCTCCAGCGCCGCCTTCATCATCTTCTGCGCGATCGGCGCGGCCAGGCCGTTGCCGCTGACCTCGGAGCGTGCCGAGCCGGAGTCCTCCACGATCACCGCGACCGCGACCTCCTCGCCGCTGTCGCGGTCCTTCGCGTACGAGGTGAACCAGGCGTACGGGGTGCCGCCGTTGTCCACGCCGTGCTGCGCGGTGCCCGTCTTCCCGCCCACCTCGGCCCCGGGAATCCGGGCGTTGGCGCCCGTGCCCTCCTCGACGACCGTCACCATCGCGCTCCGCAACTGCTCCGCGGTCGACTGCTTCACCACCCGCTCCGTGTCGCCGTCGCCGGTCTCCTCCAGCGCCGTGCCGTCCCCGTCGTTCACCCGGGAGACCATGTGCGGCGCGGCCAGCTCACCGCCGTTGGCGAGCGCCGAGGTGACCATCGCCATCTGGAGCGGGGTCGCGGTGACCTCGAACTGGCCGATCCCCGTCAGCGCCGTCTGCGCCTTGTCCATCCCGGTCGGGTAGACGCTCATCGCCGCCCGCACCGGGACGTCCAGCTTCTCCGTGTCGAACCCGAACGCGTCCGCCATCTCCTTGACCTCGTCCTGGCCGAGGTCGGCGGCGGCCTTCGCGAAGACGTTGTTGCAGGAGTACTGGAGGGCGGTGCGCAGGGTCGCGTTCTCGCAGGGGGCGGACGGGTTCTCGTTGGGGAGCACGGTGCTGGTCCCGGGCAGGGTGTACGGGTCGGGGCTGTCGGTGCGCTCGTCGACCGAGCCGTACAGCCCGCTCTCCAGCGCGGCCGCCGCGACCACCAGCTTGAACGTGGAACCGGGCGGCAGTGGCTGCCGCAGTGCCCGGTTGAGCAGCGGTTTGTCCGGGTCCTCCAGCAGGGCCTGCCAGGCGTCCCCGTCCGATGTCCCGCTGATCTCCGAGGGGTCGTACGAGGGGATGGAGACCATGCCGAGAATCCGACCGGTCCTCGGGTCGACGGCCACCGCGGCGCCCTTGTCGTCGCCCAGCGCCTCGTAGGCCGCCTTCTGGACGTCCGGGTCGATCGTCGTCAGCACGTCGCCCGGCGCGGCCTGTCCGCCGGTGATCAGGTCCTTCGGGTTCTTCAGCCGGTCATCCGTGCCGTCCAGGACGTCGCTGTAGATGCCTTCGAGCTGGGTCGCCCCGTACGCCTGCGAGCTGTAGCCGGTGACGGCCGCGTACAGCTCGCCCCGGGTATACGTCCGTTTGTACCGGAGGTCGCCGCCACTGGTCCCCTTCGATCCGGTGACCGGCGAACCGGCCACGATGATGTCCCCGAGCGGCCGCGCGTACTGCGCGATGGTGTTCCGCCGGTTGTGCTCGTCGTCTGCGAGCGCCTTGGCCTCGTAGCCCTGCACCCACGTCGCCCGCACCAGCAGGGCGAGCACCATGAGCAGACAGAAGACCGAAGCGCGCCTGATGGTCTTGTTCATCCCGCCGGAAGGACGAGCGGGCGCGTTCCCGACGTTCCCGCCCGTGCCCCTTCTCACGGATTTCTCAGGTTTCCGGGCCGGGCCCCGGAAACCGGCCCGGCGGCCTAGCCCGGGGTGATGAAACCGGACTCGTACGCCGCGATGACCGCCTGGGTGCGGTCCCGGGCGCCGGTCTTCGCGAGGACCGCCGCCACATGCGTCTTCGCCGTCGCCGGGCCCACCGCGAGCCGCCCCGCGATCTCCGCGTTGGTCAGCCCCGCCGCCATCAGCCGCAGCACGTCCGCCTCCCGCCCGGTCAGCCTCGCCACCCACGCCGGGGCCCCGGCCGCCCGCCGCCCGGCGTGCTCGGCGGCCAGCGTGCGTACCGCCGCCGGATACAGGAGGGAGTCGCCGCACGCCACCAGGCGTACCGCCTGCACCAGCTCCTCGGCCGCCGACCGCTTCAGCAGGAACCCGGCCGCCCCGGCGTGCAGGGCCTCGTACACGTACGCGTCGTTCTCGAAGGTCGTCACGACGACGATCCTCGGCGGACGGTCCAGCGTGGTGAGGATCTGCTCCGTGGCCCGGATGCCGTCGATCTCCGGCATCCGCACGTCCATCAGCACCACGTCGGGCCGCAGCTCCCGCACCACGGAGACGGCCTCCGCCCCGGTGGCGGCCTCCCCGACGACCTCGATGCCCTCCTCGGCCTCCAGGATCGCGTGCAGCGCCGTACGCACCATCCGCTCGTCGTCCGCCAGCACCACCCGCACCGGGGCCCCGCTCGTCGCCGCTCCGCTCATCGCCGCCCTGCCGCCCGCGGCACCGCGAGCGGCAGCCGGGCGGTCAGCCGCCAGACGCCGTCGTACGGTCCCGCTTCGGTGCGGCCGCCCAGCAGGACGGCCCGCTCGGCGATGCCGCGCAGTCCGTGCCCGCCTCCGGGGCGGGCCACGGCGGGCCGCTCGCCCAGCGGATTCTCCATCACGATCTCCAGCTCCCTCTCCCGTACCGCGATCAGCAACCGCACGGGGGACGCGCCCCCGCCGTGCCGCGACGCGTTGCTCAGCCCCTCCTGGACGATCCGGTACGCCTCCCGCGAGACCACCGCCTCCACGCTCTCCGGATCGCCCTCCCGCTCGTACGCCACCGGCGCCCCGCAGAGCGCCAGCAGCCCACCGAGCGCGTCCAGCCCGGGCCCGTACGCCGTGCCCTCCCCGTCCTGCCGCAGCAGCCCCAGCACCGAGTCCAGCTCCCCGACCGTCCGCCGCGTCGTCTCCTCGATGGCGGTCAGCGCCTCGCGGACGAACTCCGGATCGCGGTCCAGGACCCGGCGTGCCGCCCCCGCCTGAAGGGTCACGGCACTCAGCGCGTGGCCCACCGAGTCGTGCAGCTCCCGGGCGAGGCGGTTGCGTACCGCCAGATCCGCCGCGCGGCGCTCGACGGCGGCCAGCCGGTCCTCGGGCGTCGGCCCCAGCAGCACCGGGGCCCGCCGGGCCAACGACTCCCCGGCCACGGCCGCGACCAGCGCCAGCGCCGCCAGCATCATGAGCCCCGCCAACGGCGCGAGGGGCAGGACCCACGGCTTCTGGAGCACGGCGGGCCCGTTGAGCAGCCAGGTGTCGCGCATCCCCGCGAAGAACGGCATGACGGTCACCGCCACCGCGAACGGCGGCAGGGCCAGGGTGCTTCCACTGACGATCCCGCCGAGCGCCAGATGCAGGGTGTACCAGCCGGCGGTGCGCACCCGGGCCTGCCGGGTCCTGGCCGGCCCGTCGGCCAGCAGGGCGGGCGGGACCCCGCACAGGGCGCGCGCGGCGGCCACGGACAGCGGCCGGACGAGGGGGAAGAAGCCGGTCACCGCAGCCATCGGCAGGGCCAGGGCGAACGCGGCCAACTGGGCGGACAGGGAGGAGAAGAGCTGTTCCCCGCCGCTCGCCATGCCGACCAGGATCGTGCCTACCAGAAAGTACGGCATCAGCAGCGCACCGCCGATGATCAGGTGCAGCCAGCGCAGCCGAGCCCGCCGTCCGAACAGCGCGGCGAGAGCCCTCATGACACCCGGTCGCTGTCGGAGGCCGGTGCGGCGGCCTTGCCGGTCGCGGGCAGCGCGGAGGCCGCGGCGCGCTCCGCGAAGAAGTACGCGCCCAGCGTCACGACGAGCGCCCCGGCCAGCATCTGGACAGCGTAGGTCACCGCCGTCGCCGTCGTCGGCCGGTCGGAGGCATCGCCCGCGCCGATCAGCCCGGCGACGGTCAACCAGCCGCCCCAGCAAGCCGTCTGCGCCGAACCGGCCCACGTGAGGACGAGCGGCAGGCGCAGGGACAGGCGGCCGGTACGCCGGAAGGCGAGCAGCAGCACCCCGAGGGCAGCGTCGCCCCGTTGGTGACGAGCAGCGTGGTGCCGCCCTCCAGCAGCGGGCTGCCGTCCGGGATGCCGAGCCGACTGCCCGCCATCCAGGCTGCCTTGAGGCCGATGTAGGGCAGGCAGGAGGCCATGGCGACCGCCCGGAGCACCGCCGGCGCCCGGCCGGCCCGGGACGCGGACCGCCCGGAGCGGTGCGGGGGAGCCGGCGAGACGGGACGCGGTGCGGGGCAGTCCGGGCCGGTCCGGCGTGGTGCGGGGACGGGGAGGCCGTCCCCGGGCGGGGCGGGGCGGGGGCGGCGGGCCGGTGCGCTGTCATGGCACCCAGACTTCCGTGCCGGGCCCGCCCCGCACGTCCTGCCCGGCGACGATCCGTCTCGGCCGCGCGGGGGAGGTGCGCCGCCCGCGGGGCGCATCCGGCCCGGCCTCGGAGGGCTGTCGGCCGGCCGCATCCCGGTGCGCGCGATCGCGGCGTGGTCATCGGGCGACGACGCTCCGCGCGGCCCCCCGCCGTCGGGGAGGCACACGCCCCGGACCCCCGTCCGCTGCCCGGTCCGGAGCCACCGGTCAGCCTCTCAGGCGCGCAGGGTGGCCAGGACCTCGTCGATCTCCTCGCCCCGGGCCCGGGCGAAACCGCGGTCCGCGCCGGTCACCACGAAGCCGCACTTCTCCAGCACCCGGCGCGAGCCGTGATTGTCCCTCGCCGCGCGCGCGTGCAGCGGGCGCGTGGGGGTCTCGTCGAGGAACGCCCGCAGGGCGGCCGTCGCCAGTCCCCGGCCCCAGTGCTCGCGGCCGATCCAGTAGGTGACCTGGCGGTCGCCGAGGTCTCCGTACTCCCCGACATGGCCCACCGCCGTCCCGTCGGCCACCACCGTGCGCATCACCACGCGGGACCCGCCCCGGATCCGCGCCCAGCGGGCGTCGAACGTGACGCGGTCGGTGGGGTCGTCGGCGGTGAACGCGGCGACGCGCATCGCCTCGGGATCGCTCATCCAGGCGAAGAACAGCGGCAGGTCCCCGTCCCGGACCGCACGCAGGACGATCCGGGCCATCAGAGCCGCCGCGTCGCGAGGGCGAGCCGGTCCCGGGCGTCGAACAGGGCGTCCTTCACCGACTGCTCGTGCCCGGGGGTGAGCCGCGCCACCGGAACCGAGCAGCTGACCGCGTCGCGCGCGGGCGTCCGGTAGGGGATCGCGACGCCGAAGCAGCGCAGGCCGATGGTGTTCTCCTCGCGGTCCACCGCGTAGCCCTGCTCGCGGACCAGCCGCAGTTCCTCGATGAGCTTCTCGCGGTCCGTGATGGTGTGCTCGGTCAGGGCGGGCAGTGACTCGGGCAGCATCTTGCGGACCTGCTCGTCGCTGTGGGTGGCCAGCAGCGCCTTGCCGAGCGAGGTGGAGTGCGCGGGCAGCCGGCGGCCGACCCGGGTGAACGGGCGCAGATAGTGCTGGGACTGCCGGGTGGCGAGGTAGACGACGTTCGTCCCGTCGAGGCGGGCCAGGTGGATGGTCTCCGCGGTGTCGTCGGACAGCCGGTCCAGGGTGGGCCGGGCGGCGGCCACGACCTCGTCGCCGTCGATGTACGAGGTGCCGACCAGCAGGGCGCGGACGCCGATCCCGTACCGGGTGCCCGTCGCGTCCGTCTCCACCCAGCCCAGCTCCACCAGGGTGCGCAGCAGCATGTAGAGGCTGGACTTGGGGTAGCCGACAGCCTCCTGGACGGCGGCCAGCGAGTGCATGCCGGGCCGTCCCGCGAAGTATTCGAGGAGCTCCACGGTCCGCACCGCGGACTTGACCTGTGCCCCACCGGACTCGGCGACCGACATCGCCCACGCCCCCTTCTCCAGCTCTCTTCGGCTTCTCCGGGCCGTCCGCGCGACGCGCCCCCGGTCATGGCCCGAAAGTGCTCGCCGTCACGGATTGCCAACACGGAGCGCCCGGAAATAGAGTCCCATTCACTATCACGAACTCTGTTCAGAATACCGAACGCTGGCCCAGGTGCGGCCACAGGCGGTCGGAGGGCTGTCGGAAGACG
Source organism: Streptomyces sp. NPDC091649 (assembly GCF_044756785.1). Lineage (NCBI taxonomy): Bacteria > Bacillati > Actinomycetota > Actinomycetes > Kitasatosporales > Streptomycetaceae > Streptomyces > Streptomyces sp. NPDC091649. The sequence continues at coordinate 77,069 of NZ_JBIVTR010000023.1, read as the reverse complement.
GCCGGAGACGGCCGGACGACGGGAGGGAATCACGGTGAGCGCAACACCAGTCTGGAGTGTCGACCCCCGAACCGGGAACCCGCGCGAGCAGGTCGCCGCGGAGGCCACCCCCGAGGAGGTGGACCGCGCGGTCCGGGCGGCCCACGCCGTCCGCGACGCGCTCGCCGATCGGGTGGCGCGCGCCGCGTTCCTGCGTACGGCGGCGGAACTGCTGGAGGAGTCCGGCGGGCACATCGTCGAGGCGGCCGACGCCGAGACCGCCCTCGGGCCGGCCCGGCTCGCCGGTGAACTGGCACGCACCGCAGCTCAGTTGAGGGCCTTCGCCGAGGTCGTCGACGAGGGCGCCTACCTCGACGTCCACATCGACCACGAGGACGGCTCCCGGACCCCGCCCTGGCCCGATCTGCGCCGCTACAAGATCCCGCTCGGAGTCGTCGCCGTCTACGCGGCCAGCAACTTCCCGCTCGCCTTCTCCGTCCCCGGCGGCGACACCGCCAGCGCCCTCGCGGCCGGCTGCCCGGTGGTCGTCAAGGCCCACCCCGACCACCCGGCCACCTCCGAACTCTGCGCCTCGGTTCTGCGCCGCGCCGCCGTCCGAGCCGGGCTGCCCGAGGACGTCCTCACCCTGGTGCACGGCTTCGACGCGGGCGTCGAGCTGATCCGCCACCCGCTGGTGAGCGCCGCGGGCTTCACCGGATCGGTGCGCGGCGGCCGGGCCCTGTTCGACGCCGCCGCCGCCCGGCCCGCCCCCATCCCCTTCCACGGCGAACTCGGCTCCCTCAACCCGGTCGTCGTCACCGAGGCGGCCGCCGCCGAGCGCGCCGGGGAGATCGGCGCCGGGCTCGGGGGCTCGATGACCCTGGGCGTCGGCCAGTTCTGCACCAAGCCGGGCTTCGTCCTGGTACCCGAGGGCACGGCGGGCGACCAGCTCCTCAAGACGCTCACCGAGACGGTCAGCTCCACCGGCTCCGGCGTCCTGCTGGACCACCGCATGCGGGACGCCTTCGTCGCGGGTGTACGGGAGCGGGCCGCGCTGCCGGACGTCGAGGCGCCCGTCACCCCCGGCGCGGGCGGCGAGCACACGGTCTCCGCCGGGTTCCTCACCGTGCCGGCCGCCCGGCTGACCGCCGAGGGCCCGCACGACGCGCTGCTGGAGGAGTGCTTCGGCCCGGTCACCGTGATCGCCCGGTACGCCTCCGCCGACGAGGCCGCCGCCGTCCTCGCCCGCCTGCCCGGCAACCTCACCGCCACCCTCCAGGCCGCCGCCGGGGCCGCCGACCCCGAGGCGGAGCGCCTGCTGGCCGCCCTCGCACCGCTCGCCGGGCGCGTCCTCGTCAACGGCTGGCCGACCGGCGTCGCCGTCGCCCCCGCGCAGCAGCACGGCGGCCCCTACCCGGCCTCCACCTCCACCTCCACCTCGGTGGGAGCCACCGCGATCGAGCGCTGGCTGCGCCCGGTCACCTACCAGTCCACCCCCGAGGCGCTCCTCCCGCCGGAGCTGCGCGAGGACAACCCGCTGGGCCTGCCCCGCCGGGTGGACGGCCGCCCCGTGTGAGCCCGAGTCCGGCGCCCTGCCCCGCGCCCTGGAGGCGGAGGGCCCGCGACGGAGCCGGGACCCACGCCGGCCGTTCGCCGACCGGCCGGACCGGGCGGAACCGCACCGGCGACGGGCGGCGGGCGGCGGCGGGCGGCGGCGACGGTGCGCGCGGGGCCCGTGGGGGTCATGGGGGAGAGCCAGGCGGGGGACGTCCGGGAATCACCCGGTCCGGCTCCGTGTTCGACCCACTGACCTGCGTACGGAGGCCCCCCTGGCGGGGCTCCTCCGTACTCCTCGCGACCCCGGGAGAGAAGAAGAGTCATGCGCGTCGAGATCTGGAGCGACATCGCCTGTCCGTGGTGCTACATCGGCAAGGCCCGTTTCGAGAAGGGGCTCGCGGAGTTCGCCCACCGGGACGAGGTCGAGGTGGTGCACCGCTCCTTCGAGCTCGACCCCTCGCGGGCGAAGGGCGACACCGCGCTCGTCATCGACATGCTGGCCGAGAAGTACGGCCGCAGTCGCGAGGAAGCGGCTTCGATGGAGGCCGACGTCGCGGCCAACGCGCAGGCCGAAGGGCTCGGCTACCGCACCGAGGGCCGTGACCACGGCAGCACCTTCGACCTCCACCGGCTGCTGCACCTGGCCAAGGCCCGTGGCCGCCAGGACGAACTGCTCACCCTGGCCTACCGGGCGAACTTCGCGGAGGAGCGGTCCGTCTTCGACGACGAGGTGCTGGTCGCCCTGGGCGTGGAGGCCGGACTCGACGGCGACGAGGCCCGTGCGGTGCTCGCCGACCCCGAGGCGTACGCGGACGACGTCCGCGACGACGAGCGCGAGGCGGCCGGCCTGGGCGCCAACGCCGTACCGTTCTTCGTCTTCGACCGGCGGTACGGGATCTCCGGCGGCCAGCCCTCGGAGGTGTTCGTGCAGGCGCTGGAGCACGCGTGGAAGGACCGCCCCGCCACCGCCCTCACCCCGGTCGGCGGGGACGCGGCGGCCTGCGGGACGGACGGGGCCTGCGAGGTTCCGCAGAGCTGAGCCGCCCCGTCGCGCCCATAAGTGTTTCTTTGATTTGCCTCTTGAACCCCGGTGTTGACTATGGGCAGCGGGGGCTTCAAGGTGGGCGTATGACGAACCTCGCGCCCGTCCGAGCGGCAGCCGTCGAATTCGCGCCGGAGGTCACCTACCTCAACACCTCCAGCTGGGGCCTGCTGCCCCGCCGGACGATCGCCGCCGTCAAGGCCCTGGCCGACGAGAACGCCGCGGGGCGCCGGGTGGGGGCGGGCAGTTTCGACGCGGTGGAGGCCGCCCGGGCCGGCTTCGCCCGGATCGCCGGCGTCCACCCGGACCGGGTCGCCACCGGCGGTTCCGTCACCGTCCACGTCGGCCTGATCGCCGCTTCGCTGCCGCCGGGCGCCGAAGTCCTCTGCCCCGAGGGGGAGTTCTCCTCCGTGGTCAGCCCGTTCGCCCTCCGCGGCGATCTCCGTATGCGGTACGCGCCGCTCGCGGACCTCGCCGGGGCCGTGCGCCCCTCGACCGCCCTGGTCGCCTTCTCCGCCGTGCAGTCGGCCGACGGCCGGGTGGCCGATCTCGCCGCCGTCCGCGCGGCCGCCGCCGCGCACGGGGCCCGGACGCTGCTCGACGGCACCCAGGCGGCGGGCTGGTTCCCGCTGGACGCCGGGGCGTACGACTACACCGTCACCGGCGGCTTCAAGTTCCTGCTCTGTCCGCGCGGTACGTCGTTCCTCACCGTCACCGAGGAGGCGCAGGACACCCTGCCGCACCTGTTCGCGGGCTGGGTGTCCGCCGGCGCCCCCTGGGCCGGCAACTACGGTCCGCTGGAGCGCGTCGCCCCCACCGCCCGCGGCTTCGACGAGCCGCCGGCCTTCCTCTCGTACCACGGGGCCGAGCACTCGCTGGACCTGCTCGCGGAGGTGGGCGCCGAAGCCCTGTACGCGCACGCCACCGGGCTCGCGGCCCGGCTGCGGGCGGGGCTGGGGGAGCTGGGGCACGAGGCGGTCCCGGGGGAGTCGGCGATCGTCTCCGTGCCGGGCCTGGGGCATCGTCAGCCCGAGCTGGCGAAGGCCGAGATCGCCGTCTCGGCGCCGGTGGGGAAGCTGCGGATCTCCTGCCACCTCTACAACACCGAGGCCGACGTGGACCGGGTGCTGGAGTTCCTGGGCTGACGCCCCTCCCGCCCGGCCGGGGCGGCCCGGGGCGCCGGCCCCTGTCGTCCCCGGCCCGTGCTCCCGCTCTCCCCGGCCCCTGTGACCTGCTCCGCCCGCGGCCGGTCCCGCCCCCGCCCCGAGCCGCTCAGCGGCGGTCGGGGCAGTCCGCGGTCTCCCGGCAGAGGTTCTCCTCGACCTTCGCCAGCAGCCGGACCAGCTCCGCGCGCTCGGCCGGGTCCAGGCCGGCGAGCGTGTGCTCCTCCAGGCCGCCCCAGGCGGTCTCGACCGCGGTGTGCAGCGCGCAGCTCCCGTCCGTCGCCTCGACCAGCACGGCCCGCCGGTCGGCCGGGTCGGGGCGGCGGCGCACATGCCCGGTCTGCTCCAGCCGCTGGAGCATCTTCGTGACCGTGGACGGGTCCAGGTCCAGCGCCCTGATCAGCTCCGTCTGACGGACCGGCCCCCGGTCCCACAGGTGCATCATCAGCAACTCCTGCCCCGGGTAGAGGTCCACCCCCCTGAGCGCCTTGCCCGCCGCGATCCGGTGCAGCCGCGCCACCCGGGAGACGGCGTGGCTGACGGGGCCGCCGAGCGCCGCCGAGGGCGGCGCGTCGCTACAGGCGTCTTCCGCGGGGGAGGTGCGGCCGGTGGTCATGGCGGGGCTCCTGGATCCTCGGGCTGAGAGCAGGCTTCCGATGATGCCCGACGGTTTTCCACAACATTACCTTGGTCGACCAATGAATGGGTTACTGTTGCCGTCGACGCCAAAGCTTGGCCGACCACATACTTTCTCGGGAGCCCCCATGACCACCGTTTTCGACCCGATCGACCTGTCCGGCACCCCGCTGGCCAACCGCATCGCGCTGGCCCCGATGACCCGCAGCCGGGCCGGCGAGGGCGGCACCGCCACCGAACTCACCGCCACCTACTACGCCCAGCGCGCCTCGGCCGGCCTCGTGATCACCGAGGGCATCCAGCCGTCCGTCGTGGGCCAGGGCTACCCCTCCACGCCCGGTCTGCACAGCGCCGAGCAGGTCGCCTCCTGGCGCGTGGTCACCGATGCCGTGCACGCCGAGGGCGGTCGGATCTTCGCCCAGATCATGCACGCGGGGCGCATCGGCCACCCGGTCCTGCTGCCGGACGGCCTGGTTCCCGTCAGCCCCTCCCCGGTCAGGGCGGAGGGACAGGTCTACACCCACGTCGGACCGAAGGACTTCGTCGAGCCGCACGAGCTGACGGACGCCGAGATCCGCGCGACCATCGCCGACTTCGTCGCCGCCTCCCGCAACGCCGTGGACGCCGGATTCGACGGGGTCGAGCTGCACGGGGCCAACGGCTACCTCATCCACCAGTTCCTGGCCCCCAACACCAACCGGCGCACCGACGCGTGGGGCGGCTCCGACGCGGCCCGCATCCGTTTCGCCGTCGAGGTCGTCCAGGCCGTCGCCGCCGAGATCGGCCCGGAGCGCACCGGTCTGCGCATCTCGCCCGGCAACCCGTACAACGACATCGACGAGCCCGCGCCGGAGGCCGTCTACACCGCGCTGGTCCGGGAGATCGAGCCGCTCGGCCTCGCTTATCTGCACGTCCTGGAGGCCACCCCGATCCGTGAGCTGACCCACGCCCTGCGCAAGGCGTTCTCGGGGACCCTCGTCCTCAACGCGTACACCGAGGGCCCCACCGGACCCGACGACCACACGGTGATCGACGACGGTACCGCCGACCTGATCGCTTACGGGGCGCTCTTCCTCGCCAACCCGGACCTGCCGGCCCGGCTCCGGGCGGGCGGCCCCTTCAACACCCCCGACCCCTCGACCTTCTTCGGCGGCGACGCCAAGGGCTACACCGACTACCCGGCGCTCGACGCCGTCTGACCCTCCTGCGGGGTGACCTGCCGGGGCCTTCCGTCCCACCGCCACGACGTGCGGCGCGGGCGGCCCGGCAGCTCGGCGCGGCCGGTGGCCCACAGCAGGACGGCCCACCGGTCGCCGCCCGCCGGGGCGTCCGGGAAGAGCCGGGCCAGCACCCGGTCGCAGAGCGCCGGGGAAGGAGACCAGTCCAGCCCCAGGCTCTCGGCGAGGTCATGGGTGTGCACCAGGGTCTCCACCACACCCATCGCGGCGAAGCCCTCCGGGTCGGAGATCCCGAACCCGTGGTACGAGCGCACCTCGGACGGTGTCGTCCGCGCCATCGAGGCCAGCAGCGCCCCGCTCGCCTCCAGCGTGGCCAGCAGCCCGGCGGGACCGGCGCCCCGGTCGGCGAAGACCGCGTTGGACGGCCCGCCCTGCCGTTCGGGCGCCCACCTGTAGGGGACCTCGCCGTCCAGCGGAGGCGTACGGGGCCCCAACTGCACGGCGTACGCGAACAGGTCGTCGCTCAGGTGCTCCACCGTCTCCCAGCAGGTCCACGTGAGGCTTCCCGCGGGCGCGTCCCAGCGGCCGGCCGGGGCTCCGCCCAGCAGGTCCACCGCGCTCCGCACCGCCGAGGTCACGTCGTCGGCGGTCACCGGCAGCCGCGTCCCGGTGAGCGCCGCCCGCTCGGCGGCGGAGCACTCCACGCAGAACTCGTTGCCCTCGGGGTCGGCGAGCGTCACCCAGCCGCGCCCGTTCGGCCTGCGGTGGTCGCCCACCAGGGTCGCGCCGAGCGCGAGTAGCCGTTCGACCTCCTCGTCCCGGGAGCGGTCCTGCGGCTGTATGTCCGGATGGACGCGGTTCTTGGCCCGCCTGGGCTCGTCCACCCGCACGAACAGGATGGCCGCGCCGGGGGCCTCGACCAGCGCCTCCGGATCACCGGGGGCGTCCTCGTCGGAGATCGGCGCGCCGAGTACCCGGGACCAGAAACCGGCGAGCGCGTAGGCGTCGGCGCAGTCGATCGTGATGTGGCGTACGTGGGAAGTCATGGCGGTCACCCTCTCCGCCGGCTCCGGTCCCGGTCCAGCGAGTTACGCGCGAAAGGGCCGGGACGGCGTACCGTCCCGGCCCCATCTCGGCTGCGCGTCCCGCTACTTCACCGGGGTGAAGTCCCGCGCCCCGATGAACTCGGGGCGGCGGATCGGAGCCGCGAAGGGCTCCTGTGCCGCGTTCTCCACGCTGTTGAAGACGATGAAGACGTTGCTGCGCGCGTACGGGGTGATGTTGTCGCCCGAGCCGTGCATGGCGTTGCAGTCGAACCAGGTCGCCGAACCGGCCTTGCCCGTGAAGAGCTTGATGCCGTGGCGGTCGGCCATCTTCGTCAGCGCCTCGTCGGACGGGGTGCCGGCGTCCTGCATCTGGAGCGACTTCTTGTAGTTGTCCTTCGGCGTCTCGCCCGCACAGCCGAGGAACGACTTGTGCGAACCGGGCATGATCATCAGCCCGCCGTTGGTGTCGAAGTTCTCGGTCAGCGCGATCGACACGGACACCGTCCGCATGTTCGGCAGACCGTCCTCGGCGTGCCAGGTCTCGAAGTCCGAGTGCCAGTAGAAGCCCGAGGCGCCGAAGCCCGGCTTCACATTGATCCGGGACTGGTGGACGTACACGTCCGAGCCGAGGATCTGACGGGCGCGGCCCACGACCCGCTCATCACGGACCAGAGCGGCGAAGACCTCGCTGATCTTGTGGACCTCGAAGACGGACCGCACGTTCTGCGACTGCTTCTCGACGATCGAGCGCTCGTCGGCGCGGATCGCCGGGTCGGAGACCAGCCGGTCCAGCTCCGCCCGGTAGACGGCGACCTCGTCCGGGGTGATCAGCTGGTCGACGGTGAGAAAGCCGTCGTGCTCGTATCCCTGGAGTTCCTTGGCGGCGATCGGGCCCGGAGCGCCCGGCGCGGACCAGATGACCGGGTCCTGGCGGGGAGTGGTCATCTCGGCGGCGCCGCGCGAGGGGTACAGATCGGCGCGTACTTCGGTGGTCATGGTTCAGCCCTCCTCGGTCAGCAGTGGGTAGACACCGTTCTCGTCATGGTCCTCCCGTCCGGTGACGGGAGGATTGAAGACGCACACGCAGCGGAAGTCGGTCTTGGGCCGCATGGTGTGCCGCTCATGTCCGTCCAGCAGATACATCGTGCCGGGCGTGATCCAGTGCTTCTCGCCGGTCTCGTCGTTGGTGAGCTCGGCCTCGCCCTCGGTGCAGAGCACCGCCTCGATGTGGTTCGCGTACCACATGGAGGTCTCCGTGCCCGCGTACAGCACGGTCTCGTGGAGCGAGAAGCCCACCTTCTCCTTGGCGAGCACGATGCGCTTGCTCTCCCAGGTGCCGGACGCGGACTTCACATGCCGGTCGGTGTTCTCGATGTCACTGAACGATCGGACGATCACGGTGAGCGGTTGCCTTTCTCTTCTCTCCACAGTGTCCCGGGCCTCGCGGCCCGGGACCTCTTCTTCTCCACCTGCCCCGGCAGTACCGGGTCAGGCCGTCTCGCGGACGCAGCGGGCCAGCGTGCGCAGGCCCTCGTCCAGTTCTTCGGGGGTGATGGTCAGCGGCGGCAGCAGCTTGACGACCTCGCTCTGCGGACCGGAGGTCTCCAGCAGGAGCCCCAGTTCGAAGGCGCGGGCGCAGACCGCCGAGGCGCGCGCCGGGTCCTGGAACTCCATGCCCCACACCAGGCCCCGGCCGCGGAACTGCGCGGTCGGCTCCTCGGCGCAGATGGCCAGCAGCGTCTGCTCGACCTGCTCGCCGCGGGCGAGGGTCTGCTTCTCCATCTGGCCGTCGGCCCAGTAGGCGTCCAGCGCGGCGGCGGCCGTGACGAAGGCCGGGTTGTTGCCGCGGAAGGTGCCGTTGTGCTCGCCCGGCTCCCAGATGTCCAGCTCCGGCTTGAAGAGGCAGAGCGCCATCGGCATGCCGTAGCCGCTGATGGACTTCGACAGCGTGACGATGTCCGGGACGACGCCGGCCTCCTCGAAGGAGAAGAAGCCGCCGGTACGGCCGCAGCCCATCTGGATGTCGTCGACGATCAGCAGCATGTCCTGGCGGTCGCACAGCTCGCGCAGCGCGCGCAGCCATTCGGGCCGGGCGACGTTGATGCCGCCCTCGCCCTGGATCGTCTCCACGATCACGGCGGCGGGCTTGTTCAGGCCGGAGCCCTGGTCCTCCAGCAGACGCTCGAACCACAGGAAGTCGGGGACCGTGCCGTCGAAGTAGTTGTCGAACGGCATCGGGGTGCCGTGCACCAGCGGGATGCCGGCGCCGGCCCGCTTGAACGCGTTGCCGGTGACGGCGAGCGAGCCCAGCGACATGCCGTGGAAGGCGTTGGTGAACGAGACGACGGACTCGCGGCCCTTGACCTTGCGGGCCAGCTTCAGCGCCGACTCGACGGCGTTGGTGCCGGTCGGGCCGGGGAACATCACCTTGTACGGCAGGTCGCGCGGGCGCAGGACCACGTTCTGGAACGTCTCCAGGAACGCGCGCTTGGCGGTGGTGGCCATGTCCAGGCCGTGCGTGATGCCGTCGCGCTCGATGTAGTCGATCAGCGCGCGTTTCAGCACCGGGTTGTTGTGGCCGTAGTTGAGCGAGCCGGCCCCGGCGAAGAAGTCCAGGTAGGAGTGGCCGTCCTCGTCGGTCAGCCGGGCGCCCTGCGCGCGGTCGAACACGGCGGGCCAGCCGCGGCAGTAGCTCCGTACCTCCGACTCCAGGGTCTCGAAGACGCTCAGTGCGGGCGGGGTGATGGTCACAGCGGATCTCCTGCGTGAGGGGGTGTGACGGGCGGTGGTCGGATGTCCCCGCCGCACGGTGGCGGCCGGGACCGCGCCGATGGTCGGACGGCGCGGGAAGTCTGGGGGTCCTGGCGTACGGGTCGGGCACGCCGGGGGTGTCCGGGGGACGGCTCAGGGGGCGAACGGGCCTATCCGGTAGAGCACCTCGGGCAGGTGCGTCCCTTCGGGGAACAGCTCGCCGTCGAAGAGCACCTCCTGCTCCAGCGCCACGTCATGACGGCGGGCGTAGGAGGTGAACAGCCGGTCGGAGGCGGTGTTGTCCGGTGTGATCGTCGTCTCCACGGACGACAGTCCCTGGTCGGCGGCGACCCGGGCGGTCAGCGCGTCCAGCAGCTTGGCGGCCAGGCCCTTGCCGCGGTGGGCCTGGTCGACGGCCACCTGCCAGACGACGAGGGTTCGGGGGCGGTCGGGCCTGATGTAGCCCGTCACGAAGGCGATGGGCTCGCCGTTCTCGCCACGGGCGACGGCGGAGGTCGCGGCGAAGTCACGGCACCACAGCAGGTAGCTGTACGAGGAGTTGAGGTCCAGGACCTGGGAGTCGCGGGCTATGCGCCAGATCGCGGCTCCGTCCTCCACTCGTGGGGCGTCGATACTGAGGAATTCGCTTCGGGCACGGGCAAAATCTGCTGGTGCGGCGGTCATGCGAATTGAATTTACCCAGCAAATTTCAAAATTGCATCGAGGTGAAGGGTTGGGTGGAGCGCCCGTATGTGTTATCAGGCGTGCGCGAGGTCCACCATGATCCAGGCATGGTTTCCGACCCTTTGTCCTGAATTTTTCGGGCATAACGCCGCTCCTGTGGAGTCGGTCACAGGGTTGTAACTCTCGTGGAGGACGTGTCCGAATCACGAAGTTCGAGGCTCGCTAAAACTTCCGCGTTTAGGGTTGGGGAAAGCGGGCAGAAGAATGCGGGGAGCTGCTTTCCATAAAGCAGCTCCCCGCATTATGCATATCAGAGGCTCGGCCAGGTTTCCGCAACGGCCGCCCGGGCAGCCTCGACGTCGACCCGCCGGCCCGCATCGGTCAGCGCCGTCCCCAGAGCCGCGAGCGAGGACAGCACCGCGCCCCGCGTCGCGTCCGCCCCGTAATGGTTGATCCGGATCATCTCCTTGGACAGCGCCCCGCCGCCCGCGACGAGCGGCAGCGCGGGGTCCGCCGCGAGCGCCCCCGCGACCAGCGCCGCCGCGTCGGTCCCCGCCGGGGCGCGCAGCGTCGTGGCCACCGGGGCCGCGTCCCGCGCGTCGTGGACGTACGGTTCCAGGCCGCCGCCCAGAGCCACCGCGCCGGCCCGGGTCGCCGCGGCGGCCGAGGCGTGGCGGGCCGTCACCGTGTCCAGGCCCTCGTCCTCGATCCGCGCCACACACGCCTCCAGGCCCAGCATCTCCAACTGCGCGGGGGCGTGGGGCAGCGCCCTGCGGCCGCCGTCGATCCAGCGCTCCTTCCAGTCCAGGAGGGAGAGGTAGGAGCGGCGCGGGGCGGCCGGGTTGGCGGCGATCCGCTCCCAGGCCCGTCCGCTGACCGACACCGCAGACACCCCGGCGGGCCCGCCCATGGCCTTCTGCGCCCCGATCACGCACAGATCGACGCCCCAGGCGTCCGGCAGCAGCGGCTCGGCGCCCACCGAGGCGACCGCGTCCAGCATGAACAGCGCGCCGTGCGCCCGGACCACCTCGCCGATCTCCGCGACCGGGTTGGTGTTGCCGGTCGCCGCCTCGGCGTGCACCAGCGAGACGAAGTCGATCTCCGGACGCTCGGCGAGCGCGTCGGCGACCTGGCCGGCGGTCACCGCGGTGTGGAAGGGCACCACGAGGTCGACGACCTCCGCGCCGCAGTCCCGCAGCCAGTTGCCGAAGGTCTGCCCGTAGGGCCCCGTGACCACGTTCAGCGCGGTGGAGCCGGGCCGCGCGCCGCCGCGGATGCAGCCCTCCAGCGGCAGGAGCGCCTCGCCCTGGGTGATGACGACGTCCTGCTCCGTGGCGAGGAGCCGGGCCACCCGCCGCTCGATCGCCGCGAAGCGGTCGGCGGTGAGCGGGGGGAGGTCGAGGAAGGGGTGCGTCACGGCGGTGCTCTCTTCGGGTTCGGTCGGTCCGAGGGCGGCCCGGGGCCGGCTGTGGCCGGTCCGTGGCCGCTCGGTTGTCGGTCGTGGGGCGGCGGCTCCGGCTGCCGGTGGTGCGTTCCCGCGGCCGACGCCCCCGTGGCAGCCTACCGACGGCCTCGTACAGTGCCGCGTATGACTGATCAGGAGGAGCAGCGGGTGCTGCGGGTGAGGGGCCGGGTGCTGCTCGGCCCGGACGAGGTGCGCGACGAACTGTGGGCGGTGGACGGGCGGATCACCTATGAGCGGCCGCCGGGAGCCGACGCCGCGGTGACGGTCGCCGGCTGGGCGCTGCCCGGGCTGGTCGACGCCCATTGCCATGTGGGTTTGGACCGGCACGGCCCGGTCGACGCGGCGACCGCCGAGAAGCAGGCGCTGGCCGACCGGGAGACCGGAACGCTGCTGATCCGGGACGCCGGATCGCCCTCCGACACCCGCTGGATCGACGACCGGGAGGACCTGCCGAAGATCATCAGGGCCGGCCGGCACATCGCCAGGACCCGCCGCTACATCCGTAACTACGCCCATGAGATCGAGCCCGGCGACCTCGTCGCGTACGTGGCCCGGGAGGCCCGGCGCGGGGACGGGTGGGTCAAGCTGGTGGGGGACTGGATCGACCGCGACGCCGGGGACCTGACCGCCTGCTGGCCGCGCGGCGAGGTCGAGGCCGCCATCGCCGAGGCGCACCGGCTCGGCGCCCGCGTCACCGCGCACTGCTTCGCCGAGGAGTCGCTCACCGACCTGGTGGAGGCGGGCATCGACTGCGTCGAGCACGCCACCGGCCTCACCGAGGACACGCTCCCGCTCTTCGCCGAACGCGGGGTCGCGATCGTCCCGACGCTGGTCAACATCGCCACCTTCCCCGACCTCGCGGCGGGCGGCGAGGCCAAGTTCCCCCGCTGGTCGGCCCATATGCGGCGGTTGTACGACCGCCGCTACGACACCGTGCGCGCCGCGTACGACGCCGGGATCCCCGTCTACGTCGGCACCGACGCGGGCGGCTCCCTGGCGCACGGACTGGTCGCGGGAGAGGTCTCCGAGCTGGTCAAGGCGGGCATCCCGCCCCTGGAGGCGCTCTCCGCCACCGCGTGGGGGGCCAGGCGCTGGCTGGGCCGGCCCGTGCTGGAGGAGGGCGCCCCGGCGGACCTGGTCGTGTACGACGAGGACCCGCGCGCGGACGTCCGGGTGCTGGCGGCTCCCCGGCACGTCGTGCTGAACGGGCGGGTGATCGGGTGAGGCGCCGCCGTGTTGACGAGCGGTGACGGATCGGCGCCCGGCTCGTTGACGCACTCTTGCGCACGCTCCGACGCGATCGCGCACCCGTGCGGCTCGCGCCGGTTGCGACGAGTGAAACGAGTGACGCCTGCGAACGCACGTGCCGGAAGATTCGAATATGTGCGCGAAAACCCCCCTTTGGGGTGAACTCACGCCAGGTGTCCGCCAGTTCACCCTCAGTGCGTAAAGATTCACGGAGTCGATGCCGCCGGCACAGGCGATGTCCCCCATTGGACTGTGCCGGTGGCTCCATGTCTCTTGTGGGGGTTCCACCATCTTGAACAGCAACACCTTCCGTCTCGCCGCCCTGGCGGTCGCCGCCGCCCCCGTCGCCCTGCTGGCCGCAGTCCCCGCGCACGCAGCCCCGGCGACGCCCACCGGCGGCGAAGGCCGGGCGAGCGCGGTCGTGCTCCGTACCGGGCTCGACGTCTCGCTCCTCAACAAGTCCCTCCAGGTGCCCCTCAAGGTCACGCTCAACGAGGTGCAGGCCCCGGCCAGCGCCGAGAAGACCGCGCTGACGGTGGACCTGGACGGGGTGGAGGGCCGCCCGGTCAGCGTCCTGCGCGCCGATGTGGCCACCGCGAACGCCACCGTGGACGAGCACAGGGCCGAGGGGTACACCAACCTCGCGAAGGCCCGGATCCATGTCCCCGGACTCGCGGCGCTCTCACTGATCGAGGTCGAGAAGGTCACCTCCAAGGCCGTCTGCGAGACCGGCGAGAAGCCCGTCGCCGAATCGAACGTGCTCGGCCGGGTCGCGGTGCTCGGCGAGCAGGTGACGCTCAGCGCGGGCGGACCGACCCAGGTGTCGGTGCCCGGCGTCGGCGAGGTCACCCTCGACCTGTCCAAGACGGTCACCACCGAGCGCACGGCGGCCGCGACGGCGCTCCGGCTCAAGGTGTCGGTCAACCCGCTGAAGCTCAACGTCGCCGAGGTGGAGGGCGAGGTCACCCTCGCCGAGGCGACCTGCGAGACCCCGAAGGAGCCGAAGACACCCGAGAAGCCCGGCTCCACGGACGGCGGCTCCACGGGCGGCTCCACCGGAGGCGACAGCGGTGGCGACAGCGGTGGCGAGGGAGGCACCGGCGGTGACGGAGGCGACAGCGGTGGCGGTGTGAAGACGCAGACCGGCTCCGACGCCGGCGACGCCCCCGACACGGCGAACCTCGCCGAGACCGGCGGCAGCTCCACCACCCCGTACATCGCGGGCGGAGCGGCCCTGCTGCTGACCGCCGGCGCGGGCGCGACCGTGCTGGCGCGCCGGCGGGCCGGCAGCCGGAGCTGATACGCGCCGGGGGGCGGCGTCCGTCCTGCGAACGCCGCCCCCCGGTACGCCCGGTGGGAGGGGCTCCTCAGCGCCCCGGTCTCGCGGGCAGCGCCTGCACGGCCTGGTCCAGCGCCTGGAGGAAACGATTGGTCGTGGTCCGGTCGCGGACCGCGAGCCGCAGCCACTGCGGCCCCAGTCCCGGGAACGTGTCCCCGCGCCGGGCCGCGAAGCCGAGCAGCCGCAGCCGCTCCCGCACCTCCGCCGCCCGCTCCAGCCGCATCAGGACGAACGGCCCCCGGGCCGCCTCCACCACTTCCACCTCGCTGAACTCGGCCAGCCCGGCGAGCAGATGGGCCCGGTCCACCGCGACCCGGTCCGCCGCCTCGGCCGCCTCCACCAACGCCCGCGGCTCCATGCACGCCTCCGCCGCCGCCAACGCCGGCGACGACACCGGCCACAGCGGCTGCGCATCGGCGAGCAGCGCCACGGTCTCCGGACCGGCCAGGACATAGCCGATCCGCAGCCCGGCGAGGCCCCACGTCTTGGTCAGACTGCGCAGCACCACGAGCCCCGGGACATCCGTGCGCCCGCACAGCGCCTCGCGCTCGCCCGGCACGACGTCCATGAACGCCTCGTCGACCACCAGCGTCCGTCCCGGCCGTGCCAGCCGCTCCAGCAGCGCCGCCGGGTGCAGCACGGACGTCGGGTTCGTCGGGTTGCCGATCACCACGAGGTCCGCCTCCTCGGGCACCGCCGCCGGATCGAGGCGGAAGCCGTCCTCGGCACGCAGCAGCACCCGCCGCACCTCGTGCCCGGCCGCCCGCAGCGCCGCCTCCGGTTCGGTGAACTGCGGATGCACCACGACCGGACAACGGGCCGGCAGCGCCCTGGCGATCAGGACGAACGCCTCGGCCGCACCCGCCGTCAGCAGCACCCGCTCCGCGGGCAGTCCGTGCCGGCCGGCGACCGCGGCGCGGGCCGAGGAGCCGTCCGGATAGGCGGCGAGGGAGGTGAGTGACGCGGCTATCCGCTCGCGCAGCCATTCCGGAGGAGTGTGGGTTCGGACGTTCACGGCGAGATCCGTCAGATTCTCGCCGCGCACCTCCGCGTCGCCGTGATGGCGCAGGTCGGGCCCGGCGCTCTCGATGTTCCGCGTGGGGGGATTCATGGCAGCCATGGTGAACGGGCGGGAGCCCGCCGTCACCGGTGAGGTGGAAGTTTTCCTCCCCGAAACACCGGAAGTCCCGGTGGCGGCCGGAAGCCGACGGGCCACCGCACAGGTCGCCATCCCCCCGGACGCGGCCCTCGCCCCCGGCGCGCGGGTCTTCGGCACGACCAGTTCGTCCGCCTCGATCAGCGCCGCCGCCTCCGCGACCGACGGAGTCCCCACCGCCGCGCCGACCGCTCCCGAGGGGTGCGGCACACGGACCGCGGCCAGCGCCGGGGCCGGATGGGTCCGCACCGGCACCCCGAGCCGGGCCGCCGCCCCCACGATGCCCGGCTCGCCACCCCTGGCGTCGACCGTCGCCACCTCCACCACGTCCGCCGCGTCCAGGCCCGCCCCGCTCAGCACCGCCTCGATCAGGGCGGACACCACCTCGCCGGGGACACCCCGGCGCGCGCCGACCCCCACCACCAGACTGCGGGCGCCGGACTCCGGTCCGGGGCCGACGGATGCTCCGGTCATCGGCGGAGTCCTGCCTTTCAGGTCAGACGTCTCGGTGGTACGGGAGAGCGGGCGCGGCCCTTCCGTATACGGAGAGGGCCCGGGCGGCCCGGGAGGACACGAGCGGGGAGAGGCGCGGCGAATGCCGCCGGTAAGGACACCCTGAGATGCGGAGAGAGGGCCCGATCGGCTAGCAAGGCCCCATGGCGGTGTTCGTCGCGCTCGGCGCGTTCCTGATGACTCTGGCCGGCGGCTGGGTCGCACAACGCGTCACCGACCGCCGCCACCTGGTGCTCGGCTTCGCGGGCGGGCTGATGCTCGGCGTGGTCGGACTCGACCTCCTGCCGGAGGCGATCGAGGCCGCCGGCACCCCGGTGTTCGGCGTGCCGGCCGCCCTGCTGCTGTTCGTGGGCGGCTTCCTGGCGGCCCATCTGGTCGAGCGGCTGCTCGCCGTACGCCAGGTGGCGCACGGGGCGAGCCGTCCCACGGGCGATCGCGTACCGCAGGTGGGGCTCGCGGCGGCCGCCGCGATGGTCAGCCACAGCCTGATGGACGGCGTCGCCCTGGGCGCCGCCTTCCAGGTCAGCGGTTCCATGGGCGTGGCCGTGGCGCTGGCGGTGATCAGTCATGACTTCGCCGACGGATTCAACACGTACACCCTCACCAGTCTTTACGGGAACGCCCGCCGCAAGGCGCTCCTGATGCTGTTCGCGGCCGCCGTGGCACCGGTCGTGGGCGCCGGGACGACACTGCTGTTCACCCTTCCGGAGCAACTGCTCGGCGGATATCTCGGCTTCTTCGGCGGAGCGTTGCTCTACCTGGCCGCTGCCGAGATCCTTCCCGAGGCGCACCACACCCATCCCGCCCGCTCCACCCTTCTCTGCACCGTCGGGGGCGTGGGCTTCATCTGGCTGGTCGTCGGCATCGCGGAGTGAGCCACGCGCACGCCCCCGTACGCCGTGTACGCCTCGGCACGACGGCCGTGCCCCGCGTCAGTGGCTCACCGCGCCCGGCAGTGCTCGACGAACCGCCGGGCCACCCCGGGCGACGCCGCCCAGTGGGTGTGCAGATAGCTCGCGTGGACGCCCCGCTGGACGTACCCCTCGACCCGCCGCTCCGGCTGATGCATCCCCCAGGCCGGCGTGGTGCCCGCCCCCGGCTCCAGCACCGTGCGGTGGAACTCATGACCGCGCATCCGGGTCCCCGCCACCGCCAGGGCGCTGTCCGACACGGCCACCGCCTGCCGGTAGCCGAGCGTGAGGCGTTCGGACATCCGGGCCTCGGCGTCCAGCACCCCGCACATGGGCCGCCCGTCCAGCTCCCGCGCCAGATACAGCAGGCCCGCGCACTCGGCCGCCACCGGGGCGCCGCTCAGGGCCAGTTCCGTGACCGCCCGCCGCAGCGGCTCGTTGGCCGACAGTTCGGGGGCGTACACCTCCGGGAACCCGCCGCCGATCACGAGCCCCGCCGTACCCACCGGCAGTTTCTCGTCCCGCAGCGGGTCGAAGGTCACGACCTCCGCACCGGCCGCCGTCAGCAGCTCGGCGTGCTCCGCGTACGCGAAGGTGAACGCCGCCCCGCCGGCCACGGCCACGACGGGCCGCGCGGCACCGGTGACCGAAGCGGGCGCCGGCTCCCACGCCGCGTCCGCCAACGGCGGCGCGGTCCTGGCCAGCGCCATCAGCGCGTCCAGGTCGCACCCGGCGCGCACCCGATCGCCCATCGCCGCCACGGCGTCCACCGCTTCGGAGCCCCGCTCGGCCACCGGGACCAGCCCCAGATGGCGCGAGGGCGTCGCCACCTGCGGGGCCCGGCGCAGCACGCCCAGCACCGGGAGGCCGGACTCCTCCAACGCGTCCCGCAGCAGTGCCTCGTGCCGGTCGGACGCCACCTTGTTCAGGATCACCCCGCCGATCCGCACCTCGGGGTCCCAGGAGGCGAACCCGTGCACCAGGGCCGCCACCGAACGCGACTGCGAGGAGGCGTCCACCACCAGCACCACGGGGGCGCGCAGCAGCTTCGCCACCTGCGCGGTGGACGCCAGCTCCCCCTGCCCCGAGGCACCGTCGTACAGCCCCATCACGCCCTCGACCACGGCGAGGTCGCACCCCGCCGACCCGTGCGCGAACAGCGGGGCGATCAGATCCGTCCCGCACATGTACGCGTCGAGATTGCGGCCGGGGCGTCCCGTCGCCAGCGAGTGGTACCCCGGATCGATGTAGTCCGGCCCCACCTTGTGCGGCGAGACGGCCTGCCCGCGCGCGGCGAAGGCGGCCATCAGGCCGGTGGCGACGGTGGTCTTGCCGCTGCCGGAGGCCGGAGCGGCGATGACCAGACGGGGCACGTTCACCACTCGATGCCCCTCTGGCCCTTCTGGCCCGCGTCCATCGGATGCTTGACCTTCGACATGTCGGTCACCAGGTCGGCGGCCTCCACCAGCGCGTCCGGCGCGTTGCGGCCGGTGATCACCACATGCTGCGTGCCGGGCCGGTTCCGCATGACCTCGACGACCTCGTCGGTGTCGATCCAGCCCCAGTGCATCGGGTAGGCGAACTCGTCGAGCACGTACAGCTTGTACGTCTCGGCCGCCAGGTCGCGCTTGACCTGCTCCCAGCCCTCGCGGGCCTTCTCCTCGTTGTCGAGCTGGCCGTCGCGCTGGACCCAGGACCAGCCCTCGCCCATCTTGTGCCAGTCGACGGTGCCGCCCTCGCCGCTCGCGCCCAGCACCTTCAGCGCGTTCTCCTCGCCGACCTTCCACTTCGCGGACTTCACGAACTGGAACACCCCGATAGGCCAGCCCTGGTTCCAGGCCCGCAGCGCGAGGCCGAAGGCGGCTGTCGACTTGCCCTTCCCGATGCCCGTGTGGACGAACAGGAGCGGGCGGTTGCGCCGCTGGCGGGTGGTGAGCCCGTCGTCCGGCACTGAAATCGGCTGTCCCTGCGGCATTAAGCGGCCCTCCCGGCTGCGGTGACGTCCTTGACGAGCCCGGCGATCGAGTCGGCCCGCAGCTCGTCGAGCGTGACGGCGGTGCCTCCCAGTTCCCGGGCGAGTTCCCCGGCGAGACCGAGGCGTACGTACCCCGACTCGCAGTCCACGACGACCGAGGCCGTCCCCTCCGAGCGGTGCAACCGCCCGGCCCGCCCCGCGAGCGCCACCGGCTCCGGGCCGCCGGTCGCCCGGCCGTCCGTGACCACGACGAGCAGCGGCCGCCGCGACGGATCGCGCAGCCGCTCGATCCGCAGCACGTCATGGGCCTTGAGCAGCCCGGCGGCCAGCGGGGTGCGGCCCCCGGTCGGCAACGACTCCAGACGGGCGGCGGCCGCGTCCACGGACGAGGTCGGCGGCAGCACCACCTCGGCGTCCTTGCCCCGGAAGGTGACCAGACCGACCTTGTCCCGCCGCTGGTAGGCGTCCAGCAGCAGCGACAGCACGGCCCCCTTGACCGCGCTCATCCGCTGCCGGGCCGCCATCGACCCGGAGGCGTCCACGACGAACAGCACGAGGTTGCCCTCACGCCCCTCGCGGTTCGCCTGCCGCAGATCGTCCCGGCGCACCACGAGCCCCCGCCCGGAACGCCCGCGCGCCCGCTGGTGCGGGGCGGCGGCCTGCACGGTCGCGGCCAGGTGCAGCTTGGTCAGCGACCCCTGCGGGCGGCGAGCGCCCGTCGTACGCCCGTGCTCGGTACGCGCCCGGGAGCGCCGCCCCGCAGCGCCCTCGCCGAGCCCCGGCACGCTGAGCATCTTCGTACGGAACGGCTCGGCGGACGCCACCGGCTGCTGCTCGGCCCCGGCGGACCGGCCGGGCGCGTCGGGGGCGCCTTCCGGCGTCTGCGACGGCGTGTCGCTCGCACCACCCTGCGGCGGCACACCGCCACCGCCGTCGTCGCCGCCACCGTCCGGCCCGGGGCCGCCGGGATCGGGGTCGGAGTCGGGGTCAGGATCGGAGTCGGGGTCGGGGAGGTCACCGCCGCCGTTGCCGCCCTGCTCCTCCTCCTGCTCCTGCCGTCCGGCCTCGTCCAGCGTCTGGTCGAGCTTGTCCTCGTCCAGGCCGGGCGCGTCGAAGGGATTGCGGCGACGCCGGTGGGGGAGCGCGAGGAGCGCGGCCTGCCGCACATCGTCGGCGGTGACCTCCTCGCGCCCCGCCCAGGCGGCCAGCGCGGTCGCGGTACGGGCCATCACGATGTCGGCCCGCATTCCGTCGACCTCGAACGCGGCGCAGGTCGCGGCGATCTGCCGCAACACGCCGTCGCCCAGCACGACCCGGGGCAGCAGGGCGCGCGCGGCGGCGATCCGCTCCCGCAGCGCGGCCTCCTCGTCGGCCCAGCGGGCGGCGAAGCCCTCGGGGTCGTCGTCGTACGCGAGCCTGCGCCGCACGACCTCGACCCGCTCGTCGGTGTCCCGGGACGCGGCCACCTCGACGGTCAGTCCGAACCGGTCCAGCAACTGCGGACGCAGCTCGCCCTCTTCCGGGTTCATCGTCCCTACCAGCAGGAACCGCGCCGCATGCCGGACGGAGACGCCCTCGCGCTCGACGTACGAAGCGCCCATGGCCGCCGCGTCCAGCAGCAGGTCCACCAGGTGGTCGTGGAGCAGGTTGACCTCGTCGACGTACAGGATCCCGCGGTGCGCGTCGGCCAGCAGCCCCGGCTCGAACGCCTTCACGCCCTCCGACAGCGCCCGCTCGATGTCCAGTGCCCCCACGAGCCGGTCCTCGGACGCGCCGACCGGCAGTTCCACGGTGCGCGCGGCCCGCGACACACCGGCCGCCTCCGCGTGCGGCCCGTCGGGACACGCCGGATCGGGGGAGGCGGGGTCACAGGAGAACCTGCACCCGGGCACGACCGCGACCTCGGGCATGAGCGCGGCCAGCGCGCGGACGGCGGTGGACTTGGCGGTGCCCTTCTCGCCCCGCACGAGCACTCCGCCGACGGCCGGACTGACCGCGTTCAGCAACAGCCCGAGCCGCAGGTCGTCCTGTCCGACGATCGCGGTGAAGGGATACGGCGTACTCACTTGGCCTCCTGGTCGACACGAACATCAGCACAATCAAGCCCGTCCGGCTCCCGGGCTTCTCCAAGCGCCTCCGGGTGAGCCCTTCCAAGCCCCTCCGGCGATCGAGGAGCGGGTGCCGGGGCAGCGCCCCGGCTCTCCGGAGAGCCCGCACCCGGCTCCGAACCCCGCGCCGAAGGCGCCCCCGGCGGCACGAACGGCAAACCCGCGGGCGCGCCCCCCTCGATCAAACGCCACAACGCTTCCGTGTCCGCGTGCTCCTCCACCAGGTCCCCGAGCCGGTCCAGCTGCTCTTCCCGCAGCACCCCGAAACTCGTGTCCGGCGCCGGCACGAACCGCCGCCCGGCGGCCCGGGCCACCTCCACCAGGAACCGCCGCCGGAACGCGTCGCTCTCCAGCGACCCGTGCCAGTGCGTCCCCCACACCGCCCCCACCCGGCACCCGTCCAGGAACGGCTCCCCGCCCCGCACGTCGGCCACCCCGTGGTGGATCTCGTACCCCTCCACCGGCTCGCCCAGCGCCGAGCCGACCGGCCGCGCCAGCGTCTTGGCCCGGTCGAAGCGCACCCGCACCGGCAGCAGCCCGAGCCCGTCCACCACTCCCGCCCGCGACTCCACCTCGTCCTCGATCCGCTCGCCGAGCACCTGGAACCCGCCGCAGATGCCCAGCACGGGCCGGCCCTCAGCCGCGCGTCGCGCCAGCGCGTCCGCGAGGCCCCGCTCACGCAGCCAGGCCAGTGCCTTCACCGTGCCGCGCGTTCCGGGCACGATCACCAGGTCCGCGTCGGCCAGCTCCTCCGCCCGGTCCACGAACCGCACCACGACGCCCGGTTCGGCCGCCAGCGCGTCCACGTCGGTGAAGTTCGACATCAGCGGCACCGCGCAGACCGCCACCCGCAGCACGTCCTCGCCGTGCGGGGGAGCCACGAAGGACTCCCGCACCGCACCCCGCAGGGACACCCGCAGGCCGTCCTCCTCGTCGATGCCGAGCCCATGGGCGAAGGGCAGCACCCCGTACGTCCGCCGCCCGGTCAGCTCGTACAGCATGTCCAGCCCGGGCTCCAGCAGCGAGACGTCGCCCCGGAACTTGTTCACCAGGTAGCCGGCGACCAGCTCCTGGTCCTCGGGGCTCAGCAGCGCCGTCGTCCCGAAGAACGACGCGAAGACCCCGCCCCGGTCGATGTCCCCGACCACCAGGACGGGGAACTGCGCGGCCCGCGCGATTCCCATGTTCACGATGTCCGTGCGCCGCAGATTGATCTCGGCCGGGGACCCGGCCCCTTCGCAGATGACCGCGTCGTACGTGGCCCGCAGCTGCTCCAGGCAGTCCGTCACCGTCCCGAGCAGCGCCTCTTGGCGGCCTCCGTGGTAGCCCCGGGCGCTCATCTCGCCGACCGGCTTCCCCATCAGGACCACCTGGCTGGACCGGTCGCCGCCGGGCTTCAGCAGCACCGGATTCATCAGGGCCGTCGGCTCCACCCGGGCGGCCTGCGCCTGCATCGCCTGGGCCCGCCCGATCTCCGCGCCCTGCCGGGTCACGAAGGAGTTCAGCGACATGTTCTGCGCCTTGAACGGCGCGACCTTCACACCCCGGCGCACCAGCCAGCGGCAGATGCCCGCGGTGACGACGCTCTTGCCCGCGTCCGATGTGGTGCCCGCCACCAGCAGTCCGCCGCTCATGCCCGCTCCCGTTCCCCTGCCGCGTTCCGTGCCGGACCGTTCATGACCGTCCCCGCTTCCGCCCGGCGGCGAGCCGCCCCGTGACCGCCCGGCCCGCCACGCACACGCCGAGGGCCAGGGCGCTCACCCGGCGCGACAGCCGTACCGCGCGTTCGATGTCCGGGCCCCGCACGTCCCGCCCGGCCGCCCCGTTGAGCACCGGCCGGTGCTCGACGCGCCCCGCGTACGCCAGCGTCCCGCCCAGCCGTACGCCGAGCGCCCCCGCGAACGCGGCCTCCACCGGCCCGGCGTTCGGGCTCGGATGGCGCCCCGCGTCCGCCTTCCAGGCGCTCACGGCGTCCCGGGGCCGCCCGCCCGCCGCCACGGCCAGCGCGGCCGTCAGACGGGCGCCGGGCCACCCCGCGAGGTCGTCCAGGCGGGCCGAGGCCCAGCCGTAACGGCGGTAGCGGGGCGACCGGTGGCCGACCATCGCGTCGAGCGTGTTCACCGCCCGGAATCCGACGAGCCCCGGCACCCCGCCGACCGCTCCCCACACCAGTGCGCCGACGACGGCGTCCGAGGTGTTCTCGGCGACCGACTCCACGACCGCGCGGGCGATCCCCGGGCCGTCCAGGGCGTGCGGATCGCGCCCGCAGAGGTGGGGCAGGCGCTCCCGGGCCGCGTCCAGGTCCCCGGCGGCCAGTGCGCCGCCGATGGCGCGGGCCTCCCGGCCCAGCGAGGTACCGCCGACGACGGACCAGGCGGTGGCGGCGGTCAGCGCGACGGCGAGCGCGGGCCGCCCCCGGACCGCGCGGGCGGCCAGCGCGGCGGCCCCCGCGGCGCCCCCGGCGCACACGAGGGTGTGCAGGGCGCCGGCGCCCCGGTGGTCACGCCACAGCAGGGACTCGGCCCGGGCGGCGGCACGGCCGAATCCGGCGACGGGGTGGCCCCGCCGGGGGTCGCCCAGCAGGGCGTCGGCGATCAGCCCGCCCGTCGCGCCGTACGCGAAGACGCGGTCGGCACGCATGCTTCAGCCCGTCGCGGGGAGAGGCGTACCGGCACGGGGAGGCACATGTTGGGGCGCACGGCGGCCAGGCATGGCGTATGTCCTCACTCAGGGTCCGCGCCCTGGTTCGACGTGACCGGCGACGAGAGTCTCCTGGCTTCCGGATCCGCAGTTCCCCCGGCCTTCCAGCCCGCTTGCCGCGGGCCGTGACATCCGGTGTGGGGGAGTGCTCCCCGGTGACAGTGGCGGGACCGCGCCGGATTCGCACCGGCTTCCTCTGCTGTCGCCGTAAATGGCTCCGGCAGTCCACCACGCCCCGCGAACAACCGTCAACTCGCTGTTGACCTGCGGGGCTCCACTGTGCGCAGAAGCACATCGGGCCGGACACACGAGGTGTGTCCGGCCCGAAGGAGTGCGAGGTACGGGGTCAGGCGACGATCAGATAGATCCCGTACGAGACCGCTGCCACGCACAGTCCGAAGCAGGCGTACGCGCCGGTGCGCGCCAGCGCGACCGATCCGCCGGAGGCACTGCTTCCGGCCGTCGCGGACTGCTTGGACAGGGCGACGATGCCCAGCGTGAAGAGGCCGACCAGCGCGACGGTGACCACGAGACTGACACCGAAGACGGAGGCGAGAGCTGCCCAGTCGATTTTCATGCGGATCTGTCCTTACACCGTGGCCGGCGGCCGGGCCGGGTCGTCGGGCGCCGGGGCCGGGGCCGGGATGGTGGTCATGAGGTCGGAGGCCGGGCCGCCGGCGGGCGGCGGCTGGACCGCGGCGATGGCGGTGGTGACGACGCCCTGGGGCTCGTCGTCGTTGACGTTGGTGTGGTCGACCGGCTGGCGGCGCGAGGCCAGCCAGATGGCGAAGGAGCCGCCCACGAGCAGGATCGCCGTGACGGTGACGCCCCAGGGGCCCTGCTTGGTCAGGAACTCGGCGCCCGCGCCGACCAGGCCGGCGGCGGGCAGCGTCAGGCCCCAGGCGACGAACATCCGGGTGGCGGTGGACCAGCGGACCACGCCCCCCTTGCGGCCGAGGCCCGCGCCCATGACGGCGCCGGAGCAGGACTGGGTGGTGGAGAGCGAGAAGCCGAGGTGCGAGGAGGCCAGGATGACGGTCGCCGCGCTGGTCTGGGCGGCGAAGCCCTGCGGCGGCTGGAGGTCGGTCAGACCCTTGCCCATGGTGCGGATGATGCGCCAGCCGCCGAGGTAGGTGCCGAGCGCGATGGCGACACCGGCGGAGACGATGACCCACATCGGCGGGTTGGAGCCGGGGGCCAGGACGCCGCCGGTGACCAGGGCCAGCGTGATGATGCCCATCGTCTTCTGGGCGTCGTTGGTGCCGTGGGCGAGGGAGACGAGACCGGCGGAGGCGATCTGTCCGGCCCGGTAGCCCTTGGCCGTCGACTTCAGCTGGTTCTCGTCGGTGACCTTCCGGTTGATCCGGTACGTCAGCCGCGTGGCCAGCATCGCGGCGAGGCCGGCCACCAGCGGGGCGGCGATCGCCGGGAGCAGCACCTTGGTGACGACGGTGCCGCCGTTGATCGAGGACCAGCCGGCCGACATGACCGCGGCGCCGATCAGACCGCCGAACAGGGCGTGGGAGGAGCTGGAGGGCAGGCCGACCAGCCAGGTGAGGAGGTTCCACAGGATGGCGCCTACGAGCGCCGCGAAGATGACCTCGGTTCTGAGGCCGTCCTCGTTGACGATCCCGCCGGAGATCGTCTTGGCGACCTCCACCGACAGGAACGCGCCGACCAGGTTGAGAACGGCGGACATCGCCACCGCTGTCTTGGGTTTCAGGGCGCCGGTCGAGATGGTGGTCGCCATCGCGTTGGCGGTGTCGTGGAAACCGTTCGTGAAATCGAACACGAGAGCTGTCACGACCACAATCGCAAGCAGCAGCGTGATGTGTTCCATTTACCCAGGCAATCGTTCGACGTCAGTGGCACGTGGACCGTAGGCAACCTGAATGAACGGAAGGTGAACTGGACAGGGCGTCACGGTGACCCCAAGCGGAGTGGGTTGCCTCCGCTTGTGTGCGGGAGGGGCTGCGCGAGGTCTGTGAGGTGCGGCGTGGGCTGCCCTTTGCCGCTTACTGGCGAATATTTTGAACGGCCGTTCGGCACCCGGACGAGATCCCCGTCACTCCCGGGGTGACGTTCCGGTTACGGGCCTTCACGCCTACGCTCGCCCCATGAGCGAGCAGCAGCCGGAATCCGTCGGCCGGACCTGGCGGGACGTCGTCGCGACCGCCCGCCGCAGCGCGGCGGACGGCCTGGTCGTCGGCACCTCGGGCAACGTGTCCGCCCGCGTCGGCGACGTCGTCCTCGTGACGCCCAGCGGAGTGCCGTACGACCGGCTCGGCCCCCACGACGCGGTCGGCGTCGACCTGGAAGGCCAGCAGGTCGTCGGGGACCTGGCGCCGACCAGTGAACTCCCCCTCCACCTGGCGGTCTACCGCTCCACCGACGCCGCCGCCGTGGTCCACACCCACGCCGTGCACGCCACCGCCGTCTCCACCCTCGTCACCGAGGTGCCGCTCGTCCACTACGCGGCCGCCGTCCTCGGCGGACCCGTCCGCACCGCCGCCTACGCCCGCTACGGCACCCCGGAACTGGCCGACGCCATGCTCGGCGCCCTCCGGGGCCGCACCGGCTGCCTGCTCGCCAACCACGGCACCGTCACCTACGGCGACACGCTCGACCAGGCGTACGAGCGCACCGCCCAGCTGGAGTGGCTGTGCCGCCTCTGGCTCACCGCGAGCTCCGTGCCCGGCCGCACCCCGGCCCTGCTCGACGCGGCCCAGCTGGACGAGGTGACGGAAGCGCTCAAGGGGTACGGCCAGTCCGGCTGACCCGGCGGGCGCACCCGCCCGGTCCCCGCCCCGCGACCGTCCGGAGGCGCGGATCCGACCCGGACGGCCCCCGCCCACTGGCAGCCGGCCGCCCGGCCCACGACACTGAAGCGGTGCGCCCGGTAACCGCGACGGCAACGGCCGTCACCACGATCCTCGGCGTCGGTGCGGCAGCGGTCGCGGCCGGCCGCTACGCCAGCGACGCCGCCCTCAAGGCGGCCCCCGGGCGCCCCCTCCCCGCCGACCGCAGACTCGTCGTACACGCCACGGAGGCCGGGCAGGTCACCCTGACCCGTTCCTTCTCCGCGCTGCGGCCCGGCTTCTACGGCCTGGCCGGGCCCGGGGTCCACGCGGTGGTCGGGCCCGTCGTCGACGGGGCCTCCCCGGCCGCCGACACCGTCGTCCGGAGGCTGGAGAGCGTCGGGCAGGGGCTCCTCGAACCGGGTGCGAAGGTCCGGCTCACCCCCGAGCTGTACGGCGGTGACCCGGGCGGCGACCTCGGCCTGGAGCACCAGGAGGTCGAGATCCCCGGCGAACTGGGCCCCCTGCCCGCCTGGTACGTCCCCGGCGCCCGCGACACGTGGGTCATCACCCTGCACGGCCTCGGCGCCACCCGGGCCCACCCCATGAACCTCATGGGGTTCCTGCAGGGACAGAGTCTCCCCGTGCTCGACCTCGCCTACCGGGGCGACCCGGGAGCCCCCCGCCCCGCCGACGGCCTCGGCCGCTTCGGCGCCTCCGAGTGGCGCGATCTCGACGCCGCCATCCGCTACGCCCTGCGCTACGGCGCCCGGAACGTGATCGTCCACGGTTGGTCCACCGGCGCCACGATGGCCCTGTACGCCGCCGTCGAGTCCCCGCTCCGCGACCGCATCAGCGGCCTGGTCCTCGACTCCCCGGTGCTGGACTGGCCGGTCACCCTGCGCGCCCTGGCCGCCGCCCGCGGCGTCCCCGCCGCACTGCTGCCGCTCGCCGTCCGCGCCGCCCAGGGCCGGACGGGGATGAGCCGCGCCCCGGTACTGGAGACCTCGGCGCCGGCCTCGCTGCGCGCGCCGACCCTGATCCTGCACGGCCCGGACGACACGATCGCCCCGTGGGAGTCCTCCCGGGAGCTCGCCGGCCGCCGCCCGGATCTGGTCAGCCTGCACGCCGTCCCACGGGCTCCGCATGCGTCGATGTGGAACGCCGACCCGGCCCGCTACGAGGAGACCCTGCGGCGGTTCCTCACGCCCCTGATGTGAGCCGATGGGGTGAACTCTCCCCCTTGTCGTCGCGCCGGGGGAACCTTTCGCGTACCGGTGAAACGCCTTCCGTTTGGGCTTTCGGGCCGTCAGGGGCAAGACTGCTCCCGTGACGTCCCGTACTCCGCGCGACTCCAGGCTGCGACTTGTCCGCCCGCGACCCCTTGCCACCGCCCGCAAGGCCGTGACCACCCGGCGCACCAGGCCGGCTCCCCGGCCCCCCGAGGGCACCCCGCCCCGTACGGAACTGGCCCGCCAGGCCAGGACGGTGCTCGCCGACGCCGTACGCATCGCCCACTGGGCGGCCGGCACGCCCGGGCCGGGCACCGCCGCCCCGCTCGCCGCCCACGCCCTCGAACGGGCGGCCACCGCCCTGGAGCTCTCCCCGGCGCAGGTCCGCGCGGGCTGGGACCGGGCCCGGCTGGCCGGACTGATCGAACTGCACGGCGACACCGCCCGCCCCGGCTGGCGGCTGCGCGCCTGGGACCGGGACGACTCCGCCGTCCTCCGCGGCTGGGTGGCGCTCTTCGACGCCTGGTCGCTCGTCCACGCCGCGCCCGCGGACATCGAGGCGGGCGCGGTCGCCGAAGCCGTCGAGGCCGTGCCCCAGGTGCTCTCCCTCCTCCAGCTCTCCGCGGGCCCCGTCACCGTCCCCGCCCTGCTGGACCTCCTCGGCCAGCGCGTCGCCGAACTCCAGGAGGAGCGCTGCGAAGTGCCCCTCGGACCCGGCGGAACCGCGTCCGACACCCCGGGCGGGGCCGCCGCCGGCCCCGCCCGGAACGCCGGCCTCAACGCCCTGCTGCTCGACTGGGCCCTGGAGGGCCTCGCCGCCGTCGGGGCGCTGACCCTCGGCCGGGGGCACGCCACCCTCACCCCGCTGGGCAACTGGGCGGTCTGGGTCAAGCTGGAACAGATCTGCGTCGCCGCGCAGAGCCCCGCCGGGAACATCGAGCAGTCCGCCGCCGACATGCTCCTCGGCTGCGCCCGGCTCACCCCGGGTCCGGCCCGCGACGAATACCGCGCCTGGCTCGCCGCCCGCACGGTCGGCAGCGCCGTCGCCGAACTGCTGGCCGTCGCCCGGGGCGAGGACGCCCTGCTGCGCGGACTGGCCTTCGAGGCGCTGAGGGTCGTCGGAGCCCCCGCCGAACCCGAGGTCCGCGCCGTGCTCACCGAACCCTCGCTGCGGCCCTACGCGCTGCTCTGGCTCGCCGAGTACGAGGGCAAGGACCCGGACGACGCCCAGGACGTGCTCAGCCGGGAGGAGTCCACCTGGCTCTGGGTCGACACCGCGGCCGCCGTCGCCGACCACGGCGAGACCGGGCTGCTGGTGCGCCACCTCGACTCGGCCGTCCAGGGCACCGTCCCGGCGCTGCTCGACGAGGTCAGGGCCGTCGGGCACCCGCGCACCGTCCAGGTCCTGGTCGCCCTGGCCGCGGCCCACCCGGACCCGGCCCTGGCCAAGGCGGTCCGCCGGGCCGCCTTCCAGGTGCACACCGGGGGAGCCTGAGCCGCCCGCCCCCGGGGTCCGTCAGCCGGACCCCGGGGCGTACGTCCCGAAACTCCACACGTTGCCCTCGGGGTCCCGTGCCATGTAGTCCCGGGAGCCGTAGTCCTGGTCGGTCGGCTCCATGAGGATCTCCACGCCGAACTCCCGGGCGCGGGCGTAGTGCTCGTCCACCTCGTCCACCACCACGTACACCCCGGCCGGGCCCGCCCCCGCCATCGCCTGCGCGAACACTCCCGCGCGCCCCTTGGAGCCGAGCATCACCCTGCCGTTGCCGCAGGACAGCTCGGCGTGCAGGACGCTGCCGTTCTCCCCCTCGTACACCGCCTCCTCGGCGAAGCCCAGGCCCTGTGTCAGCGTCCTGATCGCGGTCTTCGCGTCGTCGTACAGGATCGTCGGGTAGATCGTGGGAACGCCGCTCGCCGCGCCTGCCATCGCACTCACCTCTCCTGGTGCCGCGTCTGCTGTCCGGACCACCTTGCTGTGATCTGTGTCTCAGTCTTCCACCGGGCACTGACAATGCCCTCCCGGGAAGCGTTCCCACAGGTCAGACGTGCCCGGTCCGGGCGAAGGGCGCCCGCCGGGCCGGAGCGCCCGCGCGGGACCCGGTGGCGGCCGAACGGTGCCGCCGCGGACCGGGCCGCGCGTCCGCGGCTCCCGGGGGGTCGCGCCGGGTATGGGGCGGTCCGTCCCGTACAGCACGCGGAAAAGGAGTTGCGTACCGCCAGTAGAATGGGCCGTATGGCCTTTCTCCTTGTGCATTAGCGGCGTCGAGAGACCTCCGCCCTCGTCCCTCCGCCGTCCATACTGCCCTGGAGTTTTTCCGTGATCACCGCCTCCGGCATCGAGCTGCGTGCCGGCGCCCGCATTCTCATCGAATCCGCCTCGTTCCGTATCGCCAAGGGCGACCGCATCGGCCTCGTCGGCCGCAACGGAGCGGGCAAGACCACCCTCACCAAGTGCCTCGCCGGCGAGGGCACCCCCGCCGGGGGCACCATCACCAAGTCCGGGGAGGTGGGCTACCTCCCACAGGACCCGCGCACCGGCGACCTCGACATCCTCGCCCGCGACCGCATCCTCTCCGCCCGCGGTCTCGACACGATCCTGCGCAAGATGCGCGAGAACGAGGACCGGATGGCGAACGGGCAGGGCGCCACCCGCGAGAAGGCGATGAAGAAGTACGAGCGCCTGGAGACGGAGTTCCTCACCAAGGGCGGGTACGCCGCCGAGGCCGAGGCCGCCACCATCGCCGCCGCGCTCAGCCTGCCCGACCGGGTCCTCGGCCAGCCGCTGCACACCCTCTCCGGCGGTCAGCGCCGCCGCGTGGAGCTGGCCCGGATCCTCTTCTCGGACGCCGACACCCTGCTCCTGGACGAGCCGACCAACCACCTCGACGCCGACTCCATCGTCTGGCTGCGCGACTACCTCAAGTCCTACCGCGGCGGCTTCATCGTGATCTCCCACGATGTGGACCTGGTCGAGACGGTCGTCAACAAGGTGTTCTACCTCGACGCCAACCGCGCCCAGATCGACGTCTACAACATGGGCTGGAAGCTCTACCAGCAGCAGCGCGAGGCCGACGAGAAGCGCCGCAAGCGCGAGCGCCAGAACGCCGAGAAGAAGGCCGCGACCCTCAACGCCCAGGCCGACAAGATGCGCGCCAAGGCCACCAAGACCGTGGCCGCCCAGAACATGGCCAAGCGCGCCGACCGGCTGCTCTCGGGCCTGGAGGCCGTGCGGGTCTCCGACAAGGTCGCCAAACTGCGCTTCCCCGACCCCTCGCCCTGCGGCAAGACCCCGCTGATGGCGGAGGGCCTGTCCAAGTCGTACGGCTCGCTGGAGATCTTCACCGACGTCGACCTCGCCATCGACAAGGGCTCCCGCGTCGTCATCCTCGGCCTCAACGGCGCCGGCAAGACGACGCTGCTGCGCCTGCTCGGCGGTGCCGAGAAGCCCGACACCGGCGAGATCATCGAGGGCCACGGCCTCAAGCTCGGGTACTACGCCCAGGAGCACGAGACGCTCGACCCGGAGCGCACGGTCCTGGAGAACATGCGCTCCGCCGCCCCCGACCTCGACCTCGTCGCGGTCCGCAAGACGCTCGGCTCCTTCCTCTTCTCCGGCGACGACGTCGACAAGCCCGCGGGTGTGCTCTCCGGCGGCGAGAAGACCCGGCTCGCGCTCGCGACCCTGGTCGTCTCCTCCGCCAACGTGCTCCTGCTCGACGAGCCCACGAACAACCTCGACCCCGCCAGCCGCGAGGAGATCCTCGGCGCGCTGCGCACCTACAAGGGCGCCGTCGTCCTCGTGACCCACGACGAGGGCGCCGTCGAGGCGCTCCAGCCGGAGCGGATCATCCTGCTCCCGGACGGTGTCGAGGACCTCTGGGGAGCGGACTACCGCGACCTCGTCGCCCTCGCCTGATCCACCGGGGATGGATCATTCGGCCTACGCGTGATCCCTCATCTGCGTGAGAACCTCTCGTACTCCGGTGGTGCGCCCGGCGCTCACCCGCGGCGCGCCCCTTTTCCGGCCGCGCCTCCCCGTACGGCCCTGACCTGCCGGTTCTCCGGCCGGCCGGGGCCATGCGGCGTCCTGAGCGCTCTGGAATCAGGGATTCCGTTCGTGTCGACGCGCTTCTCGTACGGGAAACCGCCCGCACCGACCTTGCCGAATGGGTGGCCAGGAAGCGCGGGAGGGGTGATCATGAGAGTCCAGAGCGCACTTCCCATGAGGAGGCACGGGTGGCCGAGACTCTGAAGAAGGGCAGCCGGGTAACCGGCGCCGCGCGTGACAAGCTCGCGGCAGACCTGAAGAAGAAGTACGACTCCGGTGCGAGTATCCGGGCGCTGGCCGAGGAAACCGGCCGCTCCTACGGGTTCGTCCACCGGATGCTCAGTGAGTCCGGAGTGACGCTGCGGGGACGCGGCGGCGCGACACGGGGCAAGAAGGCCGCATCGGCCTGAGAGACCCGGGTCTCCGGCATATTAGGGCCCAACGGAATTCGGGGTGGCCACCCGGCTGACCGAGAGGTCGTCCGGGTGGTTACTGTTCAGTCACTTAATTTCGAGTGCTGACAGCACCCCTTCCGGAGGAGCCCCATGACCTCGCTCGACACTGTGCTCGACAAGGACGGCGTACGGCTCACCGTCGACGACGCCGTCGCCACGGTGACGCTCACCCTTCCGGCCAAGCGCAACGCTCAGTCTCCCGCTCTGTGGCGGGCGTTGACCGAGGCCGGACGGGCGCTGCCCGGCACCGTCCGGGTCGTGGTGCTCCGCGGCGAGGGCGCGTCCTTCTCCGCGGGCCTCGACCGGCAGGCTTTCACTCCCGAGGGCTTCGACGGCGAGCCGTCGTTCCTCGACATGGCGCGCGGCCCGGAGGCCGAGCTCGACGCGATCATCGCCGAGTACCAGGAGGCGTTCACCTGGTGGCGGCGCAACGACCTCGTGTCCATCGCGACGGTCCAGGGCCATGCCATCGGCGCCGGCTTCCAGCTCGCCCTCGCCTGCGATCTGCGGATCGTCGCCGAGGACGTGCAGTTCGCCATGCGCGAGACCAGCCTCGGTCTCGTCCCCGACCTCACGGGCACCCACCCCCTGGTGCACCTCGTGGGGTATGCCCGCGCGCTCGAAATCTGCGCCACCGGCCGGTTCGTGCACGCCGAGGAGGCCGAGCGCACAGGACTCGCCAACCTCGTGGTGCCCGTCGGCGACCTCGACGCGGCGGCCCGCGACCTCGCCGCAGCCCTGGTGGGAGCCCCCCGCGACGCCGTCATCGAGACGAAGGCCCTCCTCGCCGGCGCGCTCTCGCGTGACGTCGAGGAGCAGCGCGCCGCCGAGCGGGCCGCCCAGGGCCGCCGGCTCCGCGACCTGGCGGGCATCACCGACTGACACCCCCGCGGCCACGGGCGTGACGAGGACGGCGGACTCACCGTCACCATCGCCGCCCCGTGACAGACGACCGGAGCGTCACCCCAGTCCGGCCGGGCTCGGGAAGCGGGGGGGGGGGGGGGCGGGGCCCCCCCCCCCCCCCCCCCCCCCCCCCCCGCTTCCGGCCGCACCACGTCCGTGACCAGCACCGACACCGGCAGCCGCGCGTCGGTGGCCGCCGCCACCGCCGTGCGCACGGACCGGGCGACATCCAGCGCCCGATGGTCCCCGGCCGTCGCCACCTCCACCCGTACGTGCTCCGGGCCGGTATGCACCGGACCGCCCAGCACCCGGGTCAGCGCGACGACCCCCGGCACCCCGGCGGCGGCCGCCGCCACCGGGCCCTGCGGTTCCGCGACCGGGGCCGCCGGAGCCGACGCCGGCGCGGACGGCGTCACCTGATCGGACGCACCGTCCTCCAGCAATGCCGTCACCGTCAGGTCCACCTCGGCGATCTCCAGACCCAGCCGGGCGGCGGCGGCCGTGAGCAGCGCCGCCCGCAGGGTTGCCGCGGCGTCCGGCAGGGGCCGGTCCGGGGCGGCCGAGAACTCCGCGTCGATCCTCAGCGGCCCCGGCGGCAGTGCGCTCGGCGGAGCCTGGGGCGGCCGTTCAGCCGGGTCCCGCGAAGCGCCGCGGCCCTCTCCGGCCACCGCTTCCTCTGCCGCTTCCGCCACCGCTTCCTCCACCGGGCCGATCCTCAGCTTCCCCAGCACCGTCCCGGGGCGGGCCGCCGCTCCGCGCAGCACAGCGGCGGCGGCGGTCTCCGCGATCCACACGCCGTCCTCCGGGCCGCCCAGCGGCAGCAGCCTGCCCAGGCCGAGGCGCTGCCGTACCGCCGCGGTCCATCCGTCGGCCCTCCGCGGGCCCTGCGCCGTTGTCATCGCCCCAGCCTGCCGCATCCACGGCGCGGGATGGCGCAAGCGCACTTAACGTGGGCAAAAGGAAGTCCAACCCTGCCCCGAAGGGAAGAGCAGCGATGACTGAGACCTCCCAGCGCAACAACCCCGACAGCGGGTCCGGTGACAGGACGCCGCTGAGCAAGCGCGGCGGCGGTGACCCGGGCGCCCGGGGCCGCACGACCATCGCCGACGGCGTCGTCGAGAAGATCGCCGGGATGGCGGCGCGCGATGTGGCCGGCGTCCACGCGATGGGCAGCGGCCTCTCTCGGACGTTCGGCGCCGTCCGAGACCGGGTCCCCGGCGGCGGCAAATCCGTCACTCGCGGGGTCAAGGCCGAGGTCGGCGAGTCGCAGACGGCCCTCGACCTGGAGATCGTCGTCGAATACGGCGAGGCGATCTCCGACGTGGCGCGCGACGTACGCGAGAACGTCATCGCGGCCGTCGAGCGCATGACGGGTCTTGAAGTCGTCGAGGTCAACATCGCGGTCAGCGACGTCAAGCTGCCCGACGAGGACGACGATGACGACGACAACGACGATCAGCGTCTCCAGTAACCCTCCCGCACCCCCACCGCACGGCACTTGAGGAGACACCACGATGAGCATGGCTGTCGTCGGCCTGTTGGCCGGCATGGCGCTCGGGTTCGCCGGATATTTCGGCGGGTTCGGAGCCTTCGTACTGGTGGCCGCGCTGGGCGCGATCGGCTTCATCGCCGGCCGCTTCCTCGACGGCGACCTGGAGCCCGGCGACTTCTTCAGGAGTCGCGAGCGCGGCGACCGGCGACGGTGACGGCGGTGACCGGCCGGGTCGCCGCCGCCGAACGGGGCGAGACCCGGATCTCCGACCGCGTCGTCGCCAAGATCGCCGCCCAGGCGGCGAAGGAGGCGGTCGACGAACCGCCCGAGGCCGGGGCGTCGCCGCGTGCCACGGTCACCGTGCACCGCGACGCCGCCCGGGTCCGGGTCAGCCTGGAGCTCGGCTACCCCGGCGACATCGGCCGCCAGTGCGGGGCCGTACGCCGCCGGGTCGTCCAGCGGGTCAAGGCGCTCGCAGGCATGGAAGTGCCCGAGGTGGCCGTGCAGGTCGAACGCCTGCACCCTGCCGGAGCGGGCGCCGCCGCACAGGGGAGGATCCGATGACCGAACCCGGTGAACCGACCGGCTCCACCCGGCGGATGCCCACCGTGGAACAGAGCGGCACCGACGCGGCCACGCCGGTCGCCCACGGGCCGGCCGGCGCCCGCGAACCGGTGCCCACCCTGGCACAGGGCGACGGCAGGGCCGGCCGTTTCTGGTCCGCGCGCCGGGTCCCGGCCGCCCTGCTGGCCCTTGTGCTGCTGGGCGCGGCCGGGCTGCTGCTCTACGACATCGCCGCCGTACGGGCCGGCCATCCGGCCATGCAGTGGCGTCGCTCCCTCGCCGACGGCCTGGCCGAGCGGCGCCTGGACGACGTCGCCGTGCTCATCGGGGCGGGTGTCGCGGCACTGATCGGCCTGTGGCTGATCCTGCTGGCCCTCACCCCCGGGCTGCGCGACCTGCTGCCGATGCGCCGCGACCGCACCGACGTCCGGGCCTCACTCGACCGCACCGCCGCCGCGCTGGTCCTGCGGGACCGGGCCGTGGAAGTGCCCGGTGTGCAGTCCGTGCGGATCAGGATGGGACGAAGGAAGGCGAAGGTGCGCGCACTCTCGCACTTCCGGGAACTCGACGACGTGCGGACCGACCTGGACGCCGTGCTGGAGACGGCCGTCCGGGAACTGGGCCTGGCGAATCCGCCGGCCCTCTCCGTCCAGGTGCACCGACCGGCGAAGAAGGGATGAGCCGCATGCGCTCCACCGTCAACCGGGTCCTGCTGGCGTTGGCCGGCCTGGTACTGGTCGTCGTCGGCGGCGCGGTGCTCGCCGCCGGACTCGGCGCGTCCGTACCGTCCTGGTGGCCCTGGGACGGCGAGAACGATGTGCTGCTCAGCGCGACGGACCGGCACCGCTGGCGCGACGAGGGCTGGTGGTGGCCGACCGTGATCGCGGTCCTCGCCGTCCTCGTCGTCCTCGCCCTGTGGTGGTTCCTCGCTCAGCTCCGCCGCGGCCGGCTCGCCGAGGTGCTGGTGGACAGCGGCGACGGCGAAGGGGCTCAGCTTCGGGGCCGCGCCCTGGAGGGCGTGCTCGCCGGGGAAGCGGGCGAACTGGACGGAGTGGCCCACGCCCGGGCGATGCTGACCGGCCGCCGCACGGCGCCCCGGGCCCGGCTCCGGCTGCGGATGGAGCCGCACGCCGCCCCGCTGGAGACGCTGAACGCGGTCGCCGACGGGGCACTGGCGCACGCACGCGACTCGGCCGGTCTGGACCGACTTCCCGCCGAGGTGCGCCTGGAGGCCGTCAAGCACCGCGCGGAGCGGGTGTCCTGACGGCCCGTGGGCGTACGGAGGGCGGATCCGCCGGCGCACGGTCGAGGACGTCGGCCGCGTTCCCCGTGCCACGGGGAACGCGGCGGTCGGTCCGTGTCGGGCGAAGAGACCTCAGCCGTGACCGGAGGAGCGCCGCCGCGCACGGCGAAAGAGGGCGGCCGGTCAGAACCCGTGCCGTGACCCGCCGTCGACGGGGACCATGATCCCTGTCAGATACGAGGCGGCGGGGGAGAGCAGGAAGGCCGCGGTCTTCCCGAACTCCTCGGGCGTCCCGTAGCGCCGCAGCGGGATGCGCGCCTCGTTCGCGGTGCGGGCGGCCTCCGCGTCGCCGGACAGGGCGTCCAGTTCGCGGACCCGGTCCGTGTCGATCCGGGCGGGCAGCACGCCCACCACCCGGATGCCGCGCGGGCCCAGCTCGTCGGCCAGCGACTTGGCGAAACCGGCCAGACCGGGGCGCAGCCCGTTGGAGATGGTCAGCCCCGCGATCGGCTCATGCACCGATCCGGAGAGCACGAAGCCGATCACACCGCCCTCGCCGAGCGCGGCCGCCGCCGTACGGGCGAGCCGCACCGCCCCCAGGAACACCGTCTCGAACGCCGTCTGCCACTGGTCGTCCGAGTTGTCCGCGAGGAAGCCGGGGGCAGGCCCGCCGACGCTGACGAGGATGCCGTCGAGCCGCCCGAAGCGCTCCCGCGCCGTGTCCACCAGGCGCTGGGCGGCGCTCGGGTCGGCGTTGTCGGCGGCGAGTCCGACCGCGTCGGGGCCCAGCTCGGAGGCGGCCTCCGCGACGGACCTCTCGTCCCGGCCGGTGATGATCACTTTCGCGCCGTCGGCGGCCAGCGAACGGGCGGTGGCGTTGCCGAGGCCCCGGGTCGCTCCGGTGACGATGTAGACGCGGTCCTTCAGTCCCAGATCCATGGCCCTATCCTGCCGGGTCCCCGCCGGCGAGGTCGACCGCGGCGTTCACCAGCCCGATATGGCTGAACGCCTGGGGGAAGTTGCCCAGCTGCCGCCCGGCCGTCAGGTCGTACTCCTCGGCCAGCAGCCCGAGGTCGTTGCGCAGCTCCAGCAGCCGGTCGAAGAGGGCCCGGGCCTCGTCCGGTCTGCCGGTCCGCTGCAACGCGTCGACCAGCCAGAACGAACAGACGATGAAGGCCCCCTCGTCGCCCGGCAGCCCGTCGACGGACGCGCCCTCGGTGCTGTAGCGCCGGACCAGGCCGTCGGCGCCCAGCTCGTCGCGGACCGCGTCGACCGTGCCGATCACCCGGGGATCGTCCGGCGGCAGGAACCCGGTCCGCGCGATGAGCAGCGTCGAGGCGTCCAGTTCACGAGACCCGTAGGACTGGGTGAAGGTGTTCCGCTCGGGGTCGTACCCCTTCCGGCACACCTCGGCGTGCACGGCGTCCCGCATCGCGCGCCAGCGGTCGGCGTCGCCCGGCAGCTCGGGATTCTCCTCCAGCGAGCGCACCGCCCGGTCGGCCGCGACCCAGGCCATCACCTTGGAGTGCACGAAGTGCCGCCGGGCGCCGCGGATCTCCCACAGCCCCTCGTCCGGCTCGCGCCAGGTCGACTCCAGGAAGCCGAGCAGGCTGAGCTGGAGGTTCCAGGCGTGCGGCTTGTCGTCGAGACCGGCGACGCGGGCCAGCCGGAGCGCGTCGATGACCTCGCCGTACACATCGAGCTGACGCTGGCGGACGGCCGCGTTGCCGGTGCGTACCGGCCGGGAGTGCTCGTACCCGGCGAGCCAGGGCAGCTCGGTCTCGGGCAGCCGGCGTTCGCCCGCCAGCCCGTACATGATCTGGAGGTCCGCCGGGTCCCCGGCGACGGCCCGCAGCAGCCAGTCCCGCCACGCCTCCGCCTCCTTGAGATAGCCGGCCGAGACCAGCGCCCCGAGGGTCAGCGTGGCATCCCGCAGCCAGCAGAAGCGGTAGTCCCAGTTCCGTACGCCGCCGATCTCCTCCGGCAGGGAGGTGGTCGGGGCCGCCACGATGCCGCCCGTCGGTGCGTACGTCAGCGCCTTGAGGGTGATCAGGGACCGCAGCACGGCGTCGCGGTAGGGACCTTCGTAGGTGCAACGGTCGGTCCACTTCGCCCAGTCGTGCAGCGTGTGCTTCAGCGCCTCGCGCGGGTCGATCAGCTTCGGGCGCCGCGCGTGCGAGGGGTGCCAGGTCAGCACGAAGGCCACGCTCTCGCCCTCGGTGACGGTGAAGGAGGAGCAGGTGCTGAACTGCTGGCC
This sequence comes from Streptomyces sp. NPDC091649, assembly GCF_044756785.1. Classification (NCBI taxonomy): domain Bacteria; kingdom Bacillati; phylum Actinomycetota; class Actinomycetes; order Kitasatosporales; family Streptomycetaceae; genus Streptomyces; species Streptomyces sp. NPDC091649. Next base: position 38,626 of record NZ_JBIVTR010000023.1, on the reverse strand, counting down.
CCATGTCTTGACGGGGGGTTCGCTGCGCAGCCAGACGGAGTCGGGGCCCGCGACCGCCACCCGGTGGCCGTGCGAACGCCGCACCCAGGGCACCACCGAACCGAAGTCGAAGCGCAGCCGCAGCACCGAACTCATGTCGACGGTGCCGCTGACGCCCTCGACGATCCGCATCAGGTCGGGCGACGTGTCGCGCTGCGGCATGAAGTCGATGACCTTCACCGTGCCGGTCCGCGTCTCCCAGTACGTCTCCAGGACCAGGGAGTCACCCGCGTAGCCGCGCCGGGTACAGGTGTCCGAAGGGTTGGCGCCCTTGGGCGCGATGCGCCAGTGGCCGTTCTCCTCGGTGCCGAGCAGGGCGGCGAAACAGGCGCCGGAATCGAAGCGGGGCAGGCAGAGCCAGTCGACGGAACCGTTCCTGCCGACGAGCGCGGCGGTCTGGAGATCGCCGATCAGGGCGTAGTCCTCGATGCGTGGGGTCACGCCTGGCGTTTTCCCGGACCGAGCCGTTGTCAACCAGCCGGCCGTCCATCAGCCGTGTGCCGTAGAGACCTCAGGCGCTCGCCGGTTCGGGCTGCTCGGGGGCGACGGCCGCCACGTTCCCGGCCGCGGCCTGCTCGCGGTCGCGCTTCTCGCGGCGTACGAGAATCACCCAGCCGACCGGGACCGCGGCGACGAACAGCCACCACTGGACGGCGTAGGCCATGTGCGGGCCGATGGAGCTGTCGTCGGGAGAGGCGATCCGCTCGGGCAGCTCCCCCGTCGGCCGGGGAGCGGTCTGCTCGATGTAGCCGCCGAGGACCGTCCGGGACAGCAGCTGGGACTGCTGGTCGCTGTTGATCAGCATCACCTGCCGGTCGGGCAGTCCCGCCAGGTCCTTGATGCCGCTGCTGCCGGTCGTCTCGTCCGCCTTGAGGCGGCCGGTGACGGTCACTTCGCCGCGGGGCGCGGGCGGCACCTCGGGGAAGGCGGTCTGGTTCGGTGCGGCCGGTACCCAGCCCCGGTTGACCAGGACGGTGCCGCCGCCCTTGAGGTCCAGCGGGGTCAGGACATGGACGCCGATGCGGTCGTCGTCCGAGGTCCGGCGGCGGACGACCACCTCGTGCTCGGTGTCGAACGTTCCCGTCGCGGTGACCGCCCGCCAGTAGTCCGATCGTGGGACGGTGTGCCCGGGCGAGGTGAGGTCGGTGACCGGGACGGGGCGTGCGTCGAGGTTCCGCGAGATGAGCGCGTTCTGCGCGACCCGGTGCTCGTGCCGGTGGAACTGCCAGAAACCCAGCTCGATCATCGTCGGGATCAGCACGAGGCCGAGCAGGGTGAGGATCACCCACTGCCGGGTCAACAGGAAGCGGTACACCCCATGACCGTACAACCGGGGCCATGGGGTGCGGCACTCAGGGGTGTCGCCGGAGCGGTCCGTGCGACGGGGCATTCGGTCACGCTTTGTCCACGATGCCCGCCTTTCCCTCGGCGCGGGCGCAGTGGGCGCCGCAGTACCAGTGCCCGTCCGCCTCGACGCCCTGCCCGATCACCTGGACCCGGCAGTGCTCGCAGATCGGCGCCATGCGGTGGATGGCGCAGGAGAAGCAGTCGAAGACGTGCACCGCGCCCTGCGCGTGCACCTCGAAGGACATGCCGTAGTCGTTTCCGCAAACCTCACAACGTGCCATGCGCCACAGGGTGGGACGCCCGGCGGCCACGGGGCGAGGGGCTGCCGGGCGAGTCGTGTCCGGTTCACTCCGATGACGGTGCGGGGGCCTGGTGCGGCAGTGTCGCCCCCGGCGCCGGTTCGGCCGGGGCCACATCGCGCAGCAGATGGGTGAAGGCGCTCTCCTCCAGGATCGGTGTCCCGAACGTCCTCGCCTTCTGTGTCTTGGAGGTGGCCGCGTCCGGGTCGTTGGTCACCAGCAGACTGGTCAGCCGGGACACGCTGGTCGCCACGTGCAGACCGGCCTCCACCGCCCGGTCCTCCAGCAGTTCCCGGTCGATCGAGGTGTCCCCGGAGAAGGCCACCCGCATCCCCTGCCGGAGCGGCTTCTCCTTCTCGTACCGTCCCGGATTGGGATACGGGCAGGCCGGCCGCTTGCGCGAGGGCCGCCAGCTGTTCTGCTGCCGGGAGGGCTGGTATCCGACGCGCGGGGCGACGGGGGAGTCGGACCACTCGGTCAGCGGGCGGCACTCCAGCAACGGCAGCCGCACCCCGTCCCGGGCCGCCGCGTGCAGGCTCGGCCGGAACGCCTCGGCCAGCACCCGGGCGTCGTCCAGGGCGTGGTGGGCCTGCTGCTGCACGACCCCGAAGTGCGCGGCGAGGGACGCCAGCTTGTGGTTGGGCAGTGGCAGCCGCAGCTCCTTGGCCAGCGCGATCGTGCACAGCCGGTGCTCGACCGGCGCGACCACCGAGGCCCGTGCGTACTCCCGGGCGAGCATCGACCAGTCGAACGCCGCGTTGTGCGCGACGAGCACCCGGTCCGCGAGCCGCTCCGAGAGCGCGGCCGCGATCTCCGGGAAGAGCGGCGCGCCGTCCAGGACGTCGCTCGTCAGCCCGTGGATCCAGACGGGGCCGGGGTCGCGCTCCGGGTTGACCAGCGTGTACCAGTGGTCCTCGACATCGCCCACGGCGTCCAGCCGGTAGACGGCGGCGGACACGATCCGGTCGTCGCGGGCGAGTCCGGTGGTCTCCACGTCGACGACCGCGTACCCCTGGGGGTAGGCGGTCGGCCATGGTGCGGCTGTCTGGCGGTCGTCGAGCATGGTCACAGAGAATACGGGCCATGACTGACAGTCCCCTATTCGGCCGCCCGCGGTGACGTGGCCACGCGGTAGGGGAGTGCGCCGGGGCGGGCAGTGCGTCGAGGTTCGTGAAGGCGCGCGGGCGCCGGACGAAGGGGCGCGCCGGTCGCGGTCCGCCGGCTCGCCGCCGAACGTCTGCCGCGCGGCGTTCGGCGCCGGCCACTGCGCCGGCGTGCTCCTGCCCGGAACCGGCAGCCGACGCGAACGAGGGGCGGGCGGTGAGCTGTTCCACCGGATGCGCGCAGCGGCCGAGGAGGTCCTCGTACAGCCCGGGGGCCCGCTCCGAGAGTCCGGCGGCGGGGGCCGGCAGCTCCGCGCGCAGCCGCTCGGGGCCCAGCTCCCGGGCGGACGGCCGTCCGGCATCCGGTTCCTCCGCCGCCGCGAAGGTGTCCTGTTCGGAGGTGAGCGCGGGCGGCCGCTCGTGCTCGGGGAGTTCGGCGAAGGCGGCGGTCACGCGGCCCGCGAGCCTCCCCGGCCGGCCGGTCCGGCTTCGCGGCGCGCGCGATTGGCGGAAGGTGCCAAAGGCAGCTGACACCAGGTCTCACATACTTGTGGGTAACAACGTCTAGCCCTCACCGACCGGCGGCCCTACGGTGCTCGCATGGAGCCGAACCTGCCCGATGTCGTGCTGTGGTCAATACCGGCCTTCGTGCTGCTCACCGTGATCGAGATGGTCAGCTACCGCCTCCACCCGGACGAGGACGCCGCCGGGTACGAGACCAAGGACGCCGCCACCAGCCTCACCATGGGCATCGGCAGCCTGGGCTTCGACCTGCTCTGGAAGATCCCCGTCCTGGCCGTCTACATGGGGGTCTACGAGCTGACGCCGCTGCGGGTGCCCGTGCTGTGGTGGACCGTCCTGCTGATGCTCCTGGCCCAGGACTTCTTCTACTACTGGTCCCACCGCGGCCACCACGTGATCCGGATCCTGTGGGCCTGCCACGTGGTCCACCACTCCAGCCAGAAGTTCAACCTCACCACCGCGCTGCGCCAGCCCTGGACTTCGGCGACCGTCTGGCCCTTCTACCTGCCGCTGATCGCCTGCGGGGTGCACCCGGCGGCGCTCGCGTTCTGTCAGTCGGCCAACCTGGTCTACCAGTTCTGGGTGCACACCGAGCGCGTCGGCAAGCTCCCGCGCCCCTTCGAGTACGTCCTCAACACGCCCTCCCACCACCGGGTCCACCACGCCTCGCAGGGCAGCTACCTGGACCGCAACTTCGGCGGCATCCTGATCGTCTGGGACCGGATGTTCGGGTCCTTCGCCGCCGAGACCGAGCGGCCCGTCTACGGGCTCACCAAGAACATCTCCACCCACAACCCGCTGCGCGTCGCGACCCACGAGTACGCCGCCATCGCCCGGGACGTCCGGGCCGCCGGCACCTGGGGCGAGCGCGCCGGACGGGTCTTCCGGGGGCCGGGCTGGCAGCCGGCGCCGAAGGCCGCGGCCCCCCTGGCCGCGCCGGCGCCCGTGCCCGCGCCCGCCTCCGCGGCCCCCGTGCCCGCCTCCGCGGCCCCCGTGCCCGCCTCCGCGGCCCCCGTGCCCGCCTCCGCCCCGGAACCCACCCCGTGACCGCCACCGCGTCCCGCCCCGGCGGCACCGGACAGCGCGGACCCGCCGAGCGCTTCGCCCGCCCCGTGCTCCTCGCCTTCCTCCTCACCGCGGCCGTCGACCTGGCCGGACTCCTCGCCGGGGCCGAGACCGTCCACCTCCTCGCCAAGCCGCTGCTGATGCCGCTGCTCGCCGGGTACGCGGCCCTGCGCGGCGGACCCCGGCTGCTCGTCGCGGCCCTGCTGGCCGGGTGGGGCGGCGATGTCCTCCTGCTCGCCGACAACGACCTCGCCTTCCTCGTCGGCATGGGCTCCTTCGCCGTCGGCCATGTCTGCTACCTGACGCTGTTCGGCCGCGACCGGGCCCGCGCGCCGCTGGCCACGGGGGCCGGATACGTCCTCGTGCTCCTCGTCTTCCTCGTGCTGATCTGGCCGGACCTCCCGGCGGACCTGCGTATCCCGCTGACCGGCTACAGCCTGCTGCTCACCGCCATGGCCTGGCGGGCGGGCGCGCTCGGGCCGTACGCGGCGGCCGGCGGGGCGCTCTTCCTGATCTCCGACGCCCTGATCGCCACCGGTATCGCCCAGTGGCCGCAGGCGCCCGCCCCGGACTTCTGGGTGATGCTCACCTACATCGCCGCGCAGGCTCTGCTGACCCTCGGGGTGCTCGCACCGGGGGCGGCCCGGGGAATGGGGCGAACCGGGGCGTACCGTGAGCGGGGTACCAGCAGCTGAGACCGGCAAGGACCCCGAACGTATGCGCGCCACCGTCATCCACGCCCCCCACGACATCCGGGTGGAGGAGGTGCCGGACCCGAGGATCCAGCGGCCCACCGACGTGGTGCTGAGGGTTCTGCGGGCCTGCGTCTGCGGCAGCGACCTGTGGGCCTACCGCGGCGCGTCCGCCCGGCGGCCCGGTCAGCGCATCGGCCACGAGTTCCTCGGCGTCGTCGAGGAGGCGGGGCCCGGGGTCAACGGCTTCGCCGTCGGCGATCTGGCCGTCGCCCCGTTCGTCTGGTCCGACGGCACCTGCACCTACTGCGCCGAGGGTCTCACCACTTCCTGCCCCGAGGGCGGCTTCTGGGGCTCGGCCGGCCCGGACGGCGCACTGTCGGACGGCGGCCAGGGCGAGGCCGTCCGCGTCCCCCACGCCGACGGCACCCTGGTCAAGCTCCCGGCCGCCGCCGCCTCCGACGACCGCCTGCTCACCGCCCTGCTGACGCTCTCCGACGTCCTCGGCACCGGCCACCACGCCGCCGTCGGAGCGGGCGTCGGGCCGGGCAGCACCGTCGCGGTCGTCGGTGACGGCGCCGTCGGCCTGTGCGGGGTGCTCGCCGCCAAGCGCCTCGGCGCCGAGCGCGTCATCGCCCTCGGCCGCCACCCCGCGCGCACCGACATCGCCCGCCGCTTCGGCGCCACCGACGTGGTCGCCGAACGCGGCGAGGCCGCCCTCGCCGCGGTCCGCGAGCTGACCCGGGGCGAGGGCGCGCACAGCGTCATCGAGGCCGTCGGCACCGAGCAGTCGATGCGCACCGCCCTCGGGATCGTCCGCGACGGCGGCTCCATCGGCTACGTCGGCGTCCCGCACGGCAGCGCCACCGGCGTGGACCTCGGTGAGATGTTCGGCCGGAACATCGCCCTGCGCGGCGGCGTCGCCCCCGTACGCGCGTACATACCGGAGCTGCTCCCCGACGTGCTGGACGGCACGATCGACCCCTCGCCCGTCTTCGACCGGTCCATCGGGCTGGACGAAGTGCCCGTCGGCTACAAGGAGATGGACGAGCGGACCGCGCTGAAGGTGCTCATCACGCCGTGACCGTGCGGGGAACGGGCCGCGAGGCCGGAGAGAAGCGATCCCCCGGCCCCGCGGCCTCCGCTGCGCCGTGCTGTCCGGCGCCGTGCTGCCGGTCGTCGCGCTACCAGCGCACCGCGTCGAGCGCGTCCACCACTCCGGCCCCGTAGAAGCCGTTGTAGCTCCTGCCGCCCTCGCAGACCGCGTCGATGACCCCGTCACCGTTGATGTCGTACGGCTCACCGCACGCCTTCGCGTCCGCCTGGAGCGTCAGCAGCGCCTTCACCGCGGCCGGTGAGGCGTAGGGGTGCTTGGACTTGATCAGCGCCACGACGCCCGCGACATGCGGGGACGCCATCGACGTACCGGCCTTGTAGCCGAACTTGCCGCCCGGCAGCGTCGACAGGATCAGTCCGTTGACCGCCGGCGGCTCGGGGGTCTGGTAGACCGTCGAGTCGCCGCCCGGGGCCGCTACGTCGATGACGCCCTTGCCGTAGTTCGAGTACGAGGACTTCAGGCCCTTCGCACCCGTCGCGGAGACCGTCACGACACCCGGCAGCATGGTGGGGATGTCCGGACAGGCGCTCGGGTCGACCGTCCGCGTGACCGCCTCGGTGTCGTTCGGGCTGGTCTTGTCCTCGATCGCGTCGAGCGCCAGGTCGTGGCGGGAGTTCCCGGCCGCCGCGACGTTGACCGTGCCCCTGCGCTCCGCGTACTTCACGGCGCGTGTGAGGGCGTCGACCAGGGCGCCCTGGTCCGCGTCGTTCTTGCAGTTGAACAGCCACGGGTCGGTGTAATAGCTGTTGTTGGTCACCTCGACGCCGCGTTCGGCGGCCCAGATGAACCCGCAGACCACGGCCTCGGTGTAGAAGAACCCGTCCGGGTTCGACACCTTGATGCCCGACACCTTCACGCCCGGGGCGACGCCGGTGACCCCGGCCCCGTTCTTGGCGGCGGCGATGGTGCCCGCCACATGCGTGCCGTGGTCGCTCTCGCCCGCCGCCGGGCGCCACGAGCCGGCGGTGGTGTCCGGGGCGCCCGATACGCAGTCGGCCGATGCGCGGCTGTCGAAGTTCGGCGCCAGGTCGGGGTGGGTGTCGTCGACGCCCGTGTCGATGACGGCGACGGTCACCCGCTTCGAGCCCAGCGACTTCTCGTGCGCCCGGTCCGCCTTGATCGCGGGCAGCGACCACTGGAGGGGCTCCAGCGGGTCCTCGCCGGCCTTCGCCTCCGCGGCGGCGGCCGCCGCCTGCTCGGGGGTGAGCGGCTGCGCTATCGCGCCGACGTCCTTGGTGGCCTGGGGCACGATCGGGTTGGTGCGGGTGGCGCCCGCCGATTCCACGCCGCGCACCCGACGGATCGTTTCGCCGAAGGCGGGGTTCTGCGAGTGGACGACGATGACGCCGATCTGCTCATAGGCGATGACGACGGTGCCGCCGGCCCGGGAGATCGCCTTCTTGACCTGCTTGACGGTGCCGTGGCCGCCCCGTGTGTTGACCACGTAGGAGAGCTTAGGCCCGTCGGTCCGCACGCTCGCGGTGGCCTGCTCGCCGGTGGGCGCCGCTGTGGCCGTCGCCGCCGGCAGGAAGCCGAGCGAGGCGGTCAGCGCGAGTCCGACGGGCACCGCGAGTGCGCGGGTCCGTCTCGATGCCAGATAAGCCATGGGTTCTCCACATCATCCGTGCCGAACGACCGGACACAAGATGTGTTCGGTCGCGTACATGACGAGTGAAGCTATCGCTGATCATCCCGGCGTATCAACGCTTGCGCGCGAGTGAGTTCGAAGAGTGATCGACGCTGCCGCGGGTGAACAGGGGGCGCGTCCCGGCAACCGGACGCACCGCGACACCTCCGAGAAGGCGAAAGACGCGGTGAACCGCTTCGTCGCGCCCTCCGTGCCGTTGTCCAGGAGACACATGACCGTCCCCACCGGTAACGAGGTCCTCCCTTGACACCCGCCGTTCCCCAGACCACCGCACCCGCGTCGCGAGGAGATTCCGTGGCTACCGATGCACCGCCGCCCGAAGGCGGTTCGCCCGCCGGACCCGTCCAGCCCACCACCGAGGCGTTCGTCGCGATGCAGGCGAGCCCGGACTTCGCCGACCTGCGCCGCTCGCACCGCTCCTTCGCCTTCCCCCTGACCATCGCCTTCGTCACCTGGTACCTGCTCTACGTGCTGCTCTGCAACTACGCGGGCGGATTCATGGCCACCCAGGTCATCGGCAACATCAACATGGCGCTCGTCCTCGGGCTCGCCCAGTTCGTCACCACCTTCCTCATCGCCTGGCTCTACTCCCGGCACGCCGCCACCAAGCTCGACCCCAAGGCCGACGCGATCAAGTCCCGTATGGAGGCCGACGTATGAGCGCCGCCCACACCCTCTACCCCACCGTCCAGCTCGCCGCCGAGGGGGCGAGCGAGCACCGGCCGCTGATCATCACGCTGTTCGGCGCGTTCGTCGTGGCCACTCTCTTCATCACCGTGTGGGCGGGCCGCCAGACCAAGAGCGCCGCCGACTTCTACGCTGGCGGACGCCAGTTCACCGGATTCCAGAACGGACTCGCCGTCTCCGGCGACTACATGTCCGCCGCGTCCTTCCTGGGCATCGCCGGAGCCATCGCGCTCTTCGGGTACGACGGCTTCCTGTACTCCATCGGCTTCCTCGTCGCCTGGCTCGTCGCCCTGCTCCTGGTCGCCGAACCGCTGCGCAACTCCGGCCGCTACACGATGGGCGACGTCCTCGCCTACCGGATGCGCCAGCGCCCCGTCCGCACCGCCGCCGGCACGTCCACGATCGTCGTCTCGATCTTCTACCTGCTGGCCCAGATGGCCGGAGCCGGTGTCCTCGTCTCGCTGCTGCTCGGCATCACCAGCGACGCCGGGAAGGTCCTCATCGTCGCCCTGGTCGGCGTGCTCATGATCCTCTACGTCACCATCGGCGGCATGAAGGGCACCACCTGGGTGCAGATGGTCAAGGCCGTCCTGCTCATCGCGGGAACCCTGCTCATCACCTTCCTGATCCTGCTGAAGTTCAACTTCAACATCTCCGACCTGCTCGGCACCGCCGCCAGCAACAGCGGCAAGGGAGCGGCCTTCCTGGAGCCCGGCCTCAAGTACGGCGCCGACAGCATCTCGAAGCTGGACTTCATCTCCCTGGGCATCGCCCTGGTCCTCGGCACCGCGGGTCTGCCGCACATCCTGATCCGCTTCTACACCGTGCCCACGGCCAAGGCCGCCCGTAAGTCCGTGAACTGGGCGATCGGCATCATCGGCGCCTTCTACCTGATGACGATCGTGCTCGGCTTCGGCGCCGCCGCGATCCTCAAGCCCGGCGACATCATCGCCTCCAACAAGGCGGGCAACACCGCCGCGCCACTGGCCGCACTGGAGATCGGCGGCGGCTCCGGGTCCACCGGCGGCGCCATCCTCCTCGCGGTGATCTCCGCCGTCGCCTTCGCCACCATCCTGGCCGTGGTCGCCGGACTCACCCTCGCCTCCTCCTCGTCCTTCGCGCACGACATCTACGCCAACGTGATCCGCAAGGGCCGGGCCACGGAGAAGGAGGAGGTCCGCGCCGCACGGTGGGCCACCGTCGCCATCGGGGTCGTCTCCATCGGCCTCGGCGCACTGGCCCGCGACCTGAACGTCGCCGGGCTCGTCGCCCTGGCCTTCGCGGTCGCGGCCTCCGCCAATCTGCCGACCATCCTCTACAGCCTCTTCTGGAAGCGCTTCACCACCCAGGGCGCCCTCTGGTCCATCTACGGAGGTCTCGCCTCCTCCGTCCTGCTGGTGCTGTTCTCGCCGGTCGTCTCCTCCAAGCCGAGCTCGATGTTCCCGGGCGTCGACTTCGCCTGGTTCCCGCTGGAGAACCCCGGCCTGATCTCGATCCCGCTGGGCTTCCTGCTCGGCTGGGTCGGCTCGCTGATCTCCAAGGAGAAGCCCGACACGGACAAGTACGCCGAGCTGGAGGTCAAGTCCCTCACCGGCGTCGGAGCCCACTGAGCACGCCGGGGCAGGCCCTTCGCCCCGCACCGACGGGCCGCTTCGGCTCATCGCCCACCACCCGCGGCCGGGGGGCGGCGGGGGGGGGGCCCCCCCCGCGCCCCCCCCCCCCCCCCGCCCCCCGCCCCCCCCCCCCCCCCCCCGGCCCCCCGCGCCCCCCCCCCCACCGGGCGCCCCCCCGGCGCGGG
>NZ_JBIVTR010000023.1:0-28299 GCF_044756785.1 Streptomyces sp. NPDC091649 | reverse complement strand
CCCGCGGGGCGGCGGGGGGGCCGCGCCCGCCCCCCCCCCGGGGGGGGGGGCCCCCCCCCCCCCCCCCCCCCGGGGGGGGGGCGGGGGGGCCCCCCCCCCCCCCCCCCCCCCGGCCGCACCTCGTGGCAAACGAGCCCCCCCGATGTCAGCGGTCTCACGTAGTCTCGGAAGTAGCCGGAGCCTCCACAGGGGCAGGCGTCTCGGAAGAGGCGACGACCCGACGGGGGCGACGGCCCGACAGGAGCGACCGCACCACCGCGGACATCACCGGGGGAGGGGCCCACCGTGCTCATCGACACCTACGACCGGGTCGCCACCGACCTGCGCGTGTCACTCACCGACAAGTGCAACCTGCGCTGCACCTACTGCATGCCGGAAGAGGGCCTCCAGTGGCTCGGCAAGAGCGAGCTGCTGTCCGACGACGAGATCGTGCGCCTGATCCGCATCGCCGTGACCTCGCTCGGCATCACCGAAGTCCGCTTCACCGGCGGCGAGCCCCTGCTGCGTCCCGGCCTCGTCTCCATCGTCGAGCAGTGCGCCGCGCTCACCCCGCGCCCACGCATGTCGCTCACGACCAACGGCATCGGACTCAAGCGGACCGCCACCGCCCTCAAGGCCGCGGGCCTCGACCGGGTCAACGTCTCGCTGGACACCCTGCGCCCCGACGTCTTCAAGACCCTCACCCGCCGTGACCGCCACCGGGACGTGCTGGACGGCCTGGAGGCCGCCCGCGAGGCCGGGCTCACCCCGGTGAAGGTCAACGCCGTCCTGATGCCGGGACTCAACGACGACGAGGCCCCCGAGCTGCTCGCCTGGGCCGTCGCCCACGATTACGAACTCCGCTTCATCGAGCAGATGCCCCTCGACGCCCAGCACGGCTGGAAGCGCGACGGCATGATCACCGCCGGGGACATCCTCGCCTCGCTGCGCACCCGCTTCACCCTCACCGCCGAGGGCGACGAGTCCCGCGGCTCCGCCCCCGCCGAGCGCTGGACCGTCGACGGCGGCCCGCACCGCGTGGGCGTGATCGCCTCCGTCACCCGCCCGTTCTGCCGCGCCTGCGACCGCACCCGGCTCACCGCCGACGGCCAGGTCCGCACCTGCCTCTTCGCCCGCGAGGAGACGGACCTGCGCGGGGCACTGCGCGGGGACGCTCCGGACGAGGAGATCGCCCGGCTCTGGAAGGCGGCCATGTGGGGCAAGAAGGCGGGCTCCGGACTGGATGACCCGGCCTTCCTGCAGCCCGACCGCCCGATGTCGGCGATCGGCGGCTGAACCACGGGGCGTTCGCCCGGACCATGCCGGGCCCCGCGAGCCCCGGCGTGATCCAGACGAAAAGCCCTGTTCCGCCGGACACACCCTAGGCCCCGGCCTCTTTCCCGTCCCCGGATTCCCAGTCCTCCAAGGCCACGACGTCCTTGAGGAAACCCCGGACCCCGAGGAACGAGGACAGGTGTTCCCGGTGCTCGTCGCAGGCCAGCCAGGTCTTGCGCCGCTCCGGCGTGTGCAACGTGGGGTTGTTCCAGGCGAGCACCCACACGGCGGCGGCCCGGCAGCCCTTGGCGGAACAGAGCGGGGCACCGGTGGGACTCTCGGCGGACGTATCGGAAAAGATCACGTGGCCCAGCCTAAGTCAGGCGCTCCGCGGGCTTCCTGACGCATCCCCGGCCGGAGAAAAGGCGACGCCGAGCAGCCACGGGGGGAGCTGCCCGGCGTCGGTCCGTCGCTCCGACGGGGGATGCGGAGCGCTTTTGAAGTATGTCACGGGGACCGGGGTGCGGTGCACCGGATCGTCATGATTGATCTGAGCTTTTCCCGCGCTCCGAAGGGCTCGCCGGCTCAGGCGTGCTCGTGCGGCGGCGGCACCCGGCCGGACGTCCCCTCGGAGCCCTCGGACTCCGCCGGACCGGTCGCCGGACCGGCCCCCAGCGCGGGCCGCATCGGCATCGGGACGAACGTCGTCGGAAGCGAAGTCGCGTTCTCGCGCCCGGCGTTGGCGATCACCACCGCCACGTACGGCAGCAGCACGCCCAGAACGAGCGCCACGATCGCCACATGCCGTTCCACGTTCCACAGCACCGCGGACAGCACCACCGACACCGTGCGCACCGACATCGAGATCACATAGCGCCGCTGCCGGCCGCGGACGTCGTCCGCCAGTCCCTGACGGGCGCCGGTGATCCGGAAGACCTCCGTGTCCGCGTTCTTCCGCAGCATGCTCCACCACCAGATCTCGTCACCGGACACTCCCGGACAGGGCCCTCTCCACGGTACGCCCGGCCCCGGGCGGACGGACGGCCGGGGCGTACGACGCGGGCGGGACCGGGGTCGCCCGAACGGCCCCCTCGGCATGCGCCCCCCGGCCGGCGGGCCGAGACTGGGCGGACGCGCACTCCGCGCCGCACGAGGAGGCGAAATGAGCTGGTTGTGGGCAATCATCGTGGGATTGGTGCTCGGTGTCATCGCCAGAGCGATCCTGCCGGGCAAGCAGGACATCCCGCTCTGGCTGACGGCCGTGTTCGGTATCCTCGGCAGCATTCTCGGCAACGCCGTGGCCGGCTGGATCGGCGTAGAGGACACCAAGGGCATCGACTGGATCCGTCACCTGCTGCAGCTGGCGGGCGCGGTGGCGGTCGTCGCCGTCGGTGACATGGCCTGGCAGGCATTCCGGGGCAACCGGAAACAGAGAACCTGACCTGCCGGAGTCGTCTCAGCGCCGGGATCTCCGAGGTCCGAGGACGCCACAGCGCCGCGGCCGGACGCGCGAGGAAGCGTGTCCGGCCGCGGCGCCGTGTGCGCGATGCCCGGCGCTGTGTGCGCGATGCCCGGCGCCGTGGGTGTGAAAGGCTCAGCCCGCGGGGCTGACCTCCACGGCCGCCAGGTTCTTCTTGCCCCGGCGCAGCACCAGCCAGCGCCCGTGCAGCAGCTCCCCGGCGGGCGGTGCGGCCTCACCGTCGGCGACCTTCACGTTGTTCACGTAGGCGCCGCCCTCCTTGACCGTGCGGCGCGCCCCCGACTTGCTGGGCGCGAGGCCGACCTCCACCAGCAGGTCCACCAGGGGGCCCAGCTCGGCGACGGTGGCGTGCGGCACCTCGGACAGGGCCGCGCTCAGCGTCGCCTCGTCCAGCTCGGCCAGGTCGCCCTGGCCGAACAGCGCCTTCGACGCCGCGATGACCGCGGCGCACTGCGCCCCGCCGTGCACCAGCGTGGTCAGCTCCTCGGCCAGCGCGCGCTGCGCGGAACGCGCCTGCGGCCGCTCCTCGGTCAGCCTCTCCAGCTCCTCGAGCTCCGCACGGCTCTTGAAGCTGAGGATGCGCAGGTAGCGCGAGATGTCCCGGTCGTCCACGTTCAGCCAGAACTGGTAGAACGCGTACGGCGTGGTCATCTCCGGGTCGAGCCAGACCGCGCCGCTCTCGGACTTGCCGAACTTCGTCCCGTCCGCCTTCGTCATCAGCGGCGTCGCCAGCGCGTGCACGCCCGCGCCCGGCTCCAGGCGGTGGATCAGGTCGATGCCCGCGGTGAGATTGCCCCACTGGTCGCTGCCGCCCTGCTGGAGGGTGCAGCCGTACCGGCGGTACAGCTCCAGGTAGTCCATGCCCTGGAGCAGCTGGTAGCTGAACTCGGTGTAGCTGATGCCCTCCTGCGACTCCAGCCGCCGGGCGACCGAGTCCTTGGTCAGCATCTTGTTGACCCGGAAGTGCTTGCCGATGTCCCGCAGGAACTCGATCGCGGACAGGCCCGCGGTCCAGTCCAGGTTGTTGACCATGGTCGCCGCGTTCTCGCCCTCGAAGGACAGGAACGGCTCGATCTGCGACCGCAGCCGGGCCACCCAGGCGGCGATGGTCTCCGGGTCGTTCAGCGTGCGCTCGGCGGTGGGCCGCGGGTCACCGATCTGGCCCGTCGCGCCCCCCACCAGGGCGAGCGGCTTCAGCCCGGCCTGCTGGAGCCGCCGCATGGTGAGCACCTGGACCAGGTGCCCCACGTGCAGGCTCGCCGCGGTCGGGTCGAAACCGCAATAGAAGGTGACGGGACCGTCCGCGAGAGCCTTGCGCAATGCGTCCTCGTCAGTGGACTGGGCGAACAGCCCACGCCACTTCAGCTCGTCGACGATGTCCGTCACGGTTCCGGTGCTCCTTGTGCCTGGTAGAAATGCCTGGTGGAAATCTGGGTGCCAGTCTAGGCGGGTCACACGCCCGGGCTGACCGAGCTCATGTTGAAATCCGGGACGCGCAGCGCGGGCATCGCGGCCCGGGTGAACCAGTCGCCCCACTCGCGCGGCAGCGTCTTCTCCGTACGCCCCGCCTCCGAGGCCCGGGACAGCAGGTCCACCGGCGACTCGTTGAACCGGAAGTTGTTCACCTCGCCCACCACCTCGCCGCCCTCCACCAGATAGACGCCGTCCCGGGTCAGCCCGGTCAGCAGCAGCGTCGCCGGGTCCACCTCGCGGATGTACCAGAGACAGGTCAGCAGCAGCGCCGGGCCGGCCGTGGCGGCGACCATCTCCTCCAGCGACCGCTCGCCGCCGCCCTCCAGCAGCAGGTTGTCGATGCCCGGGGCGACGGGGAGCCCGGTCAGACCCGCGGTGTGCCGGGTCGTCGTCAGCCGCTCCAGCGTCCCCTCCCGCACCCAGTCCGTCGGCGCCAGCGGCAGGCCGTTGTCGAAGACGGAACCGCTGTCGCCGGAGGAGTGGGCGATGACGAACGGCGCCGACTCCAGCCCCGGCGCGCGCGGGTCGCTGCGCAGGGTGAGCGGGAGGGGGGACAGCCTCTCGCCCAGCCGGGTCCCGCCGCCCGGTGCGGAGAACACCGTCCGGCCCTCCGCGGCGTCCCGCGCGGTCGACGACCACAGCTGGTAGATCAGCAGGTCCGCGACCGCCGTCGGCGGCAGCAACGTCTCGTACCGGCCCGCGGGCAGCTCGACCCGCCGCTCCGCCCAGCGCAGCCGCTGGGCCAGCTCCGCGTCCATCGCCCCCGGGTCGACGTCGGTGAAGTCCCGGGTCGCCCGGCCGGCCCACGCGGAGCGCGTCCGGTCCGGCGACTTCGCGTTCAGCTCCAGCGTCCCGTTCGGCTGGTCGTGGCGCAGCCGCAGCCCCGTCGACGACCCCAGATAGGTGGAGGTCAGCTCGTGGTTGGCGAACCCGTACAGCTCGCGGCCCCCGGCCCGGGCACGCGCGAAGGCGTCGCCGAGCGCCGGGGCGAAGTCCGCGAAGACCTCCGGGCCGGTCTCGGCCGGCGCGTCCGTGAAGCCGGGGGAGGAGGGGACCCCGCTCACCAGCGGCTGCGCGTCCTCCGCCGGGCCCGCGCCCCGCGCGGCGGCCTCGGCGGCCCGCACCAGCGGCTCCAGGTCGGCCGCGGTCACGGCGGACCGGGAGACGACGCCGGAGGCCGTCCCCCGCGCCCCGTCCGCGGTCGCGACGACGGTCAGGGTCCGGCCCCGGGTCACCCCGTTGGTGGTGAGAGCGTTGCCCGCCCAGCGCAGATTGGCGGAGGACTCCTCGTCGGCGATGACCACCAGGCCGTCCGTGGTGGACAGCTCCAGAGCCCGCTCGACGATCTCGTACGGCTTGCTGACGCGGCTCATCGCCCGGCCTCCTGCGTCGTGTTGAGGATGTTGACGCCCCGGAAGAGGGCGGAGGGGCAGCCGTGCGAGACCGCCGCGACCTGGCCCGGCTGGGCCTTGCCGCAGTTGAACGCTCCCCCGAGCACATACGTCCCGGGGCCGCCGACCTTCTCCATCGAGCCCCAGAAGTCCGTCGTCGTCGCCTGGTACGCCACATCGCGCACCTGCCCGGCGAGCCTGCCGTTCTCGATGCGGAAGAACCGCTGCCCGGTGAACTGGAAGTTGTGGCGCTGCATGTCGATCGACCAGGACCGGTCGCCGACCACGTAGATCCCCCGCTCCACTCCGCCGATCAGGTCCTCGGTGGACAGCCCGCCCGGGTCCGGCCGGAGCGACACGTTCGCCATGCGCTGTACGGGGACATGGCCCGGCGAGTCCGCGTACGCGCAGCCGTTGGAGCGGTCGAGCCCCGTCAGCTTCGCGGTCCGGCGGTCCAGCTGGTAGCCCACCAGCGTGCCGTCCTTCACCAGGTCCCAGGACTGCGCCTCGACGCCCTCGTCGTCGTACCCGATCGTCGCGAGCCCGTGCTCGGCGGTGCGGTCGCCGGTCACGTTCATCACGGCGGACCCGTACGCGAGCTCGCCGAGCTGGTCGAAGGTGGCGAACGAGGTCCCGGCGTACGCCGCCTCGTAGCCCAGCGCCCGGTCCAGCTCGGTGGCGTGGCCGATCGACTCGTGGATGGTCAGCCACAGGTTCGACGGGTCGACGACCAGGTCGTACGTCCCCGCCTCGACGCCCGGCGCGCGCATCTTCTCCGCGAGCAGCCCGGGAATCCGCTCCAGCTCCCCGTCCCAGTCCCAGCCGGTCCCGGTCAGGTACTCCCAGCCCCGGCCCACCGGCGGCGCGAGGGTCCGCATCGAGTCGAAGCCGCCAGTCCTGCCGTCCACCGCGACGGCGGTCAACTCCGGGTGTACGCGCACCCGTTGCTGCGTGGTGACGGTGCCCGCCGTGTCCGCGTAGAACTTGTTCTCGTGCACGGTCATCAGGGACGCGTCCACATGCGCGACGCCCTCCGCGCCCAGCAGCCGCCCGCTCCACTCGGCCAGCAGCGCCGCCTTCTCCTCGTCCGGCACGGAGAAGGGGTCGACGTCGTACGCCGAGACCCAGGTCCGCTCGCCGTGCACCGGCTCGTCCGCCAGCTCGACCCGCCCGCCCGTCTCCCGCCACCGCCCCTCAGCGGAAGCGCCGCGCGCACTTTCGTCGGAGCCCGCCGCGGCGGTCACCTTCGCCGACAGCTTCGCCATCGCGACGGCCCGCGAGGCCACCTTCGCCGCCGCGTCCATCGTCAGATCGACGCCCGAGGCGAACCCCCAGGCGCCGCCGTGCACCACCCGCACCGCGTACCCGAGGTCCGTGCTGTCCGACGTCCCGGCCGGCCGGGCGTCCCGCAGCCGCCAGGAGGCGCTGCGCACCCGCTCCAGCCGGAAGTCGGCGTGGGTGGCGCCGAGCGCCCGCGCCCGGGCGAGCGCCGCGTCCGCCAGCGCGCGCGACGGCAGGGCCAGGAATGACTGATCTACCTCGTGGGGCACAGGGGGTTCCCTTCTCGATGCACGACGGCAGTGAACCATGCCGCGGGGTGACCGCACCGGGACGGCGGCGGACAATCGTGGGCCGACCACGCATGTGCGCGGACTGTAGGAACCCGACAGCACCCCGGACAAGCCACTGTCAGGGACCGATTCCTCGATCGGTGCACGGTACCGATAGGTTTTCGATGTACCACACCGCCAAGGAAAGGGTGATCCGTTGAGCCGCTCGGTTCTCGTCACCGGAGGAAACCGGGGCATCGGCCTCGCCATCGCCCGCGCCTTCGCCGACAATGGCGACCAGGTCGCGATCACCTACCGTTCCGGAGAGCCGCCCCAGGTGCTCACCGAGGCCGGCGTCCTGGCGGTCCGCTGCGACATCACGGACGCCGAGCAGGTGGAGCAGGCATACAAGGAGATCGAGGAGAAGCACGGTCCCGTGGAGGTGCTGGTCGCCAACGCCGGTATCACCAAGGACCAGTTGCTGATGCGGATGTCCGAGGACGACTTCACCTCCGTCGTCGACACCAACCTCACCGGGACCTTCCGGGTCGTCAAGCGCGCCAACCGCGGCATGCTGCGCGCCAAGAAGGGCCGTGTCGTCCTGATCTCCTCCGTCGTCGGCCTCCTCGGCTCGGCCGGCCAGGCCAACTACGCCGCCTCCAAGGCCGGGCTCGTGGGCTTCGCCCGGTCCCTGGCCCGTGAACTCGGTTCGCGGAACATCACCTTCAACGTCGTCGCCCCCGGTTTTGTCGACACCGACATGACCCAGGCGCTCACCGAGGAGCAGCGCGAGGGCATCGTGTCCCAGGTGCCGCTCGGCCGCTACGCGCGGCCCGAGGAGATCGCCGCCGCGGTGCGCTTCCTCGCCTCCGACGACGCGTCGTACATCACTGGAGCCGTCATTCCCGTTGACGGCGGATTGGGCATGGGTCACTGATCACCATGAGCGGAATTCTCGACGGCAAGCGCATCCTGATCACCGGGGTGCTGATGGAGTCGTCCATCGCGTTCCACGCCGCGAAGGTGGCCCAGGAGCAGGGGGCCGAGGTCATCCTGACGGCCTTCCCCCGCCCCACCCTGACCGAGCGCATCGCCCGGAAGCTGCCGAAGCCGGCCAAGGTCATCGAGCTGGACGTGACCAACCAGGAGCACCTGGACCGGCTGGAGGGCCTGGTCCGCGAGGAGCTCGGCTCGCTCGACGGCGTCGTCCACTCCATCGGCTTCGCGCCGCAGGACGCGCTCGGCGGCAACTTCCTCAACACGCCGTTCGAGTCGGTCGCCACCGCGATGCACGTCTCGGCGTTCTCGCTGAAGTCGCTGGCCATGGCCTGCAAGCCGCTGATGAGCGAGGGCGGCTCGATCGTCGGCCTCACCTTCGACGCCCAGTACGCCTGGCCGCAGTACGACTGGATGGGCCCGGCCAAGGCCGCGCTGGAGGCCACCTCCCGCTACCTCGCCCGCGACCTGGGCAAGGACGGGCTGCGCTGCAACCTGATCTCCGCCGGCCCACTCGGCTCCATGGCCGCCAAGTCCATCCCGGGCTTCTCCGAGCTGGCCGACGTCTGGAACCACCGTGCCCCGCTCGCCTGGGACATGAGCGACCCGGAGCCCGCCGGCCGCGGCATCGTCGCCCTGCTCTCCGACTTCTTCCCGCGCACCACGGGCGAGATCATCCACGTCGACAGCGGCGTGCACATGATGGGCGCCTGACCGCGGCCCACACCGCCCGACGGCCCCCGGCCGCGCACCCCTCCCGGTTCTCCGGAGACGGTACGCGGCCGGGGGCCGTCTCGCGGTCCGTGACCGAACGCCGCCGCTCCGGTCGAAAAGTCGGCCGATCCACCGCAGAATGAGGAGATACCGGACTTCTGGTCAGGCCGCGGGAGGGAGATCGCCATGCGTCCCACCCGCCGCCGGACCCGTCTCCTCCTGGCCGCCCCGGTGGCCGTCGCCGCCCTCGCCGTACCCCTGGGGGTGCACGCCGCCAGGGGAGCGGACGGTGCTACGGGAGCGGGGCCGCCGGAGCCCGAACCGGCCGGCTCGGAATGCCGTACCTCCGTCGAGGGCTCCCGGGTCGTCGCCTACTGCCACAACCCGTACCCCTCCACCGACCTGGTCCGGCTGCACACCGAGTGCGACCGGTGGTGGGACGTCGACGCGGACGGCGCGACGGTCGCGGTGGAACCCGGCCGGACCGTGCGGCTGGAGGACCGCTGCTGGAAGGAGATCGCCACGGCCTGGGTCAGCCACCGCCCGGCCCCGGTGTGAAGGACTCCCGGGCCGCGGGGCCGGACGAGCGGCTGCGCCGGGTCGGTCAGACAGGACCCGGACGAGCCGCTGCACCCGGTCGGTCGGGCGGAACCCGGGACGAGCCGCTACACCCGGTCCGTCAGGCAGAACAGCGCGTGGCTCGCCGCCTCGGCGGCCGCCGCCTCCGCGTCCCCGGCCCGGATCGCCTCGACCAGCCGTCCGTGGTCCATGTGGTTCTCCGGCCGCAGTTCGGAACCCACGTCCCCGCGCAGATAGTCGCGCAGCAGGTCCCCGAGGTCGGCGTACAGCTCGGTCAGAACGTCGTTGTGCGAGGCCGCCACCACCGCCAGGTGCAGCGTCGCGTCCGCCGCCACGAACGCCTCCGCGTCCCCCGAGGCCCAGGCGTCCTCCCGGCGTGCCATCAGCGTGTCCAGCTGCCGCATGTCCCGCTCGGTGCGCCGGGCCGCCGCCAGCCGGGCCGCCGACGACTCCAGCGTCGAACGCAGCTCCGCGATGTGACGGGGATCGGCGGCAGCGAACCTGCGGTGCATCACCCCGGCCAGCTCACTCGTGGCGATCACGTAGGTGCCGGAGCCCTGCCGGATGTCCAGGAGCCCGTTGTGCGCGAGCGCCCGCACCGCCTCCCGGACGGTGTTGCGGGCCACGCCCAGCTGCTCGACCAGCTCCGGTTCGGTCGGAATCCGCGAGCCGACCGGCCACTCGCCGGAGGTGATCTGATTCCGCAGCTGGGCGATCACCTGGTCGGCGAGTGCCGAACGCCGCGGGGACGTCAACGCCATGGTGCTCCTTGCTCGTGGACCGGCCCGGAGGGGGCCGTGCCGAAAGAGGGGGTCGGGGCCGGATTCTCTCAGGATGCCGGGGCCGGGCGACGCCCAGGATTGGACAATCAATCATCCCATGATTCTATGATGGTTTCATGCCGGACGAAGAGACGCAGATCCCGACCATGAACCGCGGCGCCGCCGCGCGCACCCCCCGCGCACTGCGTACCCAGCCGCTCCCCGGCGCCGGGGAGGCCCCCGCGCCCTGGCTGCTGCGCCTCATCGCCGTGGGACTCGTCCTGGCCGCCCTGAACCTCCGCCCCGCCATCACCAGCCTCGGCGCCCTCCTCGAAGAGGTCCGCGAGGGGCTGCACATGAGCGGAAGCGTGGCGGGCGTCCTCACCTCCGTGCCGCCGCTCTGCTTCGCGGTCTTCGGGGTCATGGCGCCGCGCCTGGCCCGCCGCTTCGGCGCGGGTGCCGTCGTCTGCGCCGGCATGGCCGCCATCGCGGCCGGCCTGGTCATCCGCCCGTACATCGGCTCCACCGCCGGCTTCCTGGCGGCCAGCGCGCTGGCCCTGATGGGCATCGCCGTCAGCAACATCCTGATGCCGGTGATCGTCAAGCGCTGGTTCCCCGACCGCGTCGGCAGCATGACCGGCCTCTACTCCATGGCCCTGGCCCTCGGCACCGCGCTGGCCGCCGCCGTCACCGTCCCCGTCACCGGCGCACTGGGCGGCGACTGGCAGGCGGGCCTCATCGTCTGGGCCGTTCCGGCCGCCCTCGCGGTGCTGCCCTGGATCGTCCTCGTACGCGACCGCACCCCGGCCCCCGGCCACGCGGCCCCGGCCGCCTCCGATGCGCCGGCCGGGGAGGCGCCGGCCCTCCGGATCACCCGCAGCCGCACCGCCTGGGGCCTCGCCTGCTTCTTCGGGCTCCAGGCCACCGCCGCGTACATCACCATGGGCTGGATGCCGCAGATCTTCCGCGACGCCGGAGTCTCCGCCGGCACGGCCGGACTCCTGCTCGCGGTCACGATGGCGATGGGCGTGCCGCTCGCGTTCGTCATCCCCCGGGTCGCCTCCCGGCTCAGGCAGCAGGGCCCGATCGTCGTCGCCCTCGGTCTGTGCGGCCTGATCGGCTACGGCGGCCTGTACCTCGCCCCCGCCGCGGGCGCCTGGGCCTGGGCCCTGCTCCTCGGCGTGTCCAACTGCGCCTTCCCTCTCGCCCTCACCATGATCGGCATGCGGGCCCGGTCCGGCGCGGGCGTGGTGCGGCTCTCCGCCTTCGCCCAGTCCACCGGCTACCTGCTCTCGATCCCCGGTCCGCTGCTCGTCGGCGTGCTCTACCAGCACAGCGGCGGCTGGGGGCTGCCGATCGCCCTGATGGCGGGCCTCATGGTCCCCCAGATGGTGGCCGGGGTCCTCGCGGGCCGGGACCGGACGAT
Organism: Streptomyces sp. NPDC091649; assembly: GCF_044756785.1. NCBI lineage: Bacteria > Bacillati > Actinomycetota > Actinomycetes > Kitasatosporales > Streptomycetaceae > Streptomyces > Streptomyces sp. NPDC091649. The sequence goes on along the minus strand of NZ_JBIVTR010000023.1, from coordinate 16,675 downwards.
CGAGGACGAGTGCTGAGATGCGACACTGACCTCATGCCAGTGCTCGATCCGAATCCCCAGAACGGCCAGAAGAAGCTTCTCCTCGTGTTCGGGGCGATGCTCCTCATCACCGTCGTCATCGGTGTGATCGCCACGATCGCCTCACCCTGAAGCCGAGGGGCCCAGGACCCCGGGGTAGGGCTAGCACCACCTCCCCTAGGGGGGCAGGGTCAGGGTGAAGTGGGTGGGTCACCGGATGGGCCCGGCCGCCTTTGATCCGTAGGTTCTTCGGTGACGACCCGATGACTTGACGGAGGCGGACATGCCGGCACCGACGCACACCAGGTCCCATCGACCGGCCGCGGACGGTGTCGAGATACGGCTGCCGTGGTGGGCCGTCGCCCTGCCCGCCGTCGCGTTCGCCGCCCTGCTGCTGATGATCCTCAGCCCCGGGCAGGCCCACGCCGCGACCGGCGACCCGGCGCTCGGACAACTGATCGAGCGCGCCCTCCAGCTGCTGCCCCGCTGAGCCCAAGTGGCCCCGGACCCGTGCGCCGAGTCCCCGGACGAGCCCGTCAACACCCTGCGCCAGAGGCCGCGTTTCATGCGAAGCTGAGGTGTATGAGCGTCGAGACACCTCGCAGGATCGTCCTTCTCCGGCATGCCAAGGCGGAATGGTCGCAGGCTTCCGATCATGAGCGCCCGCTGGCCGAGCGCGGCCGCAAGGAGGCGCCCGTGGCCGGCCGCAAGCTCGCCGATTCCGGCATCGACTTCGATCTGGCCCTCTGCTCCACTGCCGCCAGGACGCGGGAGACCTGGAAGCTGGCCGTCCATGAATTCTCCCAGCGCCCCCGGACCGTCTATGAGGAGAGGCTGTACGAGGCTTCCCTCGGGGAACTGATCGCCCTGTTCAACGAGACCCCGGACGAGGTGCGCAACCTCCTGGTCATCGGGCACAACCCAGGAATGCACGGGGCCGCCGACGCCCTCTCCGGCTCGGCCGAGGGCGACGCCCTGGCCCGGATGACCCGCGACGGCTTCCCCACGGCCGCCTACGCCGTGGTGGAGTTCCCCGGCTCCTGGAAGAGCGTGGAGCACGGGGCCGGGAAGCTCACCGAGTACTGGACGCCGAACGACTGAGCGTCCGGCACCTCACCCCGTGCCGCACGCAGGCCCCGGCACCTCTCGTGCCGGGGCCCTCCCGCGTACGGCGCCGGAACCGGCGCCCCGGCGCCTTCGGCCGACGAGACCGTCCGCCCGGCGACGTCAGTCGACGAGACCGTCCGCCGCTTCGACCTCTTCGCGGGTGATGCCGAGCAGATAGAGCACGGTGTCCAGGAACGGCACGTTCACCGCGGTGTGCGCCGCTTCCCGGACCATCGGCTTGGCGTTGAAGGCGACCCCGAGGCCCGCGGTGTTCAGCATGTCGAGATCGTTCGCCCCGTCCCCGATCGCCACCGTCTGCGCCAGCGGCACGCCCGCCTGCTCGGCGAAGCTCCGCAGCAGCCGGGCCTTGCCCGCCCGGTCCACCACCTCGCCGACGACCCGGCCGGTGAACTTGCCGTCCACCACCTCCAGGGTGTTGGCGGAGGCGAAGTCGAGGCCGAGCCGTTCCTTCAGGTCGTCCGTGACCTGCGTGAAGCCGCCGGAGACGACACCGACCTGGTAGCCGAGCCGCTTCAGCGTACGGATCAGGGTGCGGGCTCCGGGCGTGAGCCGTACCTCGGCGCGGACCTTGTCGACCACCGAGGCGTCCAGACCGGCCAGCAGCGCGACCCGGGCGTGCAGCGACTGCTCGAAGTCCAGCTCGCCGCGCATCGCCTGCTCGGTCACCCGGGCGACCTGTTCCTCGCAGCCCGCGTGCGCGGCGAAGAGCTCGATCACCTCGTCCTGGATCAGCGTGGAGTCGACGTCCATGACCACCAGTCGCTGGGCCCGGCGGCTCAGCCCGGCCGAGACCACCGCGATGTCCACGCCGATCTCCGCGGCCTCGGTCGCCAGTGCGGTCCGCAGCTCGGCGGTCCCGGTCCCCGACACGGCGAACTCGACGGCGGTGACCGGGTACTTCGCCAGCCGGAAGATACGGTCGATGTTCCCGCCGGTCGAGGTGATGGTGGCCGCTATGGCGGCGGTCGACTCCGCGGTGAGCGGGTGGCCCAGCACCGTCACATGGGAACGGCCGTCGCCGCGGGGGCGGTTGTCGCCGATACCGGAGATGATCTCGGCCTGGAGCGTCAGGGAGTCGGCCCAGCTGTGCACGGTCGCCCGCAGATCGCCCTCGGTGCTCCCGCCCGCGGTGGGCGCGGTGACCAGTGCGCAGAGCACGATGCGGCCCCGGGTGACGACCTGCTCGATGTCCACGACATCGACGGCGTACGCGGCGAGGGTGTCGAAGAGGCCCGCGGTGATGCCGGGGCGGTCCTTGCCGAAGATCTTGACGAGAAGGGTGGGGGCGTTGCCGCCCGGAGAGGTCTCGCCGCCGGTCCCGTCGACCCGACGGGTCCCGGGGGGCTCGGAGGGCTCGGGAGACGAGAGGGGCTGAGGTGGCTGAGATGCGCTCATGGTGCTCCCACCGTAGCGGTCCCGGCGCCCCCTCCGGCCGCCTGTCCCGAGTGCCGGACGGAAACAGCCCCGCCCGTCCGCCACACCCGTCGGCGGTCCCGGCCCGGGGGTGCGGGCCGTGGTGGATCCGGTCGGCGGAGGTCCTGTCGCCAGGCAGCACCCGGTGTCCTGAATCTGTCGTTATGAAGTCGCTCAACATTCTCTGGGCGGTTACCTGCCCTTCATGCGGGCTTCTGCGGTTCCGCTCCTGTTTCGCCCCTGCTGCCAGGGCGTTCGCGCAGGTCTCCGTGGGCTCTTGACCCGCCCGACTTTCGGATCCAGGACCGGTCCTGGAATAGTGCCCCACGATGTTCAGCATCCCTAGACTCCCTGCGATGGGGGTGACACGGGGGACAACTAGTGGGGCGCGGAGTGCCGGAACTCGTACTGGAATTGAATGGCAGCACCTGGACGCTCGATCCGTCCAGGTCGTACACCCTTGGACGTGATCCGCAGGGCGACCTGACGATCGACGACGCCAGAGTGTCGTGGCGGCACGCCACGATCAGCTGGAGCGGTCGCGGTTGGTTCATCGAGGACCACGGCAGCACCAACGGCACCTACGTGCAGGGTCAACGGATCCAGCAGATGGAAATCGGCCCCGGCTCGGTGCTGCACCTGGGCAACGCCACCGACGGCCCGAGGGTGAGCCTCAGCGCAGGCGCAGGCGCAGGCGTCGTCGGAGGTCAGGCGGCCGGAGTCCAGCAGGCTCCCCAGCAGCAGCAGGGCGGCGGAGCGGGCTGGCAGGGACAGCAGCCTCCCGCGCACCAGCCTCCCGCGCACCAGGCCCCCGCCCAGCATCAGGGCTGGCAGCAGCCGCCGGCACCCCAGCAGCAGGTCCCGCACCAGCAGGCCCCGCCCCAGAAAGTGCCGCACCAGCAGAGCCCCGGGCATCCGGCCGGGCCGGGGCGGGGCGGTGCCGCGGGAACACCGCCGATCCACGGCGAACGCAGCCCGACCACGTTCCACCAGCTGGCCCTCGGACGCGTCATGCGCATCGGCCGTGCCCTGGAGAACGAGCTGGTCGTCTCCGACCTCCAGGTCTCCCGCCACCACGCCGAGTTCCACGCGACGCCCGACGGCCGCTTCGAGATCCGCGACCTCGGCTCGCACAACGGCACGTACGTCAACGGTCTGCCGCTCCACAAGTCGGGTTCCGCGCTCATCGGCGCGAACGACATCGTCGGCGTCGGGCACTCGACGTTCCGGCTGGTGGGGGACCGGCTGGAAGAGTTCGTCGACACCGGTGAGGTCTCCTTCTCCGCCCGCCACCTCACGGTGACGGTCGACGGGGGGAAGCAGATCCTCAAGGACGTCTCCTTCGGCGTCCCGGAGAAGTCGCTGATCGCGGTCATCGGCCCGTCCGGTTCCGGGAAGTCCACCCTGCTCAAGGCGCTCACCGGCTACCGGCCCGCCAACCAGGGCGACGTCCTCTACGACAACCGAAACCTGTACAAGCAGTTCGCCGAGCTGCGCCAGCGCATCGGTCTGGTCCCGCAGGACGACATCCTGCACAAGGAACTGACCGTCACCAAGGCCCTCAAGTACGCGGCCAAGCTCCGCTTCCCCGCGGACACCACCGAGGCCGAGCGCCAGTCCCGGATCACCGAGGTCCTCGCCGAGCTCAAGCTCGACATCCACAAGGACAAGAAGATCACCTCGCTCTCCGGCGGCCAGCGCAAGCGCGTCTCGGTCGCCCTGGAGCTGCTCACCAAGCCCTCGCTGATCTTCCTGGACGAGCCGACCTCCGGCCTCGACCCGGGTATGGACCGCGATGTCATGCAGCTGCTGCGCGGACTCGCCGACGACGGCCGTACGGTGCTCGTGGTCACGCACTCGGTCGCCGAGCTGGCGATCTGCGACAAGCTCCTCGTGATGGCGCCCGGCGGTTCCGTCGCCTACTTCGGTCCGCCGGAGGAGGCGCTGAACTTCTTCGGCTACACCAGCTGGGCCGACGTCTTCTCCGCCTTCGAGAACTACCGCGACTACGACTGGGCGGGCCGCTGGCGCGGCTCGCAGCACTACCAGATGTACGCCGCCGACATCGACGCGGTCGCGGCCCAGCCGGTCAACATGCCGCCCCCGCAGCAGATGCGCCCGCCCAAGCCGCAGGGCTGGACGGCGCAGCTGTGGACGCTGATGCGCAGGTACTCCTCCGTCATCGCGTCCGACAAGGGCTTCATGGGCCTGATGCTCATCCTGCCCGCCGTGCTGGGCGTGGTCAGCGTGGTCATTCCGGCGGAGTTCGGCCTGGCCGAGCCCACCCCGCCGTCCCGGTTCAACAGCAAGGCCGGAACGATCATGCTGATCCTCGCGGTCGGCATGTGCTTCTCCGGCGCCGCCAACTCCGTACGAGAGCTGATCAAGGAACGGGTCATCTACGAACGGGAACGGGCCACCGGCCTGTCCCGGTCCGCGTACCTGATGTCCAAGGTGATCGTCCTCGGCGTGATCACCGCTTTCCAGGGCGTGATCATCTGCGGCATCGGCTTCGCCACGCGCGATCTGCCCGCGGAGGGCCTGATCATGCCCCCGGCCGTCGAGATCTGCCTCTCGATCATCGCGCTGGGCTTCACCTCGATGATGTTCGGCCTGGTCATCTCCTCGCTGGTGAAGACCTCCGAGAAGACCATGCCGCTGCTGGTCATGTTCGCGATCATCCAGGTCGTCTTCACCGGCGTGCTCTTCCAGGTGTACGGATCGCCCGGCCTGGAGCAGTTCGCCTGGCTGATGCCGTCCCGCTGGGCGATGGCCGCGGCCGGCGCCACGCTGGACCTGGCGCACCTGATGCCGCCGTGGGACCCGAAGAGCCCCACCGACCTCGACCCCCTGTGGGAGCACACCGCGAGCCAGTGGGGCATCAACATCGCCGTGCTCCTGGCGCTCGGCGTGATCTGCGGGATCGCGGTCGCGCGCCTGCTGCGCCGCCACGAGCCCGAGGTCATGCGCAAGTAACGCGCCCGGCCACGCGCGGACAGCGCGGGCCGGGGAAACGGAACGACGCCGGAGGGCGGCGCCCCGCGGGGCGCCGCCCTCCGGCGTCGTCGAATGGCGTCGTCGAGCGGCGTCGCCGGCCCGGCGGCCACGAGCGACTCAGTACGCGCTGTTCACGTTGTCCATGGAGCCGTAGCGGTCGGCCGCGTAGTTGCAGGCGGCGACGATGTTGGCGACCGGGTCGTACAGGTCCTTCTTGGTGCCCGCCACGTGGTAGCGGTCGAAGGTCGGCTGGATCACCTGGAGCAGCCCCTTGGACGGGATGCCGTTCCGGGCGTTGATGTCCCAGTTGTTGATGGCCCACCGGTTGCCGCTGGACTCCCGGATGATGTTGCGGTGGATTCCCTCGTACGAGCCGGGGATGCCTTCCTTCTTCATGATGGACATGGCCTCGCGGATCCAGCCGTCCAGGTTGTTGGCGTAGACGGGCTTGCGCGCGGTGGAGCGGTTCGCGGCCTCGGTGCCGCGCTTCTTCGCGTCCGCCTTGGCCTTGGCGGCCTTGTCCTTCGCGTCGGCGGCGGCCTTCGCCTTGGCCTTGGCGTCGGCGGCGGCCTTGGCCTTCGCCTCGGACGCGGCCTTGGCCTTGGCGGCGGCGGCCTTGGTCTCGGCGGCGGCCTTCGCCTTCGCGGCGTCGGCGGCCTTCACCAGCTTCTCGGCGGTGGAGTGCTGCTCGATCATGCTGTTCTGCACGGTCTTGGCCTGTGCGGAACCAGCGGTGAAGGCCACGGGCGCGGCGGCAGCCGCTGCCTGCGGGGCAATCTCGGCCTCGGCGTTCGACGGGACGAGAGAGAAGGTCAGGGCGGCTACGCCCAGGGCCGACACACCGGCCACGGAGATCTTCTGGACCTTGTTCAGACGACGGACACGGCTGGGAATGCGAGTCGCAGACATGCAGGGATACCTCTTCGAATGCTCAGGTGTCCTCACGGAGGACGAGACCGGAGGCGGCGATGCGCACCTCCGTCGGGGACGAGAGCAATTCTTAGCGGCAGCAAAATCCTGTGGCAATGATGTGACGTACGAAGCCGGGTAGTGGAACAGGGTCGCGTTCGTCCCGAATCACCCCCACCGATGCCTGCTCAAATCGCCCTTAAGCTCCCACTAGGTACGTTCGTAAGTGACGTGTGCCCTATGCGCGGGCTCACATCGGCACCAGGGCACCCTCACCGTTCGTTGCTGACGCAATCCGGAGGGTAATGTTCCTCATTCGGCAGGACGAGGCGGGCGGCCCCGGGCTCGTACCCGAGGCGGCCCTCCCCGGCCCCGTGCGCGCACCGGGCGAGGCCGCCCCTGGGACCTACGACCTCCGACCCAGGGACCCGCCGCCCGGGCCTAGGCCCCCGTCCATCCATCACCGACCCGGGCCCGATACGACCGCCCGTTCTCCGCCGGTACGGTGATCCCATGAGTCATCGCCCACCGTCGGGCCTCGCCGCGGTGAGTGCCGCGCTCCTCGCCATGAGCCGGCACCTCGAAGTGGGCGACGTCCTCAAGACGATCGTCGCCTCCGCCCGCGAGCTGCTCGACGCCCAGTACGCGGCCCTCGGCGTCCCGGACGATCACGGCGGCTTCGCCCAGTTCGTGGTCGACGGCGTCAGCGACGAACAGTGGAAGGCCATCGGCCCCCTGCCCCGCCAGCACGGCATCCTCGCCGCGATGCTCCACCAGGCGAAACCCGAACGCCTCGCCGACGTCCGCGAGGATCCCCGCTTCGGCGGCTGGCCCGACGCCCACCCCGACATGTCCGACTTCCTCGGCCTGCCCATCACGGACGGCGACGAGATCATCGGAGCCCTGTTCCTCGCCAACAAGACGTGCCCCAAGCCCGAGGGCGGCTGCGGCTTCACCGCCGAGGACGAGGAACTGCTCGCGATCCTCGCCCAGCACGCGGCGATCGCCCTGACCAACGCCCGCCTCTACGAGCGCAGCCGCGAACTGACCATCGCCGAGGAGCGCTCGCGCCTGGCCCACGAACTGCACGACGCGGTCAGCCAGAAGCTGTTCTCGCTCCGCCTCACCGCCCAGGCCGCCACCGCCCTCGTCGACCGCGACCCCGCCCGCGCCAAGGGCGAACTCCAGCAGGTCGCCGCCCTCGCCGCCGAGGCGGTCGACGAGCTGCGGGCCGCCGTCGTGGAGCTGCGGCCCGCGGCGCTCGACGAGGACGGACTCATCGCCACCCTCCGCACCCAGATCCAGGTCCTGGACCGGGCGCACGCCGCCGAGGTCGCCTTCGAGAGCCGCGGCGTGCGGGCGCTGCCCGCGGCCCAGGAGGAAGCACTGCTCCGGGTCGCCCAGGAAGCCCTCCACAACGCCCTGCGCCACTCCGGAGCGGAGCGGGTGAGCGTCACTCTGACCCGGCGCGGCGCCGCCACCGTCCTGTGCGTCGCCGACGACGGGAACGGCTTCGACCCCACCGCCGTCAGGCGGGCGGGCCGCCACCTGGGCCTCGTCTCCATGCGCCACCGGGCGGGCAGCGTCGGCGGCCGGCTCACCGTTACCTCGGAGCCCGGCAAGGGCGCCACGATCGAGATGGAGGTCCCCGGTGGCTGACAAGATCATCAGGGTGCTGCTGGTCGACGACCATCAGGTGGTCCGCCGCGGACTGCGTACGTTCCTGGAGATCCAGGAGGACATAGAGGTCGTCGGGGAGGCGTCCGACGGCGCGGAGGGGGTGGCCCGGACCGAGGAGCTCCGCCCCGACGTCGTGCTCATGGACATCAAGATGCCCGGCACCGACGGCATCGAGGCCCTGCGCCGCCTCCGGGAGCTCGACAACCCCGCCAAGGTCCTCATCGTCACCAGCTTCACCGAACAGCGCACGGTGGTCCCCGCCCTGCGCGCCGGAGCCTCCGGTTACGTCTACAAGGACGTCGACCCGGACGCGCTGGCCGGGGCGATCCGTTCGGTCCACGCCGGCCACGTCCTCCTCCAGCCGGAGGTCGCGGGCGCGCTGCTGGCCCAGGAGGACGCGGGGACCGGCACGGGCCGGGGCAGCACACTCACCGAGCGGGAACGGGAAGTCCTCGGCCTCATCGCCGACGGCCGTTCGAACCGCGAGATCGCCCGTGCGCTCGTCCTCTCCGAGAAGACGGTCAAGACGCACGTGTCGAACATCCTGATGAAGCTCGACCTGGCCGACCGGACCCAGGCCGCGCTGTGGGCGGTACGCCACGGAGCGGCGGGCTGACGAGCCCGACGAGGGCCGGGGCGCCGAACCGCCGCGCGACGCCGTGTGAAGACCGCGCGGCCCCAACCCCGGCCCCGGCCCGGCCCGGCCCCAACCCCGGCCCGGCCTCGATCACCGGCCCGAGCCCACCCCCGAAAGCCGGACGCCCCGCCCCTCCCCGCCGGCCCCGCCCCTCCCCGCCGGCCCCGCCCTGCCGGCCTTCCCTCCAGCCCTGCCAGCCCCGCCAGGCCGCCCGGCGACCGAGGACGGACGGGCCCGCGCCCCTACCGCCGCACCTCTCCGCCCTCCACGTACGCGTTGTACGCCGCCACCTGAGCCCGCCGAGCCACCCGCTCCACCGGCCGCAACGCCTCCCCCCGCGCCGAGATCTCCGACGCGCTCACCGCACCGCCGTGCCCGTTCTCGTACGCCACCGAGACCAGCAGCCCCACCCGCTGCGCCATCTCCAGCACCCGCACCGCGCGCGGCGGGTACCCGGGCGCCAGCACATCGCGCCCCCGCTCCGCCCGCGCCCGGTACGCGTCCACCGCCGCCTCCGCGACGGGCCCCGAACCGGCCACGTCCAGCCGCGCCAGCACCGCCGTCGCGTCCCGCAACGCCTCCGCCAGCTCCCGTTCCGCCTCGCCCAGCGACGGTACGTCCGCGGGCGGCGCCTCCCGTACCGGCAGCACACGCCACACCACCTCCACGTGCACATCGCCCTCCGGCCCCGCTTCGCCGACCTCGGGCACCAGTCCGTACGGCACCCCGTACGCGACCACCGCCTCCTCGGCCTCCAGCGCCCGCGCGTTGAAATCCGGCGGACCGCTCAGCCCCAGCGGATGCCCCGGCACCGGCAGCGCGACCCGGAAACCGGTCGCCCCGAGACTCCTCAGCCGGCCGAGCGCCAGCGTGAGCCCGACCGGCCCCGCCTCGCCCGGCAGCCCCTCGACGCGGTGCACCGCGTCCTCCCCGACAATCGCGAGGGCCGCGTCGTCCGGCGAGACGAGTCCCGCCAGAAGCGCGTTTCCCCAAGCGGCCAACAACCCAGAACGTGGTTCGACAAGCATGACGACAGCCTAGGGAACGGACCTCACGCCTGGAGCACTCACGCGGTGGCGTAGGTTTTCCCTTGGGAGACGTGCCCACCGGCACGCGACGATGGACGAGACTGCATGGGGAGACAACGCGCCATGAGCGATGTACTGGAGCTGGTGGACGTATCCGTGGTCCGCGACGGACGCGCTCTGGTGGACGATGTCTCGTGGTCGGTCAAGGAGGGGGAGCGCTGGGTCATCCTGGGCCCCAACGGCGCCGGCAAGACGACCCTCCTCAACCTCGCGTCCAGCTATCTCTTCCCGAGCACGGGAACGGCCACGGTCCTCGGTGAGCGGCTCGGCGGCGTCGGCACCGACGTCTTCGAGCTCCGCCCCCGCATCGGCATGGCGGGCGTGGCGATGGCCGACAAGCTTCCCAAGCGCCAGACGGTGCTGCAGACGGTCCTCACCGCCGCCTACGGCATGACCGCCACCTGGCACGAGAACTACGAAGCCGTCGACGAGGAGCGCGCCCGCGCCTTCCTCGACCGGCTCGGCATGACCGAGTACCTGGACCGCAGGTTCGGCACGCTCTCCGAAGGGGAGCGCAAGCGCACCCTGATCGCCCGCGCCATGATGACCGACCCCGAGCTGCTGCTCCTGGACGAGCCCGCCGCCGGACTCGACCTCGGTGGGCGCGAGGACCTCGTCCGCCGCCTCGGCCGCCTCGCCCGCGACCCCTACGCCCCCTCCATGATCATGGTCACCCACCACGTCGAGGAGATCGCGCCCGGGTTCACCCACGTCCTGATGATCCGGCAGGGCAAGATCCTCGCGGCCGGGCCCATGGAGACCGAGCTGAGCTCCCGCAACCTCTCCCGCTGCTTCGGCCTGCCGCTCATCGTCGAGCACACCGGCGACCGCTACACCGCCCACGGTCTGCCGCTCTCCTGACCGGCCGGAGACCGTACGCCCCCGAGCACCGTCCTCACCCCGGCACCCGCACCCCAGCGACCCGGCCGGGCGCCGGAACAGGCCCTCGCGCCACGATCGGCGGGCCGTTCAACGCAGTTGACCGCCTGTGCGCCCTGTCGGTGACGCACCGACAGTCCTACGATGGCCGGGTGGACATCGACGCATGGGTGTGGTGGCTGATCGGCGCGGTGGGACTGGGCATCCCCCTCGTCCTGACCGCGATGCCCGAATTCGGGATGTTCGCCGTCGGGGCGGTGGCCGCATCGGCCGTCGCCGCCCTCGGCGGCGGAATCGTCGCCCAGGTGCTGGTCTTCGTCGTGGTCTCGGTCGCACTGATCGCCGTCGTGCGCCCGATCGCCGCCAGACACCGGGCCGGACAGGTGGGCCATGCCAGCGGCATCGACGCGCTGAAGGGGCGTCAGGCGGTCGTGCTGGAACGGGTATCCGCCACCGGCGGCCGCATCAAGCTCGCCGGCGAGGTCTGGTCGGCCCGCTCGCTCGACTCCGACCAGGTCTTCGATCCCGGCAGTCAGGTCGATGTCGTGGACATCGACGGAGCGACGGCCGTCGTCATGTGACCGAAGCGTGCACGGGGCGGGCCCAGGTCTGCCAGACTCCAAGTCGATCATGTCGATCGTCATGAGGACCCGGCCGGACGACAACTCGCCCACCACCGGCCACACATGACCAGCGACCCCGATCACCGCGATCCACCGGCCAACCGAAGGGCACGAGAGACACGATGCAACCGATCATCATCGTTCTGATCATTCTGGTGGTGCTCGTCTTCATCGCCCTGATCAAGACGATTCAGGTCATTCCGCAGGCCAGCGCCGCCATTGTGGAGCGGTTCGGCCGCTACACCCGCACCCTGAACGCGGGCCTGAACATCGTCGTCCCGTTCATCGACTCGATCCGCAACCGGATCGACCTCCGTGAACAGGTGGTGCCCTTCCCGCCGCAGCCGGTGATCACCCAGGACAACCTGGTCGTCAACATCGACACCGTCATCTACTACCAGGTGACCGACGCCCGCGCCGCGACCTACGAAGTCGCCAGCTACATCCAGGCCATCGAGCAGCTCACCGTCACCACCCTGCGGAACATCATCGGCGGCATGGACCTGGAGCGGACCCTCACCTCCCGTGAGGAGATCAACGCGGCCCTGCGCGGAGTGCTCGACGAAGCGACCGGCAAGTGGGGCATCCGCGTCAACCGCGTCGAACTCAAGGCGATCGAGCCGCCTACCTCCATCCAGGACTCGATGGAGAAGCAGATGCGCGCCGACCGCGACAAGCGCGCCGCGATCCTCACCGCAGAGGGCATCAGGCAGTCCCAGATCCTCACCGCCGAGGGTGAGAAGCAGTCCGCGATCCTGCGCGCCGAGGGCGAGTCCAAGGCCGCCGCTCTGCGCGCCGAGGGCGAAGCCCAGGCCGTCCGCACGGTCTTCGAGGCCATCCACGCCGGAGACCCGGACCAGAAGCTCCTCTCGTACCAGTACCTCCAGATGCTCCCGAAGATCGCCGAGGGCGACGCCAACAAGCTCTGGATCGTGCCCAGCGAGATCGGTGACGCCCTCAAGGGCCTCAGCGGAGCCTTCGGGAACCTCGGCGGCGGTATGCCCGGCTTCAACACCGACGGCACCGGCGGCAACGGCGGCAACGGGAACGGCGGCAACGGCCACGGCGGCATCCCCGCCCCCGCGATGGAACGACGCGAGGAACCCCCGGTCTCCTGACACGGATCGCCCTTCATGCATGATCAGTGAGGCCCCTCGACCTTCATGGCGGGGAGGCGTCACTGACCACCGAAGGAGATGGTCTTGTCCATCTGGGAAATACTCGCCGTCCTCGCGGCCGGAGTCGGAGCGGGCACGATCAACACGATCGTCGGCTCCGGCACCCTGATCACCTTCCCCGTCCTGCTCGCCACCGGCCTTCCCCCGGTCACCGCGACCGTGTCCAACGCGCTCGGCCTCATCCCCGGCTCCATCAGCGGGGCCATCGGCTACCGCAAGGAACTCGCCGGACAGCGCCGACGCATCCTCAAGCTGAGCGTCGGCGCGGCGCTCGGCGGCCTCTGCGGCGCGACCCTGCTGCTCTCCCTGCCCTCCACGGCCTTCGAGACGATCGTCCCGGTCCTGGTCGCCCTGGCGCTCGTCCTGGTGATCCTGCAACCACGCATCAGCAAAGCCGTCCAACGCCGCCGCGAACACACCGGCACCCCGCCGCGCACCGACGGCGGCCCGCTCCTGTTCACCGGCCTGATGCTCGCCAGCGTCTACGGCGGCTACTTCACGGCCGCCCAGGGGATCATCTACCTCTCCCTGATGGGCATGCTGCTCGACGACACGATGCAGCGCCTCAACGCCGTCAAGAACGTGCTGGCCGCCGTCGTCAACACCATCGCCGCACTGTTCTTCCTCTTCGTCGCCCACTTCGACTGGACGGCCGTCGTCCTCATCGCGGTCGGCTCGGCCATCGGGGGCCAGATAGGCGCCAAGGTCGGCCGCCGCCTGAGCCCCACCGTCCTGCGCGCCCTCATCGTGGCCGTCGGCACGGTGGCCATCGTCCAGCTGCTGCTCCGCTGAACGCCGTGGGCCCGCCCCCGAGGGACGGGCCCACGCCTACGCCACCGGGCGTACGCCGACCACGCGACGGCCCCGCGCCGCCGCACCGGGCGACCGCCCCCGCGCTACGCCGCCGCTGCCCGGCCCAGCCACTCGGGCAGCGCCGCCCGGTCGCCGGCCCCGATCGCCAGCAGCATCGCCTCGGCGGGGGAGGGGACGAACGGCTGCTTCAGCAGTGGCATCCCCGCCTGCTCCGGCGTACGGGCCGCCTTGCGGTGGTTGTCCTCGGCGCAGGAGGCCACCGTGTTCAGCCAGGAGTCCTGCCCGCCCTGGGCACGCGGCACCACGTGGTCGACGGTGGAGGCCCGCCGCCCGCAGTACGCGCACCGGTGCTGGTCCCGTATCAGCACACCCCTTCTGGACCACGGCGCCTGTCTTCGGAACGGCACCCGTACGTACCGGCAGAGCCGGATCACCCGGGGCACCGGAATGTCCACGGCGGCACCGCGCATACGGAGTTCGGGATGCGACTGCTCGACGACGGCCTTGTCCGTCAGGATCAGGACCACCGCACGGTTGAGCGTCACTGTCGACAGCGGCTCGAAGCTCGCGTTGAGAACCAGCGTGTCACGCATCCTGCCCACCTCCCGTGTGCCGCCCGCCCCCTGGCAGGCCCGGATCAACTCTGGCTGGGCAGGCCGCGATGGACAACGCAATAAAAAATGCCCTGCTCTGATCTCTCCAAGACCAGAGCAGGGCAAACAACGGACGAACTAATCGCCGGCGGGAGCCTCGTACTCACCGATCAGCCGAGCACGCCCCAGCGTGTGGAACCGGAGATTGAATCCGACCACCGCGGGAGACGCGTCGCTGTCGATCCCCAGCTTCTCGGTGTCCACCGCGTACACGGTGAACACATAGCGGTGCTTCTCCCCGGGCGGCGGCGCCGCGCCCCCGAAGTCCTTGGAGCCGTAGTCGTTACGGGCCTGGACGGCCCCTTCGGGCAGCCCCTCGAACGTTCCGCTCCCGGCCCCGGCCGGAAGCTCCGTCACCGAGGCCGGGACATCGAAGAGCACCCAGTGCCAGAACCCGCTGCCCGTCGGGGCGTCCGGGTCGAAACACGTCACGGCGAAGCTCTTGGCCCCCTCGGGGAAACCCTCCCACCGCAGCTGCGGCGAAGTGTTCCCGCCCGCAAGCACCTGGGCCTCGCCCAGCACGGCCCCAGGCGCGAGATCGTCGCTCACCACGGTGAACGCCGGAACCTCCGGATGGAAGTCGTGCGGCAGCGGGGCCCTCTTCGGCTCGGTCACGTCTCGCACCTCTCCTGATCGGTTCGTCTGCCTTCCCGTCCGACCCTAGAGCCAGTTGCGCTGTCCGCCGACCTGGGCGAGCCACTGGTTGAGATACGCCGCCCAATCGGTCTGCTGGTAGTCGTGCAGCCCCACCTTGAAGGCGCGGTAGGAGTCGCTGCCCTCGCTGAACAGTCCCGGCTTCTTGTCCATCTCCAGGATGACGTCCATTTCCCGGTCGTCGGCGACGAACGTCAGCTCCACCTGGTTCAGCCCGCGGTACTGCGTCGGCGGGACGAACTCGATCTCCTGGTAGAACGGCAGGCGCTGGCGCGTGCCGCGAATGTGACCGCGCTCCATGTCCGCGCTGCGGAAGCCGAAGCCCAGCTGCCGGAAGGCGTCGAGCACGGCCTCCTGCGCCGGCAGCGGATGCACGTTGATCGGGTCCAGGTCACCGGAGTCCACCGCACGGGCGATCTCCAGCTCGGTGGTCACGCCGATGTTCATTCCGCGCAGCTGCTGCCCGCCGAACATCGTGATCGGCGTCTCCCAGGGAATCTCCAGGCCGAACGGCACCACGTGCACCGCGCCCGCCTGCACCTCGAACGCCCCCCCGAGGCTCAGCTTGGTGAACTCGATGTCCTGCTTGGTCTCCTGGTCCCCGCCCTCGACCTCGACCCGCGCCTGCAGGCCGACCGAGAGCCCCTCGATCTGCTGGGCGACCGAACCGCCCTGGATCCGCACCTCGCCCTGGACGACCCCACCGGGGACGACGTTCACCTCGGTGAGCTCGGTCTCCACCGAGGCACCGCCGGCACCCATGCTCGCGAGCAGCCGCTTGAAGCCCATAGTCACTCCTTCTTCGTCCTGACCCCTACATACGCGCCCTGACGGTAGCCGGTTCCCTTCCGCGCGTTCCCAGTACCCTCGGACGGCATGACCAAGAGCCCGGACCGCGCCCCGCTGACACGACAGTTCTTCGACCGCTCCGTACTGGAAGTGGCCCCCGACCTCCTCGGCCGCACGCTCGTCCGCCGCAGTGCGGAGGGCACGATCGAACTGCGGCTGACCGAGGTGGAGGCGTACGCGGGCGAGGTCGACCCCGGCTCGCACGCCTTCCGGGGCCACACCGCCCGCAACAGCGTGATGTTCGGTCCGCCCGGTCACACGTACGTCTACTTCACGTACGGGATGTGGCACTGCCTCAACCTGGTGTGCGGCCCGGAGGGCCATGCGAGCGGAGTCCTGCTCCGGGCCGGCGAGATCAACGTCGGCGCCGCCCTCGCCCGCGGCCGGCGCCTCACGGCCCGCAATGACAAGGAACTGGCCAAGGGCCCGGCCCGCCTCGCGACCGCCCTCGACGTCGACCGCGAACTGAACGGCAGCGACCTCTTCGGCGGAGCCGCCCCGGCCCTGTCCGTACTGCACGGCACTCCGCCGCCCCGCGCCGTCGTACGCAGCGGCCCCCGCACCGGGGTGGGCGGCGACGGAGCCCACCAGCCGTGGCGCTTCTGGATCGAGGGGGACCCCACGGTGAGCCCGTACCGCGCCCACGCGCCGCGCCGCCGGCCGAGCCGGAAGGTGACTTGACGAGCCCCCGGCAGACGCCTAATGTAGTCCGAGCCACTTGACACGGGTACAGCTCTTGGAACAGTCCATCGGACCGGGCCGAGCCACCCGAAGTAGCCAAACCACTACCAACGACTCACCCCTGGCGGGTGCGAATTCGGCATGCCCGATATTCGCGCTGTCGGCTCGATTATGAGACGCCAAGAGAATCGGCTAACGTAGTGGACACGCCGAAAGGCAAGGCCCCTCCACAGGCCACCGGAAATCGAATTCGGACCGGAAACGGAACGAAAAAGAGTCTGGTAAAGTTGGAACCGCCGGAAAGGGAAACGCGAAAGCGAAGGACCTGGAAAGCACCCCGCTTCGACCGGGAATCGGACAGATAAGAGTCTGATAGAGTCGGAAACGCAAGACAGCAAGACAAAGCAGTAAACGAAGGGAAGCGCCCGGAGGGCCCCGGTGAAACGGGACCGAAGGAAGCGTCCGTTCCTTGAGA
>NZ_JBIVTR010000022.1:89169-110554 GCF_044756785.1 Streptomyces sp. NPDC091649 | reverse complement strand
TCCAGCGTCAGGTCATCGGCGAACCGCCGGTCACCGGTCGCGTCGGGCACGTACTTCACACAGACAACGATCCTCAAGCTCACGCCGGCTCTCCTACTGCATCGTCATTTCCGGGCTGCCTTGTTGCACGCAGCATAGGCGCCTTCTCGGGCCGGATCCGGTCAGGACGACCGAGGCTCCGAGGCCGATATTACTCGCCAGTACACCGAGTCCGTCACCCGTGGGCAAGCGGTGTGCACTGTGACCTTGCCAACGCGGCGGGCCTGTGCGTGCGTGACCTCAGTCTCGCAGAGCCGTGAACCGTCCCTGGTGGTAGACCAGCGGGCGGCCGGCTCCGGAGGACGCTCCCGCCACCACCTCGGCGATGACGATGCGGTGGTCCCCGGCGGGGACACGGGTCACGACGCGGCAGACCAGCCAGGCGGACACGCCCGCGAGCAGCGGGACGCCCTCCGGACCGCTGCTCCAGTCGGTCGACGGGCCGAAGCGGTCGGCCCCGCTGCGGGCGAAGGTCGCGGCCAGTTCCCGCTGGTGCTCGCCGAGCAGGTGGACGCCCACGTGCTCGGCACCCGCCAGCACGGGCCAGCTGGAGGACGACGTGCCGACGCCGAAGGAGATCAGCGGGGGTTCGGCCGAGACAGAGGTCAGCGAGGTGGCGGTGAAGCCGACCGGGCGCTCCCCCGCGGCGGTGATCACCGCCACGCCCGCGGCGTGGCGGCGGAAGACCGCGCGGAAGAGTTCGGGCGTGGCGACCGCCGGGGCGGGGGTGAGATCGGGCATTGCCGTCATGCGCGTGTCCTTGTGCGAAAGTGGCGTACGGGTCCGCGGGCGCTCAGACACCCGGACAGCGCGCACTCGCGTTGCGTGCGAGGTCCACATGGACCCGGCCGTGAAGCAGGAGTTCTGGCGGCATAACGTCACACTGACGATGCGCGGCGCGCACCGTCAAGGGCGTTCCGGAATGTGGGAGATGCGTCACGGTCCGTCATATGGCGTGGCCGAGCGCGGCGACGACATCGACGGTGCGGGGCTGGCCGGACGCCCGGCGGACCACCTCCCCCTCGGCGTCGAGCACCAGGACGGTCGGCGTCTTCGTGATGTCGAGGGACCGCACCAGCGCGAGGTGGGCCTCGGCGTCGACCTCGATGTGGACGACCCCCTCGACCATCCCGGCCACTTCGTCGAGCGTGCGGCGGGTGGCCCGGCACGGTTGACAGAAGGCGCTGGAGAACTGGACCAGCGTCGCTCGTTCCCCGAGTTCCGCGCCGAGTTGGGATGCTTCGAGCCGCTGCCCGTGTGTCCGGCGGTCCACCTGGTGCCTCCTGATCAGAGTTCGTCGTAAGACGTCAGCACCGGCCGCCGCCCGGACATTCCCCGCAGCTCCGGGGGTACGCGCACGTGACGAGAATCTCGCGCCCCGGCTCCGTCGGGACTGGCCAGGGGCTCGCGCATGGGGCACCATCGCCACAATGCCGAAAACCTACGGCTGCGTAACTTCCGCCGGGAGAACCCTCCCCAGGCACTGAAGAAGGGTCTTCACCAGATGGCAGAACTCGTCTATCGACCGGTCATCGGCGCCGCTCGCACCCTGTTCAAGGCGCTCGACCTGAAGATCGACACTCAGGGTTCGGAGCACATCCCGAAGACCGGTGGTGCGGTGCTGGTCAGCAATCACATCAGCTATCTCGACTTCATCTTCACCGGCCTGGGGGCCCTGCCACAGAAGCGGCTCGTCCGGTTCATGGCGAAGGAATCGGTATTCCGGCACAAGATCTCCGGTCCGCTCATGCGGGGAATGAAGCACATCCCGGTCGACCGCGACCAGGGTGAGGACGCGTACGCCCACGCGCTTCGGTCGCTGCGTTCCGGCGAGATCATCGGGGTGTTTCCCGAGGCCACCATCTCGCAGTCCTTCACGCTGAAGAGCTTCAAGTCGGGTGCGGCGCGGCTCGCTCAGGAGGCCGGGGTCCCGCTGATCCCCATGGCGCTCTGGGGTACGCAGCGGATCTGGACGAAGGGGCGGCCGCGCAACTTCCGGCGCAGCCACATCCCGATCACGATCCGCGTCGGCGAGCCCGTGGAGGCGCCCGCCGACCAGTACGCCGGCGCCATCACCCGGCGGCTGCGGGAGCGGGTCCAGGAGCTGCTGGAGGCGGCGCAGCGGGCCTACCCGGTGCGCCCGAAGGACGCGAGCGACACCTGGTGGGTGCCGGCCCACCTCGGTGGTACGGCCCCGACCCCCGCCGAGGTGCGCGAGCTCGGCTGACGGCCGCCGCGTCACGGGCGGCCGCCACTTCACCGCGGTGGGTGGACGGTGATCCGCGCTCCGGGACTGAGCCGATCCAGGGCCACGGCGAGTTCGGCGCCCGCCGCGTCCAGCTCGCCGTGGGGCATGGGTGCGAGGCCCTCCAGCAGGAAGACGGCGTTGACCGACTCCTCCGTGAGCCGGGTACGCACGCCCTGACGCCAGTTCCAGCGGCGGCAGGTGACGCCCTCGTCGTCGCACCAGACGACTTCGCCGGGTTCGGGGCGCTCCACCGCCTCCTCGCCGCCGGCGACGGTGGGGAACGGCTCGTCGCCGGTCGCGCGGATGAGCCGCATCCCTCCCTCGATGTGGTCGGTGTCCTCGCCGCCGACCGGGACGAGATGGGCGGCGCTGATGGCGTTGTAGGCGTCGACCAGCAGGTTGATGCGGGGCAGGCCGCCCTCGGCGAGGGCCCGCCGGGCGAGCGCCTCGGCCGAGTTCCGCGTGCGGGAGGGCTTGGCCCCGAAGGCGGTGTAGACCTCGCGCCAGGCCGCGATGCGCGGGTCCTCGTGCGGGGCGCGGCCCTCCAGCCGCTCGGTGAGCCTGCGGGCGGCGTCGTCCAGCAGTGCCGCGCTGCGGGCGTCGCTGGGGCCGTTGACCAGCCCGCGCGCCTCGACGGCGAGGTGGCTGAAGCCCGGTGCGATTGCGCGCACCTCGTCGGACACGGTGAAGGTGAGGGTCATCGTCTGCCTTACTGCCTTGCCGGATACGGCGACCCGGTGCGATGGGCGGGCGGGCCCGTCAGAGCTCCCCGGGAAGGTCCCGTCCGAGCTCCGCACGGTCCCGGGCGCCCCTCAGCGCACGGAGGATCACCTCGGGTGGTGCAGCATAGACTACTGGATAGTCGACTTCATTGAACTCTTCGCGGACCACCCACGCCAGCCGTTCCCGCTCCGGCGAGAACCGCGCGTCGATGCCCGGCTTGTTGCCGCGGGGGTCCAGCCGCGCCCAGCGTCCGGCCCCGGGAAGCCGCAGCGCGACCAGGCCGTGGACCACCGGGCCGGCTCCGTCCTCGTCGGCGAGGCGCTGATAGCAGAGACCGGCCGGGACACCGCGGGCGCGCAGCAGCGCCGCGAGCGCGATCGACTTGGCGTGACAGATGCCGGTACGGGCGGCAAGCACATCGGAGGCGCGCCAGGTGACGCGCGGATCTCCCGTGTCGGCCGAGTGGGGAATGGCGTCGCGGACGAACTCGAAGGCGGATCGCGCGTATGAATATGCGGTGTCAGCGTCGAGTGCGAGACGAGCCGCCGCCTCCCTGACCTCGACATGCTCGTGATCGATGACCTCGTCAGCAGCCAGATACGCGCTGATGTCGGGGCACTGCTGTGTCAGCTCCATGGCCCGAGAGCGTACGAAGCGACCGACCGGAAGTCCATTGATTTCCGGTCGGCCGCATAGGTATGCCTGTTTCGCGCTACCGCGCCAGCTCTTCCTTCAGCGCCTGGAGGAAGGCGTCGACGTCGTCCTCGCGGGTGTCGAACGCGCACATCCAGCGGACGTCCCCGGCCGTCTCGTCCCAGAAGTAGAACCGGAAGCGCTCCTGAAGCCGCTCGCTGACCGCGTGCGGCAGCCGGGCGAACACGGCGTTGGCCTGGACCGGGTAGAGGATCTCCACGCCGTCGATCGCCCGGACGCCGTCGGCGAGCCGCTGGGCCATGGCGTTGGCGTGCCGCGCGTTGCGCAGCCACAGGTCCTTGGCCAGCAGCGCCTCCAGCTGGACGGAGACGAAGCGCATCTTGGAGGCGAGCTGCATGGAGAGCTTGCGCAGATGCTTCATCGCCCGGACCGCGTCCGGGTTCAGCACGACGACGGCCTCGCCGAAGAGCGCGCCGTTCTTCGTACCGCCGAGGGACAGCACGTCCACTCCCACCATGGTGGTGAACGTGCGCATCGGCACGTCCAGGGAGGCGGCGCCGTTCGCTATCCGGGCCCCGTCGAGGTGCACCTTCATGCCGCGCTCGTGGGCGTGGTCGCAGATGGCGCGGATCTCGTCGGGGGTATAGACGGTGCCCAGCTCGGTGTTCTGGGTGATCGAGACGACCTGCGGCATGGCCCGGTGCTCGTCGTCCCAGCCGTACGCCTGCCGGTCGATGAGCTCGGGAGTGAGCTTGCCGTCCGGCGTGGGCACGGTGAGAAGCTTCAGCCCGCCCATCCGCTCGGGCGCACCGCCCTCGTCCACGTTGATGTGCGCGGACTCGGCGCAGATGACGGCGCCCCAGCGGTCGGTGAGCGCCTGGAGCGCGACCACATTGGCGCCCGTGCCGTTGAAGACCGGGAACGCCTCGGCGGTGGGGCCGAAGTGGCTGTGCATGACCCGCTGGAGGTGGCCGGTGTAGTCGTCCTCGCCGTAGGCGACCTGGTGGCCGCCGTTGGCGAGGGCGATGGCGGCGAGAACCTCCGGGTGGGCCCCGGCGTAGTTGTCACTGGCGAAGCCGCGCAGTTGCGGGTCATGGTGACGTCGCGCGTCGGTCCTCACGTTTGCGGGGTCAGCCACAGGCGCTTTCCGTTCACTTCGGGGGCGGGCTCGTCCCAGACGCCGGCGACGGCCTCGGCCAGTTCCGTGACGTCGGTGAAGCCCGCGAACTTCGCATTCGGGCGCTCGGCGCGCATGGCGTCGTTCACCAGTGCCTTGACCACCAGGATCGCAGCAGCCGCCGCGGGACCGTCCTCGCCCCCCGCCTTGCGGAAGGCGTCGCCGAGCGCGAGGGTCCACGCCTCGGCGGCTGCCTTGGCGGCGGAGTAGGCGGCGTTGCCCGCGGTGGGCTTGGTGGCCCCGGCGGCGCTGATCAAAAGATAGCGGCCCCGGTCGCTGCGCTGGAGGCCCTCCTGGAAGGCCAGCGAGGTCGACTGGACGGTGCGGACGAGCAGCTTCTCCAGGGCGTCCCAGTCGGACAGGGCGGTCTCCTGGAACGACTTGCTGCCGCGCCAGCCGCCGACGAGGTGGACCAGGCCGTCGATACGGCCGAACTCCGCCTCGGTGCGCGTGGCCCAGTCCCGGGTGGCGTCCAGGTCGAGCAGGTCGACGGTCTCGCCGGTGACGGTGGCGCCCCCGTGGGCGTACCGGGCGGCGTCCACCGCCTCGGCGAGCCGCTCGGGGTTGGCGTCGCATCCGACGACCGTCGCGCCCGCCTCGGCGAGCCGCAGCAGCGTCGCGCGGCCCGCCGGGCCGGCCGCTCCGGCGACCGCGACCACGGCTCCTTCGAGCGCCCCGGTCCCCTCGCCCGTGCCGTTCGCGTTCATGGCCACCGCCTCCTCGGGAATGTGGTTCACGCGGCTGCCCGCTCGTCGTTCGCCGCGGTGATTCCCTTGGTGGAGGCAATCACGTTCTTCAGCTTCTTGGCGAGCGCCTCATAGAACATGCTCAGGGGAAACTCGTCCGGAAGCACGTCGTCGACGAGCTTGCGAGGAGGAAGTGTGAGGTCCAGGGCGTCGGGACCCTTGGCCCAGCGCGATCCCGGGTGCGGGGCCAGGTAGGTGGACACGAGGTCGTAGGCGGCGAACCAGTGGACCAGCTTGGGGCGGTCGATGCCGTCGCGGTACAGCTTCTCGATCTCGTCGCACAGCTGGTTGGTGACCTGCGGGGCACGGTCCCAGTCGATCTTCAGGGTGTTGTCGGTCCAGCGGACGACGTCGTGCTTGTGGAGGTACGCGAAGAGCAGCTGGCCGCCGAGGCCGTCGTAGTTGCGGACGCGCTCGCCGGAGACGGGGAAGCGGAACATCCGGTCGAAGAGCACCGCGTACTGCACGTCACGGCCGTGGGCGTTGCCCTCGGCCTCCAGTTTCACGGCCTCCTTGAAGGCGGTGAGGTCGCAGCGCAGCTCCTCCAGGCCGTACATCCAGAACGGCTGCCGCTGCTTGATCATGAAGGGGTCGAACGGCAGGTCGCCGTGGCTGTGGGTGCGGTCGTGCACCATGTCCCACAGGACGAACGCCTGCTCGCAGCGCCGCTGGTCGCCGATCATCTCGCGGATGTCGTCGGGCAGCTCCAGGCCCAGCAGGTCGACGGACGCCTCGGTGACGCGGCGGAAGCGGGCGGCCTCGCGGTCGCAGAAGATGCCGCCCCAGCTGAAGCGCTCGGGGGCCTCGCGCACGGCGATGGTCTCCGGGAAGAGCACCGCGGAGTGGGTGTCGTACCCGGCGGTGAAGTCCTCGAAGGTGATGCCGCAGAAGAGCGGGTTGTCGTAGCGCCGCGCCTCCAGGTCGGCGAGCCACTCGGGCCAGACCATCTTGAGCACGACCGCTTCGAGATTGCGGTCGGGGTTGCCGTTCTGCGTGTACATCGCGAAGACGACGAGGTGCTGGAGGCCGTCCGTCCGGTTCTTCGCGGGCTGGAAGGCGAGCAGCGAGTCCAGGAAGTCGGGGACCTGGAAGCCGTCCGCCGCCCAGCGGCGCAGGTCGGCGACGAGCGCGCGGTGGTAGGCGGCGTCGTGCGGGAGGAGCGGGGAGAGCTCCTCGACCGCACCGATCACCCGGTCGAGGACCTGCTCGACGATGGCCGGCGAGGGGGCGCCCTCGGCCTCGAAGTCGATGGATCCGTCCTTGGACTGCCAGGGGCGGATCTCTTCGACGGCGTCCTTGAGCACGGGCCAGGCCGGGTGCTCGACCACCCGCTGGGCCGTAGCTATCGCGCCGTCGGTGGCGTCGTGCACAAGAATTTCCGTCATAACACTTCCTCCACGGGAGAACCTCGCGTGGCTTCACCGTAGCCGTGCAGGGATCACCCCGACAAGTCGAGGTCCTGAAAATTATCCTGCGCACCCCCGTGGCAACCGCTGTTTTTCCTGCCGTATCCCGGGTAGACGCATAGTTCCCGCAGCCCCTCCCGGGCTCCGGCGACCCGGCCCGCACGGCGGGGGACATCGGGGGCCGTGGCCGCTACCCTCCCCGAGTGCCGCATCGCCCCGCCTCCGCGCGGGCAGGAGTGGTCGACGGACAGCCGCCGACGGAAACGAGGTCGCCTTGCCATTTCTCACCCTGGGCCATCGCGGAGTGATGGGCGTCGAGCCCGAGAACACCCTGCGCTCCTTCGCACGTGCCGAGGCGTCCGGGATGGACGTCATCGAGCTGGACCTCCACCTCAGCAAGGACGGCGCGCTCGTCGTCATGCACGACGCGGACGTGGACCGCACCACCGACGGGACCGGGCCGATCGCGGCCAGGACCCTGGCGGAGCTGCGCGAGCTCGACGCCGGGCGGGGGGAGCGGATCCCCGTCTTCGAAGAGGTGCTGGAAGCCGTCTCCTCCCCGCTCCAGGCGGAGATCAAGGACGTGGCGGCGGCCCGCGCGCTGGCGGACGTGATCGTGGAGCGTGATCTCGTCGGCCGGGTGGAGGTCTCCTCGTTCCACGACGAGGCCGTCACCGAGATCGCCCGGCTGGTGCCGGGCGTACGCACGGTGCTCATCGCCGGCCGCTGGGGCGCGGACGTGGTGGAGCGGGCGAAGGCGGCGGGCGCGGCGACGCTCGCGCTGAACATCCGCCGCCTCACCCTGGAGGTCGTGGAGCAGGCGCACTCCGAGGGCGTGAAGGTGATCGGCTGGGTGGTGAACACCCAGGACCACCTGCGGCTCGCGCGGGCGCTGGGCCTGGACGGCGCGACGACCGACTTCCCCGAGATCCGCCGCGCCGGGCGCTTCACCGCCTGAGGGCGGCCCTCCTCAGGCGCCCGCCCCGGCGCCGCTCCCCTCGATGTTCTTGACGAGCAGCTCGAAAGCCAGGTCGTCGCGCTGCGGAACGCCGAAGCGCTCGTCGCCGTACGGGAACGGGGTGAGCCGTCCCGTACGGCGATAGCCTCGGCGCTCGTACCAGGCGATCAGGTCCTCACGCACCGAGATCACCGTCATGTGCATCTCGCCGACGCCCCAGCTCTCCCTGGCGGTGCGCTCAGCCTCGGCGATGATCAGCTTGCCGAGTCCGCCGCCCTGGAGTCCCGGCCGCACCGCGAACATCCCGAAGTAGGCCGCGTCGCCCCGGTGTTCGAGCTGGCAGCAGGCGACGAGGCCGCCGTCGCGCTCGACCGCGAGGAGCCGGCCCGCCGGAGCGTCGAGGACCTCGCGCACACCCTGTTCGTCGGTCCGCTGCCCCTGGAGGAGGTCGGCCTCGGTGGTCCAGCCCGCGCGGCTGGAGTCACCGCGGTAGGCGGACTCGATGAGGGCCACCAGCGCGGGGACGTCGTCCTCGGTCGCGTCCCGGAAGGTCAGCCGGGCCGACTCGGGGGGCGTGGCGGTGTCCATGGTGGGGCTCTCCGTTCCTCTGCCGCCGTACGGGTTCCTCTGCTGCCGTGCGTACGGTCGCGGCCTCCGCCCGCACGTGTGGGTCGAGAGTAGCGCGACCCGGAGCGCCCCCGGCGGGCACCGGACGCACCTCCTTCACCACCCCGTGCGCCGGGTTCGGCGACGGCCTCCCGGGCATCGATGGGGCGACCCGCGACAGCGCGCACGTCCGACCGGGGGGAGACGCACCGTGCACGGAGGGGCCCTGACCGGCTGGCTGTTGACGGCGTTGTGCGCGGTGAGCGGCGCCTACTGCCTGCTGCACACCCGCTCGGGGACGCCCCGGGAGCGCCGCACCGCGCGCTCGGAGGCGTTCATGGGCTTCGGCATGGCCGTGATGGCTGTTCCGGCGGCGGTGCTGCCGCCCCCGGACTGGGCCTGGGCGGTGTACGCGGTGCTGTTCGGCGCGGCCGCGCTGCGAGCCCTGGGACCCGCCCTGCGCGGCGGCCATCATCTGCACCATCTCGTCGGCTCGCTGGCCATGGTCTACATGGCCGTGGCGATGGCCCCGGCCGTCACCGGCGGCGGCCACGCCGGGCACGGGGCGGCCGCGGCGGGCGCCGGCGGCATACCCCTGCTGACGGGGGCGCTGCTCGTCTACTACGCGTTCTACGTACTGGGCTCGGCCGGCCGGCTGCTGCCCGCCACCGCCGTGCCCGCGGGCGGCGGCACGCGTCCTCCCGGCCGGGGGGCGGGAGGATTCGGAGACGGAAGGGACGGCCGGCCCGGGCTCACGACGGCCTGTCGGCTCACGATGGGCATCGGCATGTTCGCCATGCTGCTCACTTTGTGAGACGGGAAGTGGGACAGAACCCCCGGCAAACCGTGGTCTGCGTCACTTGCCGGTCGGGGCCGTACCCTCGGCCGGGCCGTCCCTCATATGCTGAAGCCATGCTGGTCTCCCTCGCGCTGCTGCTGCTCGGTGCACTGACCGCCCTGGTGACCCCCCGCCTGATGGCGCGGGCCCGGTGGCCGGAGCGCGAACCGGTCGTGGCGCTGTGGGTCTGGCAGTGCGTGGTGGCCGGGGTGCTGCTGTCGTTCGCCCTGTCCATGACGTTGAGCGCGGCCGCCGCCTGGCAGGCGGTGCGCGGCCAGGTGTTCGCCCCCGCCCCGCACGCCGTCGTGGAGGCGTACGCCCTGGCGGCGTACGGGCCGTGGTCGGCGGTCATCGCGGTGCTGCTGGCACTGGGCGGGCTGTGGACGGGGGCGATGCTCCTGCGGGAGGTCCGGCGGGCACGGCGTCGCCGCAAGCGGCGCCGGGCGGAACTGCTGGTGCGTTCCCCGCTGATGCCCGGCGAGGAGCCCGGCGCCGACCGTCTCGTGGTGCTGGAGGGCGAGCGCCCGGACGCCTGGTGGATGCCCGGCACGGCTCCGCAACTGGTCATCACCACCGCCGCGCTGGGCCGCCTGAAGGGCCGTCAGCTCGATGCCGTGCTGGCCCACGAGCAGGGCCACGCCCAGGCCCGGCACGACTGGCTGCTGCACTGCTCCTCGGCGCTGGCGATCGGCTTCCCGCAGATCCCGGTGTTCGCCGCGTTCCGCGACGAGATGCACCGGCTGGTCGAACTGGCCGCCGACGACGTGGCCTCACGGCGCTTCGGGCGCCTCACGACCGCGCTCGCCCTGGTCGGACTCAACGAGGACCGCGGGGTGTTCGGCCCCTGCCCCACCCCGCAGGCCCAAGTGCCCCTCCGGGTCAACCGGCTGCTGGCGCCCGTCGAGCGGCTGACGGCGGGCCGCAGGCTCCGGCTGACGGCCGCCGCCGCGCTGGTGCCGGTCGTACCGGTGTTCGTGGCCTTCGTCCCGGGGCTCCGCGCCCTGGGGTAGCCCGGGCTCCGCGTCCCGGGCTGGCCCTCGGGCGGTGTCCTCCGCGAGGATCACCCCATGCCCTCCCCCCTCTTCCGACCGCAGGACCGCTCCCCCCGCACCCCGGCCGCCCTGTGGACCGGGGCCGCCGTCGCGGCGGCCGCGGTCCTGCTCCTGCTGGTGGCGGCGCGCTGGTCGCCCCTGATGTCCCTGGACCGGGCGGTCGCCGACACGCTGCACCGGCACGCTGTGGCCGATCCCGGTCTGGTCCGGGTGAACCGGGTGCTGACGGACTGGGTGTGGGACCCCTGGACCATGCGCGCCCTGACCGCGGTGGCCGTGGTCGTCCTGTGGGCGCGGGGCGCACGCCCGCTCGCCCTCTGGGTGGCGGCGACGAGCCTGTTCGCCTCGCTCCTCCAACAGGGGCTGAAGTCTCTGCTGGACCGCGAGCGCCCGCAGTGGCCCGATCCGGTGGACTCGGCCCAGTACGCCGCCTTCCCCTCCGGGCACGCCATGACGGCCGTCGTGAGCTGCGGGCTGCTCGTATGGCTGCTGAGGCTCCACGGTGCGGGCCCCGGCGCCCGGGGCGCGGCGCTGGCCGTGGCCGTGGTCTCGGCGGCCGGTGTGGCGGTGACCCGGGTGTACCTGGGGGTGCACTGGCTGACCGACGTCGTGGGCGGAGTGCTGTTCGGGGTGGCCGTGGTGGCGTTGAGCACCACCGGATACGCCCGGTACGCGGCGCCCCGGGCTCCGGCCGAGGAGAGCCGGGCGCTGCGGGCCTGAGGGTGCCGCACGCGCCCCTGTCCGCCCCCAGGGGCCCCGCGACCGCCCCGGCGGCCGGGAAGGACGCTCCGATCGGGTGCGGATGCGGGCCTGGAAGTATCGCGTCCTTCCGGCCCCGGAGCGAGGCCGACAGCGAACAGGGAAGACCGGACCGGGATGTGAGGCATATCCCGTCGCGGAAGGGGTAGCCGTAGCCGCCCATGGCCGTAGCCTGGTGGACATGTCCCCGATGTCGTCGTCCGTGTCCGCTCGTTCCGCAGCCGAGGTCAACGCGGAGATCCGCGACCTGTGGCAGCGTTCGGGCGGCTGCCTGACGCCGCAGGACGAGGCGGAGTACCAGCGGCTGCTGGTGGAGTGGGCCGCCGTCACCGGAGCGGGCGCCCGCACGGCCGCCTGACCGGCGGATCCGCCGTTCGGCGGCACGGGAAGGACCTCTGGGGAGATCGCGCCCGATCCGGCGATCCCCCGCGTCGCCGGATCCGGGCGCACCCTCGGCGTGCCCCGTGGGACACGGCCGCGGACCGCGTCGGGGACCGGAGTTTCGGAGTCCGCCGTCGCAGGGATCCAGCATGTCCCCACCCGGCTCATCGGTCAATGAATTTCCGGCGGCACACGCACCGGGGCCGGTGCCGCGCGGGCGGAGGACCGCCCGGGAGACACCGGCCCCGGCAGGCGGCACGAGTCGGCCGCGGGACCCGCTGACGGATCAGCGGTCGAAGTAGTCCGGCTGCGTCTGCACATTGAGTTCGTCCAGCTTGACCCGCCCGGCCGGGTCGGTGCGCCGGTCCTTGAGCTTCAGCACGTCGAAGCCCTTGGCGATGTCACTGGAGTAGATGTGGCCGTTGTAGTAGTACGCCGACCAGGGGCCGGCCGTGGTGACCTGGTCGAGGGTGACCGGGCCGCGCTCGAAGAAGGCGATCTCCTCGGGCTTGGAGGAGTCGGTGAAGTCCCAGACGGAGATGCCTCCCTGGTACCACGCCTGGACCATCAGGTCGCGGCCCTCCACCGGGATGATGGAGCCGTTGTGGGCGACGCAGACCTCGGCGTCGGCCTGGTGGCGGTCGATCTTGAAGTAGCTGCGGAAGACCAGTTCGCGCCGGTCTCCCTCGCCGACGATGTCGTAGATGCCGTCGGCGCCCCGCTTCGGCCCGATCTCCTCGTTGCAGGTGGCCGCGCCGCCACCACCGAGCTCGTCGGTGAAGACGACCTTGTTCGCGCCCTGGTTGAAGGTCGCCGAGTGCCAGAACGCGAAGTTCTCGTTGTCCTGGACCCGGTCGATGATCTTCGGGTGCTCCGGGTCCTCGATGGAGAACAGCAGACCGTCGCCCATGCAGGCGCCGGCGGCCAGGTCCTTGGACGGCAGCACCGTGATGTCGTGGCAGCCGGTCGTCCTGGAGACGCCCGGGTTCTCCGGCGCCCCCGGGTTTCCGCCGTCCGGGAAGAGCACCGGGAAGTTGACGATCCGGGCCTTCTGGGGCGCCCTGACCGGCACCTTGATGATGGAGATCCCGTCGTGCGGGGGCTTGCAGTCGGCGAACGCCTCGTTGGGCGCGTACGAGGAGACGTACACGTACACGTTCCTGCCGTCCGGCACCAGCGTGTGCGTGTGGGAACCGCAGGCGGTCTCCACGGCGGCGATGTACTTCGGCTTCCGCTTGTCGCTGATGTCGAAGATCTTCATGCCCTCCCACGAGGACTTCTCCGTGGCGGGCTGGGAGGTGCTGGAGCAGGAGTCGTCGCTGCGCGAGGAGTCCGTCGACAGGAAGAGCAGGTTCCCGGAGACCGAGATGTCGTTCTGTGAGCCGGGGCAGAGGACCTGGGAGACCGTCCTGGGCTTCTTCGGCTTGCTGATGTCGTAGATGACGAAACCGTCGTAGTTGCCGACGTACGCGTACTTCCCCTGGAACGCGAGGTCCGTGTTGGAGCCCTTGAGGGCGCCCTTCGGCACGTTCGTCAGGTGCTTGATGTTGGAGCTGTGGACGATCTCGTCCACGCCGGGTATGTCACCGCCGGCTATCGCGGCCCTGGCCTCGGCCTGCTCGCTCGTGGTGACGGAACCGCGTTCGGCCGGGGCGTCGCCCGGGTCGGGGGTCGCGGCCGCTGTGGTGGCCGTCAGCAGCGTGGCGAGGAGCCCGGTGGCGGCTGCCACCGCGCCCAGACGTCCGCGCCGCACGCGGGTGGTGTGCGAGGTCACTGCGTCCTCCCTCGTTCTCCGTTCGGGGTCGAACGGTTCATGAACCTCCGGCAGTATCGTCCCTCTCATGTACACATCAACAGAGGGCGCAGACATGAGAAGAGTTCTCGATCTCCGGCCGGTGGAAGCGCGTGAGGGTGGTCCGCGGCCCTCCCTGGGGCCCGGGAGGTCTCCGTGCTGAGCCGTCGCCGGTCCGCGACCTCGCGCTCCACCGCTCTCGCGGCGGCGGCCGTCGCCGCCGCGCTCGTCCTCGGAGCCTGCGACACCGACGGCGGTGACGGAACGTCGGACAAGGCCGGGGACTCGGGCCCGGGCGTGGTCGCGCCCGGCAGACCGGGCGAGCCCGCTCGGACGCTCTCCGCCGAGGAGGCCGTCGAGGAGGCCGGTCAGGACACCGCCAACTCCGCGGACTTCCGCTACGCGCGGATGATGATCGAGCACCACGCGCAGGCGCTCGTGATGACAGAACTCGTCCCGGAACGCGCCTCGGCCACCGCCGTCAAACGGCTCGCGGAGCGCATCTCGGCGGGCCAGAAGCCGGAGATCGGCGCGATGGAGGGGTGGCTGAAGAGAAACGGCGGCGACCGGCGCGAGCAGCACCACGATCACACCGGAATGCCCGGCATGGCGACGGAGGCCCAGCTGAGGAAGTTGCGCGCCGCCGAGGGCACGGCCTTCGACCGGCTCTTCCTGGAGCTGATGATCACCCACCACCAGGGGGCGGTCACCATGGCCACCGAGGCGCTCACCGACGGAAACGACATCATCGTCGAGGAGATGGCGAGCGACGTCGTCGCCCAGCAGACCGTGGAGATCGACCGGATGCGCGGGCTGATGGACTGAGCCACTCGGCCGCACCGCCCCGTGCACGGGGCGGTGCGGATCGGCCCGGCGGTGCGATCCTGGAGGGAACCTCAGGGAAGAGGTACGCCGTGCTCTCCGTCGCTGTCATCGGTTCCGGCCCCAGCGGGGTCTACACCGCCCAGGCCCTGCTCCAGCAGTCGGACGTGCCCGACGTGCGTGTGCACGTCCTGGACCGGTTGCCCACCCCGTACGGACTCGTGCGGTACGGGGTGGCGCCCGACCACGAGAAGATCAAGTCGTTGCAGAACAGCCTGCGGGCGGTACTGGAGGACGAACGCGTCACCTTCGTGGGCAATGTCGGCGCCGGAGGCGCGGAAGGGGTCTCCCCCGCCCGGCTCGCCGAGCTGTACCACGCCGTCGTCTACTGCGTCGGAGCCTCGGCGGACCGCCCGCTGGCGGTGCCGGGCGAGAGCCTGCCGGGCAGCTATTCCGCCACGCGCTTCGTCTCCTGGTACAGCGCCCACCCGGACGTCGGAGCCGACCCGTTCACCCTGGAGGCCCGCTCGGCCGTCGTGATCGGCGTGGGCAACGTGGCGGTCGACGTGGCCCGCATCCTGGCGCGCGGCGCCGACGAACTGCGGTCCACCGATGTGCCCCGCGCCGCGCTCAGCGCGCTGGCCGGCAGCCGGGTGCGCGAGGTGCACATCGTGGGCCGACGGGGCCCCTCCCAGGCCCGGTTCACCACCAAGGAACTGCGGGAACTGGGGGCGCTGCCCGGGGCACAGGTCGTCGTCGACCCGGCGGAGCTCGCGCGCGATCCGGCGTACGCCGCTCCGGACGGCCTGCCCGGAGCACTGCCGCTGCCCGCCGCGGTGCGGCGGAACCTGGAGGTCCTGCGCGGCTGGTCGGCGAGCGGGGCCACGGTCGGGGCCGCGTCGCGCCGGGCGCCGGGCAGGACCGAGGACGCGCGCCGCGTCCGGCTGCGGTTCTTCCTGCGGCCGGTAGAGCTCCTGGAGCGCGCGGGGCGGGTCGCCGGGGTGCGGTTCGCCCGGACGGTCCCGGACGGCGCCGGCGGGGTCCGGGACACGGGCTCGTACGAGGACATCGAGGCGCAGCTGGTCCTGCGGGCGGTCGGCTATCGCGGCGTGGAGCTGCCCGGACTGCCCTTCGACCCGGTGCGCGGCACGGTGCCGCACGCGGCGGGCCGGGTGCTGCGGGACGGCGTGCCGTCGCCGGGCGAGTACGTGGCGGGGTGGATCAAGCGGGGGCCGACCGGGGTGATCGGCTCGAACCGCTCCTGCGCCAAGGAGACGGTGGCCTCGCTCCTGGAGGACGCCGCCGTGCTGGCGCGGCGTACGGCGGCGGACGATCCGCTGGCCGTGCTGCGGAAGCGGGGCCTGCGGCCGGTGGAATGGTCCGGCTGGCTGTCGATCGAGCGCGCGGAGGCGGAGCTGGGCCGTTCGCTGGGGCGGGGACCGGTGAAGATCCCCGACTGGCCGGGGCTGCTGGCGGCGGCCCGGGGCGAGCACCGCTGAGCGGCGGCCGCGCTATCGCTCCCGGGTCGCCACCACGAGCCGGGCACGGGGGCTGCCGTCGGTGCGCCGGCCGAGTCGGGCCAGGGGCTGCAGCCGCACCGCGAAGCCGGCCTGTGTCAGGTCCTCCAGCACGTCGCCGAGCCGGAAGGTGCGGTAGTACATGATGAACCGCGGGCGCCACAGGGCGTTGCGCACCCGCATCGCCGCGTCGAAGCCGAGCAGCGACCAGTAGGCACGCGATCCCACCGGGGGCGGTGCGCCGATCGGGAAGACGAACTGTCCGCCCGGGCGCAGCGATCCGTACACCTCGGCGAAGAGGCCGAAGCGTTCGGCGGGCAGGAAGTGGCCGAACGCGCCGAAGCTCAGGGCCAGATCGAAGGCGGGCCCGAAGGGCAGGGAGCGGACGTCGGCCCGTACCCAGTGCACGGCCGGTCCCTCTCCCCCGGGCGGGAAGGCGGCACGGGCCTCGGCGAGCATGCCCGCGCTGAAGTCGACCCCGACCGCACGCTCCCGGCACGTCTGCCGGAGCACGGCCACTCCCGCGCCGGTGCCGCAGCAGACGTCGAGTCCGGTGTCGAAGGGGCCGAGCTCGCGCACCGCCCGGGTGACGGCGTCGAGCACGCGGTCAGGGGTGCGGTAGGGCGTCCGGTCGAACTTCGGGGCGAGGAGGTCGTAGCCGCGCTCCGTCGAGGAGAGCGCCTGGACGGCCAGCTCACGCACGGTGGGGCCCTGTTCGGTAGACATCGGGGACCACCCTACCGACACCACGCACCCGCTGTGGCCGCTCACGGCGGCAGGCATGTCGGCAAGCTGCGGCCGGAGCGCGCCGGCGGCGTCAACGGCCGCCGGGAATCCGCCGCTTGAGGGTGATGGCGGTATCGGCGGCGTACGCCTGGGTCCAGCTGCGGCCGGCCCCGGACCTCCAGGTGACGTGGACGGCGGAGCCGTCGCTCCGGACGCTCTGGACCGTCATGGCGCGGTCGCCGTCGCGCACGTCGCCGCGGCGCAGTTCGCCCGCCTCGACCGTGACGGGACGCTCCCCCGGTGCGCTCTCGGTCTCCTCGGCGGCCCGGAGGAGCGCGGCGGCCAGCTCCCGCGCCGCCTCGGGGGTGCAGGACCAGGCGATTTCGCCCGCCGGGGGTGAGAGCCGGAGGCCGACGCGGGGCGCCGGGCCGGCTTCCCCGGCGGCGACCGCGGCCGGAGCGGGTTCGCCCGCGGTGACCGTGACCGGCACCGGGTGTCCGTCGGCGTCCGTGATCCCGCTGCCCATCGTCGTCTCCTCGGTGTCCCCCCGGTCGTTCCCGGGCGTCCGTCCTGACCTCTGTCCGGCCCGTGCCGGCGTCCGTCCGGGTCCCGCCCAGGATGCCAGCACCCGGCGGTGGTGCGCGTGCGGCCCCGCCGCGGCTCCCGCACGGCCTTCTCCCGCCCGACACCGCCGGGGGTGGTGGGCGTGTGCGCGGGCCGCTGTCAGTGGCCGGGTGCAGACTGGCACTGTTCCGGCACAACGGCGTATCGGGAGGTCCAGGACCATGACCGATGTATTGCTCACCGCAGGCACCCGCAAGGGTCTCTTCATCGGCCGCAGACGCGGCGGGACGTGGGAGGTCACGGGCCCGCACTTCAACGCTCAGGCGATCTACTCGGTCGCCGTGGACACCCGGGGGGACACTCCGAGAATCCTGGTGGGCGGGGACAGCGCGCACTGGGGACCGTCCGTCTTCCACTCCGACGACCTGGGCGAGACCTGGGTGGAACCACGAGAGCCCGCCGTAAGGTTCCCGAAGTCCACCGGTGCGTCACTGGAGCGCGTCTGGCAGCTGCATCCGGCCGGCCCCGAGGCGCCGGACGTGGTCTACGCGGGCACGGAGCCGGCCGCGCTGTTCCGTTCCGAGGACCGGGGCGAGTCGTTCGAGCTGGTCCGTCCGCTCTGGGAGCACCCGACCCGCTCGCGGTGGGAGCCGGGCGGCGGCGGCGAGGGGCTGCACACCGTCCTGACCGACCCCCGGGACCCACGGGCCGTGACCGTCGCGGTGTCGACGGCGGGCGTGTTCCGGACGCAGGACGGCGGTGCGAGCTGGGCGCCGTCGAACAAGGGCGTCTCCGCGGTCTTCCTCCCGGACCCGGACCCGGAGTTCGGCCAGTGCGTGCACAAGGTCACCCGGGACGCGGTCGATCCGGACCGGCTCTATCTGCAGAACCACTGGGGGGTGTTCCGCAGCGACGACTCCGGCGGCCACTGGAGCGACATCGGTGCGGGTCTGCCCTCGGACTTCGGGTTCGCCGCCGCCGCGCACCCCCGTCGCGGTGACACGGCGTACGTCTTCCCCATCAACGCCGACGCCGATCGGGTCCCGGCGGAGCACCGCTGCCGGGTGTTCCGTACGAGCGACGCGGGGCGCACCTGGGAGCCGCTCACGGAGGGCCTGCCGGACGGGGCGCATTACGGGACGGTGCTGCGGGACGCGCTGTGCACCGACGACGCGGATCCGGCCGGCGTCTACTTCGGCAACCGCAACGGCGAGCTGTACGCCAGCGCGGACGACGGCGACAGCTGGCGGCAGCTCGCGTCGCATCTGCCGGACGTCCTGTGCGTGCGGGCGGTGGCGCTCGGCTGACGGCAGTTGATCGGAGCGGTCGTATCAGCAGTAGAGTGCGGGCCGTGGCAGCACGACCGTTGAAAGAGATCATCGAGCCGGGGTGGGCCGACGCCCTCGAACCCGTCGCCGAACGCATCGCCGCTATGGGCGACTTCCTCCGCGCGGAGATCGCCGCGGGACGCACGTACCTGCCCTCCGGGGCTCATGTACTGCGGGCGTTCCAGCAGCCGTTCGAGGAGGTGAGAGTGCTGGTCGTCGGCCAGGATCCGTATCCCACCCCGGGGCACGCGATCGGGCTGAGCTTCGCGGTGGCCCCCGACGTCCGGCCGCTGCCGGGCAGCCTGGAGAACATCTTCCGCGAACTCCACGCGGATCTGGGGCTTCCCAGGCCGTCCAACGGCGATCTCACTCCGTGGACGCGGCAGGGGGTGCTGCTGCTCAACAGGGCGCTGACCACCGCGCCTCGGCGGCCCGCCGCTCACCGGGGCAAGGGCTGGGAAGAGGTGACCGAGCAGGCCATCAAGGCGCTGGTGGCCCGGGGCACGCCGCTGGTGTCGGTCCTGTGGGGGCGCGACGCCCGCAATCTGCGACCGCTGCTGGGCGACTTCCCCGCGATCGAGTCCTCGCACCCCTCGCCCATGTCCGCGGACCGGGGTTTCTTCGGCTCGCGGCCGTTCAGCCGCGTCAACGAGCTGCTGGAACGCCAGGGGGCCCAGCCGGTGGACTGGCGGCTTCCGTGACCCGCCCCCCGGCGGCGTACGCCCCGGCCGGGGACGGCGCGTACGTCCTCGGGGTCGACTCCGGTGGCTCCGGTCTGCGGGTGGCGCTCGGCCGGGTGGAGCTGCCCGGCCCTCTCGCGACGACGGTCTGCGCCGAGCCGGTGCGGACGGGTCCCGGGGGCATCGACGCCGGACACCTCCTGGACCAGCTGCTGCCCGCAGCCCGGGAGTTGCTGGGCCGGGCCTCGGGGTCCGCGTCCTCGCCCGGCGGAGCGGCGACCGGAGAGCTCGCGGCCCTGGCGGTCGGGGCCGCGGGCATGGCCACCCTCGGCGAGCGGTTGCGGACGGAGCTGCCGGGTGCGCTCGCGGAGGCGCTGGGGGTACGCCGGCTGGCGCTGGCCGCCGACGCGGTGACCGCCTACGCCGGAGCGGTGGGTCAGCGCCCCGGGGCGGTCGTCGCGGGCGGTACGGGCCTGATCGCCCTCGGCACGGACCTGACGGAGTGGCAGCGGGCCGACGGGTGGGGTCATCTTCTGGGTGACAGCGGCGGCGGTGCGTGGATCGGCCGGGCGGGACTCGACGCGGCGATGCGGGCCCACGACGGGCGGCGCGGCGGCTCCCCCGCGCTGCTGGAGCGGCTGCGGGCCGTGTTCGGGCCGGCCGAGGCACTGCCGGGACTGCTCTATCCGCGCTCCGACCGGCCGGCCGTGGTGGCTTCGTTCGCCCCCGAGGTGGCGGCGTGCGCCGGAGCGGACGCGGTCGCCGCCGGGATTCTGCGGGCAGCCGCCGGCCATATCGCCGAGGCGGCGGCGGCTGTGTGCCCGACGACCGCCGGAAAGGGCGGCGAGCTGGTCGAGGGCGCCGAAGTGGCCCTCACGGGCGGCCTGTTCCGGATGGGCGAGCCGCTCCTTGGGCCTCTGCGCGAGGAGCTGGCGCACCTTTTGCCGGGGACCGGAGTGACCACGGCCGCAGGCGATCCGCTGACCGGCGCACTCCGGATCGCGTGCGCCCTGGCAACCGGCGACCTGCGCTTGCCGCGTCACCCGACGATGTTGTTCGTGCCCCCGGAGCACGGGAGGGGGCAGGGCGGCCGAACGTCGGTCGGCGACGAGTCCCGGACGGGATGACCGGCCGCCGGCGCGCGGGAAACGCGGGCGGCGGACCGGGAGACAACGAGCCGACAGAAAGGGGCACTCGGGCGGTACATCACTCATCGGACATAAGCGGATAGTTGACGCTCGACCGGACCCTCCCCGAACAGAGGGGCAGGCAAGACCAGTAGCATGCGGCGCCATGAGCACCCCCACTGGGCCCGCTTCCGGCCTGCCTGTACGAATGCCGCGACCTCGCCAGTCCGGACGGCACCGCCGCCCGGAGCCCGTGGTCGCACCTGAGGGCGCTGCCGCGCTCGTTCTCGCTGTTCCCGGTACCCCCTCCTCGGCCACGCGCAGCCTGGCCGAAGAGGTGATCAGCATCGCCCGTTCCGAGCTGCCCGGCCTCAACGCCCGGATCGGCTACCTCGACGGCGACGACGCCGAGTACCCCGCCCTTGCCACCGTTCTCGCCCATACCGCCGCCGAACGCGTCGCGCGCTTCGAGCAGGCCGTCGCCGCCGGGCGTGAGGTCGCCGAGCCGACGGGTCCGCCCGCCGTCGTGGTCCCGCTGCTCGCGGGTCCCGACAGTTCGCTGATCCGGCGGATACGGCAGGCCGTGATGGACAGCGGTACGCAGGTCGAGCTGACCGACGTGCTCGGCCCGCACCCGCTGCTCGCCGAGGCCCTGCACGTACGGCTGTCGGAGGCCGGGCTGGCCCGCGCCGACCGCGCCAGGCTGTTCACCGTCGCCACCGCCGCCGACGGCATCGTGCTGGCCACCGTGGGCGGGGAGGAGGCCGTGCAGGCCGCCGGGATCACCGGGATGCTGCTGGCCGCCCGGCTCGCCGTTCCGGTGATGGCCGCCGCGCTGGACGTGGAGGGCTCGGTCTCCTCGATCGCGGAGCAGCTGCGGAACTCCGGCTCGGCGCAGCTGGCGCTGGCGCCGTACCTGGTGGGCCCGGAGGTCGATCCCGGCCTGCTGGACGCCGCCGCGAAGGAGGCGGGCTGCGCGACGGCCGAGCCGCTGGGCGCCTACCCGGCGATCGGCAAGCTCGCACTGTCCCTGTACGCCACGACGCTGGGCATCACGCCGACCGCGCCGCAGGGCGTCCAGGGCGCTCAGGCTCACTGACCGGCGCCGTCGCCGCCGGGCGGCGGCCCGGCCGTCCCGACAGCGCGGCGGGGGGCGGGCCCCGGGGGGCCCCCCGGGGGGGCCCCCCCCCCCGGGGGGGGGGGGCCCCCCCCCCCCCGGCCGCCCCCCCGGGCCCCGGGCCC
>NZ_JBIVTR010000022.1:0-89159 GCF_044756785.1 Streptomyces sp. NPDC091649 | reverse complement strand
CCCTTCCACCCCCCCCCCGCCCCCCTCCCCCCGCGCTGTGGGTGTGGTGTTTTCGGGGGGGGCCCCCCCCCCCCGCGCGGGGGGGGGGGGGGGGGGCGGCCCCGGCCGCGCTGTCGGGGGGCGGCCCCCTCAGACGAGGACGACGCAGGAGGCCGCGGGCACCTCGACGGAGCCCGCGTGCCGCGGGACGCCGGTCTCGGCGTCCACGGCGAACCAGCTGACGTTCCCCGAGCGCTCATTGGCCGCGTAGAGCCACTGGCCGCCGGGGTCGAGGGTGAGATCGCGCGGCCAGTGGCCGCCGCAGCCGACGGTGGCCACCAGGGTCGCCTTCTCGCCGCTCTCGTCGAGGGTGAGCACGGAGATGCTGTCGTGGCCGCGGTTGGCGGTCCACAGGAAGCGCCCGTCGCGGGCGACGACCACCTCGGACGGGTAGGTGCGCGCCGCGTCGCCGGTCCGCTCGTGCTCGGGCAGCACCGGCGTCCGGTCCAGCACGTCGAGGCGGCCCGCCGCCGCGTCCCAGCGGCACACGGTGAGGGTCGGCTCCAGCTCGCCCAGGACGTAGGCGAGGGAGCCCGAGGGGTGGAAGGCCAGATGGCGCGGGCCGGTGCCCGGACGCAGCGCCGTCTCGCCGTGCGGCCGCAGGGCTCCGGTGGCGGGGTCCAGGGCGCAGACGTGCACGGAGTCGGTGCCGAGGTCCACGCTGACCACCCACCTCCCGGAGGGGTCGGCGAGGACCTGATGGGCGTGCGGCGCCTCCTGGCGGCCGACGTCCGGGCCGCTGCCCTCGTGCCGGAGCACCGAGGCCGCCGGCCCGAGCGATCCGTCGGCGAGGACCGGGAGGGCGGTGACGCTGCCGGAGCCGTAGTTGGCCGTGACCAGGTGGTTCCCGGCGAGCGCCAGGTGGGTGGGCGCCTCGCCCTCGACGGCCTGGACGGGCCCCAGGAGGGCCGGTACGTCGCCGTCGAGGGCGAAGGCGGCGGCGACGCCCGGAGTGCTCTCGCCGACCGCGTACAGGGCCGTGCCGCCCGCGCGGGGGCCGACCGCGAGGAACGAGGGGTCGGGCACGGCGTCCGTGGATCCGAGCAGGGTCAGCGCGCCGGTGTCCCGGTCCACGGCGGCGGCGGTGACGCCCCGCCCGCCCGCCGAGGTGAACGACCCCATGTATGCCCGCCGGGCGCTGTCGCCGATCATCGCGCTACCCCTCTTCACCGTCGCCGCGATCTTCACGGCCGACGGTAGCAGGCAGCCCCCGGCGGTCCGGCCGACGCGGCGGCGAGGGTTCGGCGGGGCTCAGCTCCGCGGCGGTCAGGCCGGTTCGGGCGCCACGGCCGGCGCCCGGCCGCCGCGGCCCTGGAGCGGCGCCGCCAGCGCGGCGAGCGCGCGCTCCAGTCCGTGCAGGTGGGCCAGGGCGGGGTCCCCGGCGGCGCCGGGGAGCTCGGGCAGGTGGAAGCCACGGGAGCCGTCGGGCGCGGTGAGCGCCTCTACGGCCGCCTCGACGCGGGAACAGGCGGCCGACAGCCGGGCGTCGTGCGAGGCGTCGGGGTCGGCGGCGATGGAGGCCAGGCCCCGGACCTCCCGTACGCAGTCGTCCAGCAGCGCCAGCACCTGCCGGGCGCGTGCCTTGCGGGCCGGCAGCGGGCTCAGGGGGTGCACCAGCGGCGCGAGGGAGAGCCGGACCCGGCCGAGCAGTACCTCCAGTTCGGCGACGCGGGGGCCGGGGTCGGCGAGCGTCGAGCCGGCGAGGCGGTCGGCGGCCTCGGCCGTGCAGGCGTGCACGCACCGCAGCGCCTTCTGGACCCAGGCGTCCGTGATGGCGTGGGTGGTGACGGGGAGGACCAGCAGCACGGCGAGCACCGCGCCGAGCGAGCCGACGACGGTCTCCGCGACGCGCAGCCAGAGCAGGGCGGCGTCCAGGACGCCCAGCACGCCGTAGAGCATGCCGGCCATCACCGTCACGAAGAACATCATCCAGCTGTACGAGACCGCCGCCGTGTAGAAGATGCCGAAGACGCTGACCGCGACGACGGCGGCGGTCGGGGCTCCCGCGCCGTCGAGCGGGATGGCCACGGCGAAGCCGGCGACGATGCCGATCACGGTGCCCAGGACGCGCCGGAATCCGCGTACGAGCGTCTCGCCGCGCGAGGTGGTGTTCACGAAGACCCACCAGGTGGCTCCCACGGCCCAGTACCACCGCTGGTCGGACAGTACCTGTCCCAGCCCCAGCGCGAAGGCCCCGCCCAGGGTCGCCTGGACGGCCTGGCGGGTGGTGATGCGCATCAGGCCCCGGCCCTCCGGGGGAGCGGGCGCGGCCACGGCGGGCAGGCGCCGCTCGTAGCACCAGAGGCGGAAGCGCACGGCGGACGAGGCGGCCAGGGACAGCAGCACGGCGCCGTACAGCTCGGGCAGCTGACCGGGCACGGTGTGCAGGAACTGGGCGGCGAAGAACATCATGAACGCGAAGACGCCCAGCGCGTGCCCGCGCGGCCCCCAGCGCCGGGCGTACACGCCAGCTCCCATCACGGCGAGGAAGACCAGGTCGCGGGCGACCGGCTGGTCGTGCAGCACGGCGGCGACGGCGAGGACGGGCAGGCCGACAGCGGGGAGCAGGACGGTGGTGACCGCCTGTCCGCGCACCGTCGGGTCGGTCACGGTGAAGAGGGCGAGCAGGGCCGCGAGGCCGCCCGTGATGGCCGCCACGAGCGAGAGCCCGGCCAGACCGCACAGCGCGACCGCGAGGCCGATGCCGAGAACGGCACGGGCGGCGAAGCGCAGCCGCACCCGCCCCGGGTCCGGCGCCACGAACACCTTCTTCAGCACACTTCCGCCCCTTCCGCGTCTCCGCAGGACTCGCATGAAAAAGGCGCCGCGGAAGTCCGCAGCGCCATCGACGGAACCATTGCAGCATCCGTCGGGCTCTTGGATCAAATCGGGCGGGAGATCCTGTGCCAATGGCTCAGTCGATCCGCAGGATGGTCGGCCACCAGCATGCCAACGGATCACCGGCCGGGCGCCCTCCCCCGCGCTGCGGGGAGGCGGACCGGACGACCGGGCCCCCTCTCCGGGGGGCGACGGGAGGGGCGGGACAGGGGGCAGGGTGCGGGGAGCGGCCGGGATGAGTACGCGTACTCATCCCCGGGGGGCGCGGGCGGCGCACCATGCCGACATGGACCTGCACAGAGGACGCGCGGACGGGGCCCGAGCGGTGCGCGAGCGGCGGAGCGGAGCGGCGAACCTTCTGGTGTTCCTGGCCCTGCTGCCGTTCGACGCACTCGTGGGCGGCTACGCCTGGCTCGCCGTCGGCATGGAGGGCTGGGCCGCCGCGCACAACGGCGAGGAACCCGCCGTTCCGGTGACGGAGCTGGCGGGGAGCGGTGGCGTGCTGGCGGCCGTGGGGCTGGCCCTGTGCTGGGGACGGTACTGGGGCGCGGCCGTGCCCCAGCTCGCCCTGACGGCCGTGCTGATGGCCTGGCTGCTGTCGTTCGACGGGTGAGGCGCTGTCGCACCGCCTCGGCGGCGCGGGCGCCCCTGACCCTGGGTACAGTCGGGACCGCACCGAACGGCTCGGAAGGAGATCTGCGGATCATGGCGGTGGACGCTCTCGACACCCGGATCCTGCGCCTGCTGATCGAGCAGCCGCGCACCAGCGTCCGGGAGTACGCGCGCATCCTCGGCGTGGCCCGCGGCACTCTTCAGGCCCGCCTCGACCGGCTGGAGCGCGACGGCGTGATCACCGGCACCGGGCCGGCCCTCTCCCCCGCCGCGCTCGGGCACCCCGTGCTCGCCTTCG
Source organism: Streptomyces sp. NPDC091649 (assembly GCF_044756785.1). Lineage (NCBI taxonomy): Bacteria > Bacillati > Actinomycetota > Actinomycetes > Kitasatosporales > Streptomycetaceae > Streptomyces > Streptomyces sp. NPDC091649. The sequence continues at coordinate 85,372 of NZ_JBIVTR010000022.1, read as the reverse complement.
TCCACCTGGAAGTCACCCAGGGGCACCTGGTCGAGGTGGGCGACGCACTGGCGGCCGTGCCCGAGATCATCGAGGCGTTCTCGACGACGGGCGGGGGCGACCTGCTGACCCGCGTGGTCGCCCGGGACAACGGGCACCTGGAGGACGTGATCCAGCGGCTGATCCAGCTGCCGGGAGTCGTCAGGACTCGGACCGACGTGGCGCTGCGCGAGCGGGTGGCACACCGGGTCCTGCCGCTGGTGGAGTCCGTGGGGCGCGCGGCGGGCGACCGGGAGCGGCCGGGCCCCGTGCCCGGTCAGGGGTGACCGGCCCCGCCGGTCCGGGCTGCGGCATGCTGGGACCATGACGCCCCTCCCCGTGCCCCCGCCCGGCCCCCATGTGATCTTCGATCTCGACGGGACGCTGGTGGACAGCGAGCCCAACTACTTCGAGGCGGGCCGGCGGCTGCTCGCCCGGTACGGCGTGCGGGACTTCGACTGGGAGGCCCACACCCGGTTCATCGGCATCGGCACGCTGGAGACGCTGACCGCCCTGCGCTCGGAGTACGGGATCGACGCCCCGGTCGAGGAGCTGCTCGCCGGGAAGAACGCCCTGTACCTGGAGCTCGCCGGGGCGTCGACGGAGGTCTTCCCGCAGATGCGGGTGTTCGTGGAGCGCCTGTACGCGGCCGGGGTGCCGATGGCGGTGGCCTCCGGCTCGTCCCGGGCGGCGATCGGGGCGGTGCTGGCGGTCACCGGGCTCGACGCGTACATCCCGATGTACGTCTCCGCCGAGGAGGTCGCGCGGGGCAAGCCGGAGCCGGACGTGTTCCTGGAGACGGCCGGGCGGCTGGGGGCGGAGCCGGCGGACTGCCTGGTGCTGGAGGACGCCCCGCCCGGAGCGGCGGCCGCGCACGCGGCGGGTATGCGGTGCTTCGCCGTCCCCTATGTGCCGGAAACCGCTTCCGACCCGGCGTTCACGACCGCCGACCTGCTGTTCGCGGGCGGGCAGTCCGCGTTCACGGCCGAGGCCGCGTACCGCCGCCTGCTCGGCTGACCGGGGCCCGGCGGCCGGGCCGACGGGAAAGTGTGCCGGGCCGTCAGCCGAGCTCGGTGAAAGGGCTGTCGGGGCATCCGGGCTCCGCCGGACCGATATCCTGATCATGTCGTTCGCCGCACCGTCCGGGGCTCCTTCGGAGACCGGGGGCTCCGGAGGCCGACAACCGGAGCGGGCCACAATTCGAGATAGGTGTACAGGTGCTGGTAGCTGGTCGGTACCGATTGGAATCCCCCATCGGTCGTGGCGGCATGGGCGAGGTGTGGCGAGCCACGGACGAGGTGCTGGGACGCGCCGTGGCCGTGAAGCTGCTGCTGGGGGACCAGGCGGATGCCTCGTCGACCGCCCGCTTCCGGCTGGAGGCCCAGACCGCCGCCCGGTTGAGCCACCCGCACCTGGTGGCCGTGTTCGACTTCGGAGCCTGGGAGGACCGGTTCTTCCTGGTGATGGAGCTGGTCGAGGGGCAGAGCCTCGGAGACCTGCTGGCCGCCCAGGAGCGGGTCCATCCGGAACAGGTCGCCCTGATCGCGGGCCAGGCGGCCGCCGGGCTGGCCGCCGCGCACCGCCAGGGCATCGTCCACCGCGACATCAAGCCGGGCAACCTGATGCTGGACGCGGACGGTTCGGTGAAGATCGGCGACTTCGGCATCGCCCAGTTCGTCGACGATCCCTCCACCGCGCTGACGACGGCCGGGCACATCGTCGGCACGAGCCTCTATCTGGCCCCCGAGCGCGCTCTCGGACGCACCGCCGACTCCGCCTCCGACATGTACTCCCTGGGCTGCGTCGTCTATCAACTGCTCCTCGGGGAGCCGCCGTTCCGCTCCGACACGGCGACCGCGACCCTGTACCAGCATGTCGACACCCCGCCGGTCCCTCTACGGCAGCGGGGCGTGGAGATCTCCGCCGCCTTCGACTCGTATCTCCTCGGCCTGCTGGCCAAACAACCCGAGGAGCGGCCCACCGCCCAACAGGTCTCCGACTGGTTCCGCACCGATGCCTGGCGCGGCCGGCCGGAGCCCCTTCCCCTGCAGACGCCCTCGTCCCACCGGGCGCCCGCGCCCGCGCCCCCGACGCCCTCCCCCGCGACGCCGCCCGCGCCGGTCGGCCCGACGACGTACCGGCTCCCCGGGCCCACGGGGCGAAGACGGCAGACTCCGGCCCGATCGGCTCCGGTCCGTCGCCGCAGCACCCGCGAGGCGATACGGCGGCGACCCCGCGTGGCCAGCCTCATCGCGGGCACCGCGACGTTCCTGGCCGCCGTGTATCTCGGAATGATCCTGTTCTCCCCGGACTCCAGCTCCGCCGGCACACCGGACCGGAGTCCGTCCCCGGGGCCCACGCAGGACGTCGGCGACGGCGACGGACAGCAGTCGGACGTCCAGCAGACCGACCCCCGGGGCGGGGACCGGCAGGAGGTGAGCCCGCAGGACGAGGGACCGCGGGGCGAGGAACCGCAGGACGTCGGCCAGCAGGAAGAGGGCAAGACCAAGGACAAGGACAAGGGCAAGGGGCAGAACCGGGAGGGGGACGGTCAGCAGGAGGACGGCGACCAGGACCACGGGGACCGGGAGGACGAACGGGACGACTGAACCGGCCCGCCGCCCCCTCCCGCCCGTTCCCCGCTCCGCGTGCCCTTCCAGCGCCCACGGCCCGGCGTCACCAGCGGTCGTGGACCTCCGCGCGGATCGACCGGTCGTACAGGTTGCGCACCGCGTCCAGTGTGCTCTGAGGCAGCGGTGCCAGCGCGGCGGCCGCCGCATTGGCACGGGCCTGTTCCACCGAGCGCGCGCCGGGGATCACGCTGGTCACGCCCGGCTGCTGGATGATCCAGCGCAGCGCGGTCTGTGCCGGGGTGGCTCCCTCGGGGGCCAGCTCGGCGAACTCGGCGGCAGCCGCGATCCCGGTCGCGTAGTCGATGCCGGAGAACGTCTCCCCCTGGTCGAACGCCTCGCCGTGCCGGTTGTAGGTGCGGTGGTCCTCGGGCCCGAAGACCGTGTCCTTGGTGTACTTGCCGGAGAGCAGTCCGGAGGCGAGCGGGACCCGGGCGATGATGCCGACGCCCGCGGCGACGGCCGCCGGGAGCACCTCGTCCAGGGGCTTGAGGCGGAACGGGTTGAGGATGATCTGCACGCTCGCGACCCCGGGGCGCGCGATGGCGGTCAGTGCCTCGGCGCAGGTCTCGACGCTCACCGCGTAGGCGGCGATCCGCTGCTCGGCGACCAGCGTGTCCAGGGCGTCGTAGACGGCGTCGGTGGAATAGACGTCGCTGGGCGGGCAGTGCAGTTGTACGAGGTCGAGCGTGTCGGTGCCGAGGTTGGCCCGGGAACGGTCGTTCCAGGTGCGGAAGTTGTCCAGGACGTAGTTCTCCGGCACCTGGTCGGCGCGCCGGCCCATCTTGGTGGCGACGAAGACGTCCGCGTCGGGGCGGTTCTTGAGGTAGCGGCCGATGAGCTGTTCGCTGCGGCCGTCCCCGTACACGTCTGCGGTGTCGAAGAAGGTGACGCCGGATGCGACGGCCGCGTCGAGAACGCCGAAGGCGTCGTCCTCCGCGACCTCGCCCCAGTCGCCTCCGAGCTGCCAGGTGCCCTGTCCGACGACCGAGACGTCACGGCCGGTCCTGCCGAGTATGCGCTGTTCCATGAGGATCATGCTATTCCGCCTCGCCTGCCGGGAGCGAGGCCGCCGCCGACCGCGGCCTCCGCTACGTCCCGCGAACGCGGCCGGCAAGCGGCGTACGGGCCCGTCGTGCGGTTCGTCCGGTGCGGCGGCAGAGTGGAGATACGGGCCGGGCGAGACGGTCCGGGGCGGCGAAGGGAGCACGACGTGGGATACGACGGCACACAGCGGCCCCACTTCGTCGTGCAGATCCATGACGCGCGACGCCTGCACTTCGACTTCCGCCTGGAGGTCGACGGCGTACTGAAGTCCTGGGCGGTGCCCCGCGGGCCCTCGGAGAACCCCAGCGACCGCCGGCTCGCCGTGCCGACGGAGGATCACGCCGTGGAGTACCGCGCGTTCGAAGGGGTCATCCCCCGCGGCGAGTCCGGCAGCGGCACGGTCATCGTCTGGGACCAGGGCACCTACCGGCCGCTCGGGCACGACGGGCAGGGCGACGCCGTCCCCTTCGCCGAGTCCCTGGGCCTCGGCCATGCGACCTTCTGGCTGTACGGGGCGAAGCTGCACGGCGAGTTCGCGCTCACCCGCATCCGGAAGGGCGACGAGCCGGACAGCGGCGGCCACGAGGCATGGCTGCTGATCAAGGCCAACGACCGGCTCGCCGTACGCGGCAGGCCCGGTTCCCCGGACCCGTACCACGCCCGGTCCGCCCGTACCGGACGCACGCTGCACCAGGTCGCCGCGGCGGCCGCACGGGAGCCCGGCTGACCGCGTGTCCCCGCGCCCCGGGGACGCGCGGTCAGGCCCCGGGCCCGACAGGTCCGCGAGCACGTCGGTGTAGAGCGCCCGCCGGTCGGGCCGGGCGTGGGCCGCGGCCCGGCGCAGGACCGGGACCGCGGCTCCGCCGAAGCCGACGAGCGCCTCCCGGGCTGCCCCGCGTACCACCGGCTTCCCGTGCCCGAGGAGCCGGACGAGGCCGGGCAGGGCGGGCGCCCAGGCGGCTCGGCCGAGCGTCCGGACCGCCGTGCGCACCACGTCCGGCAGCGGGTCGGACAGCAGGATCTCGGTGAGCCGGGCGTGGGTGTCCCGGTCGAACAGGGCGCGCGAGGCCCGGTGGGCGTGCAGGCGCACCCCCGCACGCGGGTGGCGCAGCAGCTCCTCGACCAGGGCGCGCAGCTCCGGGTCCGTACCGGCTCCCGGCACGGGCGCGTGCTCCTCCACGAGGCGAGCGAGTACCCAGCGGGTCTCCTCGGGCGTTCCCGTGCGGGCGAGGCCGAGCAGTTCCGGCAGGGCCGGGCGGTGCGCCGGGACCACCGGGGCGCGGGGCGGGGCGCGCAGGGCGTTGAGCACGGCGCTGTCCTCGCGGTCGGCCCCGGGTGCGCGCAGGGGGCCTTCGACGAACGAGGCCGTGTTCCCACCACCCGACGATCAGCGGGACGAGTGGGGGCAGCTCCTCCTCGGGCAGTCGCGCCGCCCAGCGCAGCGCCCGCTCGGGCAGCACCCCGCGGGCGGTCAGTTCCACGACGGCGGGGTGGCGGTCGCGGCCGGCCCCGGGGCGGGCGTCGGGGCAGCACTCGGCGCCGTCCCCCCGATGAGCCTCCCGATGGGCCTCCGGGAGGTCTTCCGGCCGGTCTTCCGGGAGAGCTTCCGGGTGGGCCAGGAGGTCGAGGGAGGCGGGGCCGGGGAGGACGTCGACCCGGCCGCGCAGATATGCCCGCAGCACGGCGAGCGACGCCTCCGGCTCGGGCCAGTCGCGCAGGGCAGCGCCGCGACGGTCCGGCGCTCCGGCCCCCCCGGTGCCCAGCATGGCCGGCAGCCGGGCCCGCTGGGCGGCCGACCGGGGTCGGTCGAGACCGTCCGCCCGCGCCGGACGCGACGCGGCACCGGCGGTCGCGCCGGCCGCCCCGGTCTCGGCGATGGTCCACTCGGGCGTGTCGAGCGGCTGGAACTCGGTCATCCAGTCGACGAGCGGCCCCCGCACGCCGGAGGCGGCTCCGGGGTACGCCTCGACGAGCGCGGAGAGCAGTTCCCTGGACCCGGGCCCGGCGGCGGCGCGGCCGGCCCCGTACGCGTCACCGGCCTCCTCCCCGCCGAAAGCCCCTTCCGCACCGGGGAGGCGCCCGCCCCCGGCGGCACCGTGCCGCCGGAACTCCGCCAGCGCTTGGGGCGTTCGGACCGCTTCGGCCAACTCCGCTTGCCAGGCGGGCGGTTCACCGGCGGACCGCCGCTCCCCCGGTACGCCGAACGCCTCACGGAGCACGGCGGGCGCGGCTCCCCACGGGTCGGCGCCGAGGTGGGCGGCGGCCAGGGCCCGGTCGAGATCGGCACGGACCAGCACCGCGCCCAGCCGCCGGAGCAGGGTGAAGACGGAGACGGCCGCCACGGACCCGGGCCGGCTGCCCGGGGCGGCGGGCGGCAGGGCGCGGAGTCCCTCGGCGACGGTGAAGCGCTGGGCGGCGGACAGGCGCGGCGCGACGGCGTGCAGGACGTCGACCAGCTCCTCCGCCGGGCCGGCCGCGCCGCCCCCGCCCCTGGCGGCGTCGAGCGCGGCGGTGTCGAACGCGGCGGTCAGTGCGGCGGCGTGCCGGGCGAGAACCGCCGCCTCGTCGTCCGGCTCCGCCGCCCGGGGTTTTCAGGACGCAGGGTATCGTCCGGGCCGCGTCCTGCTCGATGATGTCGCCCGGGGCCGCCGCCCCCGGCCGGAGCGACATCTCGTCCCGGCACCGAGGCCGGGCTCGCCGCGGCGCCCGGCCGCCACAGCGCCGACGGCCCGGCAGGCGAGGAACGGGCGACGCGCGAACACCGGAGGAACGGACCGATGACGGGTACGAACATCAGCGCGCGGGGGCTCAACCGGTCCACGCTCGCCCGGCAGTTGCTGTTGCGACGGGAGGCGCTGGACGCCGCGGAGGGTGTACGGCGCGTGGTCGCGATCCAGGCCCAGCAGCCGGCCTCCCCGTACGTGGCCCTGTGGAACCGGCTCAGCGGCTTCGATCCGGCCGGACTCGACACGGCGTTCACCGATCACCGCGTGGTCAAGGCGACCATGATGCGGCTCACCCTCCACGCCGTACACGCCGACGATCATCCGGCCTTCCGTGAGGCGATGCACCCGGTCGTGCGCGCCTCCCGGCTGAGCAGCCGCTTCACCGCGTCCGGGCTGACGGCGCAGGACGCCGACGCGCTGGTCCCCCGGCTGCTGGAGTTCGCGGACCGGCCCCGGACCGCCGCCGAGTGCGAGACCTGGCTGGGCGAACAGCTGGGCGCGCCGCCGAAGGCAGGGGCGTGGTGGGGGCTGAGGCAGTACACGCCGCTGCTCCACGCGCCGACCTCCCCGCCGTGGTCGTTCGGGCACCGGCCCTCGTACATCGCACCGCGGACCGGCCCCCCGCGAACGGATCCGGAGGCGTCGGCCGCTTCTCTGCGGACGCTGGTCGTCCGTTACCTCTCGGGGTTCGGGCCCGCCTCGGTCGCCGACGTGGCGCAGTTCACCATGGTCCCCCGGAGCAGGGCGCGGGCGGCGCTGGCAGAGCTCGCCGGGGAGCTGGAGCGGCTGGAGGGGCCGGCGGGCGAGGAGCTGTTCGACCTGCCGGGCGCTCCGCGGCCGGACGGGGCGGAGCCGGCGCCGCCCCGGCTGATGGCGATGTGGGACAGCGTCCTGCTGGCGTACGCGGACCGCGGCCGGGTCCTCCCGCCCGAGTACCGCAGGACCGTGATCCGCGCCAACGGTGACGTGCTGCCGACGCTGCTGGTCGACGGCTATGTCGCCGGGGTGTGGCGGCCGGTGGCCGGGGGCATCGAGGCGACCGCCTTCCACCCGCTGCCCGACGCGGTCTGGGAGGATCTCGCGGTCGAGGCCCGGTCGTTGGCCGGTTTTCTCGCCGACCGTGAACCGGAGGTCTACCGGCGTTACGGCCACTGGTGGAGCCGGCTGCCGGAGACCACCGTGCGGCTGCTGCCCGGGGGTTGAGGGAGGGCCTTTCGATCACCGGCCCGAGGTCGCGGGCGGGCGGGCGGGCCGCGGAGGCGGGCGGGCGCGGGCGGAACGCCGCCGCCCGCGCCCCCTGCGTTCCGTGCGGTGCGCGCCGTCTCCTTCGTCGGGGGCGGTGCGTTCGAGGGCGCACAGCTCCTCGGCGGGGCGGGCCGCCGTCCGGCGACGGCTACAGCGGCGTCGCCGCGGCCAGGACGACGAACAGTGCGAAGGCCGCGTTCAGCGCGGACAGCACGGAGACGGTCGTCCCCGCCGCGGCGACGAACGCGGCGACGCCGGCCGGTGTGAGGGCCGGGGGCCAGCCCCGGTCCGGCGGCACCGGGCCCAGGAGGGCCGCCACCCTGCGCGGCACCGGGCCCGCGGCGGCGAAGGCTGCGAAGGCGGCACCGCCGGGGGCCGGGCGGGAGACGAGCCCCGCCTTGCCGACGGCGCGGGCGGTCAGCCGGCGGTCACCGGTGACCCGGGCCGCCTCCTCGTCCGCCCAGCGCTCCGTGCTGAAGACCAGGGCCCCGAGCAACGGCCACAGCAGGGGATTGACGCAGCCGGCCAGCCGGGTCGCCAGCAGCAGCCGGTGGTGGCGTCCCGCCAGATGGGCGCGCTCATGGGCGTACAGCGCGCGGTGTTCGGCCGGTTCGAGGGAGGCGAGCATCGCGGTGGAGACCACCACCCGCCCCGGGGAGCCGGGAAGCGCGTAGGCGTACGGGACGTCGTCGGGCAGCACGGCGACGTCGCCGCCCGGCAGACCGGCCAGCGCCCGGTGCGCCCGTGCCCGGAAGCGGTAGTGGCGGTGGACGGCGAACCCGCAGGCAGCCGACACCACGACGAGCGCCAGGATGGACGCCTTGCCCGCGAAGGCGTCGTGCGGCACGGCGTCGCGGACCTCGGCGTCGGACCAGCCGTCGGGCAGCGGGTTGCCGGGGAGCTGGGCGGTGCCCACGACCACCAGCAGCCCGAGGCACACGAGGCTGCAGGAGGCGAGGCTCACGGCGACGGTGGTCAGCAGCCGGGCGGCCCGGCGGGGGTGCAGATGCTGTTCGGCCAGGCGTGCGATCGGCAACGCGGTCAGGGGCAGGACGAGGGGCAGGTAGACGAAGACGCCCATCGTCAGCGCTCCGGCCCGTCCGAGGAGGCGCCGGGACCGTCGGGACCGCTCTCCGCGAGCAGCGCCCGCAGCAGGTCCTCGTCGTGCGAGGACAGGACGGAGACGAAGCTGGAGAGCACCGCGTCACGGTCGCTCTGCTTGTCGAGGAGCCGGCGCATCCGCAGGGCGGCGAGCCCCGCCTCGTTCGCCACGGGCTCCCACAGCACGGGGCGCCCCCGTCCGGTGCGCGTGACCGCCTGTTTGGCGTGCAGACGGGTCAGGATCGTGATGACGGTGCTGTACGACAGTCCCGCGCCGAGCCGTTCCAGCACCCAGGCGGCGGTCACCGGCTCGCTCGCCCCGCCCAGCACCGACAGCACCTGGGCCTCCAGTTCGCCCTGGCCACGCCTGCGGACAGGCGTCTCCCGTTCGCCATCGGCTCCTTCGGCGTCCACGGTCCGGCCCCTTTCTCCGTTCGGCCGCCCGGCGCGGCGCTCCGCCTGCCGGGCATCGGGAAATCGTATCCAGCCGGCGGAGGGTGCGGCCACCGACCGGGGCCGGCCGCTCGGCCACCGGCCCCCAAAATCTACAGTGCTGTAGATTTTAGTCGTTGCCGCAGAGTGTCCGCGCCGCCCCCTTTGGCGTGGCCGCCACCGCGGAACACCCGTCACCGCACAAGGGAGAACATCATGGGCGTGAGCCTCGCCAAGGGTGGAAATGTCTCGCTGAGCAAGGAGGCCCCCGGGCTGACCGCGGTCCTCGTCGGTCTCGGCTGGGACGTCCGCACCACCACCGGCGCCGACTACGACCTGGACGCGAGCGCGCTGCTCTGCGACGAGGCGGGCAAGGTGCTGTCCAACGAGCACTTCGTCTTCTACAACAACCTCAAGAGCCCCGACGGGTCGGTCGAGCACACCGGCGACAACCTCACGGGGGAGGGCGAGGGTGACGACGAGACCGTCAAGGTCGACCTCGCCTCGGTGCCCGCGTCCGTCGCGAAGATCGTGTTCCCGGTCTCGATCCACGAGGCGGAGGGCCGGGGCCAGAGCTTCGGTCAGGTGCGCAACGCCTACATCCGGGTGGTGAACCAGGCGGGCGGCGCGGAGATCGCCCGCTACGACCTGAGCGAGGACGCCTCCACCGAGACGGCGATGGTCTTCGGGGAGCTGTACCGGCACGGCGCCGAGTGGAAGTTCCGTGCGGTCGGGCAGGGTTACGCATCGGGCCTGAGCGGTATCGTCGCCGACTTCGGCGTCAGTCTCTGAACCGCCGGAATCCCCACCCGCGCACTCCTGCCGAAGTCACCATCGGCACCCAGTCACCGAAGGCGGAACGATGACGATCAACCTCACCAAGGGCCAGCAGGTCAGCCTCACCAAGTCCGGCGGCGGCGAACTCGACGTCGTACGGATGGGTCTGGGCTGGAAGTCCGCTCCCCGTAAGGGGTTTCTGGCGCGGCTGACCGCCCGCGAGATCGACCTGGACGCCTCGGCGGTGCTCTTCGCCGGCCGGGACCCGCAGGACGTGGTCTTCTTCCAGCACCTGACCAGCGACGACGGCTCGGTCCAGCACACCGGGGACAACCGGGTCGGCGGGGCGGGCCAGGGTGGCGACGACGAGTCCATCGTCGTCGACCTGCGGCGTGTTCCGGTCCACGTGGACCAGATCGTCTTCACGGTCAACTCCTTCACCGGCCAGACCTTCGAGGAGGTCGAGGCGGCCTTCTGCCGTCTGGTCGACGAGAGCAACGGCCAGGAGCTGGCCCGGTACACCCTCACCGGCGGCGGGCGGCACACCGCCCAGATCATGGCGAAGGTCCAGCGGACCGGCTCCGGCTGGCAGATGACCGCGATCGGCGCGGCGGCCGACGGGCGGACCTTCCAGGACCTCATGCCCGCGGTCGTGCAGCACCTCTAGCAGCACACCGCCTCGCCGGACACCGGAGGGGGTTCGCACGCGGCACGTGCGCACCCCCTCGGCCCGGCGGGCGAAGCGCCCGGGCCCGCACGGGCCGGGCGGAACACCCACCACACAGGCATCGACCGAGGGACAGCATGGGCAGACCTTCCCGGCTCGGGGACGAGGACGGATCCGACTACGCCAGCGCACTCGACGAGGTGATCGCCTCCCCGGAGATCCGACGCCTGCTCGAACGCTCGGGGGTCCCCGGCGGCCGGCTGCGCGTCCTGGGCCTGGCGGCCGTCGCGCACACGACTCCCGCCGCGGACGCCGAGTACCGGCACTACGCGGCCCTGCGGCGGCAGGCGCGGGGCGGGCGGCCGGACGCCCGGACGGCGCCGCTCTCGGGACCGGGCGACCAGGAGCGGCCGGGGGCCGGAGTGCTGGCGGTCCTCGGGGTGCTGACGCCGGTGCTCGCCGCCGTGGCCGCGGCGACGTTCCTGCTGCTCGGTTACGGGCTGCGGCTCGCCGGGGCCCTGCCCGCCCTGGCGGGCACCCTGGTCGCCGTCGGCTGGTTCAGCCTGATGCTCGCGGCGGTCGCCGCGCTGATCAGCGTCATCGCCCTCTACCGCACGGCGGCGAGGCAGTCGGCGGACGGCACGGCGGGCGGGTCCGAGCGGTCCCCGGCCGTCGAAGACGCCCGTGCGGCCTGGCTGGCCGCACTGCGCGACCGGGGAATCCGGCCGTTCCTCCTCCAGCGGCTCGCCGATGAGGCCGTGCCCCCGCCGGATCCGGGGGACGTTCCCGGCTCCCGCTTCAGCTCGCCGGCGTTCGCGGGACCCGACTTCTCCGCCCCGGGCTTCGAAAGCTCCCGCAGGCCCGCCCCGGGCGGCGTCACGGGGCCGCGCCTCCCCGACGCCCGGCGCTGAGAAGGCGGCCTGCCACGGACTCCGCTTCCCACCGACCGCTCGCGCCCCCGTGCCGCACGGGCCGGCTCAGGTCAGGGCGCGCACGGGGGCTTCGGCGGCGGGCCCGGCGCCGGGCCCGCCCGGCTCTCCCCGGGCGGCCCAGACCAGGGCGGCCATGACCCGGGGGTCCTCGCCCATCTCCGGGTGCCACTGCACACCGAGCACCAGGCTCGGGTGCCCGGGGAGCTCCAGTGCCTCCACGGTGCCGTCGGGCGCGTGGGCGGAGGCCACCAGGCCGCTGCCGAGGCGGTCGACCGCCTGATGGTGGTAGGCGGGCACCACGGTGGTCCCCGGTACGGCGTCCGCGTACGCGGTGCCGGGCACGGGGGTCACCGGGTGGCTGCCGAAGACGCCGGGGCCGCCGGCGTGACCGTCCAGGTGCTGGAGCAGGGTGCCGCCGAGGGCGACGTTCAGCAGTTGCATGCCCCGGCAGACGCCGAGCAGCGGGACCCTCCACTCGATCGCCGCCCGGATCAACGCCAGTTCCCAGGCGTCGCGTTCGCGGGCCGGCGGGCCGGTACGGGGGTCGGCGACCGCCCCGTAGCGCGCGGGTTCGACGTCCGCTCCCCCGGCGATCACCAGCCCGTCCAGGGCGGCGACGGCCTCCCGGGCCGCGCCCCGCGTGTCGTCGGGCGGCAGCAGCACCGCGAGCCCGCCCGCCGCACGGACGAGGCGGGGATAGGAGGCGGGGAGCAGCGCCGCGGGCATCTCCCACACACCCCAGCGGGCCGGCTCCTGGTAGGTGCTGATGCCGATGACGGGCCGGGCCATGGAACGTACTCCTTCGGGTCGAACCGGTAGCGGTGATCGTGGCGCTGGTGGCGGTGTCGCGGTCGAGGAGGAACGTGCTCCCGTCCCCGTGCCCCAGCAGGCGGGGCCCGTCGCCCCGGGCGGGCGTACTCAGCCGCGGGCGAGTTCGGCCTCGGCCGCCGCCAGTGCGGCGAACTCCTCCTCCGGGGCGCCGGCGACCAGCCGGTGGCGGCTGTAGAAGGCGAAGTAGGCCAGCGCCACCGCGTACACGCCGAGCGCGATGAACGCCGCGTCGCGGTCCACCAGGAAGGTCGCGACCAGGGCAGAGCATGCCAGAACGAACGCCGCGGACGAGGTGAGCGCGCCGCCGGGAGTGCGGTAGGGGCGCGGCAGCTCCGGTTCGCGGCGGCGCAGCACCATGTGGGAGAGCGCCATGAGGGCGTAGCTGATCGTGGCGCCGAAGACGGCGACGTTCAGCATCCGGCCGCCGTCGCCGCTCCAGGCGGCGAGCGTGAACCCGATGACGCCCGGGATCAGCAGTCCGAGGTAGGGGGACTTGCGGCGGTTGGTCAGCGACAGGAAGCGCGGCAGGTAGCCGGCCCGGGAGAGGGCGAACAGCTGACGGGACCCGGCGAAGATCAGGGAGAAGAAGGACGCCACCAGTCCCGCGAGGCCCGCGTAGTTCACGAAGCGGCTCAGGGCGGTCGGCTCTCCGGTGCCCTGCAGGGCCACCACGAGCGGGTTCCCGGCTTCCTTGATGGCGTTGGCGCCCTGGGCGCCGGTGGCGGAGACGAAGGTGATGAGGGCCAGGAAGACCAGCACGGCGAGCGAGATGGCCAGGGCCTTCGGCATCGAGCGGACGGGGTCCTTGGCCTCTTCGGCGGCGAGCGGCACGCCCTCCACCCCGAGGAAGAACCACATGCCGAACGGGAACGCCGCCCAGATGCCGAGAAGCCCGTACGGCAGCCAGGAGTTGGAGCCGAAGGCGGAGGCGTCCGCCGGGATGTCGTTGAGGCGGCCCGCGTCGAACTCGGTGAACGCGCCGACGGCGAAGATCAGCAGCGCGGCCACCGCGATGGCGGTCACCACCAGGCTGAAGCGGAGCGCCTCGCCGACTCCCCAGAGGTGGATGCCGATGAAGACCGCGAAGCAGGCGAGATAGACGGGCCAGCCGGAGGTGAGGCCGAACAGGCCGAGCGATTCGACGTAGTCGCCGATGAAGAGGGAGATGGCGGCGGGCGCGAGGATGTACTCGATGAGGATGGCCGTGCCCGTGAGGAAGCCGCCCCAGGTGCCGAGCGCCCGCCGGGCGAAGCCGTAACCGCCGCCCGCCGTGGGCAGGATGGCGGAGAGTTCGGCCAGCGCGAAGACCAGGCACGCGTACATGACGCCCATCAGGACCATGGCCGCGGCGAGTCCGCCGAAGCCGCCCTCGGACAGGCCGATGTTCCAGCCGGAGAAGTCGCCGGAGACGACGTAGGCGACGCCGAGCCCGGTCAGCAGGAGCCAGCCGGCGCTGCCTTGGCGCAGGGCACGGCGGTGCAGGTACGCGTCCGTGCCGGACGTCCCCGGGCCCGCGTCTCCGGGTGGGCCGGCGGGTGTTTCGGTTCCCTGAGCCATGAGGCGCTCCAGATGTGTGTCGACTTCATCGTTGGAACTGCTTCGATCAAAGGTTCGTCGGCACACCTTTATGGACCGGCGAGGGAATGGCAAGAGGCGCGCACGTCGGCGCGCGGGGCACGGACGCGCGCCGACGCCTGACCCGCCCCGGGGCGGGTCAGGCGAGGAAGCCGCGCAGCAGGGCCGCCGTGCCGCCGCAGTGCTCGCGCATCGTCTCGCGCGCCGCGTCCGCGTCCCGGTCGAGCACCGCCTCGACGACGGCCGCGTGCTGCTGCTGGGAGTGCTCCAGGTTGCGCACCAGCAGAGGGATGCAGTCGAGCAGTTCGTTGAGGGTCGCCCGGACCGCGGCGTACCGCGCGGCGAGCGTGCGGGAGCCGCAGAGTTCGGCGAGCGTGAGGTGGAGCAGGGTGTCCTGGCGGCGGTAGTCCTCCAGCCGGGCGGCCCGCGTCGTGTCGAGGGCGGCCCGCAGCCGGGCCTCGCCGCCCGCGGGAAGCCCCTCGGCGCACAGGCCCGCCGCCCCGCACTCCAGGACCTCGCGGAAGCGCAGGGTGTCCTCCACGTCGACGGCGGCGACGCGGCGGCGCAGTTCGTCGCCGCCGTCGGGGGTGGCGGGGCGGGGCAGGACGAACGTTCCTCCGTAGCGGCCGCGGCGGCTCTCGACCATGTCCTGGTCCTGGAGGACCTTGAGGACCTCGCGCAGCGTCACCCGGCTGATCCTCAGACGCCGGGACAGCTCGCGCTCCGAGGGCAGGCGTTCACCCGGCGGGACCAGGCCGAGGCGCAGAAGCTGGAGCACCTGCTCCAGCGCCTCCTCGAAGCCGTTGCCCGCGCGGACCGGCCGCAGCACGGAGTCCGGCCCGCCGGTCGTGGGGCCGCGCCCCTCCCCGGCCGCGACGGCCTCGGCTGCCGCCGGACGGGTGCCGTCCGGTCTTCCCCTCGTGGCCACTGGCCGATCCCCTTCCCAAGCAATGGTTCTCTGTCATACCTTATGCCTCCCGGTTCACCGAAGGAGGAATCCCGTGGCAGACCGCACACCCCCGCTCGGCGTCGACGAGCTCCGCTCCCGGGTCGCGGACGGGTCGCTGGACACCGTGGTGCTGGCCTTCCCGGACATGCAGGGCCGGCTCCAGGGGAAGCGGTTCGCGGCCGGGTTCTTCCTCGACGAGGTGCTGGAGCACGGGACCGAGGGGTGCAACTATCTCCTGGCCGTGGACACCGAGATGCGGACGGTCGACGGCTACGCGATGTCCTCGTGGGAGAACGGCTACGGGGACTTCGGCATGGTTCCCGACCCCGCCACCCTGCGCCTCGTCCCCTGGCACGAGGGGACGGCCCTGCTGATCGCGGATCTCGCCTGGCACGACGGCAGTCCGGTGGTGGCCGCCCCGCGCCAGATCCTGCGCCGCCAGCTCGACCGGCTGGCGGAGCTCGGCTGCACCGCCCAGGTCGGCACGGAGCTGGAGTTCATCGTCTTCCGGGACAGTTACGAGGAGGCGTGGGACCGGGACTACCGCGGACTGACCCCGGCCAACCAGTACAACATCGACTACTCGATCCTCGGGACCGGCCGCATCGAGCCGCTGCTGCGCCGCATCCGCAACGAGATGCAGGCGGCCGGGCTGACCGTCGAGTCCGCCAAGGGCGAGTGCAACCCCGGCCAGCACGAGATCGTCTTCCGCTACGACGAGGCGCTCACCACCTGCGACCAGCACGCCGTCTACAAGACGGGCGCCAAGGAGATCGCGGCCCAGGAGGGCGTCTCCCTCACCTTCATGGCGAAGTACGACGAGCGCGAGGGCAACTCCTGCCACATCCACCTCTCGCTGACCGACGAGGACGGCGCGAACATGATGGCGGGCGAGGGTCCGCACGGCATGTCCGAGCTGATGCGGCACTTCCTGGCCGGCCAGCTCGCCGCCCTGCGGGACTTCTCCCTCCTCTACGCGCCCACCGTCAACTCCTACAAACGCTTCCAGCCCGGCTCCTTCGCCCCCACCGCCGTCGCCTGGGGGGTCGACAACCGCACCTGCGCCCTGCGGGTCGTCGGCCACGGAAACTCGACGCGCTTCGAGAACCGGCTGCCCGGCGGCGACGTCAACCCGCACCTGGCGGTCGCCGGGCTGGTCGCCGCCGGGCTGTACGGGGTCGAGCACCGGCTGCCGCTGCCCGACGCCTGTACGGGAAACGCGTACACCGGGGACTACGACCGGGTGCCGAAGACCCTGCGCGAGGCGGCCGAGCTGTGGGAGGCCAGCCCCATCGCCAAGGAGGCGTTCGGCGAGGAGGTCGTCGCGCACTACCTGAACATGGCCCGGGTCGAACTCACCGCGTTCGACTCCGCGGTGACCGACTGGGAGCTGCGCCGCTCCTTCGAACGGCTGTGACCTCGGCCGCCCCGTCCCCTGTGCACACCCCGACCGTGATCGAGGACCGTACGTGACCCACTCCGCACCGCACACCCTGGACGTCCTCAACCCGGCGACCGCAGAGGTCGTCGCCACCGTCCCCGCGGCCTCCGCCTCCGACGTGGACACCGCCGTCACCCGCGCCGCCGCGGCCCAGCGCCTCTGGGCGGCCGCCGCGCCCGCCGACCGGGCCCGCCTGCTGCGCCGCTTCGCCGTCGTCGTCGACGAGCACGTCGAGGAACTGGCGCTGCTGGAGGTCCGCGAGGCCGGGCACACCATCGGCAACGCCCGGTGGGAGGCGGGCAACGTACGCGACCTCCTCGACTACAGCGCGGGCGGCGCCGAACGGCTCCTGGGCCAACAGATCCCGGTGGCGGGCGGCATCGACTTCACGATCCTGGAGCCGCTGGGCGTCGTCGGAGTCATCGCCCCGTGGAACTTCCCGATGCCGATCGCCGCCTGGGGCCTCGCCCCCGCGCTGGCGGCGGGCAACGCCGTCCTCCTCAAACCCGCCGAGACGACCCCGCTCACCGCTCTCCGGCTGGCCGAACTCGCCCGGGAGGCAGGGCTTCCCGAGGGGCTGTTCCAGGTGCTGCCCGGCGCCGGGCCGGTGGCCGGCAGCGCCCTGGTCGAGCACCCGGGCGTCGCGAAGATCGTGTTCACCGGCTCCACCCGGACCGGCAAGCACATCATGGCCCGCTGCGCCGAGCGCGTGAAGCGGCTCACCCTGGAGCTGGGCGGCAAGAGCCCCAACATCGTCTTCGCCGACGCCGATGTGGAGGCCGCGGCGGCGGCCGCCCCCCTGTCCTTCCTGGACAACGCCGGCCAGGACTGCTGTGCCCGCACCCGCATCCTGGTCGAGCGGTCCGTCTACGACCGTTTCCTCGACCTGCTCGCCCCGGCCGTGTCCGCCGTCGTGGTGGGCGACCCGGCCGACGGGAAGACCCAGATGGGACCGCTGATCTCGGCCGTCCAGCGGGACCGGGTCAGCGGCCTCGTCGACGACGGCCGGGCGGCCGACGGTGTACGGGCCATCCTCGGAACGGCCCCCGGGGGCCCCGGGTTCTGGTATCCGCCGACCGTCCTCACCGGGGTGTCGCCCGATGCGCCGGTGGCCGTCAAGGAGGTCTTCGGGCCGGTCGCGGTGGTGCTGCCGTTCGAGGACGAGCAGGACGCGCTGCGCCTGGCCAACGCCACCGACTACGGGCTCGCCGGCTCGGTCTGGACCCGCGACATCGGCCGCGCGCTGCGGGTCGGGCAGAGGCTGCGGGCGGGCAACCTCTCCGTCAACTCCCACTCCAGCGTGCGCTACACGACGCCCTTCGGCGGCTACAAGCAGTCCGGCCTGGGCCGCGAACTCGGTCCCGACGCCCTGGCCGCCTTCACCGAGACCAAGAACGTCTTCATCAGCACGGAGGTCTGATCACCATGACCGACACTTCTTCCGTCTGCCGCCGTCTGACCGGCCGCACCGCCGTCGTCACCGGAGCCGGCAGCGGCATCGGCCTGGCCACCGTGCGGCGGCTGGCCGCCGAGGGCGCGCACGTCGTGTGCGCCGATGTGGACGAGGAGCACGGCGAAGCCGCCGCCGCGGAGGCCGCCGGGCTCTTCGTCCGTACCGACGTCACCGACGCCGAGCAGGTGGACGCCCTCTTCAAGGCCGCGTTCGACGCGTACGGTTCGGTCGACATCGCGTTCAACAACGCGGGCATCTCACCGCCCGAGGACGACTCCATCCTGGACACCGGCCTGGAGACCTGGCGGCGGGTCCAGGAGGTCAACCTGACCTCCGTGTACCTGTGCTGCAAGGCGGCCATTCCCTATATGCGCGCGCAGCGCAGGGGCTCCATCATCAACACGGCCTCGTTCGTGGCCCGGCTGGGCGCCGCCACCTCGCAGATCTCGTACACC
Organism: Streptomyces sp. NPDC091649; assembly: GCF_044756785.1. Taxonomy (NCBI): domain Bacteria; kingdom Bacillati; phylum Actinomycetota; class Actinomycetes; order Kitasatosporales; family Streptomycetaceae; genus Streptomyces; species Streptomyces sp. NPDC091649. The sequence continues at coordinate 67,093 of NZ_JBIVTR010000022.1, read as the reverse complement.
GCGTCCAAGGGCGGGGTGCTGGCGATGTCGCGCGAGCTGGGTGTGCAGTTCGCGCGCGACGGCATCCGGGTCAACGCGCTGTGCCCCGGCCCGGTCAACACCCCGCTGCTCCGGGAGCTGTTCGCCAAGGACCCGGAGCGGGCCGCCCGGCGGCTGGTGCACATCCCGGCCGGCCGGTTCGCCGAACCGGCCGAGATCGCCGCCGCCGTCGCGTTCCTGGCGAGCGACGACTCCTCGTTCGTGAACGCCGCGGACTTCCTGGTCGACGGCGGGATCGCCGGGGCGTACGTCACCCCGGTCTGATCCCGGCTGTCTCCCCCCCGCCCCGGCGGGCCGGACGTCCGCGGACGTCCGGCCGCCGTTCAGCCCGGGGACGAAGCCGGGTCGCCCCGCAGGCGTCGGGCGCGGAGCACGAGGAGCATCTCGAAACGCTGGTCGGGTTCGTCGATGGCGTCACCCCACAGCTCGCGGATCTGCCGCAGCCGGTAGCGGGCCGTCTGGGGGTGGATGCCGAGGCGGGCGGCCACCTCCGGGGCGCCGCCGGGGGTCTCGATCCAGGCGAGCAGCGTGTCGGCCAGGCGCTGTGCCTGGGTCGCGCCGAGACCGGCCAGCGGGGCGAGACAGCGGCGGGCGGACGCGTCGATCAGCTCCTGGGCGGGGAGCAGCACCAGCTCCTCCGTCCGCTCGGTGCAGTGCAGCACCTCGCCCTGCGGCAGCAGGCCCCTCTTGATCAGCTGGACCGCGGTCTCCGCCCAGCGCAGCGAGGTCGCCGCCGCCGCCAGCGGCACCGAGGGTCCGATCGCCCCGGACCAGCCCGCCGTGGCGCGCCGCAGGTTCTCCGCGCGGCCCGCGGTGTCCGGATCCGGGATGACGACGCGCGGCTGCTCGCTCTCCATCTCCAGCAGGATGCCCTGCCCCACCGCGGGGGCCACGGCCTCGCGCGCCGGGCGCATGAGCACACCCACGGCGATCGTCTCCGGGAGCTCCCAGCCGATGCGGGCGGCCCGCTCGGCCAGGGTCATGGAGACATCGCCCCGGTGTTCCATCAGGAGCAGCTCGATCAGCTGGCGCTGGAGGCGGAGCCGTTCACTGGCGCGCCGGGCCGCGGCCTCGGCGTAGCCCCGTACCGACTGTTCCACAAGGCCGTCCAGATACTCGAATCCCGATTCGGCCAGCTCGTACATGGCGGGCGCGGGGATGTCGACCTGCTGGCCGATCTCGGCGAGCCTGCGCCAGGTGAGCCGTACCCCGAGGCGATAGATGGCCTGGAGCGCGTCGAGGCTGCGGCCCTCCAGCCCCTCGCCCCGCCCGAACTCCTGGAACATCTCCGGCGGAACCCGCGGATGGGCGCCGGCGGTGAGGTTGTGGACGAAGCCTTCGATGGCGCGGCGGATGCCGACGAGGGCCAGCGGCTCCCCGGACTCGTCCTCGACCAGGTGCAGGTAGGGGTACTCCCGCCGTATCTCGTACAGGATCGTCTGCGCGAGCTCCGGGGCCTCCGTCCGGGCGATCTCCTCGAAGCGGTCGAGTTTCGACCGGGGGACCTCCTGCCAGGCGTGGCGGGTCATGGCACGGCCGGGGCGGTGTCATAGCTGATCAGAGGCGTGTTCGGCTGGTCGGGCGTGGCGTCGAGCAGCGCCACGACGCCTACGGCCGCGCCAACGGCGAGCGTGGCGGCCACCAGGACGGTGACAGCTGCGGCGATGAGTCTGCGCATGGTCGGGTCAGCTCCTTGCTGGAGGCGATCCCCACCCCGTCAGCCGGGCCCCTCCGGCTGGACACAGTGTCGACAGCACATTGACATCCGTCAAGGGCGTGCCTACTGTTCACGCCAATCAAGGGCTTGACCGGCCCGGGGCCCGTGCACCTCCGCGAAGAGATTCGACCCAGGAGTGCCCGGATGCGCCACAACGCTTCACCCCTGTCGCTTGTCCTGCTGGGGGCAGGGGTTTTCCTGCTCGTCCTCGCGCCGCTGCTCGTCTGGTACGTCCAGCCGCACGCCAAGCGCACCCCCATCGACATCGACACCACCACCGTCTTCACCGGGACGGGCAGTTACTTCGACACGTCCGAGGTGGAGACGGTCGAGGGCAGGACGATCACGATCACCCGGCAGGTCCGCGGGGACGTGGCCGACAGTGAGAAGAGCGGCAACGCCGTGTGGGACGTGTCCACGTCGGTCGACCACCAGGACACCCTCCCCGCCTCGGACCCCCGCGACGCCCTCCAGTGGACGCTGGAGCGCTGGGTGACCGACCGCACCACCAACGAGCCGGTCCACTGCTGCGAGGAGTCCCCCGTGTTCGACGGGGAGGCGTATCTCAAGTTCCCCTTCGACGTCGAGAAGCGCTCCTACCGCTGGTGGGACGGCACGCTCGGCGGTGTCGTGCGGCTCTCCTACGCCGGTGAGCGGGAGGTTCAGGGCTACGCCGGCTATCTCTTCAAGGGTGAGGTGGAGCCCACCAGGACCGGGGTCCGCCAGGTGCCGGGGGTGCTCGTGGGGAAGAAGAAGACCCCCCAGGTGCTGGCCGAGGAGTGGTATTCCAACAGCGGCATCGAGCTGGTCGTGGACCGGCGGACCGGCCGGATCATCAACGCGGCGATCGGCCCCAGGAAGACGCTGCGCGCCCCGGGTTCCGACAAGGACGCCGTCGTGCTGCTGGAGAGCAAGCGGGTGGAGTTCACCGAGGAGACGCAGCTCAAGCAGGTCGAGCTGGCGTCGGCGGACAGCGACCGGCTGGCGATGCTCGGCACGACCGCGCCGGCCGGGGCCGCCGGGCTGGGCGGCGTGCTCGCCCTGGCGGGCGTCGTCCTCCTCGTCCGGGGGCGCCGAACGACGCCGGAACCCCGGAACACTCACATGATGACGATTCCGCACACCTGAGTTACCGGCAAGTTGTTGCACCGGTGAGTAGCCGGGCGCGTACCCGTGGCGAAAACTGTCTATCCCCACCAGAGCACGGCCCCCCGGTCTCGTCCTTGTCCTTTCCCGCACTTCCTCGTCCCTTCGTCCTTCTCCTCACCCCTCCCGTTCCCCGCTCCGCAGCCGAGTTCCCGACTCCGGTCGGCCCCCGTCTCGGCACCGTCCGTCCCCGAACCGCACGGCCCGCGTCTCCGCGCGCCGCGTCCCCGTTCCCCGCACCCCGAGCCGAGTTGGAGCACCCATGCCCCAGCACGTCCCTCCCCCACTGCTCGACGCCGTCGCGCGACCGGGCCAGGGCCAGGCGCCCGACCCGGTCGCCGCGGTCCCCCGGCGCATCGTCTTCCTCGCCCACCGCGACCTGGGAAACCCGGCCGCCGGCGGCTCGGAGCTGCTGGTCGACCAGCTCGCCCTGGGCCTCACCGAACAGGGCCACGACGTCACGCTGCTGTGCGGCGGGCAGGCCGCCCGCCGGCCCTACCGGGTCGTATCGGCGGGCAGCGCCCTGGGGCACTACGTCGGCGCGCGGTCCGCGTTCGCCCGGCACGTCGGGGCGTGCGACCTGCTCGTCGAGGTCTGCAACGGCATGCCGTACCTGGCGCCCCTGTGGCACCGCGGGCCCACGGTCTGCCTGGTCAACCACGTGCACACCGACCTGTGGGACATGCGCTTCCCCACACCGGTGGCCCGCGCCGGGCGCAAGCTCGAACACTGGGCCCTTTCCCGCGCCTATCGCGACCACCTCATGATCGCGGTGTCCCCGTCCACGGCGGGCGCCCTGCGCGAACTGGGCGTGCCCGACCGGCGGATACGGGTGGTGCACAACGGCGTCCAGGAGCCGAGCCCGCAGAGCGAGCGGTCCGCCACGCCGCTGTTCGTGGCGCTGGGCCGGCTCGTCGACTACAAGCGCATCGATCTGCTGCTCCAGCTCTGGGAGCGGGTCCGGCCGGTGACCGGCGGCCGGCTCGTCATCGTCGGCGACGGCCCCGAGAGGGCCCGGCTGGAGCGGCTCGCCGGTCCGGGTGTGGAGTTCGCCGGTCATGTGACCGAGGCGGAGAAGCACCGGCTGCTCTGCGCCGCGTGGATGCTGCTGCACCCGGCGGCCGTGGAGGGGTGGGGGCTGGTCGTCACGGAGGCCGGGGCCCGGTCCACCCCGACCCTGGGCTTCGACGTGCCGGGGCTGCGCGACTCCGTCGAGGACGGGGTCACCGGAATCCTCGCCCCGGGAGCGTCCTCCTTCGCCGCCGCCTGGTGCGCGCTGGCGCTGGACGACGAGCGGCGCGAGGCGATGGGCAAGGCGGCCCGCGAGCGCGCCGCCGACTACCGGTGGACCACGAGTGTGCGGCGGTTCGCGGCGGTGGCGGTCGAGGCGGCGGGCTCCCCGGCGATCGGCGCGAGCGCGTGAAGGATCCTTCGTTCCGGCGGTCGGCCGCCCTGTTCCGCGCCTTCCTGCGCGAACAGGGCGACCCCGCCACGGCGTACACCCTGCTGGCCCGTGACGCGGCCGACCAGGTCGAACGGTACGGCCCGCTCCGGGACAAGGTCGTCGTGGACATCGGCGGCGGCGACGGTTACTTCACCCGGGAGTTCCGGCGGCGCGGGGCGCAGAGCTACCTCTTCGAACCGGACCCGGCGGAGCTCGGCCCCGGGCAGCGCGCGGACACCGTCGTCGCCGACGGCTATCTGCTGCCGCTCGCCGACGGCGCGGCCGACGTCTGCTTCTCCTCCAACGTCCTGGAGCACGTCGCCGATCCGCACACCTTCCTCAGCGAGATGGCGCGGGTGACCCGTCCCGGCGGCCTCATCTACGTCTCGTACACCAACTGGCTCTCTCCGTGGGGCGGCCACGAGTGGGCGCCCTGGCACTACCTCGGCGCCGAACGCGCCCGGCGCCGCTACGAGCGGCGCACCGGCGGACCCGCCAAGCACCGGCTCGGCGAGAACCTCTTCAAGATCGGCGTCGGCGAGACGCTGCGCCATGTCCGGGGCCGCTCCGACGTGGCCGTCGTGTCCGCACGTTCGCGCTACTGGCCCGTCCTTCCCCAGCTCGTGCCGCGGATTCCCCTCCTGCGGGAATTCGCCACCTGGAACCTCCTCCTCATCCTCCGGCGGTGTTCATGACCAGCGCTGTCCACCCACCCCGGTCCACGGCCCCGGACGGCGCGGGTCCCCCGCCGTCCGGCCCGGCCGAGGGCCCGCCCCCGCCCCGTTCCCGGCGCTGGCTGCTGGGCTTCTGGGCCGCCGTGTTCGCGGCGTTCCTCGCGGTGTCGCCCGGTCGGATGACCTTCGACACCAAGCTCGGCGTGGTCGCGGATCCCTGGCGCTTCCTGGGCGACCTGGGCGAGCTGTGGCACAGCCGGGCCGGCTTCGGCGGGATCGCCGACCAGTACGTGGGCTACGCCATCCCGATGCTGCCGTACTACGGGGCCGCCGACCTGCTGCACCTGCCGGTCTGGCTGGCGGAGCGGCTGTGGATGTCACTGATCGTGACGGCCGCCTTCTGGGGTGCGCTCCGGCTGGCGGAGCGGCTGCGGGTGGGTTCCCCGGCCACCCGGCCGCTGGGCGCGGTCGTGTACGCGCTGTGGCCGACGTACACCATCGTCGTGGGCTCGACGTCCGCCGCGGCTCTGCCGGGCGCCCTGCTGCCGTGGGTGCTGCTGCCGCTGACGGACGCGCGTCTCGCGCCGAGGATCGCCGCGGCCCGGTCCGCGCTGCTGATCCCGCTGATGGGGGGCGTCAACGCCGCCTCCACGCTGGCCTCGCTGCTGCCGGTGGGGCTGTATCTGCTGTCCCGGCCGGGCGGGCCGCGCAAACGCGCGCTGCTGGCCTGGTGGATCCCGGGCGTGATCCTGGCGACCGCCTGGTGGATCGTTCCGCTGCTGCTGCTCGGGGCCTACGGCGAGAACTTCCTGCCGTACGTGGAGTCCTCGTACACCACCACGACGACGATGTCGGCGACCGAGGTGCTGCGCGGGGGCGGCAACTGGGTCGGCTATCTGAACTTCGGCGAGGCGTGGCTGCCCGCCGGCTGGACCGTCGCCACCGCGACCGTCACCATCCTGGGCTCGGCGCTCGCCGCCGCCCTGGGGCTGGCGGGACTGGCGCGGCGTGACCTGCCCGAGCGCCGCTGGCTGGTGCTGACCGTGCTGAGCGTCGCGCTCATCACGCTCGCCGGGTACGGCGGAGCGCTGGGCGGGCTGTTCCACGGAACCGTGCAGGACTGGCTGGACGGCTGGCTGGTGCCGTTCCGGAACATCTACAAGTTCCAGACGGGTCTGGCGCTGGCCCTGGCCCTGGGGCTGGCGCACCTCACCGCGGTGGCGTCCCTGGCCGCCGCCGAGCGGAGCGGCGGCAACGCGGTGCGCGCCCGTCGGCTCGCGCCGGTCGTCGCCGCCGCGATCGTGCTGCCGGGGCTCGCCTGGCCGTACGTCAACGGCTCGATCCTGCAGCCGGGTTCGTTCCAGCAGCTGCCCGCGTACTGGGAGACGACCGGGAGCTGGCTGAAGAAGAACGCGGCGAACGACCGTGCCCTGGTGGTCCCCGCGACCGCGCACGGCATCTACACCTGGGGCTCCCCCATCGACCAGCCGCTGGACGTGCTGGCGAACTCGCCCTGGGCGCAGCGGGATTACGTGCCGTTCGGCACGCCGGGCAACCGGCGGGCGATGGACGCGGTCGAACAGGCGCTGACCTCCGGCGGGGAGGTGCCCGGACTGAGCGAGTTCCTGAACCGGGCGGGGCTGCACCATGTGGTGGTCCGCAACGACCTGGATCCCGACCAGTTGGGGTACGTCCCCACGACCACGGTGAAGCGCACGCTGGAGGCGTCCGGCTACAAGCGTGTGACCGGGTTCGGGCCCGTGATGACCGGCGGCCGGATCGCGGCGGACACGCCCGTGCAGGTCGAGGGCCTCTACCCGCGGCAGCGGGCCGTGGAGATCTACGAACCGCCCGCCGGGACGGAGCGCCCGGGGCGGGCGGGCACGGCCCCGGTGGCCTCGACGGCCGTCGTGAGCGGTGGGCCGGAGTCCCTGCTGCCGCTGTCGGCGAGCGGGGTGCTGGAGGGCCGGCCGGCCGTGCTGGCCGGTGACGCGCACCCGGGTCTGGACCGGCCGTCGCTGTACGCGGCGGGCGACGGGCTGCGGCGCGCCGACACCCGGTTCGGGCTGGTCAACTCCAACACCTCGCACACGTACACCGCAGGTGAGCGCAACGCCGTGGAGGCCGCGCAGGATCCGGGGCGGAGCCCCCGGCAGATCCTGCCGACGTCCGGCGCGGAGCACCAGACGACGGCCGTGCTGCGGGGCGCGAAGAAGGTCAGCGCCTCCTCGGTGGGCAACTGGCTGTTCCACCTGCCGCAGTACGACCCGGTCAACGCCTTCGACGGCAACCCGGACACCGGCTGGGCGGAAGGGTCCCCGGGCTCGCCCGAGGGCGAGTGGGCGCGGATCGACTTCACCACCCCGACGGAGCTTCCGGCCTCGCTCCAGGTGACGCCCCTGCCGAGTGCGAACGTGCGGGCCGCGCCGACCGTCGTCCGGATCGAGACCGAGCGGGGCTTCAAGGACAGTCCGCTGAAGCCGGACGGCTCGACGCAGACGGTGGCCGCGCCCACCGGGCGGGCGGCCTGGCTGAAGGTGACGATCCTGGAGTCCCAGCAGGGACGCCCCGGTCTCACCGGCGCCGGGTTCACCGACATCGCGATCCCCGGGGTGCAGGTGACCCGGATGCTGGAGCTGCCCACCGACGCGCCCCGGGAGGGCGCGGACTCCACGGTCTACTCCCTGCGGCGGGGCAGCGACCCGGGCGGTCTGTCGTCGGTGGCGGCCGAGGCCGGCCTGCACCGGCAGTTCACCGCGCAGGAGGCGGGCCCGTACAAGGTGTCCGCGAGCGCGGTGCCGGTGCCCGGCGCGGAGCTGGACAAGCTGCTGTTCGAGCTGACGGGTGAGCGGGACAAGATCGAGGTGAGCGCCGACTCCACGGCGCGGCTGGGCACCAGCCTCAGCCCGCGCAACCTGGCCGACGGTGATCTGACCACGGCGTGGATCGCGGGCGAACGCCCCGTACTGCATCTGTCGTGGCCGGAGAGGCGGGAGGTCGGGGAGATCGTCTTCGCGGCGGCCGGCGGTCTTTCCACCCGCCCCGAACAGGTGCAGATCAGTTCCCCCGACGGCACGGCGGTGGCCGCCGTGGACGAGAACGGGATGGCCCGCTTCTCGCCGATCAGGACCGACCGGATGGACATCACCATCTCGCGTCAGGCGCCGCTGACCGTCCACAACCCGGTCGCCGACGACCAGTTGCAGTTGCCGGTCGGTCTGAGCGAGGTCTACATCCCGGCCCTGGACGAGTACCGCTCGCCGCAGCCGAAGCCGGAGCAGACCTTCAGCCTGCCCTGCGGCAAGGGTCCGGTCCTGTCCGTCGGCGGTACGTTCCTGGAGACCCGGGCCGAGGGCCGGGTGCGGGACCTGACGCAGCGCCGTCCCATCGAGGTCACGCCGTGCACCGAGGGCGGTGCGGTGGAGCTGGCGGCCTCGTCCACCACCGTCGAGGCGGGTGACGGGGGGCCGCTCGCCATCACGGACGTCACGCTGAGCAACGGCACTTCCGAGGCCGGGGCGAACACGCCGCGGTCGGTGGACGTCGAGCAGGGCGACGGCGACCGGCGCACGATCGCCGTCGGCGCGGGCGAGGCGTCCTACCTCCAGATCCACGAGAACCACAACAAGGGCTGGAAGGCCACCCTGAACGGCAAGGAGCTGACGCCGCTGCGGCTCGACGGCTGGCAGCAGGCGTGGCTGGTGCCCGAGGGCGAGGGCGGCACGGTCACCCTGGAGTACGGGCCGGCCCGGATCTACCAGGTGGGGCTGATCGGCGCGGGCGCCCTGCTCCTGGCGCTCGTGGGGCTCGCCTTCGTACGGCGGCGGGGGGCCGGGCCGTACGCGGCCGAGGAGCAGACGGCTCCGCCCGGTCCGGGACCGGTCCTGGGGACGGTGGCGCTCACCCTGGTGGCGGTGGTGATCGCGGGGCCCGTCGCCCTGGCGGTGCCCCTGCTCGCGGTACTCGCCCACCTCCGGCCCCGGCTGCTCGCACCGGTCGCGTTCGCGGCGATGGCCGCCGCGGGTGTCGTCGCCGCGGTGGGCACCGGGGACACCACGGCGGCGGGTGAGGGCGCCTTCGGAGCGCCGGCCCAGTTCCTGGCCCTCATCGGCCTGTTCGCCGCCCTGGTCACGGTCGGGCGCGGGCCGCTCGGCAGGCGGGCGGCCAGGGGCCGGGGCGCGGCGGCGCCGGCCGCGGCGGGCGACGACGCCCCCACGGTCCCGGCGCAGGCTGTCTCCCCCTCGGGCCGGACGCTGTCCACCGACCCGAAGCGTCCCCAGGGGACTCCGCCTCCGGCTCCGGGAGCCGGGTACGGATCCGGCGAGGCCGACGCCGGCGACGCCACGGCGCGGCGGCCCGACGGTCAGCAGCCGCCCGCCCGTCCCGGCGGGAGCACCTGATGGCGACCGCACAGCAGCCACGGGCGCGGGGCGGCAGGCCCGGGCCCGGGCTTCCGGCCCTGGTGCCGTTCCCGGTCGTCGACGAGGTGGCCCGGCACTGCGCGCAGGACGCCGAGCCGAACACGGTGCACATCGAGATCCATCTGCCCGGCCGGGTGGACGAGGGGCGGCTGCGCTCCGCGTTCGCCGAGGCGCTGGCCCGCCACCCCCGGGCGCTGATGCGGGAGCGGCCCCGGGGGCCGTTGGCCCGGCGCTACGAGTGGGAGCTGACGGCGCGCGCCGAACCGGATCCGGTCTCCTTCCCGCCGCCCGGCCCCGGGGCGCTCGCCCGGGCCCGGGCGAGGGCGCTCGGCCAGGCTCCGCCGCTCACGGCGTCGCCGCCGCTGCGGCTCGACGTGGTCGAGGAGCCGGGGAGGGAGGGCTGTGTGCTGGTGTTCGCCGTGCACCACACGGCTCTCGACGGTCCGGCGTGCATGCGGCTGGCGGCCACCGCCGCCGAGGTCTACGGCGCACACCGCTCCCCGCCGCCGCCCGCCCCGGCGCGCGTGGCGTACGAGCCTCCCCGGGGGGCGGCCCCGGCGGCTCCGTCGGCCCGGCCGGCCCGCGTCGCGGCGGGCTCGCCGGGCCCCGGGGCGGAGCCCGGCAACGCCATGCTGCTCGTCGAACTCCCCGTTCCGCGACGGGAGTCCGGCGCTCCGTACACGGTGAACGACCAGCTGATGGTGGCCACCGCCCTCACGGTGGCCGAATGGAACCGGGCGCAGGGCGCGCCGGGGGCCGACCGCCGGCCGCTGCGGATCACCATGCCGGTCGACGACCGCACCCGGGGGCCGGAGATGCCGATCGGGAACGGCACCCGGCTGGTGGAGGTCGGTTTCGCCGCCTCCGAGCCGGTGCCCGGGGCGGACGTGGCCGCCCTGCTGCGGGCGACCGCGGAGCGGACCCGGGCGCTCAAGGCCCGGCCCCGGCCCCCGCTGGGCCGTTCCGCTTCCCTGCTGACCGCGCCGGTGCTGCCGGTGGCCGCCCGTGCCGCGTTCACCCGGGGGCTGCGGGTGCTGGCGGGGCCGTGGACCTCGACGACGCTGCTGAGCAACATCGGCCGGGTGCCGTACCCGTTCGACTTCGGGGAGGCCGGCCGGGCCACCGCCGTGTGGCTCTCCGCGCCCGCCCGGATGCCCCGGGGGCTGACCTTCACCACCGCGTCCACGGGCGGCCGGCTCCACCTGGCGCTGCGCTGGTCGCGCACGCTGCTGGGGGACGAGGACGGCGTACGCCTGGGCGAGATGTTCACCCGTCACCTGGCCTCGACGTCCTCGGAGACCGTATGACCGACGCCGCCCCTCCCCCGCCCGGGCTGCGGGACTTCTACGAGAACCCGGCCGTCCCCGTCGCGTCGGGCGACGGGCGCAGCAGACGGCAGGCCCGGCTGCTGGCCGACGCGCTGGAGGCGCCGGGGCAGGTGATCCTCGACATCGGGTGCGGTGACGGCACGGCGGCGGCCACGGCGGCGCCGATCCTCGCCGGGCACCGGCTGATCGGCGTCGACTGGTCGCAGGACGCGCTGCGCAGGGCCCGGCCCCGCATGGGTCTCGTGGTGCGCGGCGAGCTGGAGCACGGCGGGCTGCCGCTGGCCGACGGGTGCGCGGACGCGGTGCTGTTCAGCGAGATCCTGGAGCATCTGGTCGACCCGGACCAGGCGCTGGACGAGCTGCGGCGCGTCCTGCGGCCCGGCGGCCACCTGATGCTGTCGACGCCCAACCTGGCGGCCTGGTACAACCGGGCGCTGCTGCTCGCCGGGGTGCAGCCGGTGTTCTCGGAGGTCAGTCTGCGCGGTATCCACGGCCGCCCCGGCTCGGAGGTGGTCGGGCATCTGCGGCTGTACACGGCCCGGGCGCTGCGCTCGTTCCTGGCGGCTTCCGGCTTCGACGACGTGCGGATCACGGGCGCCCCCTTCCACGGGGTGCCGCGCCCGCTGCGACTGCTGGACCGGGCCGCGTGCGCGGTGCCCGGGGCGGCCTCCATCCTGCTGGCCCACGCGCGGCGGAGGTAGCGCGGATGTGGTGGGGTGTCGGCGCGGCGCTGGTCGCCAACGCGCTGTACAGCGTGGGGTTCGTGGTGGAGAAGCGGGCCCTGGGCTCGCTGCCCGCGCTCGTCGCCGGCCGGCCGCTGCACGTGGTCCGGGTGCTGCTGACGAGCCCGCTGTGGATCGTCGGCGCGCTGGCGCTGGCGGCCGGGTTCGGGGCCCAGCTGGTCGTCTACCGGGCGCTGCCGATCGCCGCGGCGCAGGGCATCTTCGTCTCCGGTCTGGTGCTGCTCCTGCTGTTGTCGTCGGCCGTGCTCGGCGAGGAGTCGACGGGCCGCGAACGCTATGCGCTGGGCGGGGTCCTGCTCGCCCTGCTGATGGTCGTCGCCTCGGTGCGCGAGGGCGAGGACGTGGTGAGCGGCGGGGCGCCGTGGACGCTGGTGCTCCTGGTCTGCGTGCCGGCGCTGGCGGCGGGCGTCTGGCTGTACGTACGGGTCGAGAGCCGGGCGGCCAAGCGGCACCGGGTCCCGACCAGCGGCATCGGGTACGGAGTGGCGGTCGGCCTGCTCTACGGGGTCAGCTCGCTGGCCATCAAGGGCACGTCCGGCCGTCTGACGGGCACCGGTCCGGGCGAGGCCGCGCTGTCGCTGCTGGGGTCCCCGTATCCGTATCTGCTGCTGTTCACCGCCGGGGCCGGTCTCGTCATGTCGCAGGCGGCGCTGCAGCGCTGCCGGGCGTCCCTCATCGTGCCGGTGTGCACGACCGTGACCTGCCTGTTCACCGCGGTCCTCGGGACGCTCGCCTTCGGTGAGACGCTTCCCGACGATCCGCTGCTGCTGACCCTGCGGGTGGCCGGAACGGGGCTCGCCCTCTGCGTCCTGCTGGTCATGCCGCGCCACGACCCGCCGCCCGCCGCGCCGTCCTGACACGGACGCGGCCGGCGCGCCCCGTCCACTGTCCACCTCCCCGAGGAGCCACTCGATGAACCCCGACGACCCGTTGCTCGCCCTCCTGGCGTGCCCGCTCGACAAGGGCCCGCTGTCCCTGCTGCGCGAGGAGGAAGCTCTCTACAATCCCCGGCTGCGCCTGAGTTACCCGATCCTGGACGGCATCCCGCAGCTGCTGCCCTCCTCGGGCCGGAAGGTCGGGGCGGACGACCACGAGCGCCTGCTCACCCGGCTCAAGGCCACGGCCACGTGACCACGTTCGCCGCGGCGGTGGCGTCCCGGCTGCCCAGGAGCCTCGTCGGCTCCGCCGCCGTCGCCCTGTATCCGCGCTTCGAGCCCGAGCTCCGGCGGCTCGCCGACTTCTGCCCGCCGGATGGGATCGCCCTCGACATCGGGGGCTGGTACGGCCCCTGGTCACGACGGCTCGCCGCCCGCTGCGCCGAGGTGGTCACCATCGAGCCCGTACCGCATCTGGCCGAGCACCTGCGCCGGACGCTGCCGTCGAACGCCCGGGTGGTCCAGGGCGCGGCGTCCGACCGGGAGGGCACGGCACGGCTGTGGTTCCCGGAGGGCGACCGGGGCGACCGGGGGGTGTCGTCGCTGGCCCGCCGCGACCTCCACGCGCACTGCCTGGAGGTGCCGTCGGTCACCGTCGACGGTCTCGGGCTGCGCGGGGTCGGCTTCGTGAAGATGGACGTCGACGGCGGCGAACGGGCGGCGCTGCTCGGCGCGGCGGAGCTGCTGCGGAAGGACCGTCCGGCCGTGCTCATCGAGCTGGAGAGCCGGCTCGGTCCGATCGAGCCGGCGATCGACCTGCTGACCGGCCAGGGGTACGCGGGCTGGCTCCTGGCGGGCCGGCGCTGGGTCGCGCTCGACGGGTTCGACCTGGCGGCCCGTCAGGCGCGGACCGAGCACCTGGTGCACCGGGGGCTGCTGCGCCGGGCCTTCGTCCCGCAGCGCGACCGGTACATCAACTCGGTGCTCTTCCTGCCGGACGGACGGGTGCCGGGCCCGGCCTGACAGCCGGGGCCCGAGGTCCGGCCGTCGATCGCGGGCCGGGCCCCGGCGGACGGGCCGTCAGCTCTGCCGCGCCTCCTCGGCGTTGCGCCAGACCGTCAGGTCGACGGTGATGTAGCGGCTGGGGTCGTTCGGACCCGACTTGCCGCGGTAGGTGACCACGGCGATGTGCCCGGCCTTGCTCAGCACACAGATCTGCGATCCGGAGGTGAGCTGGTCGAGACCGATCTTCTCGGTGTAGCGGGTCTCCTCGCGGCAGACCTTCAGAGAACCCTTCTGCGCGTTCTTCAGCACGACGAGCTTTCCGTTGGCGCTGCCCACCTGCTCGTCGCCGAAGAGGGAGTCCCGGTAGAAGTAGAAGTCCTTCTTGCCGTACATGACGCCGCTGTCCTCGTCCTCCAGCGGCCGGGGCGGGTGGTCGGCGAGTTGCAGGGCGTAGTTCGCCGTCACGTCGATCCCCTTGTACGAGACGGGTTCGGGATCGACCGGCTCCTTGCCGGCCTCGTCCCCGGAACCGCCCTGGCTCGCACCGCCGTTGGACGCCCGGGAGCGGTCGCCCTTGCCGGACGTGTCGGGATCGTCCGGCAACAGGGCGCCGATGACGCCGAGGACGACCAGCGCGCCGACGACCGAGGCGGCGACGATCAGCCCCGTCCGCACGGGGCGCGGTGCGGCGGGCTGGACACCGGGCGAACCCCAGCCGGACTGCTGGGAGCCGGGCGGCCGGTGACCGGGCTGGGCGAATCCGGACGGGTGGTGGTGCGCCGGAGCGGGCTGCCCCTGGGGGTGGGTGTTCCGCGGCCAGTGGCCGGGCACTCCGGGGACCCCCGGCCCCCCGGGCGGGACCCCGGGCGCTCCGGGCGCGGCCGGCCCGGTCTGGGTGGGCGCCGCGGCGACGGCGTAACCGGTCGGGGTGTACGGGTGGCGGTCCGGGCCGGGCTCCTGCGGTCCCGGGGAGAACTGGGTGGGTGTGGGGGCGGTGCTGGGCGGCGGGGGCGGGGTGGACGCGGGTGCGGGCAGCCGGAGCCGTTCGGTGATGGAGCCGGCGACCGCCTGCGGGAGCCAGTCCTCGCCCTGACGCAGCGGTTCGGGCGAGATCTCGTGGCACATCCGAATGATGTCGCCCAGCGCCGGTCGGTCGGCCGGGTCGCGGCTGAGGCACCGGGTGACCAGGGGCCGGAGTTCGGCGGGCAGCCGGCCGAGGTCGGGGTCCTCGTGCACGATCCGGTAGAGCACGGCGTGCGAGGGGCCGTCGCCGAAGGCGGGCGCGCCGATCGCGGCGTAGGCGGCGATCTGGCCGAGGGCGAAGACGTCGGTCGCCGGGGTGACGGCGCCGACTGCGGCCTGCTCCGGCGACATGAACGCCGGCGTGCCCACGCTGACACCGGTACCGGTCAGGGCGGTCGTGTCGGCGGCCCTGGCGATACCGAAGTCGATCACGCGCGGCCCGTCGGCGGCCAGCAGGACGTTCGCGGGCTTCAGGTCACGGTGGACGATGCCCGCGCCGTGGATGACACCGAGCGCCTCGGCCACCCCGACGGTCAGCAACAGCACGCTGCGCAGGGGAAGCCGGCCGTGCCGGGCCACCGCGTGCGCGAGGGAGGGACCCGGCACATAGGCCGTCGCCAGCCAGGGCTGCGGGCC
The DNA here is from genome assembly GCF_044756785.1 of Streptomyces sp. NPDC091649. Lineage (NCBI taxonomy): Bacteria > Bacillati > Actinomycetota > Actinomycetes > Kitasatosporales > Streptomycetaceae > Streptomyces > Streptomyces sp. NPDC091649. Next base: position 52,042 of record NZ_JBIVTR010000022.1, on the reverse strand, counting down.
CTCGGTGTCCGAATCGATGACGGGCGCGGTGTACAGACCCTGTACCCGCTGCGCGGCCCGCACCTCCTGCTGGAACCGCCGCCGGAACTCCGGGTCCTCACTGAACTCCGGCCGGATCACCTTGATCGCGAGAGGCCGGCCTCCGGGCGTGTACGACAGGTACACCTTGCCCATGCCGCCCGCGCCCAGCACGGCGGCCAGCCGGTAGCCCCCGACCACCGCCGGGTCGTCGGCCTTGAGCGGCTGGAACGGGTCGGTCGAAAACGCACTGTTCATCAGAAGCCATCCCCCTGGTCACGGCAGTCCGGAGCCGGCCCGCGCCCCGAAGATCGGACGAGAGCGTATCGAATGTCGGGGACGGATCAGGGGCTTGCCGAGGAGAAGGGTGCGGTGGACCGGTCTCCGCCCGTCCGCGGCTCGGTGGACCCACCGCCGGGGGACCGTCGGCGGGCGGGGGCACGTCACCCGTGGCAGGTGCGGCCGGCGGCAGCCTTCGAGGCCCGGCCCGTCGGACGACGGCCGCCGGACCGGCGCCTTGCCGCACCCGGGCGCCGGGTCCATGCTGGTGCCATGGGCGACCAGGCCGGCCCCGAACCGACGGAGTCCGTCCGGCAGGACCTCCGGTTGCTGGAGGCCGCGGGGGCGCACCCGGACGGCGCTTCCGTGCGGCGGCTGGCCCAGGAGGCCGGGCTCCCGGACCTCACCGCCCTGCGGCTCCTGCGGGAGCTGGCCCGGGAGGGGTATCTGCACGAACTCGACGACGGCGCGTTCGCCCTCCCCGAGCCGGATGCCCGGGGGCACGCCGACGAAGGACAGGCCCTGCGGGAGCGCGTCCGCCCGCTGCTGGTCTCGCTGCGTGACAGCCTGTCGGCCGCCGCCTACCTGACGCTGTACGACGAGGGCGAGATCCGGGTCATGGAGATCGTCGACGGCCCGCGGGCCCCGCGGGTGGACCTCTGGGTGGGCTTCCACGAGGCCGGACACGCCACCGCGCTCGGCAAGAGCGTGCTCCGCGAGCTGGACGCGGAGGCGCGCGCCGACTACCTCTCCCGGCACTCCCTGGCCGGCCTGACCCCCCGCACCGTCACGCGACGGGAGGAGCTGCTGCGGCAGCTCGCCTCCCCGGCCGGCCCCCTCTCGCTGGACCGGGAGGAGTACGCGCGCGGTACGACGTGCGCGGCGGTGCCCGTGTACAGCGGTGGCCGGGCCGGTTCGATCGGCATCTCCTTCCGGTCGGACCGCATGTACCGGACCACCGAGGTCAGGGCGCGGTTGCTGGCGGCGGCGCGGCACGTCACGCTGCGGCTGACCCTTCCGGGGGACTGACCCTTCCGGGGGTCTGGTCCTTCCGGGGGACTGGTCCTCCGGAGCGCCGACGTTCCCGGACGCCCGGGTCGCAGCCGTACGACAGCGGGTTCCGCCGGGTCCACCGCGCGGGCCATCGAGTGGCAGACGGGATGCACCGGACATAGCCTGCCCGCGACGATCCGTTTCCGCCCCGGCCGGTACGCCCGGACCCACCGGTCCGCCCGGTTCCGCCAGGCCCGCCCCTGTCCGCCGTATCCGCCATACCCGCAGGTGAAAGGGTGGGAGTGCCGTGAGCGCCGACAACCCAGCGCAGGAGCCCATGGAGCCCGGGGACGGTCCGGGGCCGGTGCCCGAGGCCGGGCCCCTGGTCGGTCCCGTACCGGAAGCCGAGCCCCGCTTCCGGCCCTACCGCCACCCCGCCGCGGGCTGGGGGGCGGCGAAGAGCGTGGCCCGCGTCCTGGTGGACGAACGCGCGCTGGTGGACGGGCCGCGGGCCATCATGCGGATGAACCACGAGGACGGCGGCTTCGACTGCCCCGGATGCGCGTGGCCGGACGACACCAAGGGCCTGCACCTGGACATCTGCGAGAACGGCGTCAAGCACGTCACCTGGGAGATGACCCGCAAGCGTGTAGGCCGCGAGTTCTTCGCCGCGCACTCGGTGACCGAGCTGTCCGGGTGGAGCGACCACGACCTGGAGGACCAGGGCCGGCTGACGGAGCCGATGGTGTACGACCCCGGCTCCGACCACTACGTCCCGATCGGCTGGAAGGACGCCTTCGAGGTGGTCGGGGCCGCTCTGCGCGGGCTCGACAGCCCGGACAGAGCCGCGTTCTACACCTCCGGCCGGCTCGGCAACGAGGCCACCTTCCTCTACCAGCTGATGGCCCGCGAGCTGGGTACGAACAACCTGCCGGACTGCTCCAACATGTGTCACGAGGCCAGTGGTCGAGCCCTCCAGGCGTCCCTCGGCACCGGCAAGGGGACGGTCGACCTCAAGGACTGGGAGTCCGCGGACGCCCTGTTCATCCTGGGCGTCAACGCCGCCTCGAACGCGCCGCGGATGCTCACCGCCCTCGCCGAGGCCGACCGCCGGGGCGCACAGATCGTGCACGTCAACCCTCTGGTGGAGGCGGCGGCCACCCGCACCATCGTTCCGCACGACTTCACGGACATGGCCCTGGTCAGGTCCACCAGGACCAGCACCCTGAATCTCCAGCCGCGCATCGGCGGCGACATGGCACTGCTGCGCGGTATGGCCAAGGCGGTCCTGGCGTGGTCGGCGAGCGATCCGAGGGCCCTGGACGCCGCGTTCATCGACCGCCACACCACCGGCTTCGAGGAGTACCGGGCCCTGTGCGAGGCCACGCCCTGGGAGGAGTTGGAGCACCAGTCGGGGCTGAGCCGCACCGACATGCTGGGCGCGGCACGCGTGTACGCGGAGGCCGACCGCTCCATCGTCAGCTGGTGCCTGGGACTCACCCAGCACGAGCACGGCGTCGACACCGTCCGGGAGATCGTCAACCTCCTGCTGCTGCGCGGCAACGTCGGCCGGGAGGGGGCGGGCCCCTGCCCCGTGCGCGGGCACAGCAACGTCCAGGGCAACCGCACCTGCGGCGTCGACCACCGCCCCACCGACGCGTTCCTGGACCGGCTCTCGGCGGCCTGCGGGATCGACCCGCCCCGCGCGCCCGGTATGGACACCGTCCGTACGATCCGGGCGATGCGGGAGGGCCGGGTCACGGTGTTCGTGGGCATGGGCGGCAACTTCGCGCTCGCCGCGCCCGACACCCCGGCCACATACGCGGCGCTGCGCTCCTGCGACCTCACCGTCCAGGTGAGCACCAAGCTGAACCGCAGTCATGTCGTCCACGGCCGGGCGGCCCTCATCCTGCCGTGCCTCGGGCGCACCGAGAAGGACCATCAGCGCGGCGGCGTCCAGAGCACGTCCGTCGAGGACTCGATGAGCATGGTGCACCTGTCCGTCGGGATGAAGCGCCCGGCCTCCCCGTACCTGCTGTCCGAGCCGGCCATCGTCGCCGGGATGGCGCGCGCCGCGCTGCCGGACAGCCGCACGCCCTGGGACTGGTACATCGAGGACTACGACCGGATCCGGGACACGATGGCCGAGGCGCTGGACGGCTTCGAGGACTTCAACCGCCGGGTCCGCCTGCCCCTCGGCTTCCGCCTCCGGCAGCCGGCCCGCGAACTGGTCTTCCTGACGCCGTCCGGGCGCGCCGAGTTCTCCGCCGCCGCCCTGCCCGACGTCGTGCCCCGGCAGGGCGCCCTGGCGCTCGGCACGATGCGGTCGCACGACCAGTGGAACACCACCGTCTACTCCGACGACGACCGCTACCGGGGCATCAAGAACCTGCGCACGCTGGTCTTCATGAACCGGGCGGACATGCGCGAGCGCGGGATCACCGACATGGGACCCGTCGACATCATGAGCACCGCGAAGGACGGCAGCCGCCGGTACCTGAACGGTTACACGGCGATCCCGTACGACATCCCGCGCGGCTGTGCGGCCGGCTACATGCCGGAGATGAACGTGCTGGTCGCGCTGGGCGACTACAGCACCCAGAGCGACCAGCCGATCATGAAGCACGTCAACGTGACGATCGTCCCCGCCGCCTGACCGCACGCCCTCCCGGGCCGGCGCGGCCGGCAGGCTACGGCGCCATCTCGTACGCCCCCGAGAGGGCCGCGACGCGCTCCCAGATCCGCGCCGAACGGGCCGCGTCGACGACGGGACGGCGTACCGCGCCCAGCGCCCACTCCTGCTGGGCCCCGGTGGCGGAGTCCTTGCCGTGCAGCTCGACGGCGTGGGCGGAGAAGTCGCGCACGAGCACGGCGAACAGCTCGTCGAGCAGTTCCTGGTCCAAACCGGTCAGCCGGGCCTGCTCCAGGATCAGCTGGCCGTGGACGACGAGGGCGAACAGCTGCCCGACGGCCAGGAGGAGGTCGAGGTCGCGGCTCTGCTCCTCGCCGGGGGCGGCCGTCTCGACGAAGGCGCACAGGGCGTCCGCCTGCTCCCGGAAGCGGGCCACGTTCGGCACCTCGGCGTAGGCGTCGAACGCGGTGCGCCAGTCGTGGAACCGTACGGAGCCGAGGCCGCGGGCCGGCCCCTGCCGGAACAGGAAGGCGTCGTCGGCGGCGTCGAGGCGGGTGGGGACGGCGGGGTGGTCCACCGGGTTCAGCAGGTGGTTCCGCATGAACTTGAGGATCAGGGCGAGGTTGACGTGAACCGTGCCCTCCAGCTTGGGGAGCCCGCGGATCTCGACGGCGGCCTGGGCGAAGTAGTTGTCCTTCTCGAAGCCCTTGGCGGCGATGACGTCCCACATGAGGTCGATGACCTTCTCGCCCTCCGTGGTCACCTTCATCTTCGTCATCGGGTTGAAGAGCAGGTAGCGGCGGTCGTCGGGTCCGGCGGAGCGGAAGTAGTCGACGGCGCGGTCGCTGAACAGCTTCATCCCGACGAGCCGGACGTACGCGTCGGTCAGCTCGCGGCGCACGTGCGGGAACGCGGTGACGGGACGGCCGTAGAGGATGCGGTTGCTCGCGTGGGTAACGGCCTCGTACATCGCGTGCTCGCAGATGCCGATGGAGGCGGTGCAGAGGTTGAACTTGCCGACGTTGACGGTGTTGAGGGCGGCGTCGAAGGCGGCACGGCCGGTGTGCAGGATGTCGGCGGGGGTCACCGGGTAGTCGGTGAGGCGGAATTCGCTGACGTACTTGGAGGAGTCGACGACGTTCTTCACCAGGTGGTACGCCTCGTGGCGGCTGTCGGCCGCGAAGAAGACGTAGCCGTCGGCGCCCTCGACGTCGGTGCGCCGGCCGAAGACGGAGACGAGACCGGCGGCGTTGCCGTTGCCGATGTAGTACTTGGAGCCCGAGGCCCGGAACCCGCCGTCGCCGTCCGGCTCCAGCAGCATGTCGGTGGAGTAGATGTCGGCCCCGTGGGCCTTCTCCGAGAGGCCGAACGCGAACACCTCGCCCTGGGAGAGGAGTTCGGCCGCCCGGTCGCGGGCGGCGGCGTTGTCGCTCTGCCAGACCGGACCGAGGCCGAGGATGGTCACCTGCCAGGCGTACCAGTAGTCCAGGCCGTAGAACCCGAAGATCTCGTTGAGGGCGGCGATCCGCGCGGTGTCCCAGCGCCGGCCCTCGTCCCCGGAGGGCGCGGCGGAGGCGGGGGTCAGGAAGGCGGCGAACAGGCCCTCCTTCGCGGAGAAGTCGAGGAAGTCTCCCAGCCAGGCGCGGGAGCGGTAGTCCTCGATCAGCCGGCGCTTCCCCCGCTCCTCGAACCAGTCGACCGTGGCGCGGAGCAGCCTGCGGGTCTCCGGGTCGAAGTGCTGCGGGTCGTAGGTGCGCGGGTTGAACAGCAAGGACGCGGACTCAGCCATGGCGGTTGCCTTCCGGGAAGGATGAGGGTGGGAGTGAGGGTGGTGACGGCTGCGGGAGGGGGTGGCGGCGGACGCCGTTCAGGCGTCCGGGCCCGGTGCCGCGAGCCGGTGGAGCGTGTCGAGTACGTCGTCGAGCCAGGCGATCGTCATGCGCTCGTAGGCGATGCCGCCGCGCAGCACGACGTGCTGAAGCGCCTGGCCCGCGTCCGGTGGCGCGGGCGCGTCGGGCCCGGTGAAGTCGCGCTGTTCCCCGGCGAGGTAGTGCGCGAGCCGGTCCCGGTGCACCTGGTGGTGCCGCTCGACCTCGCGGATGAGGGCGGCCGGGTCGTCGAAGGCCGCACCCCGGATCTTCACGGCGAGGTCGTGCCGGATGCTCTCCGGTTCGATCGGCTTGTGCAGCCACTCGGCGAGCGCGGTCCGGCCGGCTCCGGTGACGGAGTACTCCTTCTTGTCCGGCCGGCCGTGCTGCGGCACCTCGCGGACCAGGAGCAGGCCGTCCGTGACCATGCGTCCGAGCACCCGGTAGATCTGCTGGTGCGTGGCGGTCCAGAAATACCCGATGGACCGCTCGAAGCGCCGGGCCAGCTCGTAGCCCGAGCCGGGCTGCTCCAGCAGGGAGACGAGGATCGCGTGGTCGAGAGCCATACCCCGATCCTTCTATGCAACTCGTTGCATAGACAAGTCGTGGAGCCCGGGTGAGACACGGCTCACCCGGTCCCCGCCGCCCCCGGCAACAAAAGGCGCGTTTCGGTCAGGGCCGGCAGGGCACCCGGAGCACGGAGCAGCGCCGAGCGGAAAGGGCATGACCATGGCGAGTAACGAACAGCCGCAGGACCCGACCGAGGCCCACCCGCGTCCCGACTTCCCCCAGCAGGACCAGGAGCATCCCGGCTGGACCGGCCCCATGGACCCGCCGCCCGACCACGGCGAGGACTCCTACCGGGGTTCGGGCCTGCTCGACGGCCGGAAGGCGCTGATCACCGGGGGCGACTCCGGCATCGGCCGGGCGGTCGCGCTGGCCTACGCGCGGGAGGGCGCGGATGTGGTGCTGACGCATCTCCCCGAGGAGGAGAAGGACGCCCGGGAGACCGTCCACCTGGTGGAGCGGGCAGGCCGCAGCGCGGTGCCCGTCGTCTGCGACATCCGCGACGAGAAGCAGTGCCGCTCGCTCGTGGAGCGGGCCGTGTCCGAAGGCGGCCGCATCGACGTCCTCGTGAACAACGCGGCGTACCAGATGTCCCAGCCCGACGGGATCTCCGCCATCTCGACCGAGCAGTTCGACCGAGTGGTGCGCACCAACCTCTACGGGATGTTCTGGCTGTGCAAGACCGCGCTGCCCCACATTCCGGCGGGCGGATCGATCATCAACACCACGTCGGTGCAGGCGTACAAGCCGAGCCCGCATCTGCTCGACTACGCGATGACCAAGGGGGCGATCGTCACCTTCACCCAGGGCCTCGCCCAGATGCTGGCCCCCCAGGGCATCCGCGTCAACGCGGTGGCGCCGGGGCCCGTCTGGACGCCGCTCATCCCGGCGACCCTGCCGGACACCGCCGAATTCGGGAAGCAGAGCCCGCTGGGCCGCCCCGCCCAGCCCGCCGAGATGGCGCCCGCCTACGTCTTCCTGGCCTCCGCGAACGCCTCGTTCATCACCGGCGAGATCATGAACGCCACCGGGGGCACGCCCCTTCCCTGAGCCGCTGCGTGATTGGCCCGCGCCGCGCCCGGGAAGGCGTGATCAATGGACATGAACCACCATGAAGCGCCCGTCCTCGACGCCCTCGCCGCCTACCACGAGCGGGACGAACTGGGCTTCTCGCCACCCGGCCACAAGCAGGCACGCGGCGCCTCCCCCGCCGTACGCGCCGTGCTGGGCGACGCGGTGTTCTACGGGGACGTGCTCGCCACGGGCGGCCTCGACGACCGGCGCGAGAAGTCGAACGTGCTGCAGCGTGCCGAGAATCTGATGGCCGACGCCGTTCACGCGGAGTACACCTTCTTCTCCACCTGCGGCAGCTCCCTCTCGGTGAAGGCCGCCATGCTGAGCGTCGCCGCACCCCATCAGAAACTGCTGGTCGGCCGGGACGCCCACAAGTCCGTGATCGCCGGCCTCATCCTGTCCGGCGTCGAGCCGATCTGGCTGGAGCCCCAGTGGGACGGCCGGCGGCACCTCGCGCACCCGCCGTCGCCCGCGACCGTCGAGAGGGCCTTCGCGGAACACCCCGACGCACGCGGCGCCCTGGTCACCAGCCCCACCCCGTACGGAACCGCCGCGGATCTGCGCGCGATCGCCGACATCTGCCACCGGCACGCCCGGCCGCTGATCGTGGACGAGGCGTGGGGCGCCCACCTGCCCTTCCACCCCGACCTGCCGTCCTGGGCCATGGACGCCGGCGCCGACGTCTGCGTCACCAGCATCCACAAGATGGGCAGCGGTCTGGAGCAGGGCTCGGTCTTCCACCTCCAGGGCGGCCTGGTGGACCACGACACCCTCGCCTCGCGCGCCGACCTCCTCGGCACCACCAGCCCGTCCGTACTCCTCTACGCGGGCATCGACGGCTGGCGCCGCCAGATGGTCCTGGACGGCCGCACCCTGCTCTCCCGGGCCCTGGAGCTGACCGCGACGGTGCGCCGCCGCATCGAGGAGATCGAGGGGATGCACGTCAATGGGCCGGACGACTTCTGCGGGCCCGGAGCCGCGACCGAGTTCGACCCCCTTCCCCTGATCATCGACATCCAGGGGCTCGGCACCACCGGGTACCGGGCCGCCGACTGGCTGCGCCGGCACCACCGCGTCGACATGCACCTCGTGGACCACCGGCGGATCAGCGCCCAGATCACCCACGCCGACGACGCGACCACCGCCGACCGCCTGCTGACCGCCCTGCGGGAGCTCTCCGACAACGCGCACACCCTCCGCGGGGCCCCCGAGGTCCATGTGCCCACGCCCGGGGAACTCCGCCCCGACCAGGTGTGCCTCCCGCGCGACGCCTACTTCGCCGAGACGGAGGACATCCCGGCCGCGAAGGCCGTGGGCCGCGTCGCCGCCGAGATGATGACCCCCTACCCTCCCGGCATCCCCGCCGTGCTGCCCGGCGAGCGGATCACCGAACCCCTGCTGCGCTACCTGCGCTCCGGGGTCGAGGCCGGCATGAACGTGCCCGACCCCGCCGACCCCACCCTGGAGACCGTCCGGGTGTGCGCCGAACGGGAGGGCCGCTGACCGGACCGAGGACCGGTCTCCCGCGCCGACGGGCCGGGGCGTGCGCCACGGGCCGGTCCGCGGCCGGGAGGGAGCCGGACGCGGACCGCCCGGCAGGCCCGCCGGGGCACCTGGGCCCGCCGGGGCTCAGCCCCGGGGCTGGATACGTCCCTCGGGCGGGACCTCGCCCGTGATGCTGGCGATCAACTCGGCGCAGAGGTCGCGCAGTTTGATGTTGCGGTGCTGCGATGCCGTGCGCAGTACGTCGAAAGCCTTGTCCGGCGTACAGCGTTGCTGTCCGACGACGACGCCGATCGCCTGGTCGATGACGGTGCGCGACCGCAGGGCGGCCTCCAGGTCGGCGGCGAACTCCTCGGTGTCCGCGATGCGCTGGGCCAGTGCGATGGCCCCGGTGGCCTGCGCGGTGAGCAGCCGCAGCGCGGTCAGGTCGGCCGTGTCGAAGGCGTGCGGGTGGGGCGCGTACAGGTTGAGGGCCCCGGCCGTGTGGCTGTGCGGCGCGATGGGCAGGGACAGCGACGACCGGGCGCCGCAGACGGCCGCGTAGGCGGGGTAGTCGGCCCAGCGGCTCTCCCGCAGGGTGTCCGGCACGCTGACCTCCCGGCCGGTGCGCATGGCCTGGAGGCACGGGCCGTCGTCCTGCCCGTACTGGGCCTCGTCCAGCTTCGTGGCGCTGGCTCCGACGCTGGACACGGTGACCGGCCGCCCCTGCCTCTCCAGCGTGATGCCGCAGCCGTCGGCCTCTTCCACCAGGGCCAGGGCGCTGCGGGCGAGAGCGTGCAGGAATTCGTCCAGCGATTCGGTTTCCAGGAGCAGCGCGGTCGTGTCCAGCGCCTCGGCCACGGGCCTGTCAGTCATGATCATCTCGTTCTGGGCGGTGACCCGCCTCTGGAAAAGGGCGGGCGGAGCTGAGCGGTCCGAGCCGCTGGGACGGGGCAGCCGCCATCGGTGCGCCGGCGCCGAGCGGGCTCCGGGCGAGGGGCGGTAGGGGGGTCAGACGGTGCCGAGGGACGGCCGCTGGGGGGCGGGCGTGCCATCCGCCGGCAAAAGAAGCGGCGTCGGCGGGACGTCTGTGGAACGGGGGGCCCTGGTCGCGGGTGGCCGCAGGGGGGCCACGCGGACAGGAGCGTGCGGGGCGCCGGAAGCACTGGCGGCCGGCGCCACGACGACGACGCGGCGAGGAGGACAGAGGTTCACGGCACACTCCACGGAGGCAGGAAGATTTCTCAAGGGCCGTTTCCTGACCTCCAGCCCTTCATTATGCCCTCTCGTCCGGCGCGGTCGGCCCGGCGTCGCGAAGCCGGAGCGACACGGCCTGAAAACGCTCCGGCCCGGCGAGAACCGCACGACGGACGGTATGTGCCCGCGCGGACGGGCCCTCCTGAGCCCCGCCCCGGGGGCCGGCCCGCCCTCAGCGCTCCCCCGGGAAGCGGGGTCGGGAGGCGTCGGAGTACGGGCCGAGCGGCCCCCTCGGCGCCCTGGCCGAAAGCGGCGCCCTCTGCCGGTCGCCGGGGTTCCGGCTCCGGGACGCCTCCGTCTCCGGCCGGCATCCCCGGCTGCGCGACTCCGCGCCGGGGAGGGTGGACGCGACCCGCAGGACGCGGTTGAGGCCGGCGGCGCCCAGTACCTGGCGGGCCGTCTCGTGCCCGGCCACCACCGCCAGCGAGACCCCGCGTTCCCAGGACCGGTCCCGTACCCGCAGGAGCAGCCCCAGCGCCCGGGGGGTGAGCAACGGGGTGCGGACGTGCACGATGACCGCGTGGGGGCCGCAGCACGGCAGCAGGCGGGTGATCTCGCGCTCGATCGCCGTCTCGTTGTCGAGGTCGACCGTCTCGCCCAGTTCTACGACCAGGTGCGCGGCGTCGAGGTGGTAGCTGAGCAGGAACATCGGCAACTCCAGGAAGGCAGGTCTGGGGGCGCGGCCGCTTCCTGACCTCGTACCGCGCGTATGCCCCTCCTGCCGGTCCCGACACCTGTCCGAGAGGACAGGGGGCGGCGCGGCGACCGCGGCGGGAGAGCGACGCGGCACGGCCCGGACAGTGCCATGCTGGTCACACGGTTCAGGCTCGGAAGGGAGCGACCATGACCGACGACGGAGTGCTCTCTCCGGGACCACCCGACCTCGTCCCCCTCATCCTGGACACCGAGACCCTGGACGACTTCCTCCGGGCGCTGGCCCGGAGCGCCCTGCTCCTGTCACCCACGGCCGACGGTTGCGGGGTCACCCTGGAGCGCCGGAACCGGCCCCTGACCGTGGCCAGCGCGGGGGTCAGCGCCCCACTGCTGGACGAAGCCCAGTACGGCCAGGACGACGGTCCCTGCCTCCAGGCCCTGCGCGAAGGGCGCGAGGTCAGCGTGAGCGACATGGGCGAGGAGAACCGGTGGAAGGACTACCCCGCGTTCGCCGTCGCCGCCGGAACCCGGTCGTCGCTGTCGCTTCCGATCGCGGCGCACTCCGACACCGCGGGCGCGCTGAATCTGTACTCGCCCAAGCAGAACGGTTTCGCGGACGCCGATCTCCACGGCCTGCGCGCCCTCGCCGCCCAAGCGACGGGAGCCATCGCCCTGGCCCAGCGGCTCTCGGACAGCCGCACGTTCACGGACGACCTGGAGGCGGCGCTGCGGTCGCGCTCCGTGATCGACCAGGCGGTCGGCATCGTCATGAACCAGCGCCGCTGCTCCTCGCAGGAGGCACTTGGCACCCTGCGCACCGCCTCGCAGCACCGCAACGTCAAGCTCCGCGACCTCTGCGCGCAGTTGGTCGGCGGTGTCTCCGGCGCTCCGCCGCCCGACGGCCCCCGTCTGCGCCCCCGTCCGTGACCTGAGACGGCGGTGGGCGACAGGACGACGGCCCGGGTCACGTTTGGCATCCGCTGCGGGGGTACTCCGCCATCAGGTATCCGGCGTACGCGGAGCTCAGGCGCCGGCCGGTTGGGAAAGCAGCCATCGGCGCCGTCCGCCGGCTTCGGGCCGCCCTCGTGGTCACACCTCCGGGGGCGGCATCGCGGCGGGCGTTGTTTAGTGGGATTCGTACGGGTAACGCGGTGAGCGTCCCCCGGGAACGCGGCGTGCTGACGTCGGCGGCGATTCCGGGCCCGGTGCCCACGAGAGGGAGCGGAGGAAACAGATCATGCCGGCTGGATCCGACAAGAAGCGTGAGCGGCAGTACGAGCACATCAAGGAGAGCCAGGAAGAGCGGGGCACTTCCGAGGGGCGGGCGAAGGAGATCGCGGCGCGGACCGTGAACAAGCAGCGTGCGCGGTCCGGCGAGTCGAAGACGGCGAGCAAGACCTCCACGCAGGACAAGAAGTCCGCCTATCAGCGCGGTGGTGAACGCTCCCACAAGGGGGCGCGGGGTCCCACGAAGGACCAGCTCTACGAAGAGGCCAAGAAGAAGAACATCGACGGGCGGTCCTCCATGAACAAGGACGAGCTCCGCAAGGCCGTCGGACGCTGACGCACATCAGCGCCCAGCACCCACCGCCCGCACACGGAGGAACACGACATGCCCGCAGGCGCACGCGGCGACGATGTGTACCAGCCGCAGGACGACGACGGCCGGAATCCGCCGAACGATGAGCTCGATCTGGAGAACACGCTCGGGGAACGGGATCTGGACGACCAGTTGGAAGAGGGCTACTCCCCTCCCGAACGCCCTCTGGGCGTGAACAAGTTCGGCACGACGGGAGCGGAGGAGCGGCGGGGTGAGTCGCTGGACCAGCGGCTCGCCCAGGAGGTCGAGGATGTGCGGCCGCCCGCCGGCGACGGCATCGGCGACCTGGCCGGGGGCGAGGGCGAGCCTCTGGAGGGGACCGGCCGTGAGCCGCGGGCGGGCCGGCTCAGCGCGGCGGACGACGCGACGGGGCGGGGCAACGATGTCCTCGCCGAGGACGTGGGCATCGACGGCGGTGCCGCGTCGGCCGAGGAAGCGGCCGTCCATGTCACGGACGAGGCGGACGCCCAGGGGCGCGAAGCCTGACGGCGAGGGGAGCGGGAGAGCATGGCGGGCGCGGCGATCTTCGATGTGGACGGCACACTCACCGATACCAACCACCTCCATGTGGTGGCCTGGTGGGAGGCTTTCCGGCAGTCCGGGCACACCGTGCCGATGCCGGACATCCACCGGGCCGTCGGTCTCGGCTCCGGTGATCTGATCGAGCGCCTGCTGGGCGCCGACCGGGACCGGGAGCAGGACGCGGCCATCAGTTCCGCGCACACGGTGCTCTACGCGACGTACTTCGACCGCCTGCCCGCCTTCCGGGGCGCGGGCGACCTGCTGCGCACGCTGGCCGACCGGGGGTGGCGGGTCGTCCTCGCCACCTCGGCCGACGGGGCGGAGCTCGCGGCACTGCGGCGCGCGGTGGACGCGGACGAGGCGATCCGGGCCACCGCCAGCTCGGACGACGTCGACCGGGGCAAGCCCTCCCCGGAGCCCGTGGAACTGGCCTGCCGGCTGGCCGACGTCGGTGCGGGGCAGGCGGTGTTCGTGGGCGACACGGTCTGGGACATGGAGGCGGCGTCCCGGGCGGGGGTGGCCGCGGTGGCCCTGTTGTCCGGTGGCATCCCGCGCGCCGACCTGGAGCGGGCGGGGGCGGAAGCCGTCTACCGGGACGTCGCCGATCTGCTCGACCACCTCGACGACAGCCCTTTCGGGCCGGGTCCCGGCGGCTGATACGGCCGGCAGCGGCGAGGGGGACCGCCCGGCACCGCCGACCGGTCCCCCATCTCGCCGGCACCGCATCCCGGTGACGACGACCGGCTGCTCGGCGCGGCTCGGCGCACCCGCTCAGCCGATCTTCCGTCCCGCCAGGGGCTCGGTGTCCTCCCCCGTGCCCGCGCGCACCCCGCGCAGGAAGGCGCTCAGCGCCCCCTCGGCCGTACGGGTGGGCTGCCAGCCCAGTACGTCGTGGGCCCGGCCGGAGTCCAGGAGGGGCAGCCGCAGTACGGCGTCGAACAGGTGCGGGGACGCGGGTACGGCATGCGTCCGCCAGGCGGCCGCGAGCGCGGTGCGCACCAGCGCCACGGGGACCCGTACGACGCGGGCGTCGAGCAGGTCCGCCAGCCTGCGGGCGTCGATCACCGGGTCCGCCGTCAGGTTGAACGGACCGCGTACGTCACCGAGTACGGCCAGCCGGTACGCCTCGGCCGCGTCCTCGGTGTGGAGCACCTGGAAGCGCAGCCCCGCGAGGTCGGGTACGAACGGCAGCAGGTCGGGCCGCAGGAGGGGGCCGGGGACGTACCGGCCGCCGAAGATGCGCCGCTGTTCGGGTGCGGACGTCTCCTTGAAGAGGAAGCCCGGCCGCATCCGGACCACGCGGATCTGCGGATGCCGTAGCTCGAAGGTGTCCAGGACGCGTTCCAGGTAAGCCTTCTCCCGGCAGTACGCCGCGTCCGGCCAGCCGTGCGTCGGCCATTGCTCGTCGACGCCGGGCTCCTTCTTGGGGCCCGGTGAGTAGGCGCCGACCGACGAGGCGTGCACCAGGGCGGGCACCCCGCTGCGCAGCACCGCGTCGAAGACCCGTCGGGAGCCCAGCACGTTGCTCTGCCAGGTCACGACCGGGTCGTGGGTGGGCTGGAAGCGCCACGCCAGGTGGACGAGGGCGTCGGCCCCGCGCAGCAGGCCGACGAGTCGGTCCTCGCTGTCGGAACGGGACAGGTCGACGGTGTCCCACGTCGCCTTCGCGATCTCCAGCGCGGGCCGCCTGCGGGCCAGCCCGAGAACGGAGCCGATGTCCGGGTCCGCGGCGAGCGCGCGCACCACGCTCGTCCCGACGTTCCCGGTGGCTCCCGTGACCACGACCCGTTTGCCGAGGTTGCCGCCGCTGTTCTCCATGCCGGGCTTCCTTCCTCCGTCGTCGGCCCGTCCGGCCTCGCCCCTGTCCGAAGACGAGCGGGGTCCCGGGCCTCGGGTCAGGGGATGAGCAAGGTCTTGATCATGCCGTCGGCCTTCTTCTGGAACGTCTCGTACGCCTTGGGCCCCTCTTCCAGGGGCAGGTGGTGGGTGGCGAACGAGTCCACGCCCAGCGGGTCCCCGTCGACCAGCAGCGGCAGCAGGTCGTCGACCCAGCGCTTCACGTTGGCCTGTCCCATGCGGAGCTGGATCTGCTTGTCGAACAGGGTGAGCAGCGGCATCGGGTCGGCGGAGCCGCCGTACACACCGGAGACGGAGATCGTGCCGCCCCTGCGCACCAGGTCGATCGCCGTGTGCAGCGCGGTGAGGCGGTCGATTCCCGCCGTCTCCATGAGGCGCTGTCCGACCGCGTCGGGCAGCAGGCCGACCGCCGTGTGCGCCGCCTTGGCCAGGGGCGCTCCGTGGGCCTCCATGCCGACGGCGTCGATCACCGCGTCGGTACCGCGCCCGTCCGTCAGGTCGCGGACGGCGTCCCCGAGGTCCTTGCCGTGGCGCCGCAGGTCGAGGCAGGTGGCGCCGTACGCGCTGACCCGGTCCAGGCGTTCGGGGACCAGGTCCACGCCGATGACCAGGCCGGCGCCCCGGTGGAGGGCGATCCTGGCGGCCATGGCGCCGATCGGGCCGAGGCCCAGGACGGTGACGCTGCCGCCGGGCGGGATGTCCGCGTACTCGACGGCCTGCCAGGCGGTGGGCAGGACGTCGGAGAGGTAGACGAACCGGTCGTCCGCCGGGCCGTGCGGGACCTTGATGGGCAAGGCGTTGCCGAAGGGGACCCGCAGATACTCGGCCTGCCCTCCGGGCACCTGTCCGTAGAGCTTGGTGTAACCGAACAGGGCCGCGCCGGTGCCGCGCTCGCGCACCTGGGTCGTCTCGCACTGGGAGTGCAGCCCCTGTCCGCACATGTGGCAGTGGCCGCAGGACACGTTGAAGGGGATGACGACCCGGTCCCCCGGGGCGACGGCGGTGACCTCCGGCCCGATCTCCTCCACCACGCCCATGGGCTCGTGCCCCAGGATGTCACCGGGGTCGAGATAGGGCCCGAGGATCTCGTAGAGGTGAAGGTCGGAACCACAGACGCCGGTGGACGTGATCTTGACGATGATGTCCGTCGGTTCCTGGATCCGCGGGTCCGGGACGGTCTCCACCCGGACGTCCCGCTTCCCCTGATAGGTCAAAGCGCGCACGATCCCGCTCCTTTCCGCTTCCGGTCGCGTTCGCGGCGGTCCCGGCCGTTCCCCGCCCGCCCGGTCCTTGCCGCTCCACGCGGCTCCACGCGCCGCTCCACGCGGCGAACGCCGGGTTCCCTCGGCGCGTCGAACGAAACGCGCGGTCGTCCCGCCGACCGGCGCCGTCCCGGACTTTTGGGAGAATGGGGCCATGGGAAACAGCGCTCTCATCGTCATCGACATGATCAACACCTACGATCACCCCGATGCCGAAAAGCTCGTCCCTTCCGTCCGCACGGCCCTTCCGCACATCACGCGCCTGATCGACCGTGCTCGCTCGGAGGACGTTCCCGTCATCTACGCGAACGACAACTTCGGAGAATGGCGGTCCCACCACGGAGAGATCATCGAAACGACTCTCGCGGGGAAGAACGCGGAACTGGTCGAGCCCCTGCTCCCGGACGACGCCTCGCTCTTCGTCGTCAAGGCCCGGCACTCCGTGTTCTACGAGACGCCGCTCGGCTTTCTGCTCTCCGAACTGAAGGCCGGCCACCTGGTGCTCTGCGGCCAGGTGACGGAGCAGTGCGTGCTGTATTCGGCGCTCGACGCGCATATCCGGCACCTGCGCGTCACCGTGGCCAGGGACGCCGTGGCGCACATCCACAGTGATCTCGCCGAGGCCGCGCTGCAGATGATGGAGCGCAACATGGGGGCCGCGGTCCTCGACACGGACGACGTGTCCTTCTGAGGTCCCGGCACCGGACGCCCTCACGCGTCCGGTGCCCTCTCCCTCGGCGCCTCCGGGGCGCCCGTCAGTGCGCCAGGGGCGTGCGCAGCACCGAACGGCCCTCGCGCCACGCCGCCAGCAGGTGGTCCCCCAGGAGGTCCTCCAGGTGCCCGGTCGCCTCGATGCCGAGGACGACATCGGCCGCGAGCGCGGGCTCGTCCTCCAGCAGGCCGCCGATCACCTCCCGGCGCACCACCTGCTCGTGGACGGCGTCGGCCACCACGTGCTCGTCGTAGAACCGCTGGGCGGCCGGGCCCGCGCCCGCACGGCGCAGGGCCTCGGCCAGCCGCCGCGAACCGGGGGACGAGGTGATCTCCACGGTGGCGAAGTGCCCGACCAGCGCGCCGCGCAGCCGCCGGTGGAGGCCGAAGAGCGACATCATGTTGACCGTGGCCAGGGCCTGGGCCGGCGCGGCGTCGAGGTAGTGCCCGTACCGTGTGTCGAGGCCGAGGTCGGCCATCAGGTCGGCGAAGAGCTGGGCGTGGACGTCCTCCGCCCGCCCCGCCCCGAATTCGTCGAACTCCACGGCGACCATCGCCGCCTTCGCCCGGCCGCGGAGCCTCGGCACCACCCACAGGTGCGGGTCGGCCTCCTTGAGGTGGTAGAGGGAGCGCACGGCGGCGTACTCGCGCAGCTGCCACAGCTCTCCCTCCCGCTGGAGGTGGTGGCTGACGCTGTGGCCGTCGTCCCCCACGGGTTCCAGCTGGAGCGCTTCGAGCGCTTCCGCCACGTCCTTCCCGCCCGAGCCCGCGTCGCGGCGCAGCGCCTCCAGGAAGACATCCTCGGCCGCCGCGCGTACGCCGAGCAGCGCCGGGTCCCATTCCAGGCTTTCGTCCACGCCCGCGAACCCCTGGTAGTGGAGTTCGTACAGGACGTACAGGAGCAGCTGCAGGTCGTCCCCGTACGGGTCGGCGCGGCGGACGGCACCGGCTTCGGGCAGGCGCGTTCCGCCGCCGGCCAGCACGGTGATGACGCTGCCGCTCAGGGGTCCGCGCGCCCGGGGAAGCCCGGCGGGTGCCGCGGGCCGCTCGCGGTGGGGGGTGGCCGGGGTCGTCACGGTCGGGATTCCTCCTCGCCCTTCCGGGGCTTTCGGCCGCCGGGGCGGTCCCCGGCGGGCTTGCGGCGGCGGTGGCTGGTGTCGCACCAGGGGTAGGCGCGGCTGCGGCGGCAGGTGCAGACCGCGACGACGAAGCGGTCGGAGCGGGTCGTCGTACCGTCGTCGTTCACGACCTCGACGGGCCCTTCCACCAGGATCGGGCCCTCCTTGTCCGTCACCACGCGTCGGGGCGTCTCATTCCTTCCGGGCACGGATCACCACCAGCTCTTCCCTGTCGTGATGGGCCCGCAGCAGGCCCCGTGCCCGCAGCCAGGCGGCCCGGCGTCGGGTGACCGGCCCGAAGGGGATCGTCACCCGGTCCGTCACGGAGACGTCCAGCCCCGCCGCGGACAGCCGGTCCACCGTCTGCTCGGGGCGGCTCAGCCCCGACTGGACCAGCAGGAGCAGACCCCCGGGGCGCAGGGCGGCGAAGGCGTCGTCACAGATGCGGTCGAGGATCACCCGCCCGTCGGGACCCGCGTCCCAGGAGCGTCCGGCCCCGTGTCGCGGCACCGAGGGGCTCGGAGCCGGAACGTAGGGAGGGTTGCTCACGACGGCGTCGAACGTACGGCCCGGTAGGGCCCGGAGCAGGTCTCCCCGGCGTACGGTGACGGGCAGCCGGGCGAGCACGGCGTTCAGCCGCGCGGTCGCCACGGCCCGGCGGCTGATGTCGACCGCGCTCACGCGGGCGCCGAGCCGGGCGGCGTGCAGGGCCAGCGCGCCGCTGCCGGTGCACAGGTCCAGCAGGTCGGTTCCCGGGCCGATCCCCTCGCGGCGCATGGCGAGGGCCAGCAGCAGGGTGTCGGTCTGCGGGCGGTACACGCCGGGGAGCCGCACCACGCGGCCCGGCCGCGTGGCCTCCCCCTCCAACCGCGCAGCCGCGCCGGACGCGTCCGGCGGGACCTGCCGCGTCAGCGGGCCGTTCTCTTCCTCGGGGACCCGGACCCCTCGCCCGGTCAACGGCCGGAGATCCCGTCGGACCGGTCCTGCCGCTCCTGTCGGCGCGCCTCCGCCTGGCGGAGGCGGCCCTCGGCCCGGCGGCCCGGGTCGTCGAGCACCTTGCCGTCCGATTCCCTGGCCAGCCCGCGGGCCTTCAGGATCTTGGCCCGCAAGAGCCTGCGTACGTCACGCATCGTGTCCTCCTGTGCGGTCAGCAGTAGTTCCACCGTCGAGCGGTTCATGTCTCCTCGTCCACGGCGCACAGCCCAGGGTCCGTCACCGGGGAGGTCCGGCTCTCGGTGGCTCGCGCCGCTGTAGGGGAGTGACCCCGAACGGCCCCGCTAAACGTGCGCGCCGCCCGCGCCCCACCCGGCGCGGCCGGGCACCGGACGTGGCGCGGGTCTGGGGCCTGCCCGACAAATGACCACCGAGCGGGGATCTGCGTGCTCGGGTCTGATTGCCTTGCCGTCCTGACAGCGGCCCGTGATTCTGGGCTGGTGCCGGGACAAGGGAAGAGAAGGCGGCGGCGAGACGCCGAGAGGCAGCGGCTTGCCGCTCGCACCGCGCCGGACGCGGGACAGTGGGAAGTGATCGTGGAGACTCGGGACGAAGCGGAGATGCGTACGCGGGTGCGCCTCCTTCGGGAGGCGGGAGTCGACGGGGCGATGATCCGGATCGACACGCTGTGCGGGCGTCGGACGTTCCCGACCGCATACCGGCTGAGCCGGTTCGTGACGGCCCCCGGGTGGGAGCCCGCGCACGAGCACTCTGATCGTTGATCGCGTGGCGAGTCGAGGTGAGTCGACGGATGTGACATGGGAGCGGACAGCACCTCCGCTGCCTGGTGCGCGGGCTGACCACCGAGGTTCGTCCCGCTTGCGACGGCCGGGACCTGCGCCTGGCCGTCGTCACGGCCGGCAGCGTCAACGACTCCACCGCCGTATGGGGTTGCACCTTCCGTAGCGGCATGTGGTCCGGTGGACTCACGTCCCGATCCCTTGAGGAGAGATCCCTGCTCATGCATTCGTCCTTCATGCCACCTCGCCGGGTCAAGATCGGTGACGCGGCGGCCTTCGCCGGCACCACGCCGCGGGCGATCCGTCATTACCACGAGATCGGCCTGCTCCCCGAGCCTGAGCGGGGCGGCGATGACCGCCGCCGCTACGGCTACGAAGACATGATCCGACTGCTGTGGATTCGCAAGATGACCGACGCCGGGATCGCCCTGGACGACATCCGTGACGCCTTTACCACCGGCACGGCTTCCGCCGGTGCGGACGGCGGAGACGGTATCGCGGGCATTTTGGAGCGGTTGGAGGAAACCCTCGCCGAGCAGGAAGCAGAAGTGCGGCGGCGGCGGACCGCCGTGCAGCGGATGCGCACCGAAGGCAGCCGGATGGGTCTGCTCTCCGGCTTCGTCACCGAACGCCTCAAGAGCCTGCCCGAGGGCTCCCTGCGTCAGGCGGACCTGGACGGCCTGCTGGTCACTGAGCGGATCTTCGGCCCGCTCGGCGCGGCCGTCCAGGCCACCCGCTTCGTCGCCCTGGCCACGCACCCCGCTCTGCGGGAGGACTCCGACCGCATCGATGACGCCGAGGAGGCACTCGATGACAGCGTCGCCGTCGATGATCCGCGCGTGGCCCAGGTGGCCGCCGAACGGCACGCCTTCGAAAGCGCCCTGCACGCCGTCATCGAGAAGTCCGGTCTCGGAAAGGACGACGATGCCCTCTTCGGCGCCTGGGACGCTTTGCACCCTGCTCCCGCCCAGGAGGGCGAGGACGAGGCCGACCTCAGCTCCGGCGGGCGGGAGACCGGCTCCATGAGCGTGTTCGAAGCCATCGGCAAGATGCCCTACGACTTCTCCCCAGCCCGCCTGCGCTGTATGGAACTGGCCGTAGAACTCTCCGCCCAAGACTCACCCGCTACCTGAACACGCCCTGGGAGCGGGACGGTTCTACGGGCCGGACGGCCTCGGTGGAGCCCGTGCGGGGCTCCCGGTGGATGGGCTCCGCGCCACCGGTCAGCGGCAGGCCGGTGCCGCCGCGCCGGGCCGCGACGATCTCCGCCGCGATGGACAGGGCCGTCTCCTCGGGCGTACGGGCTCCGAGGTCCAGGCCGATGGGCGAACGCAGGCGGTCCAGCTCCGGGTCGCTCAGACCGGCCTCGCGCAACCGCCGGGTCCGGTCCTCGTGGGTCCGGCGCGAGCCCATCGCGCCGACGAACGCGGCGGGCGTCCGCAGCGCCTCCACAAGCAGCGGCACGTCGAACCGGGCCTCGTGCGTCAGCACGCACAGCACCGTGCGCCCGTCGGTCGGGGTGCGCCGGAGATAGCGGTGGGGCCAGTCGACGACGACCTCGTCCGCCTCGGGGAACCGGGCCCGGGTGGCGAAGACGGGGCGGGCGTCGCAGACCGTCACGTGGTGGCCCAGGAACTTCCCGGCCCGTACCAGCGCAGCGGCGAAGTCGACCGCACCGAAGACGATCATGCGGGGCGGCGGCACGCTGCTCTCGACGAGCAGGGTGAGCCCGCCGGGGCAGCGCGTCCCGTCCTCGGAGAGGGCGACGGTGCCGGTCCGGCCGGCGTCCAGCAGGGCCGACGCCTCGGCCGCCGCCGTACGGTCCAGCTCACGGGGGCCTCCGAGCCCGCCCTCGTGGACACCGTCGGGGCGGACGAGCAGGGCCCGGCCCAGGAGTCCGTCCGGGCCGCGCACCACACGGGCGAGGGCCGCCCCCGCGCCGGAGACCGCGGCGGACAGCGCGGCCCTCAGCACCTCCCGCCCCGGCGAGTCCGCCCGGACCGGTGTGACCATGATGTCGATGACCCCGCCGCAGGTCAGCCCGACGGCGAAGGCGTCCTCGTCGCTGTAGCCGAACCGCGTCCGCACGGTCTCGCCGTCCTCGATGGCCCGCGCGCACAGTTCGTAGACCTCGCCCTCCACACAGCCGCCGGAGACCGACCCGATCACCGTGCCCTCGCTGTCGACGGCGAGGGCGGCGCCGGGCCCGCGCGGCGCGCTGCCGCCGACGGAGACGACGGTGCCGACGGCGAACTCCCGGCCCTCCGCCATCCACCGGTGCAGCTCGCCGGCGATGTCAAGCATCGGCCGCTCCCCCGGCGGAGTCCGCCGCGGTCGCCATGAGGATCCGGTCGGGGCGGATGGGCAGGTTCCGGTGGCGTACGCCGGTGGCGTGCCAGACCGCGTTGGCGACGGCCGCCGCCGCGCCCACGATGCCGATCTCGCCGACCCCCTTGATGCCGACCGGGTCGTCCGGGTCGTGGTCGTCCACCCAGTCGGCCTCGACGTCGGGGACGTCGGCGTGCGTGGCCACGTGGTAGCCGGCGAGGTCGGGGGCGTAGTGGCCGCCGCGGTTGCGGTCGCGGACGGCCTCCTCGTGCAGGGCCATGGAGATGCCCCAGGTCATCCCGCCGACGAGCTGGTTGCGGGCGGTGAGCGGATTGACGATCCGGCCCGCCGCGAAGATGCCCAGCATGCGGCGGACCCGGACCTCGCCGGTGGCGGCGTCCACGGCGACCTCGGCGAACTGGGCTCCGTAGGAGTGCCGTTCCTTCTGCGCGAGCGACCCGAGGGCCTCGGTGGTGTCGGACCGCACCGTGATCCCCTCCGCGGGAATGCTCGTGGTCACGGCGAGCCGCTCCCGCAGTTCGGCGGCGGCGGCCGTGACCGCCCAGGCCCAGGAGCGGGTGCCCATGGACCCACCGGCGATCATCGCGGGGCCGAAATCACTGTCGCCGATGCGGACCTTGACGTGTTCGGGCGTGGTCTCCAGCGCGTCGGCGGCGATCAGGGTGAGCGCCGTGCGGGCTCCGGTGCCGATGTCGGCGGCGGCGATCCGTACGGTGAAGGAGCCGTCCGCCTCCGCGGTGACCAGGGCCGTGGACGGGGCGGCCCCGGCCCCGAAGGAGGCCGCCGCCGTGCCGGTGCCCAGCAGCCAGCGTCCGTCGCGGCGGGTGCCGGGGCGCGGGTCGCGGTCCGCCCAGCCGAACCTGCGCGCGCCCTCGCGGAAGCAGGCCGCGAGGTTGCGGCTGCTGAACGGGAGCCCCGAGACGGGCCCGGCGTCCGGCTCGTTGCGCAGGCGCAGTTCGATCGGGTCGAGGCCGGCGCTCTCGGCGAGTTCGTCGAGGGCCGCCTCGATCGCGAACGAACCCGGGGCCTCCCCCGGTGCGCGCATCCAGGTCGGGGACGGTACGTCCAGCCGCACGACGTGGTTGGCGGTGCGGTGGGCGTCGGCGTCGTACATCACCCGGGCGACGCCCGCGCTGGGCTCGACGAACTCGTACACCGTCGACGTCTGGTTCAGCGAGTGGTGTTCCAGCGCCAGCAGCCGGCCGTCGGGGGCGGCGCCGAGCCTGATCCGCTGGATGGTGGGGCTGCGGTAGCCGCCCAGCGTGAACGTCTGGCGTCGCGTCAGCACCACGCGTACGGGGCGCTGAAGGGCGGTCGCGGCCATCACGGCGGACACCTGGTGGGCGCGCAGGCCCTTGCTGCCGAAGCCGCCGCCGATGTGCTCGGAGCGCACCCGGACCGAGGACGCGTCGAGCGAGAACATCGTGGCCAGCTCGCTCTGGACCCAGCCGGCGCCCTGGTTGGAGTCGACGACCTCCAGCCGGCCCTCGTCCCACCGGGCGGTCGCCGCGTGCGGCTCCATCATGCTGTGCTGTTCCTCGGGTGTGGTGTACCGCGCGTCCACCACGAAGGCCGACTCTGCCAGTCGCGCCTCCAGGTCGCCCTTCTCCGTCTCGGCCGGCATATGGCCGGCGGCGGGGTAGGCGCCGGGGTGTCCGGCGACGAGCGCGGTGTCGTGGGGCTCCTGGTCGTACGTCACCACGAGCGCTTCGGCGGCCTCCCTGGCCTCCTCGGGCGTCTCGGCGACGACCAGCGCGACCGGCCAGCCGGCGAACGGCACCTCCTCGCTCTGGAAGACGGCGCAGGTCGGGTCCGGCGGGACGCCGAGCAGTCCGATGTAGTCGGTGTTCAGGCGGGGTGCGTTGCCGTGGTGCAGCACGGCGAGCACGCCCGGCATCCCGAGGACCGGGGCGTCGTCCACCGAGCGGATCCGGCCGCGGGTGACCGTGGACAGCACCAGCCAGCCGTGGGCCAGGTCCGCGAACGGGATCTCGCCCGCGTAGCGGGCCGCGCCGGTGACCTTGTCGCGGCCCTCGACGCGCTGGTGGGCGACGCCGACGGCTCCTCGTACGGCCGGCGGTCCCGGCGTGGTGGTGGTCATCGGGGGTCCCTCCCGGCGAGTTCGGTGAGCACGGAGACCATGAGGTTGCGCATGAGGGGCACCTTGTATCCGTTGTCGGGCAGCGGCCTGGCGGCGGCGAGTTCGGCCTCCGCGGCGGCGGCGAAGGCGGCGCCGTCGGCCGGTTCGCCGGTCAGGACGGCTTCCGCCGCACGTGCGCGCCAGGGCCGGGAGGCGACGGCTCCGAGGGCGAGGCGGGCTTCGCGGACGTGGCCGTCCTCGATGCGGAGCGCGGCGGCGACGGAGCCGATGGCGAACGCGTACGAGGCGCGTTCGCGCACCTTGCGGTAGGCGGAGCGGGCCGCGACGGGCGCGGCGGGCAGACTGACGTGGGTGATCAGCGCCCCGGGCGGCAGGGCGGTCTCCCGGTGCGGGGTGTCGCCGACGGGGAGGTAGAAGTCGGTGATCGGGCTCTCGCCGGGCCCCTCGGCGCTCTCGTAGGAGATCACGGCGTCGAGCGCCGTCAGGGCCACGCCCATGTCGGACGGGTGCACGGCAACGCAGTGGCCCGATGCGCCGAGGACGGCGTGGTTGTGGTGCTCACCGGCGACGGCGGGGCAGCCGCTGCCCGGAGTCCGCTTGTTGCAGGGCCCCGAGACGTCGGTGAAGTAGCCGCAGCGGGTGCGCTGGAGGAGGTTGCCGCCGACGGTGGCCATGTTGCGCAGCTGGCCGGAGGCTCCGGCCAGCACGGCCTGGGCCAGCGCCGGGTACCGGCGGCGGATCTCGGGATGGGCGGCGAGGTCGCTGTTGGTGACGGTGGCCCCGACGCGCAGGCCGCCGTCCGCCGTGGGTTCGACGCGGTCCAGCGGGAGTTCTCGGACGTCGACGAGCCGGGCGGGGCGCTCCACGCCGGCCTTCATCAGGTCGACGAGGTTGGTCCCGCCGCCGAGGAACCGCGCGTCCGGGTCGTCCGCGAGGAGGGCGAGGGCGCCGGTGACGTCGTGGGCGCGCTGATAACCGAACTCCCTCATGCGGCGGACTCCTTCGCGGCTGCCGTACGGTTCTCGGCGTGGGACCCGGCGGCGCGGGCGACGGCCTGGACTATCGAGACGTAGGCGCCGCAGCGGCACAGGTTGCCGCTCATCCGTTCACGGATCTCGTCGGGTGTCAGGGGTGGCGGCCCGGCCCCGGGTTCCGTGTCGTCGGTGACGGCGCTCTGCCAGCCGGCCGCGTGTTCCTCGATGACGGCGATGGCCGAACAGATCTGGCCGGGCGTGCAGTAGCCGCACTGGTAGCCGTCGAGGTCGAGGAAAGCCTGCTGGACGGGGTGCAGGTCATCACCGTCGGCCACGCCTTCGATGGTGGTGACCTCGCGTCCCTCGGCCGCGACCGCGAGGCTGAGGCAGGAGACGACGCGTCGTCGGTCGACCAGGACGGTGCAGGCGCCGCACTGCCCTTGGTCGCAGCCCTTCTTGGTGCCGGTGAGGTCGAGGCGCTCGCGCAGGGCGTCGAGCAGGGTGGTGCGGTGGTCGATGGGCAGGTGGTGCTTCTCGCCGTTGACGTTCAGGGTGATCGCACTGGACGTCGACGCGGTCGCTGGTGCCATGGTCAGCCTTCTTCGGGGTCTCGTGGCGAGGAACCGGGTCGCCGGTGGCGACCGCGCCCACGGTCGGCACTAAGGTGGCCCTAACCGGACGGTTGTCCGCTCACGGGAAAAAACGTAACGGACAGCTGTCCGGTTAACAAGGACGGGTTTCGGCCACGAACCCCGCGAGGAGGATCCGTGTCCCAGCCGAAGAAGGACGCCCCCCTGCGTTCGGACGCGCAGCGCAACCGCGAGCGCATCCTGCGGGTCGCCATGGCCGAACTGACGCTGCGCGCGGACGCGCCCCTGAGCGTGATCGCCAGGAAGGCCGGGGTCGGGCAGGGCACGTTCTACCGCAACTTCCCGCACCGGGAGGCGCTCGTCCTGGAGGTCTACCGCTACGAGATGCAGCAGGTCTCCGACGCGGCGTGCGCGTTGCTGGAGACCCGGCCGCCGGAGCGGGCGCTGCGCGAGTGGATGGACCGCCTGGCGCGGTTCGCCCTGACCAAGGCCGGTCTGGCGGACGCGATCCGACTGGTCGTCAGCGCACCGGGCGGGCCGGCGAAGCCCGGCCCCGCCCCCGTCATGGAGGCGGCCGGCACCCTGCTCCGCGCCTGCGAGGACGCCGGAGCCATCCGTCCCGGCGTCACGCCGGACGACTTCTTCCTCGCCATCGCCGGCCTCTGGCAGATCGATCCGCACGAGGAGTGGGAGGCGAGGGCCGGCCGACTCCTGGACTTCGTCATGGACGGCCTGCGCGCGGGAGCTCCCGGCCGGTGACAGGACCACCCGCACTCCGGTGGCGCGGGAGGTCCGTGTCCGGTGTCGGTGGGCCGTGTGATGATGCCCGTACAGCGCTCGGGCCTGGGGAGGGGCCGGGCACCAACGCATGAGACGGGAGCGGCGGGTTGAGCCAGGGCGGGGCGTCCATACCGGACGAGGAGTGGGAGCGCTTCCTCAGGGAGGCGGAGGCCGGAAGCCCGGGTGCGCCCCAGGAGCCGTCGGCGCGGGCCAGGATGGTGACGCGGCGGCTCCGGGAGGAGCCGGGCCCGCCGCAGGGCTGGCGGACGTACACACCGGCCCCGCGACGGCGCGGCAGGGGCTGGTACGCGCTCGGCCTGGCGGCCGCGGTCTGCCTGCTGGTCGTGGCCGTCGGCGCCGGGCCGATCGCCGACTGGTTCGACGGCGGCGACAGGGCGGACACCGCCCCGCTCGCCGCGGAGTCGGAGCGTCCGGTCCGGCCGCCCGCGCGGGAGGCGGCGGACCGGCCCCCCACCCCGGAGCAGCCGTTCAGCGGATCGCCGGCCGCACGCTGGAGTGAAGGGACGGCAGGCATCCACCTGCCCGCGGCGCGGGCGACCGGCTGGATGAGCAAGGCCGAGGTCGCCCAGGCGCTCGCGAGGTCCCGGGACTTCCTCGCCGCCTCCAGCCTCGACCCCGCCGTACTGCGCGGCGAGCGGCCGAGCGAGGCCATCGCCCTCATCAACCCGCACCAGTCGGATGTGCGGGACTTCCTCGAGAAGGCGTTCCGTTCGCCCGATCGCGAGAACGACCCCCTTCTCCTGTTCAGCCGCTTCCGGCCCACCGACGTGCGGCCTGCCGGGGACGTGGTCAAGACACGCGGCCGGATCACCTTCCGGGAGGGCGAGCGCGGTGCGGTGGAGGTGTCCACCGATGTCACCTACGTCTACCCGGTGGTGCGCGCAGCGGGGGGCGGCGACGAGGTGGCGCGCACCATCGTGCGCCGTGAGGTGGTGATGAGCTGGGACGATCCGGCGAAGATCGTGACCGAGCCGGGGACGTTCTCCCTCGTCTCCTACAAGGTGGACACGGCCAACGGCGGCTGCGACACCTACACCGGCTACCTCACCCCGGAGTTCCTCGCCGAGCGCTCCGACGCGGGCGACGGCCCCGCGGTCGATCCGTACGACCGGAGCACGTCGATGGCGGAGCGGATGCGGGAAGCCCGCGACGCCGGCTGCGGGACCGCCACCCGCACCTGAGGAGTGCCGCCCCGGGGCAGCGGACGTCGCCACTTCCGTGAGCGCCGTGCCGCCACCAGCCGCCCCGGGAGGCAAGGGTCCGGAGGCCGGCGCTCTCGCACCGGGTCGAGTGGGCGCCTGGCCCCACTCGATCGGGCGTGTGCCGTCGCCGCCCGCCCGCGTCGGCGCACCCGGCGGCCCGGCCCGCCGGCGGTCCGTCCGACCCTCTGTGCCCCGGGCCCGGGCACCGGGCGGTATCCGGGAGTCCCGCGCGCCTCACCCTCGTACGCATCATCCCGATATGCCCGATTCCGTGAAACGTCTTAGCCTGCTGACACTGCTCGGATAGTCGACAGCCGGCACCGTCGGCGGAGGGCGAGCTTCCATGGCTGAGCTACGCAGAAGGTCCGGACTGGCCGGCGAGTTGGCAGCCGAGTTCGCGGGCACGATGATCCTCATCCTCTTCGGGTGCGGTGTCGTGGCCCAGGTGGCGGCGGGCGGAGCACTGACGGATCCCGCCGGCGGACTCGGGGACCACGACAGCATCGCCTGGGCGTGGGGACTGGGCGTCACGCTGGGCGTCTATGTGGCGGCGCGGCTGAGCGGGGCCCATATCAACCCCGCGGTGACACTCGCGCTGGCGGCGTTCAAGGGTTTCCCGTGGCACAAGGTGGCCCCCTACGCGCTGGCTCAGACGGCCGGCGCGTTCGTGGCCGCGCTCCTCGTCCGCTGGAACTACAGCGAGGCGCTGGCGAAGGCGGACCCCGGGCACACCATCAAGACGCAGTCGGTGTTCTCCACCCTGCCCGCCAACGGCAATCCGGCGCTGCCGGTCCACGAATGGGGCGCGTTCCGCGACCAGATCATCGGCACGGCCATCCTGATGCTGCTGATCATGGCCGTCACGGACATGCTGAACACTCCGCCCGGGTCGAACATGGGCCCGTTCATCATCGGCCTGATCGTGGTCGCGATCGGTATGGCCTGGGGCACCAACGCGGGCTACGCCATCAACCCGGCCCGCGACTTCGGCCCCCGGCTGGCGAGCTTCCTGACCGGCTACGGCGGTGCGTGGCGGGACCAGTACGGAAATCTCTACTTCTGGGTGCCCATCCTCGGCCCGCTGGTCGGCGCCCTGCTGGGCGCGGGTTTCTACAAGGCGTTCGTCGGACGGTTCCTGCCGGCCGCGGCACCCGAACCGCCGGGGCGCGTCCCGGCGCCCGAGGACTGACCACAGCGGCCGGAGAGGTGACACATCATGGCGGACTTCATCGGTGCGGTGGACCAGGGGACCACGAGCACCCGATTCATGATCTTCGATCACGGCGGCAACGAGGTCGCCAAGCACCAGCTGGAGCACGCCCAGATCCTGCCCCGCTCCGGCTGGGTGGAGCACGATCCGGTCGAGATCTGGGAACGCACCAACTCGGTCATGCAGAACGCCCTGCGGTACGGCGGCCTGTCCCCCAGCGACCTGGCGGCCATCGGGATCACCAACCAGCGCGAGACCACGGTGGTCTGGGACCCGCGCAGCGGACGGCCCTACTACAACGCCATCGTGTGGCAGGACACCCGTACCGACGCCATCGCGGCGAAGCTCGAACGCTCGGGGCGGGGAGAGGTCATCCGCCGCAAGGCCGGACTGCCGCCGGCGACGTACTTCTCCGGCGGCAAGATCCAGTGGATCCTGGAGAACGTCGACGGCGTACGGGAGGCGGCTCAGGCCGGTCACGCGATCTTCGGCAACACGGACGCCTGGGTCCTGTGGAACCTGACCGGCGGGCCGGACGGCGGCATCCACGCCACCGACGTGACCAACGCCAGCCGCACGATGCTGATGAACCTGGAGACCCTCGACTGGGACGAGGAACTTCTGGGCTTCTTCGGGATCCCCCGGGCGATGCTTCCCGAGATCAACCCCTCGTCGCACCCGGACGCCTACGGCCGCACCCGCACGTCGCGGCCGCTGCGTGCCGCCATTCCCATCGGGGGTGTGCTCGGCGACCAGCAGGCGGCCACCGTCGGTCAGGTCTGCTTCGCCCCGGGCGAGGCCAAGAACACCTACGGGACCGGCAACTTCCTGGTGCTCAACACCGGCACCGACCTGGTCCGCTCGGACCACGGCCTTCTCACCACGGTGGCCTACCAGTTCGGCGACAGCCCGGTGGTCTACGCGCTTGAGGGGTCCATCGCCGTCACCGGATCCGCAGTGCAGTGGCTGCGCGACCAGATGAAGATCATCAAGTCGGCGCCCGAGAGCGAGGAGCTGGCCCGGAGCGTCGAGGACAACGGCGGGATGTACTTCGTCCCCGCGTTCTCCGGCCTGTTCGCGCCGTACTGGCGTTCCGACGCCCGGGGCGCGATCGTCGGTCTGGCCCGGTACAACGACAACGCCCACCTGGCACGGGCCACGCTGGAGTCCATCTGCTACCAGAGCCGTGATGTGGTCGAGGCCATGGAGCAGGACTCCGGGGTCCATCTCGACGTCCTCAAGGTCGACGGCGGTGTCACCGCCAACGACCTGTGCATGCAGATCCAGTCCGACGTCCTCGGCGTGGAGGTCAGCCGTCCCGTCGTGGCCGAGACGACCGCTCTCGGGGCCGCCTACGCGGCGGGCCTCGCCACCGGCTTCTGGCAGAACACCGACGAACTGCGCTCCCAGTGGCACGAGTCGAAGCGCTGGTCGCCCCAGTGGTCCGAGGAGCGGCGCGCGGAGGGCTACGCCGGCTGGAAGAAGGCCGTGGAGCGCACCCTCGACTGGGTGCAGGTCCCCTGACCTCCCGCGCGCACGCCTCGCATAGGTTGGCCGTCCCACCCGACGCGCCACGACGAGGACCGGCCGATGCCCAGCAGCACCAGAATCCGCCTGATAGAGCCCGCCGACGCCGCCCCGATCGCCGCGCACCGGGTGCGGGACGCCGATGCCTTCCGGCCGTGGGAACCGGCCCAGCCGGCCGACTACTTCACCCCCGAGGGCCAGGCGGTACGGATCGAGGGCCTGTTGGCGGGGCACCGGGCCGGGGCCGTCTGGCCGGGCGTGGTGCTGGCAGGTGACCAGGTGATCGGACAGGTCACCGTCCAGGGCGTCCTGCCCCAGCCGCACCTGCGCCGCGGCTCCGTCGGCTACTGGATCGCCTCCGTCGCCCAGAATCAGGGCCACGCCACCGCCGCGGTCGGGCTCGCCCTCCGGGTGATGACGGACGAACTCGGCCTGCACCGGGCGGAGGCGTCCACCAACCTGGAGAACCTGCCGTCGCAACGGGTGCTGCGCCGCAACGGGTTCACCCCGTACGGTGTCGCGCACTCCGCGATCCTCCTCGACGGGAGCTGGCGCGACGGGCTGCTGTGGGAACGCATCCTCGCCGACTGAGCAGGTCACGGGAGAACGGCCCCGCCGAGTCGCACGACCGTGCCGGCCGGCAGGCGGCCCAGTCCTCGGGCGGCCTGCCGAAGAAGCCCGGAGGCCACGGTCCCGGGCGGACCCGGCACCCCCGCGGCGCTCCCGGGGTCAGCCCGCCTTCGGCGGCCTCTGCGCGTCGAAGGCGAAGAGGGTGTTCGTCGCCGCGGCCACGAACACCGCGCGCCCGGCGACGGTCACGCGCGGGCTCGCGCCCTGCTCGCCCGTCAGACCGTCGGCCCGGGGATCCGTGCTCCACAGCGGTGCGCCGTCGCGCGGCGACAGCGCGACCACCCGGCCGGTGGCCGAGCTGAAGTACAAGGCGCCGGCTCCCGCCGCGGGACCCGACGCACCCTCCACACCCGTCTGGCGCGACCACTTCTTCTGGCCGGTCGCGGCGGCGAACGCGGTGATGAGTCCGGTCTGCCCGCTCACGTAGACGGTGCCGTCCGCCATGCCGGGCGTTCCCGCGTACACCTGGCCGAGTCGGGAGTACGTGACCTTCCGCGAAGCCGGGTCGACCCGCGCCACCCCGTCGTACCCGGTCGTCGAGGGACCCTCGACGTGCTGCGAGAGGAGCACGAGCGCGCCGTCGGCGGAGCCCACGGGGACGACGGGGCCGTTGACCGCGATGGGCTCGCCCAGCGCCCCGGAGGCGAGGGCGAGCGTGTGCAGGACGGGGTGGCGCACGTACGAGGCGTCCATCTCCGCGTGCGCCGCGCACATGGCGAGGAGCCGGTGGCCCACCGGGACGGGAGCGCACCGCGTGCCCGCGGGGAACGCCGCCGTCCAGGCGACCTCACCGCTGCGGGCGTCGCGGGCCTCGAAGCGCGAGTTGGCGGCGTCGACGGTCACCACGGTGGAACCGGACACGACGGCGTCCAGGGACCGGCCCGTCACAGCCGTCGACTGGGCTCCGGTCGGCACGGACCACAGCTCCCGGCCGCTCTTCGCGTCAAGGGCGACCACCTCGGTGGCAGGGTCCTGCGGGGCGTCCTCGGCGGCGAAGCGGTATCCGAGGACCGTGTCGTCGGTGGCGCCCACCAGGTGCATGCCCTGGACGGGGACGCCCGGGCTCTTCGCGGTCCACACCCGCGCCCCGTCCCGGGCCCTGACGCGGGTGGCGACGACACCGCCGCCCCCGCAGAAGAGCGCGTCGTCCCGGGCGACGCACCGCAGTTCGTCGGGGATGTCCTCGCGACCGCCGCGCACGGTCCTGTGCCACGGCTCGAAGTCCTTCACAAGCGTGCCGCCCGGCGCCGCGGCGCGCTGGGCGGTGCCTTCGCCGCCGCGGCCCGCGCCGCCGCTGCCACTGCCCGCCGGGTCGCCCGTGGTCAGCGCGGCGGCTCCCCCGCCGATCGCCGCCACCGCGACCGCCGCCATGAGCACGGGCCGCCAACGGCGACGCAGCCGACCGCCGGCAGCGGTGCCGGTGCCCGCCGAGCCGGGACCGGCCGGGGCGGCCCCCGCCGGGACGTGGTGCTGGGTGACCATGTCGCGGGTGCGGCCCGCCCCCGGCCCGCCGGTGTCGGTCCCGCCGAGTTCGGCCGGCAGGTCCCGCAGCAGCACGAGGAGTTCGTCCGCCGAGGGGCGCCCCTCGGGCTCCTTGTCAAGACACGGCTCTACGACCGCCCGCAGAGCCGCCGGAACGGCGTCCAACGACGGCTCCTCGTGCACCACCTGGTAGGCCGTCAAGTAGGGGCTGTCGGCGTCGAAGGGTCCGCGGCCGGTCGCCGCGTACACCAGGAGCGTCCCCAGCGAGAACACATCGGACCGCGGCCCCACGCCACGCGGCGCCCGCAGCTGCTCGGGCGACATGAAGGGCGGCGTACCGATGACGCGCCCGGTCATCGTCAGTGTCTGCTGGTCCACGGCGCGCGAGATGCCGAAATCGATGACGCGTGGGCCCTCGGGCGAGAGCACGACGTTCGAGGGCTTCAGATCGCGGTGGACGACTCCCACCCGGTGGATGTCGCGCAGCGCCTCCGCGAGCCCGATGGCGAGCCTCCGCAGCTCCGCCCCGCCCAGCGGCCCCTCCTCGGCGATGCGCTGCGCGAGCGTGGACCCTTCGATGTAGGTCGTCGCCATCCACGGCTGTTCGGCTTCGGGTGCGGCGTCGACCACGGCCGCGGTGAACGCTCCGCTCACCCGCCTGGCGGCCGCCACCTCCTGCCGGAAGCGGATGCGGAATTCCTCGTCCCCCGCGAAATGCTGATGGATCAGCTTGATCGCGACGGGCCGCCCCGAACTCGTACGGGCCAGGAAGACCGTGCCCATGCCGCCCGAACCTAGCCGTCCCTCCAGCGGGTAACCGCCGATCTCGGCTGGATCACCTCCGCGCAGCGACACTCTCCCCGACCTCCTGTCTCCCGTGCGTCTCCGCCGCCACGGGCCTGCCCATCCGTCTCATGCGTCCGCACACAAACTATCCGCAGGGCCCTGCGGCGGAGCGAAGCGGGTGACGGAAAGGGGCGGGGAGCGATGCGCCCGGGCGCTCACGCGTCGGCCGCGGCCCCGGACAGGGTCGCGGCTCCGGCCAGCAGGGCGGCCCGTCCGATCGCGTCGCCGCCGGTCGCGGGCACGGTACAGGCGTAGGCCCCGGCGACCGCTCCGTACAGCGCGCACCGCTCGAAGGGCTCCCCCGCCAGCCGGCCGAAGAGGAAGCCGGAGGCGTAGGCGTCGCCCGCGCCGTTGGAGTCGACGACGGGGCCGGGCGGGGTGACGGCCGGGATGTGCACCGGCCGGTCCGCGTCGCGGGTGAGCAGGTAGGAGCCCTCCGCTCCGGCGGTGGCGACGACGGCCTCGGCCCGGCCGCGTTCCATGATGCGCCGCAGGGTGGCCTCGGGGTCGCGGAGGGCGGTGGCGGAGACGAAGACGAGGTCGCTGCCGTGGGCGAACTCCTCGTGGTAGGGGTTCTCGCCGTCCCAGTTGTGCAGGTCGGTGGAGACGGTGACTCCGGCCTCGCGGAGCAGCGGGAGCGCGTGGGCGCACGGATGGGTGATGGAGACGTGCGCGTGCGTGCTGGCGGCGGCCAGCACGCGCACCGTCTCCTCGGGGAGTCGGTCGGACTCCCGCGAGCGGCTGTCGTCGTAGAGGGAGAGCCGACGCCCGTCGGGGCCGACGAGGTTGACCGCGCGCTTGGTGCCTCCGGGCAGCGGCACTCCGGTGAAGTCGATGGCGTGGTCGCGGTGGAAGGCGCGGACCAGCTCCCCGAACGGATCGTCGCCGATCATGTCGATGTGGTGGGTTCGCAGCCCCAGGGAGCTGAGGCCGAGGGCGACGAAGTCGCCGGTCTGGCCGGCGCGGGCCTCGATGCCGGGGCGGACCATGTAGCTGTCGGCGTACGGGAGGGGGAGTTCGGGGACGTACACGATCGTGTCGACACCCGAGCCGCCCAGGACGAGGACGTCGTACGCGCTGCTCATGACAGTTCCTTCCGGAAGCGGGCGCGACTGCTGTGAGCCGCCGAGGAGTTGACCAGTCTCTCAGCGGCGCGGGGGCGAAGGACGCCGGAGCGGCGGCCGCGTCCCGGCCGGGGACGGAGGGCTGTCCCCGTGCCGGCGCCGCACGCCTCCCTGTCGACGAGGAGGCCCGCCGGTCCGCCCGCTGGTTCCGCGTCCGCCTCCCGCCCGGCGCCGAGCGTCCCCACGGTCCGGCTCCCGGCTGTGCGCACCGGGGCACGCCCGCCGCTCCCCGAGCGCCCGGCCGGTGCGGCGCCCGGCCGGTGCGGCGCCCGGCCTCACCGGCCCCGGGACGCGGCCACGAGAGTGACCGGCCCGGCGTTGCCGTGTGAGACGAAAACTCGTGCGGGTAGGCATCGCTCCATGACTGCGAACCCCATCGAACTGCAGAAGTGCCTCAGTGGCATGGACTACCCCGCCGGAAAGGAGGCCGTGGTGGACCAGGCCAGGAGGAACGGCGCCGACGAAGAGATCATGGAGGTCCTCCAGGCCCTCCCCGACCAGGAGTACGACTCGCCGGCGGCCGTCAACAAGGCCGTCGCGAACGGCTCCTGAGCCCCGCCTCCCCGTGGCCGGGTGGTCTCCTGTCAGCGAGCGGGACCACCGCCCCGGGCGGTGTGGCGCGCACCGGGGTGGGCGTACGCCTTCCCCGGGACTGCGCGCCGCACCGGCGCCCAGCGGACCGCGTGCGGTCGACAGCCCACAGGTGAGCCGCCCGAGTACGGTGCGGCCCCCTCCCCCGCCACACGCGTCACCGCCCGGCCGCGCTGCGTGCCGACGTTATGACCTCGGTGAGGCGGGTACCGATGAGCGGTCGGCGCAACGGGCGCTGTCCACGGCGCGGGAGGCAGGCATGAGTACTTCGACGGACCGGATCGCCCAGCCGTGGGGCAGTCGGACCCCGTACGGGCGGCACGCCTCCTGGCCGACCAGGGTCGACACCCTCCTGGCCGAGGGGGTCCGGGCCGAGGACGTCGAGCGATGGGTGCAGACCGCGTCGATCCTGCACTCCGACGGCGACGCGATGGACGTCGCCGTCAAGGACGGTGCCATGGTCGGCGTACGCGGCAGGGCCTCTGACCGGGTCAACCGCGGCCGGCTCGGGCCCAAGGACGCCTTCGGCTGGCAGGCCAACGCCTCACTCGACCGGCTGACCCGGCCGCTGGTCCGCCGGGAGGGCCGTCTGGTCGAGTCGGACTGGGAGACCGCGATGGCTCTGATCGTCTCGCGCTCACGTGGACTGCTCGATGACCGCGGTCCCGGGTCGATCGGCTTCTACACATCCGGCCAGTTGTTCCTGGAGGAGTACTACACCCTCGCCGTGCTGGCCCGGGCCGGCATCGGCACCAACCATCTGGACGGCAACACGCGCCTGTGCACCTCGACGGCGGCCGAAGCTCTCAAGGAGTCCTTCGGGTGCGACGGCCAGCCCGGCAGTTACGACGACATCGACCACGCTGATGTGATCGCGATGTTCGGGCACAACCTCGCCGAGACGCAGCCCGTGCAGTGGATGCGCATCCTCGACCGGCTCGACGGCCCCAACCCCCCGCGGCTGGTCTGCGTCGACCCCCGCCCCACTGTCGTCGCACGCCACGCCACGGTCCACCTCGCCCCGCGCGGCGGAACGAACGTGGCGCTGCTCAACGCGCTGCTGCACGAGATCATCCGAACCGACCGCGTCGACCACGGCTACATCGAGGCCCACACGGTCGGCTTCGCGGAGTTGTCGAAGACGGTCGAGCCGTGCACCCCGGAGTGGGCGGCCGACATCTGCGACGTCCCCGCGTCGAAGATCCGGGAGGCCGCCGACCTGCTCGGCACCGCCGACCGGGTCCTGTCCACCGTGCTCCAGGGCGTCTACCAGTCCCACCAGGCCACCGGTGCCGCCGTACAGATCAACAACCTCCATCTGATCCGCGGGATGCTCGGCCGGCCGGGCGCGGGCGTTCTGCAGATGAACGGGCAGCCGACGGCGCAGAACACCCGCGAATGCGGCGCCAACGGCGACCTCCCGGGCTTCCGGAACTGGCAGAACGACGAGCACGTGGCCGACCTGGCGCGGGTGTGGAACGTCGAGCCCAAGACGATTCCCCACTACGCGCCCCCCACGCACGCCATGCAGATGTTCCGCTACGCGGAGCAGGGATCGATCCGCATGCTGTGGATCAGCGGCACCAATCCCGCGGTCTCCCTGCCGGAGCTCTCGCGTATCCGTTCGATCCTTTCGCAGGACCGGCTGTTCGTCGTGGTGCAGGACCTCTTCCTCACCGAGACCGCGCAACTCGCCGACGTCGTGCTCCCGGCGGCGACCTGGGGCGAGAAGACGGGCGCCTTCACCAACGCCGACCGCACCGTGCACCTGTCCGACAAGGCCGTGGAGCCGCCCGGAGAGGCGAAATCCGACCTGGAGATCTTCCTCGACTACGCGCGGCGCATGGACTTCCGCGACAAGGACGGCGGCGCCCTGATCACCTGGCACGATCCCGAAACCGCCTTCGAGGCGTGGAAACGGTGCAGCGCGGGGCGGCCTTGCGACTACAGCGCGCTCACCTACGGCAAGCTGCGCGGCGGCAGCGGCGTTCAGTGGCCGTGCAACGACCGGGCGCCCGACGGCACCGACCGGCTCTACACCGGCGGCATCTCCTGGGCCCACCCGGACACGTGCGAGTCGTACGGCAAGGACCTCGTCACCGGGGCCTCCACCTCGGTGGTCGAATACAGGTCCCTCAACCCGGAGGGCCGGGCGATGATCAAGGCGATCGGGTATCTGCCGCCGCACGAGTGGCCCACCGACGCGTATCCGTTCCAGCTGACCACCGGTCGCACCGTCTACCACTTCCACACGCGGACCAAGACCGGCCGCGCACCGCAGCTGAACGCCGCCGCACCGGACGTGTGGGTGGAGATGTCCACCTCGGACGCCGCCGAGCGGGGCTGGGGCGAGGGTGACCTGGTGGAGGTCACCAGTCCGCGCGGCGCCCTCAGAGCCCGTCTGCGCGTCACCGGTATCCGGCGCGGTCTGCTGTTCGTCCCGTTCCACTACGGCTACTGGGACACGCCCGCCGGCAGCGGCCCGGACGCCGCTACGGCGGGCCGGGCGGCGAACGAGACCACCGTCACCGACTGGGACCCGGTGTCGAAACAGCCCCTGTTCAAAACCTCCACCGCGGCCGTCACCCGCGTGGCGGAGAGCGCCGGGGCGCACTCGCCCGCACCGACCACCACCGCGTCCGCGCCCGCCGGGCCAGCGGGCGGGGTCCGGGCCACCCGGGGCGATGCGAGCGCGATCGTCCAGGAGTCCCCCGGCACGTACGAGGACCGCACCTCGGGAGGCACCCGGTGAACGGCATCGCCCTCACACTGCGCGCGCTGCACCACGGCGAGCGGGGCCTGGCGAAGGAACTGACCGTCATCGCCGAACGGCACAGCACGGAGCACGAGGTCCGCCACGTCGCGGGAGACCTCGTCCGGTGGTCGAACGAGCACTGCCGGCGCCTGGCCGAGACAGGACAGCACTACGGGCTCCACCTCGACGGACCGTCCCCGCTCTCGTCGAGGATGCTGTCGAACATCCGCGAGCACACGGCCGAGGCGGTCGGCCGGCGACCGGAGCCCGCCCTGCTCCTCCTGCGGGACCTGCGCGAACTGCACCTGGCCGCCGCCGGGAACTCCCTGTACTGGGAGATGCTCGCCCAGGCCGCGCAGGCGGCGAGGGACTCGCGCCTGCTGAACCTCGCTTCCTCCTGCCATCCTCGGACGCTCCGGCAGATGCGCTGGACCAACACCATGATCAAGAACCTCTCGCCCCAGGCGCTCACCAGCCTGTGACGGGCCGGGCTCCGCACGTGCGGGCCCGGGACGGGAGCTGAGCCCCGACAAGCGCCCGGACGGCCCCGGCGGCGCCGCCTGGGCCCCGTGGGCGGGGCACCGGGCCCCCTCCGTGAGGGCCGGACGGCGACCCGGCGCGCCCCGGCCAGTCGGCTGAGCGCGGCGCGCCCCCGCGCGTCGTGGGCGCCGGGCAGGGAAGGATGCGTCGGCCGACCGGTCGAGTGCGCGCACGTTCAGCCCCACTCCGTTTGCGCGGGCCGACGGGGGCGGCCAACGTGAAGGGCGACCGGGCTGACGAGGGAGCGGCCGCGGCGTCCCGCCGCGGGGCCGCGCGGCGACCCACCGGTCGGCCTGAACGGCCGTCGGCGAGAAACGCCGACGGCTCAGGGCGGCGACCGGCCGGGGCAGGCGCCCCTCCTCCGTCGCTTCGGGGAGCCGAACTCCCGAAGCCGGCGAGCCGCACTTCTCGCCGCAGCCCTGAAGGCTGTCGTCCGGCAGCCGCACGCGTGATCCGTCCATGAGCCCGCCCGGCCCGGCAAGAGGAGTGCAATGACCGCATCACCGCAGGTGAATCTTCGGGGGAAACGCGCCCTGGTCACCGGAGGGGCTCGGGGACTGGGGGCGTCGATCAGCGAGAGACTGGCCCAAGCCGGAGCGTCGGTAGTGGTCGCGGACGTGCGATCGGAGCAGGCCCAAGCTCATTGCAGGAGCTTGAAGGAGAAGGGCTACGAGGCGGAGTCCATCGAGCTGGACGTGCGGGACCCCGCTGCGGTGGCCGCCGCCTACCTGGAGTTCGACCAGACGGAGCAGGGCGTCGACATCCTGGTGAACAACGCGGCCGTGGACGTCTCCAAGCCCATCGAGCACCTGTCCGCCGAGGAGGTGACGCGAGTCCTCACCACGAACCTCCTCGGACCGATGTACCTCTGCCTGGAGTCGTACCGGCGGATGATCCGCCGTGGTGGCGGGCACATCGTCAACATTCTCTCCACGGCGTCGAACCGCACCTGGACGGAGGCGGCGGCCTACTCGGCCGGAAAGTCGGGGCTGCGCGCCTTCACCCACACGTTGTTCAAGGAGGCCCAGCGGGACTGCCCCGGAATCGGGGTCACCGGAATCATCGCCGGTGGCATGGAGACCCCGTTCGTTCTCGACCGGTTCCCGGGCGCCGACACCTCGAAGCTCCAGAGTCCGGACGTCGTGGCGGACACGGTGCTCTACGCGCTGTCCGTACCCGTGGGAAGCGTCGTTCCCGAACTCGTCGTCGTACCGCGCAGCGAGACGTCCTGGCCCTGAGGGGTGCCCCCGCCGGGATGGCGACGGCCGGACAACGGGGCCCGGTGCCCGCCGGCGTCCCGGCGGGCGCGCGACGGTTCAGGCCGGGGGCGGTGTGCCGGCCGGCTTGGCGGAGCGGTGGTGCTCGGCGTTGATGCGCCGCGCCTCTTCGAGCTGGTCCTCGAGGATGACGATGCGGCAGGCGGCCTCGATGGGCGTGCCCTGGTCGACCAGCTCGCGGGCGCGGGCGGCGATGCGGAGCTGGTAGCGGGAGTAGCGACGGTGGCCGCCCTCCGAGCGCAAAGGGGTGATGAGGCGGGCTTCGCCGATGGCGCGAAGGAAGCCCTGCGTGGTGTTGAGCATCTCGGCGGCCCGGCCCATGGTGTAGGCGGGGTAGTCGTCGTCGTCGAGACGGCCGAACGAATCGTTTGCTGTCACTGGCACCTCGAAGAATTCTCCGTTGTCATCTGCACCTTCCCGTGGAACGCGCTTGAGGGGCCCTGGTGCCATACGGCACCAGGGCCCCGAAGGAACTGCTACACCATCAGCCGGCTTTGATCGGCTGTGCCGGCTCTCTGTTTCCGCATACCCGCCCCGGAGGGGTCAGGGGCTGCGGGGATCGCGGTTGCTTGACCGGAGACCACCTCACTATCGATGTCCTGCGGTACCCGGACTCGCGTTCTTCCGTCCGGGCGATCCTGATGGCGTCTGCTCCTCCGTCCTTCCCTCGTGGATCACTTGCGGGTACTGCTGGTGATACGAACTGCTCGGCGGCCCCTCATCACTGCGGCCACCCGGTCCGGGGTCAGCTCCGTCGCCGTCATGCACCAGCCATGGCTTCGGAACTCCACCACCGGACCGTCTTGCGGGACTGCTCATACCGCGTACTGCTTCCCGGCAGTTCGTCCCTGCCGGGCCTTGCTGTCCCTCTGGGCTACAAGAGAAACCATAGCCACACCACCAGCCAATGTCTACTCCCGCCACCATAGATTTTCGCGTGTGCCGCGGTGCGACAGTCAGGCTTGGACAACGCGGGGGCGCGTCCGCGGCCGCCCGGGCCGCCGGAGGGCGGCACATCCGGTGGAGCGGGCGCCGGCGGTCCGGCGTTCAGGAGTCGGGACGGACGAACCGGCACCCGCGAAGGCAGCACGGTGATCGACGAATATAATCGGCCCCATGTCGAAGCCTGACGCGCTGCTTGTTGACGTTGTGGCCCTGGTTGAGTCCGGGCACAGTAATCAGATGTCTTTGACCGTGGTCGCCGGTGGCGCGGTCATCACCGGCCGACTGGCCCCCGAGGCCGCCTGGAGGCAGCGGGTGTCGGAGGTCCTGGCGGACTCGTCCCGCCTGAGCGACTTCTCCGCCGTGTTCACCCACGCGGCGCGCGAGGACGCACCGCCCACCCATCTGCACTTCCATGTGGCTCGTATCCTGCAGGGCACGGTGGGAATCCCGGAGACGGGCGGGATGTACCGCGTGGCCATAGAGGACGTCAGCGCCTGGACCATGGGCGACTTCAGCTACTCCGACCACTGAACCTCGGGGCGCCGGGACCGCACTCCCCGTTCGCCCCGCCGGGAGCGCCGGGCCGCGCCTGCGGGGGCGAAAGCCGCTGCTAGCGTGGGCGAACGTGGATGACGGCGTGTATGTGGGCAACGCGGGCAAGGACGCCGCTCTGGACCGGGGGTGGCTTCTCGGGCACTTCAAGGACGCGTCCGATCCGCGCCACAGCGAGGCCGTGGAGATCAAGTGGGGCGTCCACCCCCGCGGCGACGAGCGAGGCCAGTGGGTCGAGGGCGAGAGGCGGACCGCCCTGCTCGTCCTCATCAGCGGGCGCTTCCGGGTCGACTTCCCCGGCCACAGCGTCCTCCTGGAGGAACAGGGCGACTACGTGGTGTGGGGGCGGGACGTCGGCCACTCGTGGTTCGCCGAGGAGGAGTCGGTGCTGCTGACCGTTCGCTGGCCGTCCGTGCCCGGATACGCGGTGCCGGAGGAGAAGCGGGGCCGGCCGCCGGGCTGAGGCGGCCCGGTACCGCTCGCGCCGCATCCCGCGGAACGGAACACGCCGCGCAGGGGCCGCCGACTCGTCCGAGCACCGGCGATCGCCCCCCTCCCCCTCACCGGGCACGCCTCACTCAGCGTGAGCCGGAGCCCGCCCCCGTACTGATTGGCCGACCCTCTCCGGCAGCCGTCCCGGGCTCCGTCCGGTCCCGATGCCGGGGCCGGACGGAGCCCGGTCGCCGCTCCCCGAGGCCGCGGGCGGCGCGGCCTCGGGTTGCTCGCGGGCGACGGACGGCGTTCGCTACCGTTCGCCGATCCTCAGGAACGTGATCGAGTTGGCGGGG
Organism: Streptomyces sp. NPDC091649; assembly: GCF_044756785.1. Taxonomy (NCBI): domain Bacteria; kingdom Bacillati; phylum Actinomycetota; class Actinomycetes; order Kitasatosporales; family Streptomycetaceae; genus Streptomyces; species Streptomyces sp. NPDC091649. The sequence continues at coordinate 10,131 of NZ_JBIVTR010000022.1, read as the reverse complement.
AACGTGTACGTGAAGTCGCCCGATATCCCGTTCAGGGTCGACTTCACGGGGGCGACGGGAGTGGCTGTCTCACTGTTCACGGCGGACGGGTCCGCCGCCAGGGTCGTCACCCGTGCCCGGGAGGCCACTCGGGCTCCGCCGAGGTCGATGCTGGTGCGTGCCTCGGTCGGCTGGGCGTTCACGACCTTGACGATGAGGTCACCGGTGGCCCGGTCCCTGGTGACGACCTGGCGGAACGGCTCGGCCACCTGGTCGTCGGTGAACGATCCCCACTCCTCGCCGTCCAGGTAGAGGGTCACCTGGCGCCCCCGGACCTTGACGTCGATGTCGTAGGCGCGTCCGGACTCGATGGTGCCGGGCTTGCTCAGCAGTGTCGTCTTGGCGCCGTTGTCGGAGCGTTCGACCCCGTGTGCGGTGTTGCCCCAGCCGCCGAGGTTCCACCAGTAGTAGTTGCCGGTGTCCTTGACGCCGAAGGCGACCAGGAAGCCCTCACTGCCCGCCTGCTTGGTGGCCTTCACGTGCAGGTCGTAGTCGTGCCAGGCGCGGTCGCCGGCGGTGACCGTGGTGTTCTCGGCCGCGACGTCGGTCTGGGCGTACTGGCCGTCCCGGACGGTCCAGCTGCCGCCACCGGTGTGGGTCCAGGCCGAGGGCGGGCCCGAGAAGTCGTCGGTCAGGAGGGTGCCGCCGTCCGCCGCCGTCACCCGTACGTCGTCGTACGAGGCGGCCGTCGCCCACGTCGACAGGCCCACGGCCCCGGAGATCGGCCCGCTGACGGACGGGGTGGAGGTGGCCTCGGAGGGAACGACCCGGTCACCCGCGTTGTTCATGAACAGCTTCTGGACCTCGTAGTTGGCCGAGCCCCAGGATGCGCGGTTGTTGAACCAGAGCAGGTTGGGCCGCCATTGCACGTAGTCCTCGTTGGCGAGGACGGGCGCGTAGGAGGCGAGTTTGACGATGTCCGCGTTGCGCTCCAGACCGGTCATGAACGCGGCCTCGGCGAGACCGTTGCCGAAGGTGTTGCCCCGGGAGGCGTATTCACCGAGGAAGACCTCGGGGCCGGAGCGGTCGTAGGAGTCGTAGCGCTCGTTGTTCTCCAGGAACCACTGCGGGCTGTTGTAGTAGTGCTCGTCGACCATGGCGACGCCGGCGTCCCGGTTGAGCTTCCAGAGGGTGTCGAAGGTCGCGCCGGACGCGGCCGGTCCGGAGTTGGAGACGACCGTGATCCCGGGGTACTCCGCCTCGATGGCCGTACGGAACTTCGTGAAGCGCTCGAAGAACTCCCGCGGCAGGTTCTCCTCGTTGCCGACCTGGACGTGTGTGAGGCCGAACGGCTTGGGGTGCCCCATCTCGGCGCGCTTGCGCCCCCAGGTGGACGTCACCGGACCATTGGCGAACTCGACGAGGTCCAGGGTGTCCTGGATGTGCCGCTTCAGCAGGGCGTCATCGACGACGGCCCGGTTCTGACCGCAGCCGGTGACCAGGGCCGGCACGACCGGCAGCGGCATCGCTCCGACGTCCTCGGCGAAGCGGAAGTACTCGTAGTAGCCGAGTCCGTAACTCTGGTTGTAGCCCCAGAAGTTGGCGTTGGTGGCACGCTGCTCGACCGGCCCTATGGTGTCCTTCCACTGGTAGGAGCGGGCTCGCTGCCAGCCGGACGCCTCGCTGTAGTCCTCCATGGAACCGGTGTTGACCAGGCAGCCGCCGGGGAAGCGGAGGAATCCGGGCTTCAGCGCGGCGAGCTTCTCGGCGAGGTCCTTGCGCAGGCCCCCCGGCTGCTTCTTGTACGTGTCGCGGGGGAAGAGGGACACCTCGTCCAGGGCTGCCGCGGCGGAGGAGGCGACGGCGAGCCGGCCGGCGGTGGTGGTGCGTGTCGCGGTGAACGTGGCGCGGTACTGCTTCCAGCCGCCCTTCACCGCCTTCTGCCGCACCGCGGCCAGCGCGCCGTCCGCGTCCTTGAGCGTGAGGGTGAGGGTGGTTCCGGCCTCGGCGCGGGCCCACACCGAGAAGTCGTACTTCGCTCCGCTCTTCAGCGAGAGCCCGCTGTTGTAGCTGGAGTTGGTCAGGGTCGTGCCGGCTGCCACGCGGGCGTAGTTGCGGTTGTTCGCGTGGAGTCGGCCGTCGTCGTTCACGACCGTGGCGGATCCGTCGACGTCCCAGGAGGTCAACGGGGTGTAGGCGCGGTTGTCGACGGTGGAGTACTCGAAGGACCTGTTCTGTACGAGTTCGGCGTACAGGCCCCCGTCGGCCGCCCGGTTGATGTCCTCCAGGAACAGCCCGTACATGGTGTCGTCGATCGCGGCGCCCCGCTTGCTCGGGTCCACCGTGATGGCGTAGTCGGCGGCGGGCGCCTCGCCGTGCGCGGAGGCCGGCACGACGGCTGTCGTGACCAGCACCGCGGCGGCCGTCAGGCCGAGCCTGAGGCGTGGGCGGGTACTTCTGCGGGACATGGAACCTCCGAGTCGTGGCGCCGGGGGGCGCCGGTCTGAGGGGGACGGCGTACTGGTACTGCGGGCCCGGGCCGTCGGGGACGACCCGGGGGTGACAGGGCCCGGAAGGCCGCGTGAAGCCGTGGCGGCCGGAGACCCTCCGGCCGGCGGACGGCTCGAAGAGCCCGCCCGCCACACCGGCGGGGCTTCGCCCGGGACCGTTTCCTCAGTACGGGGAAGCATGGGATGCCGGACCGTTCCGCCTTTCCGGGCTCGTGTCGCGCACTGGGCTGTCACCACTTCCGGAATGAGGCGTCCTGCCCGGAGAAGGCCGAGGCAAGCGGTCGGCCGGCACACCGCCGGGCGCAGGTGTCAGGCGGTTACCACCACCGGAATTGTGAGCGCTAACTCACCTTCTTCTCAAGACTTGTGCACCCATCGCGGGGCGCAGGAGCAGATCTGATCGAAGACGTGTTAGCGCAAACGCTCCCAGGTGACCGCAAACCTCTTCCAGGCGCGCCCCGCACCCCGGCCCACGCGAGCGCCCGCTCGGGCACCCGTCGCCCCCGTCCGGGCGCACCGCCGCGCGATCCAACCGCCGAATCGCCTCCACCGGCCCCAGAGGGCCGCCTTCTGGACCGCCGGCGATCCGCCCACCCCCGCCCTCCGGCCACCGGGGCGCAGGCCGGACGGGCACTGGCGGGCCGCCCCACCACCTTGTTATCGTTAACACACCTGTAGCCGGTATCGCGGGCCCGACGCGGTCCGTCGTCGCCCTCTTCGCGCCCACCCGGAGGCTCCGCCGTCCCCCCGAACCCGTCCGCGAGCAGCGGTGGACGCCGATGGCGCGACCATCGCCGCCCCACCCCGAACGTGTCGTGGTCCGGACGTATCAGGGGGACAACACCGCGCCACCGCCTCTCCGGCACGTCCCGCTCGGCCGGCGAACCTTCTCGCCGGTCACAGCGCGCCGAGGATCTCGGCGGCCCCTGGCCCCCAGCGCTGTCGGACCGGGCGCGGGTACCCCGGCGCCCTCCATCGGCTATGTCCCGCTGTGGTTAAGGAGCCCCATGAACCTGTCCCCGCCCCCCTTCGCCGGAGGTCCTCCCGTCTGCCGCCCCGACCCGGCGGCCGGGCAGCGCTGGACCTTCGGCTTCGCCGACGGGCTCACGGCCGAGGTGCACACCCTCGGCGCCCGCATCCACGGACTGTGGGCGCCGGACCGGCACGGCCACACCGCCGATGTCGTCCTCGCGCCCCGCGATCCGGCCGAGACGGCCACCACCGCCCGGTACTTCGGCGCCACGGTGGGCCGCTACGCCAACCGCATCGCCCACGGCCGGTTCACCCTGAACGGCACGCCGTACCAGCTGACCACGCAGGAGAACGGCCACTGCCTGCACGGCGGGAGGGACGGGTTCGACACCCGGGTCTGGGAAGCCGAAAGCGTGCACACTCCGGAGCGGACCGGTGTGCTCCTGCACCTCCGCAGCCCTGACGGCGACCAGGGGTTCCCGGGAAACCTGGACGTCACCGTCAGCTGCCTCATCGGCCGGAACAACGAGCTCACCCTGTCCTACGCGGCGGTCACCGATGCGGCCACACCGGTCAACCTGACCAATCACGCCTACTTCAACCTGGAGGGCGAGGGCGCCGGTGACATCCTCGATCACGAGCTGGCCGTCGACGCCTCCCACTACACCCCGGTCGACGGAGACCTCCTGCCGCACGGGGAGCACCGTCCCGTCTCCGGCACCGCGTTCGACCTTCGCCGGCCGCTCAAGCTCTCCGAGGCACTGGCCCGCGCCGAGCGGCGGCCCGTGGCGGCGGGCGGGGGGTACGACCACAACTTCGTCCTGGCCCCGTACGGCGACGGCACGCTGCGCAGGGCGGCCTTCCTCCACGCGCCGGCCACGGGCCGGTGCATGGAGGTGTTCACCACCGAGCCCGGCCTGCAGGTCTACACGGCCGGACAGTTCGACGGAACCGTGGTCGGCAAGAGCGGTACGCCCTACCGGAGGGGCGCCGGCATCGCTCTGGAGACGCAGCACTTCCCGGACTCCCCGAACCGCCCCGGCGATCCGTCCACGGTGCTCCGGCCCGGCGATGAGTACCGGTCGATGACGGTCCTGCGTTTCGGCGTCCGCGGCTGACCGCGCGGAACATGCCGAGGCGGCTGTGCCCGCCGGTGACGGGACCGGCGGGGCGCAGCCGCCTCGGGGTGGTTTCAGACGCCTGCTCGGCGCCTGTTCCACACGTCGAATCCGACCGCCGCGAGCAGCACGAGGCCCTTGATGACCTGCTGCCAGTCGGTGCCCACCCCGACCAGGTTCATGCCGTTGTTGAGTACGCCGAGGACCAGACCCCCGATGATCGCGCCGGCCACGGTTCCCACGCCGCCGCTCATCGACGCCCCGCCGATGAACGCGGCGGCGATGGCCTCCAGTTCGAAGTTCACCCCGGCCTTCGGCGAAGCGGCGTTGAAGCGCGCCGCGAACACGAGGCCGGCGAGCGCCGCGAGCATGCCCATGTTGAGGAACACCGCGAAGGTGACCTTCTTGTCCTTGACCCCGGACAGCTTCGCGGCGGGCAGGTTGCCACCCACCGCGTACACGTGGCGGCCGATCACCGCGTTGCGCATCACGTAGCCGAAGCCGACCAGCAGCACGGCCAGGATCAGGAGGACGACGGGAGCGCCCTTGTAGCTGGCGAGCAGCAGGGTCGTGACCAGCACGGCGGCGACCAACGCCGTCACCTTGAGCGCGAAGAGGCCCGTGGGCAGCGACTCCAGGGTGAACTCACGCCGGCGCCGGCGGTCCCGCACCTCCTGGAACACGATGTAGACGATCAGCCCCAGGCCGAGGAGGAGGGTGAGATTGTGGTAGTTGGTCTGCGGCCCCGCCTCCGGCAGGAAACCGTTGGCGATCTTCTGCAGACCCTCCGGGAACGGGCCGAGCGTCTGCCCCTGGAGGAAGATCTCCGTGAGCCCCCGGAACAGCAGCATTCCGGCGAGGGTCACGATGAACGACGGTATGCCCACGTATGCGATGAAGAACCCCTGGAGCGCGCCGGCAACGGCGCCCAGCAGGAGGGCGAGGACCACCGCGACGGGCCAGGAGACGTGGTGCTCGACCATGAGCACCGCACCGACGCCACCGACCAGGGCCATCAGCGAGCCGACCGACAGGTCGATGTGCCCGGAGATGATGACCATCATCATGCCGATGGCCAGGATGAGGATGTAGCTGTTCTGCAGCACCAGGTTGGACACGTTGCGCGGCAGCAGCAGGTCTCCTCCCGTCCAGATCTGGAACAGGAGGACGATCAGCCCGAGCGCGAGGAGCATCCCGTACTGGCGCATGTTCCGCCGGACGCCGTCCAGAAGCGCACGCGCCACCTGTGCCCCGGCGGGCGGGGCGGCGCCGTCCCCCGGGGGCGCCGGAGCGGTCGTTTTCGTGGTGGCGGGGGTGCTCATTCCTGATGTCCTTCGTTGGGGGTGGCGGTTCCCGCGCCGACTGCCGGCGGTGCGGAGGTGTCCTGCGTCATGTGCCGCATCAGCACTTCCTGGGTGGCGTCCTCGCGGGCGACCTCACCGGTCAGCCGGCCGGCGGCCATGGTGTAGACCCGGTCGCACATGCCGAGCAGTTCGGGCAGCTCGGAGGAGATCAGGAGGATGCCCTTGCCCTCGGCGGCGAGCCGGTCGATGACGGTGTAGATCTCGAACTTCGCCCCCACGTCGACGCCGCGGGTGGGCTCGTCGAGGATGAGAACGTCCGGTCCGGCCAGGATCCACTTGCTGAGAACGACCTTCTGCTGGTTGCCGCCGGAAAGACGGCCGACCGGTTCGAGGACGTTCGGAGCCTTGATGCCCATGGTCCGCCGGTACCGTTCGGCGACCCCGCGCTCCTCGTGGGCGTCGACGATGCCCCGTCGGGCGAGCGTACGGAGGGACGCGAGCGAGATGTTCCGGCTCACGGAGTCCTCCAGATTGAGGCCGTAGCGCTTGCGGTCCTCGGTGACGTAGGCGATGCCGTGGGCGACCGCCTCGGGGACCGTCCGCGTGCGCACCGCTCTGCCGTCCTTCAGGACGGTCCCCTGCTCGTACCGGCCGTAGGAGCGGCCGAAGACGCTCATCGCGAGTTCCGTCCGGCCGGCGCCCATGAGGCCGGCGACGCCGACGATCTCGCCGCGCCGGACCTGGAGGGAGACCCGGTCGACGACCTTGCGGCTGTGGTCCAGGGGGTGGCGTACGGTCCAGTCCCGGATCTCCAGGACCGGGTCGGCGTCGGCAGGGCCTTCGTACGGGGTGCGGTCGGGGAAACGGCTGTCGAGGTTCCGCCCCACCATGCCTCGGATGATGCGGTCCTCGGTGGTGGCCGGGTCCCTGACGTCCAGCGTCTCGATGGAGTGGCCGTCGCGCAGGATGGTGACCGAATCGGCGATCTGCGCGATCTCGTTGAGCTTGTGCGAGATGATGATGGACGTGATGCCCTGATCCTTCAACTCCCGCATCAGCCGCAGCAGTTTCGCGCTGTCCTCGTCGTTGAGGGCGGCGGTGGGTTCGTCGAGGATCAGCAGCCGTACGTTCTTCGCCAGCGCCTTGGCGATCTCCACGAGCTGCTGCTTGCCGACCCCGATGTCGGCCACCCGGGTCTCGGGGTGCTCGTCGAGACCGACGCGCCGCAGCAGTTCGGCGGCACGCCGCAGTGCCGTGTGCCAGTCGATGATTCCTCGTCGCGACGGCTCGTTGCCGAGGAAGATGTTCTCGGCGATGGACAGGTGGGGGACGAGGGCGAGTTCCTGATGGATGATGACGATGCCGTGCCGCTCGCTGGCCCTGATGTCCTTGAAACGGCACGGTTCGCCCTCGAAGAGGATCTCGCCCTCGTAGGTCCCGTGCGGATGCACACCGGACAGGACCTTCATCAGCGTCGACTTGCCGGCGCCGTTCTCTCCGCACAGGGCATGGACCTCGCCGCGCTTCACGGACAGGGTCACCTCCGACAGCGCCCTGACCCCCGGGAACGTCTTGACGATGGCCCGCATCTCCAGCACGGGGCCCGCCGGATGCCGGGGCGGGGACGAAGCCGCGGGGGTGGGCGAGGAGGGGGCGGCGGAGCTCAACGGAGCTCCTCGGCCTTGATGTAGCCGGAGTCGACCAGAACCTTGCGGTAGTTCGCCTTGTCGACGCTGATCGGGTCGAGCAGGTAGGCCGGAATGACCTTCTTGCCGTTGTCGTAGGTGCTGTCGTCGTTGATCTCGGGCTTCTTGCCGTCGAGGACGGCGGTCACCATGTTCGCCGCGACCTGCGCCAGTGCACGGGTGTCCTTGTAGACCGTCTGGGTCTGCTGGTTGGCGATGATCGACTTCACGGAGGCGACCTCGGCGTCCTGGCCGGTGACGATCGGCAGCGGCTTGGCCGGGCTTCCGTAGTCGTCGGATTTCAGCGCGGACAGGATGCCGATCGAGATGCCGTCATAGGGGGACAGCACGGCGTCGATCCGGGCCGTGGAATAGGAGGAGGTCAGCAGGTCGTCCATGCGCTTCTGCGCCGTGCCTCCGTCCCAGCGCAGTGTGGTGACCTGGGCGAGCCGGGTTTGCTTGGAGCGGACGACCAGCTGCTTCTTGTCGAGGTAGGGCTTCAGCACCTCCATGGCGCCGTTGAAGAAGTACTTGGTGTTGTTGTCGTCGTTCGAGCCGGCGAACAGCTCGATGTTGAAGGGGCCCTTCTTCGTGCCGTCCTTCAGGCCCAGCTTCTCGACGATGTAGGTGGCTTGGAGCTTGCCGACCTTCTTGTTGTCGAATGAGGCGTAGTAGGCGACGTGCGGGGATCCCAGGATGAGCCGGTCGTAGGAGATCACCGGGATATCGGCGTCCGACGCCTGCTGCAGGACGTTGGACAGCGCCTCACCGTTGATGGCCGCCACGACCAGGGCGTCGACACCTTGAGTGATCATGTTCTCGATCTGGGCCACCTGCTGGTCGGGGTCGTCCTCCCCGTACTGCAGGTTGGTGTGGAAGCCGCTCTTCTTCAGGGTCTCGGTCATGTTGCCACCGTCGGCGATCCACCTTTCGGAGGACTTGGTGGGCATGGAGATCCCGATGGTGAGGTCCTTCTTGTCCTTCGACTCCTGACTTCCTCCCTCGCTGTTCTGTCCGCAGGCCGTGAGGAGCAGGGCGCAACTGGTGGTCGCGGCGAGGAGGATGGATGCGGCTCGGAAGTTCGTCATGGGCATTACCTGGCAATCTCGTCGTTGAGGGTGCTTCTGTCCCGAAGGGCATCGGCGGCAGCACGTGTCCTCGCACCACCGGGGCGTCGTCGCGGGGGCGGTCGGGTTCGACAGCTCGGTCGAGCTTGATTGTTAGCGTTCGCATGACCGCAGTACAAGAGGGACCAGGCATTTTCTCGCAGCGATGCACGGCCACCGGCACGGAGAACGGGGCAAAAGTGGGGCATCCCGCAAGCCCGCCCACGCCGCGGCCGCCCGCCACCGGACCGCGCCGCCGGCCCGACCACGGTCAGCCGACGCGCCTGTACCGTACGCACGCCGGTGACGCGTCGTGCGCGGGCACCGGGCGTCGCCGGGGGCACCGGGCGTCGCCGGGGGCACCGGGGGCATCGACGGGCCGCCCCGGCGTGACCGCAGCGTGACGGCCGGTCGACCGATGGGCCCCCTGGAGCGGACCGCGATGCCGGGCGTCGACCCGCACCGGGGTGCGCACCCGCAGACCCTCCGAACGGGTTGCCTTCACAGCCCTCGCACACACAGGCGCTCGACGGTTCCGCAGCAGCTCTCGCCTCAGTCGCCGCAGAGGCAGCGGAGGCCGCCGCAACCGATCCGCGCCGGGAGCCTTATTCCACGAGTGACCCCTCCAGCGACGAGCGACTTCCGCCGGCACGAACGGGGAGAATACTTCCGGCTGCCTGCGGCTACTCCCGAAAAGTCGGACGCCCCCTCCCCGCCCGGCCGCCCTCGCGACTCCGGGCGAGCGCCGGGGACGCCGGACTCGCCGCCCCCTCGCTCCGGTAAGCGAGAGGGAAGAGGGCCGGCCCCCGGGGCCCTGGAGGCGCCGGCCGGCCGCGGCTTCGACGGCGCGGGACACCTGCCTGCCCGTCGGCCGGGAGACTCGCTTCCACGGCGGCGAGGGCGAACGCCACACGGCTGCCGTCGCGACCTGGCGACGTCGCGACCGCGATGCGTCAAGCCGGGAGGGCGGGCTTCGGCACGCGCCACCCCGGGGCGGGTCGGGGCCGAGACCCGGCGAAGCCGTTCGCCAAGCCGCCGACAGGCACAGGAGGCGCGCTGAACGCCCGTCGACCGGTCGGCCCCGAGCAACGTACGGTGTCGCATCGTGCGAGAACGGCATGGCCCAAAGACCGACCAAAGTGTGGAGTACTCTTGCCCAAACGGTTGTGAGCGTTAACAATCAGAGGGTTACGGGTGCCCGTCGCCGTGGAGAGCCGCGACGGTGGTGCTGCGACGTCACCGCCGACCACACACCGAACGCCCCATCGGACTCTCGGGCTCTCGGGCTCTCGGGCTCTCGGGCTCCGAGAAAGCCTCACGCATCGACAGCACCGCACCTGACACCCCGTCATCTGACTTGTCGAGAGGAGCCCTGACTCAGGGTGAGCATCAAGCCGACCACCGCAGACTTCCAGTGGACCGATGTGGATCAGCGGGCCGTGGACACCGCTCGTGTT
>NZ_JBIVTR010000021.1:0-120411 GCF_044756785.1 Streptomyces sp. NPDC091649 | reverse complement strand
CCCGACAGAACGTCCCACTCTTCGTCCGAGAGCTCATGTCGCCGCACCATGCGTCATATGATGCCCCATCGACAGCCTTTGAAGACACGCTCTAGCGAGATCGTCCCACCCTGGCCGGTAGTCGCCCTGGCCGGTAGTCGCATGACCCCGCTCAGGAGGGGGCGCCCTGCCGGCCCGCCGGACCTCCGGCCCCGGGAGCGGCGGCGGCCTCCGGGGCGTCGGGTTCGGTGATGACCGGGAAGCGGCGCGGGGCGAGGGTGATCAGGGCGAGCAGGGCCAGGGCCGCGGCTCCGGCGGCCCCGATGTAGACGTGGTCCACCGCCGCGTCGACCGCCCGCCGCAGGTAGTCCGTCGCCGCCGCGGAGAGGGCGCCCGGGTCCTCCAGCGCGCGCGTCACCGCGTCCAGGTCGTCGGGGAGGCCGGTCACCGGGGCGTCGAGGAGGCGGGCGGCCAGGACGCTGTTGGCGACGGCCCCGAAGAGCGCCGCGCCGATGCTCTGGCCCACCTGGCGGCAGAAGAGGACGGACGCCGTCGTCGTACCGCGCTCCGCCCAGCCGACCGTCGACTGGACGCCCACGATCAAGGGGAGCTGGAAGAGGCCGAGGGCCGCGCCGAGCAGGAGCATGAGGAGCGCCGGGTGCCAGGGCTCGCCGGGGTAGGGGAGCAGGGGGAAGGCCAGCAGGATCAGCAGGGCGGCGCTCATGCCCACGACCGCGGTGAGCCGGAAGCCGATGCGGTTGTAGACCCGGTCGGACAGGGCCGCCGAGACGGGCCAGCTCAGCGTCATCACCGAGAGCACGAACCCGGCGGCTATCGGGCCGAGGCCCAGCACCGACTGGGCGTACGTGGGGAGGAAGACGGTCGGCGCGACCATCAGCAGCCCCAACGCCCCGAGCGCCAGGTTGACCGAGGCGATGGTGCGTCGCCGCCAGACCCAGCCCGGGATGATCGGCTCCGCCGCCCGCCGCTCGATGACCACGGTGAGCGCGGCCAGCACCGCGCTCACCCCGAACAGGCCGAGCGAGGGCGCCGACAGCCAGGGCCAGGCGACACCGCCCTGCACGAGCGCCGTGAGCAGCAGGGCGCCGGTCGCGAAGACGGCGAGCGCGCCCGCCCAGTCGACCCGGGGCCGGGCGGCGGGGCGGGGGCGGGAGGGTTCGTGGAGGTGGCGGGCGACCAGCCAGAGGGCGACCGCCCCGACCGGGAGGTTGACCAGGAAGATCCACCGCCAGTCGGCGTACCCGGCGAGGAGCCCGCCGGCCACCGGCCCGGCGACCGACGAGGTGGCCCACACGGTGGACAGCTTCGCCTGGATGCGCGGGCGTTCCTTGAGGGGGTAGAGGTCGGCCGCGATGGTCTGGACCGTGCCCTGGAGCGCGCCGCCGCCCAGGCCCTGGACGACGCGGAAGGCGATGAGCGCGGTCATGCTCCAGGCGGCGGCGCAGAGCACGGAGCCGATCAGGAACAGGACGATCCCGGCTATCAGGACCGGCTTGCGGCCGAAGGTGTCGGAGAGCTTCCCGTACAGGGGGAGCGTGACCGTGACGGCCAGCAGATAGCCGGAGAACAGCCAGGAGAAGACGGTGAAGCCGCCGAGATCGCCGACGATCTGGGGGACGGCGGTGGACACGATGGTGCCGTCGATCGCGGCCAGCGCCATGCCGAGCATGAGCGCCGCCACGACAGGACGACGGCCCCGGGGGGTGGTGAGGACGGGCGGCGCGCCCGTGCGTTCCGTGCCTGTGCGTTCCGTGCCTGTGCGTTCCCCGCTCGTGCGTTCCCCGCCCGTGCGTTCCGTGCCTGTGCGTTCCCCGCCCGTGCGTTCCCCGTTCGCGCCGTCCCCGTTCGTGCCGGGCACTTCATCGCCGGGGCCTTCCACGCCCGGGTCTTCCGCGCCGGGGCCTTCCACGCCCGGGTCTTCCACGCCCGGGTCTTCCGCGCCGGCGTTCGCTCCCGGGGTGCCCGGTCGTGTGCCGGGGGCCGTTCCCGAGTCGCGCTGTTCCGTGCACGGACCCGTCCCCGGGGTTTCCGCTCCCCGGGCTCCCGTTCTCGGGGTTCCGGCTCCCGGGTCAGCCGCTCCCGCGTCGCACTTGCCGTCCGTGCCGCTCACCGGATTTCCTTCCCTATGCACGTATCCCCCGGGGCACTGTCTCATCCGGGGAGGCCGGGCGGGAGGGGGCGAGCGGGACGAGGGAGGCGGGGGAGGCGTGTTGAGCATCAGGCGCGGGGCCTGGGCGCGCGGGCGTCCCGGAGCCGCTGCCGTTCCGGCCGGTCCCGGCCGCCCCTGTCGCTCCGGTCCGTAGTAGTCCGCCTTGCCCGGCACCTTGCCCGGCGTCCCGTCCGAAGCTCTGCCGGGCGCCCGGCCCGGCGCCCCGTCCGAAGCCTTGCCCGGCACCTTGCCCGGCGTCCCGTCCGGAGCCCCGCCGGGCCGATCGGCACCCTTACCCCCGCCTCCGTCCCGAGGGCGATTCCCCTAGGGGGCGCCCCCTCATCGTGGCCAGGGCCCGTTCCTCCCGGCGGAGGACGTGGCGGCGGGGAGCGTTTCCTTAGCCTTTTCCTACGTCGCCGCTACAGCCCGCCGCAGGGGGGCAGGTGGGGAAAACCCCACCTGAAGACTGCGCTGGGCACCATCGCGCCGGACACCGTCCAGAACCCAGACTCGGACCGTACCCAATGACGTCCAGTCATCGAACGACATAGGAGAAATACCGTGACAACGGCTGTGACCATTCCCAGGCACGGGGGCACTGGAGGGCGTACGGCCGTCGCGGCGCGAGCGCGGCAGGTCGTGAAGGCGTACGGCACCGGAGAGACCCGGGTCGTCGCGCTCGACCACGTCGATGTGGACATCGCCCGCGGGCAGTTCACGGCGATCATGGGGCCCTCCGGCTCCGGCAAGTCGACCCTCATGCACTGCCTGGCCGGGCTCGACACGGTGACCTCGGGCGAGATCTTCCTCGACGAGACCGAGATCACCAAGCTGAAGGACAAGAAGCTCACCCAACTCCGGCGCGACCGGATCGGGTTCATCTTCCAGGCGTTCAACCTGCTCCCGACGCTCAACGCGATCGAGAACATCACGCTGCCGATGGACATCGCGGGCCGCAAGCCCGACGCCGCCTGGCTCCAGCAGGTCGTGGAGACCGTCGGACTCGCCGAGCGCCTCAAGCACCGCCCCACCCAGCTCTCCGGCGGCCAGCAGCAGCGCGTCGCCGTCGCCAGGGCGCTGGCAGCCCGGCCGGAGATCATCTTCGGCGACGAGCCCACCGGGAATCTGGACTCCCGCGCCGGGGCCGAGGTCCTGTCCTTCCTCCGCAAGTCGGTCGACGAGCTGGGTCAGACCATCGTGATGGTCACCCACGACCCCGTGGCCGCCTCCTACGCGGACCGGGTGCTGTACCTCGCCGACGGCTCCATCGTCGACGAGATGTACAACCCGACCGCGGACCAGGTCCTCGACCGCATGAAGCACTTCGATGCACGTGGGCGGACGTCATGACCATCTGGAAGACCTCCGTGCGCAACTTCCTCGCGCACAAGGGCCGCATGGCCCTCTCCGCCGTGGCGGTGTTGCTGTCCGTGGCGTTCGTCTGCGGCACGCTCGTGTTCACCGACACGATGAACACCACCTTCGACAAGCTCTTCGCCGTGTCCTCGCCCGACGTCACCGTCAGCCCGAAGGCGGCCGAGGAGGACGACGAGCAGCCCGACAACGGCAAGCCCGCGTCGCTGCCCGCATCCGTCGTCGAGCAGGTCGGGAAGGCCGACGGGGTGAAGAGCGCCGAGGGCGTCGTCTTCTCCATGGCGGTCACCGTCGTCAACAGCGACAACAAGAACATGGGCTCCGAAACCGGAGCCCCGACCATCGCGAGCAACTGGACCACGAACGACCTGCGTTCCATGGAGATCACCTCCGGGCACGCGCCCCGGGGCCCCACCGAGGTGATGGTCGACGCCGACACCGCGAAGAAGCACAAGCTGAAGATCGGTGACGAGCTGCGCACCATCGCCGCCACCGGCGACTTCACGGGGAAGATCAGCGGTATCGCGTCCTTCACCGTCACCAACCCGGGTGCGGCCGTCGTCTACCTCGACACCGCCGCCGCCCAGAAGCAGCTGCTCGGCGGCCCCGGCCTCTTCACCCAGGTCTCCGTGAGCGCGCAGAGCGGCGTCAGCGACATGCAGCTGAAGAAGAACGTGGCGGCCGTCCTCGACGACTCGGCCGCGTACAAGCTCCAGACCCAGCAGGAGTCCGCGGACGCCAACAAGGACTCCATGGGCTCCTTCCTGGACGTCATGAAGTACGCGATGCTCGGCTTCGCCGGAATCGCCTTCCTCGTCGGCATCTTCCTCATCGTCAACACCTTCTCCATGCTGGTCGCCCAGCGGACCCGCGAGATCGGCCTGATGCGGGCCATCGGCTCCAGCCGCAAGCAGGTCAACCGGTCCGTGCTGGTGGAGGCGGTCCTCCTCGGCATCGTCGGCTCCGTGCTCGGTGTCGCGGCCGGCGTCGGCCTCGCCGTCGGGCTGATGAAGGCGATGGGCGCCATCGGCATGGAGCTGTCCACCGGAGACCTCACGGTCGCCTGGACGACCCCGGTGATCGGCCTCGCGCTCGGCGTCGTCGTCACCGTCCTCGCCGCCTACATACCGGCGCGCCGGGCCGGCAAGGTCTCTCCGATGGCCGCGCTGCGCGACGCCGGGACCCCCGCCGACAGCCGGTCCGGCTGGGTCAGGGCCGGTATCGGCCTGGTCCTCACGGCAGCGGGCGCCGCGGCCCTGTGGGCGACGAGCCAGGCGGACAAGGCCACCGAAGGCTCGATGTACCTCGCCCTCGGCGTGCTGCTGACCCTGATCGGCTTCATCGTGATCGGGCCGCTCCTGGCCGGGGTGGTGGTGCGCGGCCTGAGCGTCGTCGTCCTGCGGCTCTTCGGCCCGGTCGGCCGGCTCGCCGAGCGCAACGCCCTGCGCAACCCCCGGCGTACGGGGGCGACCGGAGCCGCCCTGATGATCGGGCTCGCCCTGGTGGCCTGCCTGTCCGTGGTCGGGTCCTCCATGGTGGCCTCGGCCACCGAGGAGCTCGACAGGTCGGTCGGCGCCGACTTCATCATCCAGGACGGCGGCACCGGCCGCCCGATCGTGCCCCAGGCCGCCGACGCCGTGCGCACCGTCCCCGGCCTGGCGCACATGACCGACTACACCTTCGTCAAGGCCAGGATCACCGCTCCCAACGGGAAGACGGAGGACGAGGGGATCACCGCCGCCGACCCGACGTACCAGCAGGACGTCCGCCGTACGGTCGTCTCCGGTGACCTCGCCAAGGCGTACGGCAAGGACGCCATGTCCGTCGGAGACGGCTACGCCGAGCGGCACGGCGTCAAGGTCGGCGACACGATGACCGTCGCCTTCACGGCGGGCAGGACCGCGAAGCTCACGGTCGCGGCCATCACCTCCGACGACACCAACATCGACCGCGGCGCGATGTACACCAACCTCACCACGGCCGCGGCCTACGTCCCGGCCGACCGGATGCCGCAGAACGTGGCGATGTTCGCCCAGGCGGAGGAGGGCAAGGAGAAGGAGGCGTACGCGGCCCTCAAGAGCGCCATCGCCGAATACCCGGTCTACAAGGTGCAGAACCAGGCCGACTTCAAGGAGCAACTGAAGGACCAGATAGGCCAGTTGCTGAACATCGTGTACGGCCTGCTGGCCCTGGCCATCATCGTCGCGGTGCTCGGTGTGGTGAACACCCTCGCCCTGTCCGTGGTCGAGCGGACCCGTGAGATCGGCCTGATGCGCGCCATCGGGCTCTCCCGCCGGCAACTGCGCCGCATGATCCGGCTGGAGTCCGTGGTCATCGCCCTCTTCGGGGCCCTGCTCGGACTGGGACTCGGGATGGGCTGGGGCACAGCGGCCCAGAAGCTGCTGGCCCTGGAGGGACTTGAGGTTCTGGAGATCCCGTGGCCGACGATCCTCACGGTCTTCGCCTGCTCCGCCCTCGTCGGGCTGTTCGCCGCCCTCGTCCCGGCCTTCCGGGCGGGCCGGATGAACGTCCTGAACGCCATCGCGACGGACGGGTGAGCGCGGAACAAATCAGCGACGGTGACCCTGCGGGTGTCGCCGTAGGATGACCGGCGGGCCCCGGGACGTTCCTCCGAACGTCCCGGGGCCGAAGCCGTCCCCGGCCCCGGGCGGCCGGGCGGCCCGCCCGCACCGGAGACGAAACCGCCCGACCACCCCTCCGGGCCCGCCGCGCGGCCGGGGCCCCCTCGCTCAGATCCAGCCGCGCTCGCGGGCCAGCAGCGCGGCCTGCACCCGGCTGGCGGCGCCGAGCGTCTGCATCAGGTCGGCGACGTGCCGGCGGTAGGTCCGCACCGACACCCCCAGCCCACGCGCGCCCGCCTCGTCCTTGCCCACCGTGCACATCGACACGAGCACCCGCCGCTCGACGCCGGAGGGGCCGGGGACAGCCGCGTCCTCACCGTCCTCCACGCCGCCCGCGCTGTCCGGGCGGGACAGGTCGCCGGACTGCTCCCAGATCCGTTCGAACAGGGAGACGGCGTTGGAGACCAGGCCGTCGCGGTGGGCGAGGAGCGCGCCCCGCGAGGCGTCGCCCGGGTCCACCGGGACGACCGCTGTCCGGCGGTCGTAGACGAGGACCCGCTCCGTGGTCTCCGCCGACACCCGGATCGCCGCCCCGCGCTCGGCCAGCTCGCGCAGACAGGCGGCGGTCGGCGGGTCCTGGAGGGCCGGACCGGAGACGACCTTGCGGATCCGCACTCCACGCCGCAGACAACGCAGGCCCAGCAGGCGGGCGCGGGCGATGTTCTCCGCCGACAGCCGGGTGTACGGCTCCACGGACAGGATCTCCTCCCGGGCGAAGAACGTGAGGTCCTCGATCCGGTTACGGATCTCCGCCGGCCCCTCCAGCCGCTCGACGCCCCGGGGAGGAGGCGTACGGGCCCCACGCTCCGCGCGTAGACCGTCAATGACGTGCTGCGACCGATTGACGCGACGCAGCTCCTGGTGGAGTTCCCGCAGCCGGATGCCCGCCAGCCGGGCGAGGGCGACCTCCGGATCCGCCGGGAAGATCCGCCGTTCGGCGTCCTCGGTGTGCAGCAGTCCCAGCTCCTGGAGCCGGGAGATCCGTGCGCGGGCCTCCACGGGCCCCGAGTGCAGCAGGAGGTGGAGGTCGTCGGCGCGGGTGCCGGGGTGGCGCAGGAAGTGCCGGTAGACCTCTTCCTCGGCCTCCGGAATCCCGAAGACGGACATCTCGTTCTCGCCCACGTACGCCCCCGATGCCTGATGCGGTGGGGCGCGCGCCGAGGGGGTCGCCCCGCGCCGCCCGTCCCGGCCGCTGACCGCTTCGCCCGTGCCGTTCGACCGTGCCCGCACCGCAGGTGTGACGCGCGGCTCGACGCGCGTGCCCGCGTGTCTGCTTTCCGCCTGTCCGCCGGCCCGCGTTCCGCCTGTCCGTGCAAGGGTCGGGCAAAGACTAGACGCTGGGATCACTCCTGTGAGGGGCTCCGGCGCAACTGTGCGCGAGACGGAGATGAACGGTTCGCGACCGTCGACGAGCGGCACTCTCGACGCGACGGGCGGCAGGGCGGGGCTGCGCCCCGGGCGCGGTGCGGGCATGATCCGAGTCGCCGGCCGCGTCCGGGAACCCGGGCGGCGGTGCCTGCGCGAAAGGCGGCGCGAGGGGACCCGCGGCGACGCGGCCAGGCCGCGCGCGGCCTGGCCCGTGGAACCCCGAGGGACCGGTGGGGGTGGCGCGAAAAGGCCGGAAGGGGTGAGGCCACAGGACCGGCGGGAGCGCCGCGACGGACCGGCGGGGACGGCACGGGCCCGCCGGACGCGACGGGGCCGGCGGGGGCGGTACGGGCCGCCGGCTCACCCGTTGCGGGCGCGGCTGTCACCCCCGGGTCGTACTCTGGAAACCCCCGGCCCGTCCCACGTGTCGGGCCCTTCGCGTTGCCCCCTGGCAGCAGCCGGCTGCCAGCCCCCCTGAGCCACCCCTGATCTGATTCCCCGGACGGAACTTCATGAGCCTGCACGGTCTGCTGGATGTCGTCGTTACGGACCCGGCGCTCGCCGAGGCGGTGAAGGCCGCCGGAGACGGGCACCGGGCACATGTCGACCTGGTGGGCCCGCCCGGCGCGCGCCCGTTCGCCGTGGCCGCGCTGGCCCGGCAGACCGGCCGGACCGTGCTGGCCGTCACCGCGACCGGCCGGGAGGCCGAGGACCTGGCCGCCGCACTGCGCACACTGCTGCCGCCGGACACGGTGGCGGAGTTCCCCTCCTGGGAGACCCTGCCGCACGAGCGCCTCTCGCCCCGCTCGGACACCGTGGGCCGCCGGCTCGCCGTGTTGCGGCGACTGGCCCACCCGCGCGCGGACGACCCGGAGACCGGCCCCGTCTCGGTGGTCGTCGCGCCGATCCGCTCCGTGCTCCAGCCGCAGGTCAAGGGGCTCGGCGAGCTGGAGCCGGTGGCGCTGAGCAGCGGGCAGAACGCGGACCTGGGCGAGGTGGTGGACGCGCTGGCGGCCGCCGCGTACTCCCGGGTCGAGCTGGTCGAGAAGCGCGGCGAGTTCGCCGTACGCGGCGGCATCCTGGACGTCTTCCCGCCGACCGAGGAACACCCCCTCCGGGTGGAGTTCTGGGGCGACGACGTCGAGGAGATCCGCTACTTCAAGATCGCCGACCAGCGGTCCCTGGAGGTCGCCGCGCACGGGCTGTGGGCCCCGCCCTGCCGTGAGCTGCTGCTGACCGACCAGGTGCGCGAGCGGGCCGCCGCGCTGGCCCAGGCGCACCCGGAGCTGGGAGAACTGCTCGGCAAGATCGCGGAGGGCATCGCGGTCGAAGGCATGGAATCCCTGGCCCCGGTGCTGGTCGACGACATGGAACTGCTGCTCGACGTCCTTCCCGAGGGCGCCATGGCGCTGGTCTGCGACCCGGAGCGGGTCCGTACCCGGGCGGCCGACCTGGTCGCCACGAGCCAGGAGTTCCTCCAGGCGTCGTGGGCGGCGAGCGCGGGCGGCGGCGAGGCCCCCATCGACGTGGGCGCGGCCTCGCTGTGGGGCATCGCGGACGTCCGGGACCGGGCCCGTGAGCTGGGCATGATGTGGTGGTCGATCTCGCCGTTCGCGGCGGAGGCCGCCGATCACGACGACGACACGCTCCCGCTCTCCATGCACGCCCCGGAGGCGTACCGGGGCGACACCGCCCGCGCTCTCGCCGACACCAAGGGCTGGCTGGCCGACGGCTGGCGCACGGTGTACGTGACGGAGGGCCAGGGCCTCGCCTCCCGTACCGTCGAGGTGCTGAGCGGCGAGGGCATCGCGGCCCGCCTCGACCCGGACCTGACCGAGATCACCCCGTCGCTGGTCCACGTCTCCTGCGGGGCCATCGACCAGGGATTCGTCGACCCGGCGCTGAAGCTGGCGGTCCTCACCGAGACGGACCTGACCGGCCAGCGCACCGCCACCAAGGACCTCGGCCGGATGCCGGCCCGCCGGCGCAAGACGATCGACCCGCTGACGCTGGAGGTCGGCGACTACATCGTCCACGAGCAGCACGGTGTCGGCCGGTACGTGGAGATGGTGCAGCGCACGGTCCAGGGCGCGACGCGGGAGTATCTGCTCGTCGAGTACGCCCCCGCCAAGCGCGGCCAGCCCGGCGACCGCCTCTACATCCCGACCGACCAGCTGGAACAGGTCACCAAGTACGTCGGCGGCGAGGCCCCGACGCTGCACCGGCTCGGCGGCGCGGACTGGACGAAGACGAAGCAGCGGGCGAAGAAGGCGGTCAAGGAGATCGCCGCCGACCTGATCAAGCTCTACTCCGCCCGCATGGCCGCCCCCGGCCACGCCTTCGGCGCGGACACCCCCTGGCAGCGCGAGCTGGAGGACGCCTTCCCGTACGCGGAGACGCCCGACCAGCTGTCCACCATCGCCGAGGTCAAGGAGGACATGGAGAAGACGGTCCCGATGGACCGGCTGGTCTGCGGCGACGTCGGCTACGGCAAGACGGAGATCGCTGTCCGGGCCGCCTTCAAGGCGGTCCAGGACGGCAAGCAGGTGGCGGTCCTCGTGCCCACGACCCTCCTGGTCCAGCAGCACCACGGCACCTTCACCGAGCGCTACTCCCAGTTCCCCGTCAACGTGAGGGCGCTGAGCCGCTTCCAGTCGGACACGGAGTCGAAGGCCACCCTCGAAGGTCTGAAGGACGGGTCCGTCGACCTGGTCATCGGCACCCACCGCCTCTTCTCCTCCGAGACGCAGTTCAAGGACCTCGGCCTGGTCATCGTGGACGAGGAGCAGCGGTTCGGCGTCGAGCACAAGGAGCAGCTGAAGAAGCTCCGCGCCAACGTCGACGTGCTCACGATGTCCGCGACCCCCATCCCCCGTACGCTCGAAATGGCCGTCACCGGCATCCGCGAGATGTCCACGATCACGACCCCGCCGGAGGAGCGCCACCCGGTCCTCACCTTCGTCGGCCCGTACGAGGAGAAGCAGATCGGCGCGGCCGTACGGCGTGAACTGCTGCGCGAGGGACAGGTCTTCTACATTCACAACCGGGTCGAGTCCATCGACCGGGCCGCCGCCCGCCTCCGTGAGATCGTCCCGGAGGCCAGGATCGCCACCGCCCACGGCCAGATGTCCGAAGCGGCTCTGGAACAGGTGGTGGTGGACTTCTGGGAGAAGAAGTTCGACGTCCTGGTCTCCACGACGATCGTCGAGTCCGGCATCGACATCTCCAACGCGAACACCCTGATCGTGGAGCGCGGCGACAACTTCGGCCTCTCCCAGCTCCACCAGCTCCGCGGGCGCGTGGGCCGGGGCCGCGACCGGGGCTACGCCTACTTCCTGTACCCGCCGGAGAAGCCGCTCACCGAGACCGCCCACGAACGCCTGGCCACGATCGCCCAGCACACCGAGATGGGCGCGGGCATGTACGTGGCGATGAAGGACCTGGAGATCCGCGGCGCGGGCAACCTCCTGGGCGGCGAGCAGTCCGGCCACATCGCGGGCGTCGGCTTCGACCTGTACGTCCGCATGGTCGGCGAGGCCGTCGCCGACTACCGGGCCCAGCTGGAGGGCGGCGAACAGGAGGAGCCGCCGCTGGAGGTCAAGATCGAGCTCCCGGTCGACGCGCACGTCCCGCACGACTACGC
The DNA here is from genome assembly GCF_044756785.1 of Streptomyces sp. NPDC091649. Lineage (NCBI taxonomy): Bacteria > Bacillati > Actinomycetota > Actinomycetes > Kitasatosporales > Streptomycetaceae > Streptomyces > Streptomyces sp. NPDC091649. The sequence goes on along the minus strand of NZ_JBIVTR010000021.1, from coordinate 109,235 downwards.
CCCCGGCGAGCGGCTGCGCCTCCAGGCGTACCGCGCGATCGCCTCGGCCTCCTCGGAGGACGACATCCGCGCGGTCCGCGAGGAACTGACCGACCGCTACGGCCCGCTGCCCGAACCGGTCGAGAACCTCCTCCTGGTCGCCGGCCTGCGGATGCTGGCCCGCGCCTGCGGAGTCGGTGAGATCGTCCTCCAGGGGTCCAACATCCGCTTCGCCCCGGTGGAGCTGCGCGAGTCCCAGGAGCTGCGTCTGAAGCGCCTGCACCCCAAGACGGTCATCAAGCCGGCCGCCCACCAGATCCTGGTCCCGCGCCCGACGGCCGGGAAGATCGGCGGCAAACCGGTCATCGGCCGCGAACTGCTGGCGTGGACGGGGGAGTTCCTGACGACGATCCTGGGGTCGTAGCTCCCGGGCCACCACGCACGATCGGGCCCCGCCGGGCTTACCCGGCGGGGCTACGACGAGTTGGGCCCGGGGGACTACGGCGCTGGAGGCCGCTTGAACGCGGCCCACACCGTCTTGCCCACGACGTGGTGGTCGATGCCGAAGTCTGCGGCGAGTCCGCCGACGAGGAACAGGCCGCGACCTGAGCAACTGCTCTCGTCGGGGTGCTGAACCTCCGGTCGTCCGTCGCCGCTGTCCCGGACCTCCAGTCGTACGAGGTCATCCGCCAGTTCGAGCCGGACGGCGAATTCCCGTCCCGGTGGGGCGCCGTGGAGCAGGGCGTTGGTCGCCAGCTCCGAGGTGCAGAGCTCCATGTCGTCGATCAGATCCGTGAGCTGCCATTCCTTGAGGACGTGGACGACGAAATCGCGTGAGGCGCCGACGGATGTGCGCCGTCGGGGGAAGCGCCGTAACTGCGACTGGGACACGGTGGTTCACCGCCTTGCTCGTGGGTCGTGACGAGCCGACCGTACTGCTATTCGCGAAAGCTGGCAAGGTATTCTTTGGGGTGTTCGACGCAGTCGCCTACCGTGTGCACCGGCAAGGTGGGTCGTCGGTGAAGGAGGAGGCCATGGGCGAGGGTGAAGTGATCAGCGTGTCCACTCACTACCTGACGCCGGCGGAGGGCGGGGGCGACGTCTGGAGTGCCGAGGCGGCGTCGGCCGGGCGACGGGGTGCGCAGAAGATCGTGAGTGCCGGTGAAGTCGCCGCCCCGGAGCGCGTGGCCGACCTGCTTGCGGTGGAACAGGGGGAACCGGTCGTCGGAAGGCGGCGGATCATGTATCTCGACGGCGAACCGTGCGAGTTGACCGACACCTACTACCCCGTGGAGATCGCGCGGGGCACAGGGCTGGCCGGCACCGCGAAGATCCGAGGAGGGGCCCTCCGGCTGCTCGCCGAACTCGGGCACGTAGGGGTCCGTGCCAGGGAAGACGTGGCCGCTCGCCTGCCCTCCGAGAGCGAACGGGCGGAGCTGGCCCTGAACGCCGACGAGCCGGTCCTCGAACTGACCCGGCTCACGCTCGACGCGCACGACCGGCCCATCCAGGTCGATGTGATGGTCATGCCTCCCCGAGATCAGAAGCTGCGGTACGAGATCAGGATCGGATGACGGTGCGCGAACCGGAGACGGAAGAGGCGGACGGCCGTCCGCTGCACGAGCGGATCGCTGCCGATCTGCGGGACGACATCATGTCCGGAGACTTGGCTCCGGGACACAGCCTGCCCTCCACCGCACAGTTGAAGGAGCGGTTCGGCGCGGCGAACGCCACCGTTCAGAAGGCATTGCAGCTCCTCAAGGGAGAGCGTCTCGTGGTCGGCAGGGCCGGCGCGTCGGTGACCGTACGCGAACATCGGCAGCGCACGATACGGCCTGCCGCGTACATGGCGCCGTCCCCATCGGGAGAGCCGTACCGCTGGCTGGCCGAGGTGGCGAACTCCGGTACGCCCGCCCGCAGCACCCTCCTAGACGTCACGGAGGCCGAACCTCCGGCGGATGTCGCGGACGCGCTGGCGCTCCCACCGGGCGGCACGGCGATCCTCCGTCACCAACTGCTGTCGATCGATGACGAGCCCGCGGAACTCGTCGCCTCCTACTACCCGCTGGACATCGCCGAAGGCACCGCCATCACCGAACGCCGCCGCATCCCGGGAGGAACGCCCACCCTCCTGGCCTCGCTCGGCCACCCGCCCCGGCTCAGCGTCGACCGCGTCTCGGCCCGCGTCGCGACGCAGGAGCAGTACCGACTGCTCCGGCTCCCCGGGGATCTGCCGGTCCTGCGCACGCTGCGGGTGGTGTTCGGCGGCGACGACCGGCCTATCGAGGCCACGGTGATGGTCAAGGCGGGTCATCTGTACGAAGTCCAGTACGAGTTCACGCCTGAGTGACGCTCGGGTCCTCTTCCTCTTCTCCGCACGCGAGGAGCGCGACGAGGCCCCTGGGTCCGAACGGAAGGCTGGACGAGCTGCGTGCCCATCCGCAAGGAGTCCTGGTTCGTCCGTTCTCCACGCGGTGGCGGCTTGTAGCCACGGCGACGGCTTACGAACCGATCGACGGTTCGAGGGAGTTGCCGTGCCAAGCGTCGCGGCCCCGGCCCTGATCCGCCGGACGCGCCCTAGGATGCTCGGCGTCCGGTTTCCTCCCCGTCAGGACGGCTTCACGTGATAGCTCCCCGTACGCACCGAGCGGCCCTGCCCGCCCTCAGCGCTCTCGTCGCGCTCGCCCTGGCGGGCTGCGGTCCCGACGGGCTCTCCGCCGACGGAGGCGGTACGAGCGGCGGAGACAACGGCGGCGCGCGGTCCGCCGGAGGTTTCGGGGCGAGTCCGCTGGACAATCCCGACGGCACGAAGCCGGGGCTGGCCCCCCTCACGGCCGAGGCGGACCGGGCCGCGGCCCGGAAGATCATCGAGGGCGTGGCCACGAAGGGGCGTGGTCCGAAGACGGGCTACGAGCGCGGTGAGTTCGGCTATGCGTGGATGGACACGGCGGACGGAGTGCCGCTGGTGAGGAACGGTTGTGACACGAGGAACGACTTGCTGAAGCTCCACGGGCGGGATGTGCGGTTCCGTTCGGGTTCGAGCTGCGTCGTCGTCTCGATGGACCTGTACGACCCGTACACCGGCAAGGACATCGCCTGGAAGAAGGCGAAGCCGTCCGAGGTGCAGATAGACCACGTGATCCCGCTGTCCTACAGCTGGCAGATGGGTGCCGCCCAGTGGCCGGAGAGCAAGCGCAGGCAACTGGCCAACGACGTGCTCAACCTGCTTCCTGTCGAAGGACGCGCCAACTCGGCGAAGCGGGACTCGGGACCCGCTTCCTGGCTGCCGCCGAACAAGCGGATCCGGTGCTCCTACGCGGTGCGGTTCGCGCAGGTCGCCGCCAAGTACGAACTTCCCGTGACGGCGGCGGACAAGGCGATGATGCGGAAGCAGTGCGAAGGCTGACCCAGCCGCGGTCGCCCGGGCGAGCGGCCCGGGCGAGCGGACCGGGAGGCGCCCCGGAAAGCCCGCCCCGGGAAGGCGGCCCCGGAGTGCTGCCCGGTCAAGATCCACCGGACACGTCCTCCCCTAGACCTTGCCGCCGCAGATGACGCTGTACGGGCGGCCGAGAGCCATCATCAGCTGCATGGGTTCCGTGGTCGCCCCGGGGCAGTCCGTCTTCTCCTTGACGAGTCCGAGCACCTTGAAGGCGCCCGGTCCGGCCGAGGCGCAGGCGATCTCCCGGGCCGACGCCGACACGCAGTCGCCCTCGACGAGCTGGCCGCCCCCGGCGCCCGCGTCGCCGGGGTGCTCCCCGGACAGGTTGCGGCCGCAGACCGTGTTGGTGGGGATGCCGCTGCCCTTCTTGCCGTCGCCGGAGCCGAAGACCCGGGAGACCTGGATGATCAGGTCCGTCCCGGCCGGGCACTGGATCGCGTTGGGCAGGATGCTCGCGCTCTTGACCTCCAGTGCCTCGAAGGTCGCTCCCGACTCGTCGCAGTCGAAGGCGCGGTAGCCGTCCGGCTTGTCGTCCGGGTCCGGCCCTCCGCAGTCACCGATCTCCCACGACCCGCCCTTGCCGTCCGAGGCGGACGAGGAAGAGGACGGCGGCGACGACTTCGAGGACTCGTCGCCGAAGATCTTGGACGCTCCGTAGCCGAGGCCGAGGATCACCGCGAGCACCAACAGGCTCTGCAGGCACCCGGCGCCTCTCCTCGGGCGGGTCGGCGTACTGCCTGGCTGGGACATGGTTCTGCTCCTCGACGTGCGGCGCACAGGGTGCGAAGTCACGGGTGGGGACGCGGCATGCACACCTCACGGTTCCGGCCGGAACGCGCCAGGGCGGGACGCGGCGCGCAGGCCGCTCCGCCGGAGGGCCGGCCGCGTCCCCGGCAGGCGGGGCCCGGGGAAAACCGCTGGTCGAAGCAGTGAGGATTGCCTAGGGTCGCGCGTATGGAGCTGACCATCACGACCCTCGCCGAACGTCCGGAGCTGGCCGACGCCCTGGACCGGATGCCGGACACCTGGCCGGAGTTCGTCCTGGAGGACATCGTCGGCTGGGCGAACTTCACCCGGATCGCCGTCGATTTCCCGCAGTACGTCCTGGTCGCCACCGACTCCGAGGGCACCGTGGTGGCCCGCGCCTACAGCGTGCCCTTCGTGCTGGACGCCCCCGGGCGCGGCGAACTGCCCGTCGGCGGCTGGGACCGGATGCTGCTGTGGGCGCTCGCGGACCTGCGGCGCGGGCGCACGCCCGACACGGTCGGCGCGATCGAGATCACCGTGGCCACCGGCCGCCAGGGCGAGGGGATATCGGGCCGGATGCTCGCCGCGATGCGGGACAACGCCGCCCGGCTCGGCTTCCGCGAGGTCGTCGCGCCGGTCCGGCCGAGCGGCAAGCACCTGCGGCCCGGCCTGGCGATGGAGGAGTACGCCCGGCTGACCCGGCCGGAGGACGGGCTGCCCGAGGACCCCTGGCTGCGGGTCCACGCCCGGGCCGGCGGGACGATCGACTCGGTCGCCGCCGTGTCGATGACCGTGAGCGGTTCGCTCGCCCAGTGGCGCGAGTGGACCGGGCTGCCGTTCGACACGGACGGCCCGGTGGAGGTGCCGGGGGCGCTCGTCCCGGTGCACTGCGCGCTCGCGCACGGTTACGCGGTCTACGTCGAGCCCAACGTCTGGGTACGCCACCGGCTGTGAGCCGCGGGTACGACGCGGTGCTCGTCGCGGACGGCCGCACCACGTCCGTCCTGCCCGGCCCCGGCCCGTACGCCGTGCCGGAGGCGTCCGTCGCGCACCCCGACGAGAGCTACCGCAACCTCCGCTTCCCGGGCCGCCGGGTGCGCGTGCCGCGGGCGGCCGAGGCGGACTTCGGCGGCGGTGCCCCGGCGGCCGGCTGAGCCCCCTACTGCTCCAGGTCGACGATGTCCTTCGCGGCGGGCTTCTCCACCACGACGGGCACGTCGAAGTCGGACAGGTCCATCGTCATCGGCTCCTCGCCGCCCCGGGCGGTGAGGCGCAGGATGTACGGCTCGTCCTCGGCGGAGACGTCGATGGTGAACGTCTCCTTGCCGTCCTTCTCGGTGAGGCGCAGGGCGGGCTTGCCCGCCACCGTCGTGGGGCCCTCCTTGCGGGCGGCGTTGTCCATCGCCTCGAACTCCTTGAGGAGCACCTTCAGGTCGCAGAACTCGATGCTGTCCGCGGTGTCCGGGTCGGACGCCTTCGACTCCATCCAGCGGCCCGCGATCAGCTCGACCGCCGCGTCCACGTCCGCCTTCGGCTCGCCCTCCGACTGCTCGCGCAGCAGCGCCTCGTCGAGCTTGGTGTAGACCGTGCCGCCGGTCTTGCGGACCTCCATCGTGCCCGTGCCGCCCATGGTCATCGTTCCCGTGCAGTCGCCGCCCAGGCTGGTGGCGAAGTCCGCCTCGACCCGGCCGTCGGACGTGGTCATGTCGAGGCCGATCCGCAGGGAATTCACGCCGTTCGTCCTCGTGAGGGCCTTGTTGACCACCTCCGGACCCGACACTCCGGCGAACGGGCCGGTCTCCTCCGGGGAGTTGCCGCCGCAGGCGGCGAGGCCGAGAAGGGACATCGCGCAGAGGGTGTTGACGGAGATACGGGTGATGAGACGCATGGGTGAGGCTCCGGGTGGAGGGGCGCGGGGGCGCCGGTCAGCGGGAGGGGAGAACAGCCCCGGCAGGGACCGGTGCAGCCCCAGTAGGGACCGGTCAATAACAACAGAGCTTGTGAACCGAGTCAACACGGTGAATCGGTGAGGGGTTGGGTAACCCGCCATGAGGGTGTGGCGCGGGAGAGTCGCTATGCTCGCGGGCAGGCAGCGCCGTCGGACCGAGGGAGAGCCCATGCCGGAGAACGCGACGGAGGTCACCGCGGCCGGGATCGCCCGGATGGCGGGAGTGGGGCGCGCCGCCGTCAGTAACTGGCGCCGTCGGCACCCCGACTTCCCGCAGCCCGTCGGCGGTACCGGGACCAGTCCCTCCTTCGCCCTGTCCGAGGTCGAGGAATGGCTGCGTGACCAGGGGAAACTGGCCGAGGTCCCGCTCCGTGAGCGGATCTGGCAGGAGGTGGCCGGCCACCCGGCGGGAGCCGTGGCGGCGCTCGTCCACACCGGCTGCGCCCTGCTGCTCGTCCGTGACCGGCCCACCGCCTGGCTGGAGCTGACCGCCGCCTCCGACGAGCGGATGGCCGACATGCTGCCGCACGCCGTGGACCTTGTGCTCACCGACCGGCTCGGCCCCGACAGTGTGGTGCCGGCTGCCCCCGTCGCCGGTACCGCCGGGCCGGGACCGCAGAGTGTTCACACGACGGAGTCGCCCGCGCCGCCGAATGTTCACAGAGCGCGCGCCGTCCCCACCCCCGGCGCACAGGCCCTGCTGCCCTCCGTGCCGCTCCTGCGGGCCGCCGCGGAACTGGCCGCCGGCATCGGGGCGGGGCAGACCTTCGAATTCCTGCTCGGCCGGCAGCTCGACGCCAACCCCCGTCAGTACACGCTGACTCCCCCTCCCCTCGCCGAGCTGATGGCGGACCTCGCCGAACCGTCGAAGGACGCCGGCCGCCCGGCCCGTGATCAGCACGTCCGCAGCGTCCTCGACCCGGCCGCCGGGACCGGCGCCCTGCTCCGCGCGGTCGCCGGCCCCGCGGCGCTGTACGCCCAGGAGGCCGACGCCGCGCTCGCCGCGCTCACCGCCCTGCGCCTCGCCCTGGGCGCCGACGGCCCGGCAGGCTCCGCCCCCGCCCTCGCCGTGCGGACCGGGGACACCCTGCGGGCCGACGCCTTTCCCCGGCTCGCCGCCGACACGGTGCTCTGCCACCCGCCCTTCAACGACCGCAACTGGGGCCACGACGAACTGGCCTACGACCCGCGCTGGGAGTACGGCTTCCCCGCCCGCACCGAGTCCGAACTGGCCTGGGTCCAGCACGCCCTGGCCCGGCTGCGCGACGGCGGCACCGCCGTGCTGCTGATGCCCCCCGCCGCCGCCTCCCGGCGCTCCGGCCGCCGCATCCGCGCCGGCCTCCTGCGCCGGGGCGCCCTCCGCGCCGTCATCGCCCTGCCGGCCGGCGCCGCGCCCCCGTACGGCATCCCGCTGCACCTCTGGGTCCTGCGGAGGCCGGAGCCCGGAGCCCACCCCGTCCCCGACCTCCTCCTGTCCGACACCGCCGACCTCGCGGGGCCCACCGGCGAAGCGGCCGGCGGCGGCAAGACGGCGGTCGGCGGGCGTGACCGGCTCGACTGGTCCGCCGTGCGCGCCGCCGTGCTCGGCGCCTGGCGCGACCGGGCGGACCACCCCGGCGTCAGCCGCGTCGTGCCCGTGGTCGAACTCCTCGACGACGACGTGGACCTGACCCCCGCCCGGCACCTGCCGCGCCCCGCGCCCGGAGGCGGCGCGTCCGGCCTCGGCGAGGTACGGGAGCGGCTGGCCGAGACCCTGCGGCTGACCGCCCGGCTCGCCCCGCCGCCGCCCGCACACCTCGCCGCCCCCGCGCACCGCCCCCTGACCACCGTCGGTGAACTCGCCCGCGCCGGAGCCCTGTCGCTGCGCACCGGCCACGCCGTACCGGGCGGCCCGGCCCCCGTCCTGACCGAGCACGACGTCCTCACCGGCGGGGCCCCGGCCGGCTCCCCCCACACCGGCCCCCGGGCCCCGGGCACGGCCCCCGAGGACCCGGTCCTGCTCGAACCCGGCGACGTCGTCGTGCCCGTACTCGGCGGCGGGACCGTCGTCCGGGTCGTCGACGCCGGGGAAGCGGGAGCCGCGCTCGGCCGCAACCTCCAGCTGCTGCGGCCCGACCCCGCCGCCGTCGACCCGTGGTTCCTCGCCGGGTTCCTGCGCGGCACCGCGAACCACCGGCAGGCCAGCAGCTACGCCTCCACCGCGGCCCGGCTGGACGCCCGCCGCCTCCAGCTGCCCCGGATGCCGCTCGACGAACAGCGCCGCTACGGGGAGCGGTTCCGCGAACTGGCCGCGTTCGAGGACGCGCTGCGGACCGCCGGGCGGCTCGGCGGGCTGCTGGTCCAGGGCATGTACGACGGTCTGACGGACGGCACGGTCCCGCCCGCGTGAGGTGAACCACGACGGTGGGGGCGCGACGAGGGTCAGCCGGTCGGCGCGGGTGTATACGCTCACCCCACACGTTCCGCATACGCCTCCAGGAGAGCACATGCACGGCTACGGCCCTACGCCGCAGCAGCCGACGCCACCCCGGCCCACCTCGGCGACGCTCACCGCGGTGCGCGTGATCCTCGTGACGGTGACCGTGCTGAGCTGCGGCCTGTTGGGCTGGGTGGCGATGCTGCGGCTCGCGGTCGTCACCCGCAGGCGGCGCGACTGGGCCGTCATGGCGGTCGTGGCCGTCCTCAACATCGGGCTTTTCGTCTTCTTCACGGAGTCGCCGGAGGACCCCGACGACATGTCGGACGCGCAGGCGCTGCTCCTGATGTTCTGGCTCGTCGCCGTGCTGACCGGGGTGCTCACCTACTACCTGTACGCGGAGATACGCCACTACAGCGCCCTCGGCTCCCCGCCCCCGTACGCCGCCCCCGCCCCAGCGGCCCCCGCCCCGCTCCCGTACCAGCGGCTCCCCCCGCAGCAGCAGCCCAATCCGTACACCGTGCAGGTCCCGCCGCCCACGCCCATGCCCGCGCCCCGGCGCCTCGACCAGGTCCGCGCCGAGCTGGACGAGCTGAGCGACTACCTCCGCAAGGAGGGCGAGGGCCGGTGAGCGGCCGGATCATCGCCGACCGGTACGAGCTGGCGACCATCCTCGGCCAAGGCGGCATGGGCCAGGTGTGGACGGCGTACGACCGGCGGCTGGACCGCCGTGTCGCCGTGAAGCTGCTGCGCCCCGACCGGGTCGCCGGACCCACCGGCAGCGACGCGGCCGACGAACTGCGCCGCCGCTTCGTCCGCGAGTGCCGGGTCACCGCACAGGTCGACCACCCCGGCCTGGTCACCGTCCACGACGCGGGCAGCGACGACGACGACCTCTATCTCGTCATGCAGTACGTCGAGGGCGCCGACCTCGCCGACCACCTGACCGAGCAGGACCCCTACCCCTGGCCCTGGGCCGTCGCGGTCGCCGCCCAGCTCTGCGCGGTCCTGTGCGCGGTGCACGCGGTGCCGATCGTCCACCGCGACCTCAAGCCCCGCAACGTCATGGTCCGCCCCGACGGCACCGTCACCGTCCTCGACCTCGGCGTCGCCTCGGTGCTCGACAGCGACACCACCCGTCTCACGCACACCGGGTCGCCCATCGGCTCCCCGGCCTACATGGCGCCCGAGCAGGCGATGGGCGGCGCGGTCGGCCCGTACACCGACCTGTACGCCCTCGGGGTCGTCCTGCACGAACTCCTCAGCGGCGACGTGCCGTTCGCCGGCTCCACCGCGCTCGGCGTCCTGCACCGCCACCTCTACGAGCCCCCGCTCCCGGTCCGGCGGAACCGCCCCGAGGTCCCCGCGGCCCTGGAGGCACTCGTGCTGCGGCTCCTCGCCAAGGACCCGGGGGACCGGCCCGTCTCCGCCCAGGAGGTGTACGAGGACCTCGCCCCGCTGCTGCCGAAGCACGGGGCGCCCGCCGGGCCGCTCGACCCCACCCGCCCGTTCCTGCGGCCGCACGCCCCCTGGCCTGACCGGGCCGCGACCCCGGCCTCCGTACCCGCGCCCGCCGCCTTCGCCGCGACGCCGCCCACGCCCGGCCCCCCGCCGTCCTTCGCTCCTCCGTCCTTCGCTCCGCCGTCCTTCGCTCCGCCCCCGGCCGTCGCGGCGTCCTTCGCGCGGCCCGCCCCCGCACCACCCGGCGCCCCGCCCCACGCCACCCCGCCGCCCGCCCGGCCGGACGTCGCGCGGGCCGTGGACGAGGTGAAGAAGCTGCTGGGCGAGGGCCGGATCACCCAGGCCGTGGACGTCCTCGGCGCCACCCTCCCGGCCGCCGCCGCCGAGCACGGCGAGCACTCCCCGGTCGTCCGCATCCTGCGCAAGCAGTACGCCGCGACCCTGATGGACGACGGGCAGTACCGCCGCGCCCTGCCCGAACTGCGCCGCCTCGCCGAGGACCGCGCCGCCGAGGCCGGCCCGGCCGACGCACAGGCCCTCCAGTTCCGCTACGACGCGGCCCAGTGCCTCGAACAGCTGGGCGAGGCCGGGGCCGCCCTGGGCGAGTACCGCGCGGTCCTCCCGTACTACGAGAACGCCTACGGGCCGATCACCGCCGACCCCGGCCGCGCACTCGACATCCGGCACCGCATCGGACAGCTGCTCCTGGCGGTCGGAGACCACGCCGCGGGCCGGGCCCAGCTCCAGGCCCTGCTGTACGACGCCGAGCGCACCTACGGGCCGCACCACCCGCTGCCGGTGGACCTGCGCCGCCTGCTCAGCCACCAGCGGGACGTCCGCGGGGGCTGACAGCGGCCCCCATACCGGGCCACATCCCCAACTCCTCCCGAATCGTTGGTCGAATCAGTGGCACCCGCCACATCCACTGCCTAACATCGATCACCGCAAGGCTTTGTGCACCGATGCACAAACTCTCCCCGGGAGGCTCCTTTGCACCGCCGTCGTCGCACCGCGCTCGCCGTCCTCGCCGCAACGCTCCTCGCCGCGCCGCTCCTCTCGGCCTGCGGCAACCAGGCCCACCCCGGCGCCGCGGCCGTCGTGGGCGGCGAGCGGATCGAGGTGTCGGCGGTCCAGGGCCGTGCCGCGGACGTCCGCGCCGCCCAGGAGAGCTCCCCGCAGGCCGAACAGCTGGTGAACAAGTCCGGCCAGCTCAACCGCGCCAAGCTGCACGGACTGATCTTCGCCCGGATCCTCGACCGCGCCGCAGCGGACGCGGGGGTCACGGTCACCCGCAACGAGATCCAGGAGATGCGGCGGGCCAGCCGCGCCCAGCAGGGCGGCGAGAAGCAGTTCCAGGCGATGATGCTCCAGCAGCGCTGGGTCGCGCCGGACCAGATCGACGCCGACATGCGCCAGGAGGTCCAGCTCCCGAAGCTGGCCGAGGCACTCGGCGCGGACCTGGGCACCCCCGCCGGGCAGCAGGTGGTCGGCGAGGCCCTGACCAAGGCGTCTAAGGCCCTCGACATCGACGTCAACCCGCGCTTCGGCAGCTGGGACGACCAGAAGATGCAGCTCGGCGCCTACAGCGCGCCGTGGATCACCCAGGTCACGGAGTTCCCGCCGAAGGACTCCCCGGCGGGCGCCTGAACCGCCGGTCCGGAGGCGACGGGCCGGAGGTAGGTTCACAGGGTGAAAGCTGAAGCCCCCGAGGCCCCCGAGAACCCCGGCCGCATCGTGCTGCTCACCGCCAGCCACCGGGTCGCGCCCGGCCTGCTGTCCTGGCCGGCCTGGCAGACGCTGCACGCGGCCGACCGGGTCCTCACCGCCGACCCGGACCACCCGCAGCTGCCCCACCTCCGTGAGGCGGGCGTACGCGTCGAGCACGCCGCGCCGTCCGCGGACGAACTGGTCGCCGACTGCGGGGGCGGCCGGACCGTCGTCGTCCTGGTCGGCGGCGAGGGCGACAGCCGTCTGACCGACGGCCTCGCCCGGCTCGGCGGCTCGGGCCGGGTGGCCATGCCGGACCTGGAACTGCTCCCGGGCTCCTACGACCTGCCCGGGGCCCGCTTCCTGGACCTGGTCCAGGTCATGGACCGAATCCGCCGGGAGTGCCCCTGGACCTCGCGGAAGACCCACCGGGGCCTCGCCAAGTACGCCATCGAGGAGGCGTACGAACTGGTCGAGGCGATCGAGGACGGCGACCGGGACGAACTGCGCGAGGAACTCGGCGACGTGCTGCTCCAGGTCGTCTTCCACGCACGGATCGCCGAGGAGGGCCGCCCGGAGGACGGGGCGGAGCCCTTCGCCATCGACGACGTCGCGGGCGGCCTCGTCGAGAAGCTGATCCACCGCCACCCGCACGTCTTCGGAGACGAGACCGCCGAGACGGCGGAGGACGTCCACGCGCACTGGCTGCGCACCAAGGCGATCGAGAAGCAGCGCACCTCGGTCACCGAAGGCGTCCCCCTCGGACAGCCCGGACTGGCCCTCGCCGCGAAGCTCGCGAGCCGCGTCCGTACCGCGGGCCTCACCGTTCCGCTCCCGGCCGGCGACACCATCGGCCACGAGCTGCTGGCCCTCGCCGTCTCCGCGGAGGCGGACGGCGCCGACCCGGAGGCCGCCCTGCGCGCGGCGGCCCGCGCCTACCGCGACGCGATCCTGGCGGCGGAGGGCGACGCGGACGCCCCCCGCACCGCGGACGGCCACGGGCACCCCGACCGATAACGTCGGGGCGTGAACGACAGCCCCGCCCCGAGCACCCCCGGGCCCTCCGCCTGCCCCCACAGCGCCCCCGGCGCCGCCGCCCCGGCCGAGGCCCCCGCCCCCGAACTCTTCACCTGGGAGTTCGCCACCGACCCCTATCCCGCCTACGCCTGGCTCCGCGAGCACCGCCCCGTGCACCGCACCGCGCTGCCCAGCGGGGTCGAGGCATGGCTCGTGACCCGGTACGGGGACGCCAAGCAGGCGCTCGCCGACGCACGGCTCTCCAAGAACCCGGCCAACCACGCCGAGTCGCCGCACGCCAGGGGGAAGACGGGGATCCCGGGGGAGCGCAAGGCGGAGCTGATGACGCATCTGCTCAACATCGACCCGCCGGACCACACGCGACTGCGCCGGCTCGTGTCCAAGGCGTTCACCCCGCGCCGGGTCGCGGAGTTCGCGCCCCGCGTGCAGGAGCTGACGGACCGGCTCATCGACGACTTCATCGAGAAGGGCGAGGCCGACCTGATCCACGACCTCGCCTTCCCGCTCCCCATCTACGCCATCTGCGACCTGCTCGGCGTCCCGCGGGAGGACCAGGGCGACTTCCGGGACTGGGCTGGCATGATGATCCGGCACGGGGGCGGCCCGCGCGGCGGCGTCGCCCGGTCGGTGAAGAAGATGCGCGGCTATCTCGCCGAACTCATCCACCGCAAGCGGGAGAATCCGGGCGACGACCTCATCTCGGGGCTGATCCGGGCCAGCGACCACGGCGAGCACCTCACGGAGAACGAGGCGGCCGCGATGGCGTTCATCCTGTTGTTCGCCGGGTTCGAGACGACGGTCAACCTCATCGGGAACGGAACGTACGCCCTCCTGCGCCACCCCGAGCAGCGCGCCCGGCTGGCGGACTCGCTGGAGGCGGGGGAGAGCGGGCTGCTGGCCACCGGAATAGAGGAACTGCTCCGCTTCGACGGGCCGGTGGAGATGGCGACCTGGCGGTACGCCACCGAGCCGCTGACCCTGGGCGGCGAGGAGATCGCCGCGGGCGACCCCGTACTGGTGGTGCTGGCGGCGGCCGACCGGGACCCGGAGCGGTTCACGGACCCGGACACGCTCGACCTCGCGCGGCGTGACAATCAGCACCTCGGATACGGGCACGGCGTCCATTACTGCCTGGGCGCCCCGCTGGCCCGGCTGGAGGGACAGACCGCGCTGGCCACCTTGCTGAGGCGCCTCCCCGACCTGCGTCTCGCGGCGGAACCCGCCGATCTGCGCTGGCGCGGCGGGCTCATCATGCGGGGACTGCGCACCCTTCCGGTCGCGTTCGAACCGGGCCGCCGCACCGAAAAAAGTGACACAACGTCAACTCCGTGACTTTCACGTGATCTGCGCTGCATCGACTTGTGACACACGTTCGAGTCCCGCTAGGTTCACGGTTCGACGCGTGGGCCGCACCTTGCCCACCCGTCACTTGCGCGCCCCGCGGCGTGGGAAACCAGCTGCGCGGGCGCTCAGGCCACTCGCTTGTCAGTCGCACGGAAGGCATACCCATGGGCTCCGCGAACGGCAGACACCGCCGCCCTCGCCAGGCACCCGCCATCGTCGTCGCCGCGGGGGTGACGGGATCGGCCATCGCCATCCCGCTCCTCGGCGCGAGCGGCGCACACGCGGCCGAGGCCGCCACCTGGGACCGGGTCGCGGAGTGCGAGAGCGGCGGCATGTGGAGCGCCGATCTCGGCAACGGCTACTACGGCGGGCTCCAGTTCTCGCAGGAGATGTGGTCGGCGTACGGCGGTACGGCGTACGCGTCCCGCGCCGACCTCGCCAGCCGCTCGCAGCAGATCTCCGTCGCGGAGAAGGTCCTGGACGACCAGGGGCCGAACGCGTGGCCCAGTTGCGCCGTGATCTCCGGCCTCGCGGTGGACGGCGGGCTGCCGGGCGTCGACCCGGGCGCCTCACCGTCCGCCGAACCTTCGGCGGACCCCTCGGCGGACGGGACGGCCTCGCCGGCCGATGAAGCCGACGCTGCCGACGGAACGAACGATTCCGGCGCCTCCGGTGAACGTGACGGATCGGGCTCGGACGATGGGAGCGGCACGGCGGACACGCCGGACGGTGGAGGCGCGGAGAAGGAGAGCAAGGCTCCGGAGTCCTCGGTGACGCCCTCCGCCCCGCCGGCCCCCGACGCCACGGACCCCAAGGGCTCCACGACCCCCACGGCTCCGTCGGGCGCCCCTGACGCCTCGACAGGCGAGGACGGCACGGGAGGCAAGCACCGGGGCGCCCCCGCGCCCGAGGAGGCCGAGGCGGGCCGGGGTGACGGGCCCCGGGAGTCCGGCCGGCACGCCTCGCGCGGCGAGGGCGACGCGCGGAAGGGCGGCGCGGCGGCCGACGGCGCGTACACGGTGCGGCCCGGGGACAACCTCTGGGCGATCGCTGACGCACAGGAACTTCCCGGCGGCTGGACGGGTCTGTACGAGACGAACAAGGACGTCCTGGGCTCCGACCCGGACCTGATCCTGCCCGGCCAGAATCTGGACCTGGGCCCGGGCCTGGAGCCGGGTGCCGGTGAGGCGGCGCCGGAGAGTGCCAAGGAGACCGCGACCCCCTGATCCCGGCGGGAAAAGCCCCCGGAATCGCGGGTAGTTCGGAGACCTATGTCCACTTTTGAGTAAGTGAGACATGGGTCTCTTTGCTTCAACTGGCGCTTTTCCTCCGGCCCGTCCGCGCGCATCGCCTCCGACCTGCGGAAACGACCCTTCGGTCAAGGTGAGTTCGGGCTGATTGCCCCCTATGTCCACCTTTGAATGTCGGGCTTGCCTGTGTTTACGGTCGGAACCGCTCGCACCGCGGGCCCCGTCGACCGTCACGCCGAATCCTGCCGTCGGTCGAAGGGAACAGACGCGTAAGCGCCGTAGGCAGGAGCGGGGGACCCAGGTAAGCCGCCGGGTCCGGACGCCTCGTCGAACAGACGGGGGCGAACGGGACCGGCTAGGGGTGAAGTCGCGTGCAGCACCGTGCGACCGGGCACTCATCAGCCCGAACCCGACAGCTCACCTCGTAGGCGTCGGTGAGGAGATCGTTCCATGCTGCTGAACAGCAAGGGCAAGCACCGCCGCCCGTCCAAGGCCACCCGTCTCGTCACCCTCGCGGGTGTCACCGGTGCCGCCGTCGCCGTCCCGCTGATGGGCGCGACCAGCGCGTCCGCCGCCTCCGTCGAGACCTGGGACGCCGTCGCCCAGTGCGAGTCCGGCGGCAACTGGTCCATCAACACCGGAAACGGCTACTACGGCGGACTGCAGTTCTCGCAGTCCAGCTGGGCCGCCGCCGGCGGTACGCAGTACGCCTCCCGTGCCGACCTGGCCTCCAAGGACCAGCAGATCGCCACCGCCGAGAAGCTCCTCGACATGCAGGGCCCGGGCGCCTGGGCCTGCGCCGGCGCCGGCGGCCTCACCAACGACGGTGTGGACCCGGGCGTGAGCACCGGCTCCGGCCAGAGCAAGCCCGGGCAGGCACAGCCCGAGCGCCAGGCCGAGCGGCCCACCACGCGCAGCGAGCAGCGCACCGCTCCGCGGGCCGAGAAGAAGGCCGAGAGCAAGAAGACCGTCACCACCCCGACCGGTGAGAAGGTCCAGAAGGGCGACGGCGAGTACAAGGTCGAGGCCGGCGACACCCTGAGCAGCATCGCTCAGGAAGAGGGCGTCAAGGGCGGCTGGAGCAAGCTCTTCCAGCTCAACGACGACATCGTCAAGGACGCGGACCTGATCTTCCCGGGTCAGCAGCTCCACCTGAAGTAAGCCGCGGTCTCTCCTCCCCGGAGGGGAAGCGTCCGGCGGCGCCTCCCCTCGCACGGCATCCCGGCCCGGCGCGCTCGTACCCCAGCGCGCCGGGCCGGGTTCTTCGTGAGAGAGGGGCCCGGGAGCCCGCATCCGTTCACTTCTTGTTGTTACCGCTCAGTAGATTTCTAGAGTTTTGTCCGGTGATGCAGGCCCTTGGGTCCTTTTTCGTCCCAGGAGGCGGGCGGTCGGCTGGCCGACGCGGCCGAGCCGGATAGGCTCGTGTCGCAAGGCCACAGTGATCCTGCACAACCAGCGTCATATCCCAGAAGGAGATGCCTCGTGCCGTCCATCGACGTCGTCGTAGCCAGGGAAATCCTCGACTCCCGGGGCAACCCCACGGTCGAGGTCGAGGTTGGCCTCGACGACGGCAGCACGGGCCGTGCTGCTGTTCCGTCCGGCGCCTCCACCGGTGCGTTCGAGGCTGTTGAGCTTCGCGACGGTGACCCCAACCGTTACCAGGGCAAGGGCGTCGAGAAGGCCGTCCTCGCCGTCATCGAGCAGATCGGCCCGGAGCTCGTCGGGTACGACGCCACCGAGCAGCGCCTCATCGACCAGGCGATGTTCGACCTCGACGCCACCGAGAACAAGGCGTCGCTCGGCGCGAACGCCATCCTCGGCGTCTCGCTGGCCGTCGCGCACGCCGCCTCCGAGGCGTCCGACCTGCCGCTCTTCCGCTACCTCGGCGGCCCGAACGCGCACCTGCTGCCCGTTCCGATGATGAACATCCTGAACGGCGGCTCGCACGCCGACTCCAACGTGGACATCCAGGAGTTCATGATCGCGCCGATCGGCGCGGAGTCGTTCTCCGAGGCCCTGCGCTGGGGCGCGGAGATCTACCACACGCTGAAGAAGGTCCTCAAGACCAAGGGCCTGTCCACCGGACTCGGCGACGAGGGCGGCTTCGCCCCGAACCTGGAGTCCAACCGCGCCGCCCTGGACCTCATCGTCGAGGCCATCAAGGAGGCCGGCTACGTACCGGGCCGTGACGTGGCGCTCGCGCTCGACGTCGCCGCGTCCGAGTTCTACAAGGACGGCGTCTACGAGTTCGAGGGCAAGTCCCGCTCGGCCGCCGAGATGACCGAGTACTACGAGGAGCTCGTCTCCGCGTACCCGCTGGTCTCCATCGAGGACCCGCTGTACGAGGACGACTGGGCCGGCTGGAAGGTCATCACCGACCGCATCGGCTCCAAGGTCCAGATCGTCGGCGACGACCTCTTCGTCACCAACCCCGAGCGGCTGGCCCGAGGCATCGAGGAGGGCTCCGCCAACGCCCTGCTCGTGAAGGTCAACCAGATCGGTTCGCTGACCGAGACCCTGGACGCCGTCGAGCTGGCCCAGCGCAACGGCTTCAAGTGCATGATGTCGCACCGCTCCGGCGAGACCGAGGACGTCACCATCGCCGACCTCGCCGTCGCCGTGAACTGCGGCCAGATCAAGACCGGCGCCCCGGCCCGTTCGGACCGCGTCGCCAAGTACAACCAGCTGCTGCGCATCGAGGAGATCCTCGACGACGCCGCGGTGTACGCGGGCCGCTCCGCCTTCCCGCGCTTCAAGGGCTGATCCCGGTGGCCCGCCCCGGGCCGAAGGCATAGCCTCCGTCCGTCCCCGCACTCGGTCCCGTACCGTGTGCGGGGACGGACGTGCGTCAGAGCTTGTCGTCAAACTGCCGCCTGCCGGGCGGCGTCTGGCACGCACGCTCGCGGCGTTGCCGAGATGCCCTGGTAGCTCCGCTACGAGGCCATCCCGGTGCCTTGCGATCGCACGCACCAGACGTCGCCCGGCCGCCCTCCGGGCGACGGCGGCAGTTTGACGACAAGCTCTGACGGGGAGGCGGGAGACATGGCCGGGAAGAACCGCGACCGGTTCTCCACCGCGACCAGGCTGCGCCTGCTCGGAGAGCAGACCGCGGCCCGTGTGTACCGGTCCCAGAACCGCCGTCAGGCCCGCCGCTCCCGGCTCACCGGCCGGGCGGCCTTCCTGGCACTGGTGCTCTGCTCCCTGGTGGTGGCACTCGCCTACCCGATGCGGCAGTACGTCTCCCAGCTCGACGAGATCGCCGAGCAGGAGCGGCTCTCGCGGCAGGCGGAGCAGCGCACCGAGGAGCTGCGGGACGAGAAGGCGCGGCTCCAGGACGACGCGTACATCATGCGCCTGGCCCGCCAGCACCTCCATTACGTCCTCCCTGGGGAGACCGGCTACACCGTGGCCGACCCCGACGCGGCCCGGGACCGCCGCGGTGAGACGGGCGCGAGCGACCGGCCGTGGCACTCCAACCTCTGGGACGGCGTGGACAGCGCCGACCGTGCCGACCGCGACTGACCGACCGTACGCAGCCCCCGCCCCTCAGACCGATTCCCTCCCAAGAGCTTTCGAACGTTCGACGAGCTTCCGAGCAGAACCAAGGCAGGCATGGAAACGCCCCCTCCGCAGACCGAGTCCACCCGGCCCACCGACGCGGACATCGCCGCGTTCGAGCAGCAGCTCGGCCGTCCGCCGCGCGGCCTGCGCGCCATCGCCCACCGCTGCCCGTGCGGCAACCCGGACGTGGTGGAGACCCAGCCACGTCTGGAGGACGGCACGCCGTTCCCGACGACGTATTACCTGACCTGCCCCCGGGCGGCCTCGGCGATCGGCACGCTGGAGGCCAACGGGGTCATGAGGGAGATGACGGCCCGTCTGGAGACCGACCCGGAGCTGGCCGACGCCTACCGGGCCGCGCACGAGGACTACATCACCCGCCGCGACGCCATCGAGGTCCTGGAGGGCTTCCCGAGCGCGGGCGGCATGCCGGACCGGGTGAAGTGCCTGCACGTCCTGGTCGGCCACTCGCTGGCCGCCGGCCCCGGGGTGAACCCGCTGGGCGACGAGGCCATCGCGATGCTGCCCGAGTGGTGGGCCAAGGGCCCCTGCGTCACGCCGTGCGCGGCGCCCGCCCAGGAGGACGGCTGGACGGTGGACGAGGGCGACGGCGGCCACTTCGCCTCGCGCCCCCTGGGCGGCCCCGAAGGGCAGGACGCATGACCCGGGTCGCCGCCGTCGACTGCGGCACGAACTCCATCCGGCTGCTCATCGCCGACGTGGACCCCGCCACCGGCTCCTTCGCCGAGCTGGACCGGCGGATGACGATCGTCCGCCTCGGCCAGGACGTCGACCGCACCGGCCGGCTCGCCCCCGAGGCGCTGGAGCGGACGTTCGCCGCCTGCCGCGTGTACGCGGAGGCCATCGAGGAGCTGGGCGCCGAACGGGTCCGCTTCGTCGCCACGTCCGCGTCCCGCGACGCCGAGAACAGCGCCGAGTTCGTGGCCGGGGTCCGGGGCATCCTCGGCGTCGAGCCGGAGGTGATCACCGGTGACCAGGAGGCACAGCTCTCCTTCGACGGCGCCACCAAGGAACTGGCCGGCTCCGACCACCTGGCGAAGCCGTACCTGGTCGTCGACATCGGCGGCGGCTCCACCGAGTTCGTCCTCGGCTCGGACGGGGTCGAAGCGGCCAGGTCCGTGGACATCGGCTGCGTACGGATGACCGAGCGTCACCTCGTCGTGGACGGGACCGTCATGGACCCGCCCAGCCACGAGCGGGCCGCGGCCATCCGCGCGGACGTCGACGCCGCCCTCGACCTCGCCGAGCGGACCGTGCCGCTCACCGGGGCCGGCACCCTCGTCGGCCTCGCGGGCACCGTCACCACGATCGCCGGAATCGCGCTGGAGCTGCCGGAGTACGACTCCGCGGCCATCCACCACTCCCGGATCTCCCGCGGCCGTGTCCGCGCCATCACCGAGCACCTGCTCCGCTCCACCCACGAGGAGCGCGCCGCGATCCCCGTGATGCATCCCGGCCGGGTCGACGTGATCGGCGCCGGGGCACTCGTCCTGCTCGCCGTGATGGAGCGGACGGGCGCGCACGAGGTCGTCGTCAGCGAGCACGACATCCTGGACGGGATCGCCTGGAGCGCCGCGTAGGCGCGGGCGGGGACGGCCGGTACCGCGAGGCCGGGCCGGGAGGGGAGGAGACGGTGGCTCAGGGGGCGGCGCCCGCCGAGCGCGGGGCCGTCGAGCGGATGGAACGCCACCAGGTGGCGGTCTATCTCGCCGCGATGGCCCTCGGCGCCCTCCTCGGGCTGGCCGCCCCCTCCGCGGGGCCGGGTTTCGAACACCTCATCAACCCGGTCCTGGGCGCGCTGCTCTTCGTGACCTTCCTCCAGGTCCCGGCGGCCGAGCTGCTGCGCTCACTGCGCGACGCCCGGTTCCTCTCCGCCACGCTGGCGGTGAACTTCCTCGTCGTGCCGCTCGTCGTCGCCGCGATGTTCGCCTTCCTGCCCGCCGACCGGGCGGTACGCCTCGGCGTGCTGCTCGTGCTGCTCTGCCCCTGTGTCGACTACGTGATCGTCTTCAGCGGCCTCGCCGGCGGCTCGGCCCGGCGGCTGCTCGCCGCGACCCCGCTGCTGCTGGTCGCGCAGCTGGCGCTGCTGCCGGTGCTGCTGTACGCGTTCCTCGGCCCCGGGCTCGCCGACCTCGTGGAGGCGGGGCCGTTCCTGGAGGCGTTCGCCTTCCTGATCGTCGTTCCGCTCGCGCTCGCCTGGGCGCTCCAGCTCTGGGCGCGGCGGCGGGAGAGCGGACGCCGGGTGTCGGGGGCGGCGAGCACGACGATGGTGCCGCTGATGGCCGCGACGCTGCTGACCGTCGTCGCCTCGCAGGTGCCGGAGCTGGGCGGGAACTCGACCGACGTCGTCGCGGTCGTCCCCTTCTACGCGGTGTTCCTGGTGGTGATGGCCTTCGCGGGGAAGGCGGTCGCCCGGATGTTCCGGCTCGACGTGCCCGGCGGGCGGGCCGTGGTCTTCAGCGGGGCGACCCGCAACTCCCTGGTCGTGCTGCCCCTGGCCCTGGCCCTGCCGGAGGCGTACGCGGTCGCGGCCGTCGTGGTGGTCGCGCAGACCCTCGTGGAGGTCCTCGGCATGGTGCTCTACGTCCGGGCGGTGCCCCGCCTGCTGCCCGCTCAATCGCGTCGTCACCTGCACCGTTGAGCCGCGATCCGGTCTCTCGGAACGGCCCGGGCCCCCTCTTCGGGTACACGCCGCGGGAAACTTCGTGAAGTTCTTCACAAGGAATGGGGCCCGTTGGGGCGCGGTTCGGGCCCGTCAGCTCCGTGCGGGTCGTGCCAGGGAGCGTACGGAGGGGCCGTGTACGCGTTCCGAGTGCGGTGCGCGTGACCGCGGGGGAGGGGCGGTCCGCTCGGTCGCGAGGGCCAAGGGCCAGCTCACAGGCGGTGCACAACGTTTCCCGCGGTGCCGTGGTTCCCCGCGGCGGCCATGAGGTGGGTCACGTGGGCGGCGAAGTGTAGCAGAGGGTCGGTCAATCCTTGTGAAGGGGCTCACGAGCACCCCCCTGGGGCGGGGTGGATACTCGATGGCATGAGCACCACGGAGCGTCCCAGGATCCTCGTTGTAGGCGGTGGGTACGTTGGCCTGTACGCAGCTCGTCGCATTCTGAAGAAGATGCGGTACGGAGAGGCGACCGTCACGGTCGTCGACCCGCGCTCGTACATGACGTACCAGCCCTTCCTCCCCGAAGCTGCTGCCGGCAGCATCTCGCCTCGGCATGTCGTCGTCCCGCTGCGACGCGTGCTGCCCAAGGCTGAGGTTCTCACCGGTCGTGTCACGACCATCGACCAGGACCGCAAGGTCGCCACGGTCGCGCCGCTCGTCGGCGAGTCCTACGAGCTGCCCTTCGACTACCTGGTCATCGCGATGGGCGCGGTCTCCCGCACCTTCCCGATCCCCGGCCTCGCCGAGCAGGGCATCGGCATGAAGGGCATCGAGGAGTCCATCGGCCTGCGCAACCACGTCCTGGAGCAGCTCGACAAGGCCGACTCCACGACCGACGAGGACGTCCGCCGCAAGGCGCTGACGTTCGTCTTCGTGGGCGGCGGCTTCGCCGGCGCGGAGACCATCGGCGAGGTCGAGGACATGGCCCGCGACGCGGCCAAGTACTACACCAACGTGAAGCGCGAGGACATGCGCTTCATCCTCGTCGACGCCGCCGACAAGATCCTTCCCGAGGTCGGCCCGAAGCTGGGCGCCTACGGCAAGGAGCACCTGGAGAGCCGGGGCGTGGAGATCTACCTCTCCACCTCGATGGACTCCTGCGTCGACGGCCACGTGGTGCTGAAGAACGGCCTGGAGGTCGACTCCAGCACCATCGTGTGGACCGCCGGTGTGAAGCCGAACCCGGCCCTGGCCCGCTTCGGCCTGCCGCTCGGCCCCCGCGGTCACGTGGACACCTCCGAGAAGCTCCAGGTGCAGGGCACCGACTACATCTGGGCCGCGGGCGACAACGCCCAGGTGCCGGACATGGTCGGCCGCCGCGCCGGCAACCCGAACGCCTGGTGCCCGCCCAACGCCCAGCACGCACTGCGCCAGGCGAAGGTCCTCGGCGACAACGTGATCTCCGGCATGCGGGGCTTCCCGCAGAAGGAGTACAGCCACGCGAACAAGGGCGCGGTCGCCGGTCTCGGCCTGCACAAGGGCGTCGCGATGATCGTCATGGGCAAGGTGAAGATCAAGCTCAAGGGCCGTCTCGCCTGGTACATGCACCGCGGCTACCACGGCATGGCCATGCCGACCTGGAACCGCAAGATCCGGATCTTCGCCGACTGGACGCTCGCGATGTTCCTCAAGCGCGAGGTCGTCTCGCTCGGCGCCATGGAGACGCCGCGCGAGGAGTTCTACGAGGCCGCCAAGCCGGCCCCGGCGCCGGCCGCCGCCAAGCCGGAGGGCGAGAAGGCCAAGGCCGGCTGACCCCCGGTGACACGCTCCGCGAGGAGCGCACCGTACGACGCCCGAAGGGGCCGTCCGCCATCCGTGGTGCGGACGTCTCCTTCGGCGTATCCGGGCCGGACGCGGACCGGGGGCCCGGCGGGGGGCCGTGGCCGGTTCCCGCCCATATGGATGGCGTATGCACACGCTTTGCCGTTCCGTTGCCCGGTAGCGGGATGACGCGGTGTGCGAGCAGAGTTGACGCAGGTGTACCTCGCCACGGCGCCCGGGGTGTCGCGGCGGGGCTACGAGCATGTCTGTTCGCCCTGTGCTTGTTGTGCATGTCGGGGAAACACCACGGAGGTGTGCGCCATGGCAGACGCCGCGTCGCGGCTGACCGCTCTTGCCGAGGAGTTGCTCTCGGAACCCCTGCCGGTCCGTGTCCGGGCCTGGGACGGAAGCGAATCGGGGCCGCCCGGCGCCCCGGTCCTCGTTATCCGCCACCGCCGCGCCCTGCGCCGGCTCCTGTGGAAGCCGGGCGAACTGGGCCTGGCCCGCGCCTGGGTGGCCGGGGACATCGACGTCGAGGGCGACCTGTACGAAGCGCTCAGCCGGCTGGCCGGGCTGCTCTGGGACCGCGGCGCCGACGCCAAGGACTCGGTCCACCCGGTCCGCGACCCCAGGGTCCGCGCCTTCGCCCGCGGCCTCCTCCGCCTCGCGGGCCCCTGGCCGCCGCCCGCCCCGCCCGCGGAGGAGGTCCGCCGCCGCACCGGGCCGCTGCACACCCGGCGCCGCGACAAGGAGGCCATCAGCCACCACTACGACGTCGGCAATGACTTCTACGCCCTGGTACTCGGCCCCTCCATGGTCTACTCCTGCGCCTACTGGCAGGACGGGGGCACCCTGGAGGACGCCCAGCGCGACAAGCTCGACCTGGCCTGCCGCAAGCTCGGCCTCAAGGAGGGCGACCGGCTCCTGGACGTCGGCTGCGGCTGGGGCTCCATGGCCATGCACGCCGCGCGCGCCTACGGGGCGCAGGTCACCGGCATCACCCTCTCCCAGGAACAGGCCGCCCACGCCCGCAAGCGCATCGCCGAGGAGGGACTGACCGACCGGATCGAGATCCGCGTCCAGGACTACCGGGACGTATGCGTCGGCCCGTACGACGCGATCTCCTCGATCGGCATGGCCGAGCACGTCGGCTCGGTCCGCTACCGCGAGTACGCCGACGACCTCTACGCCCTCCTGAAGCCCGGCGGCCGCCTGCTGAACCACCAGATCGCCCGCCGCCCCGAGGGGGACGAGGACGCCTACCGCATCGACGCCTTCATCGACGCGTACGTCTTCCCCGACGGGGAACTGGCTCCCCTCGGCCGCACCCTGGCCACCCTGGAGGAGGCCGGCTTCGAGGCCAGGGACGTCGAGGCGCTGCGCGAGCACTACGCCCTGACCCTGCGCCGGTGGGTGGCCAACCTGGAGCGGCACCGGGAGCGGGCGGTCCGCGCCACCTCCCCGGGCCGGGTCAGGGTCTGGCGGCTGTACATGGCCGCCTCGGCACTCTCCTTCGAGCACAACAGGATCGGCGTCAACCAGATCCTCGCGGTGCGCCCGCCGGACGGCGGCGGCTCCGGAATGCCGCTGCGCGCCCGCGCCTGGACGGAGACCGCGAGCCCCTGACCCGTACGCGCACGGCACGGGCGAGGGGCCGGTGCGACCGCTTCGCAGCGGTCGCACCGGCCCCCTGGGGTGTCCGGCGGACCCTCGTCCCGGGCCCTGCGGCTACTCCGTCTTGATCGCCGTCAGCATGTTGAGCTTCGCGGCGCTGCGGGCGGGCCACAGCGAGGCGAGGACGCCCACCAGGGCGGCGAGGAGCAGGAAGAGGCCGAGCCGGTCCCACGGGACGACCAGGGCGTAGCCGGGGATGTCGGCGGACAGGGTCCGGCCGATCGCCCAGCCGAGGAAGACCCCGAGGCCGACCCCGATCACCGCGCCGAACACCGAGATGACGACGGCCTCCAGACGGATCATCCGCTTGACGCGGCCCCGGTCGAGACCGATCGCGCGGAGCATCCCGATCTCCTGCTGGCGTTCGAACACCGACATCGCGAGGGTGTTGACGACGCCGAGGACCGCGATCAGCAGGGCCATGGCGAGCAGCCCGTACATGATGTTCAGGGCGGTGTTGATGAAGCCGCCGAACACGTCGCGGATGTCCTGCCGGTCCATGACGCTCATCGCCGGGTTGTCCCCGAGCGCGTCCACGATCGCCTGCTCGTTGGCCTTGCTCGCGCCGCCGTCGGCCTTGATCCAGATCTCCCGGATCTCGGGGCGGGAGGCGGAGCTGTGCCGGTCGGCGAGGTCCTTCGGAATGAGGAAGGGGGAGAGGAACTCGTTCTGCTCGTAGAGGGCGCCGATGGTCAGCTCGCCCTTCTTCTCGTCGTCGAACGTCACCGGGAGGGTGTCGCCGGTCTTCCAGCCGTTCGACTTGGCGGTCTTGGAACCGACCGCGACCTGACCGTCCTTCAGCGAGCCGAGCGAACCGGAGACGGTCGTCAGCGAGAAGACCTTCTCCACGTCGCCCGGGGTGACGCCGGAGGCCGAGTGGGGCTCCCCGTCGACCTGGAAGTACGCGGCCTGCTGCGGGGAGAGCGCGGCGACGCCGTCGGCCTTCGCCAGCGCCGTGAGCGCGGACTCGTCGAGCGAGTCGCCGCTGGCCATCGAGACCATGTAGTCGGCCCTGATGTTGTCCGTGGTCATCTTGTCGATGGCCTGGCCGAGCGTGACACCGAGCACCGAGATGCCGGTGACCAGGGTCAGCCCGATGGCCAGGGCGGAGGCGGTGGCTCCGGTACGGCGCGGGTTGCGGACCGCGTTCTGCGAGGCCAGCTTCCCGGAGACGCCGAACAGCTTCTTCAGCAGCGGCCGGACCAGGGCGATGACCGGGCGCGAGAGCAGCGGGATCAGGATGATGACGCCGATCAGGGCGAAGAACGCGCCGCCCGCGACCAGCTGCCGGCCGGACGCGCCGCCGGCCGCAGCGCCGCCGACGATCCCCGCTGCGCCGAGCAGGGCGATCACGCCGCCGATGGAGTTCCGTACGACCAGGGACTTGGTGGAGGCGGTGGCGTGCACGCTGCTCATCGCGGCGACCGGGGCGATCTTCGCGGCCCGGCGGGCGGGCAGCCAGGCGGCCAGCACGGTGATCAGGATGCCGACGGCGAAGGCGGAGAGGACGGCGGTCGGTGAGACGATCAGCGGGCCGGCCGGGATCTTGCCGCCCAGGAGGCCCATCGCCGAGCGCAGACCCGTGGCGAGGCCGAGACCGAGGGCGAAGCCGATGACGGACGCGATCGTGCCGACGACGGCGGCCTCCAGCAGCACCGAGCGCTTGATCTGGCGGCGGGTCGCTCCGATCGCCCGCATCAGGGCCAGCTCACGGGTCCGCTGCGCGATCAGCATGGTGAAGGTGTTGGCGATGAGGAAGACGCCGACGAACAGCGCGATGCCCGCGAAGGCCAGCAGCATGCCGTTGAGGCCGGCCAGCCCGCTCTCGATGTCCTTCGCCTGCTCTTCCGCCAGCGCCTTGCCGGTCTGCGCGGTGGCGTTCTCGGGCAGCAGGGGCGTGATCGCGTCCAGCAGCTTCTGGTCGGAGACGCCACCGGTGGCGGTGACGGTCGCGTCCTGGAAGACGCCGGGCTTCAGATAGAGCTTCTGGGCGGTCGCGGTGTCGAACAGCACGAGGCTGCCGCCCGCGTTGACCGCGCCGTCCTCGGTGGTGAAGATCCCCGAGAGGGTGTACTCCTTCACCGGGCCGTTGGTCGCGACGCGCACCGGGTCGCCGACCTTGTACTCGCCCTTGCTCGCGGTGTCCTTGTCGAGCGCGACCGAGCCGTTCTCCGCCGGGCCCGAGCCGTCGGTGAAGACGTAGCTCGCGTCCTTGCCGTCCTTGCCGGGGGCGAAGTTCGCGCCGGTGTTGGACCAGCCGTTGCCGATCAGCTTGCCATCCGGGTCGGCGACCCCGGCGAAGCCGGAGACCCGCCCGGTGGCGGAGGCCACGCCGTCCAGGCCCCGGATCTTCTCCAGGGTGGCGTCGTCGATGCCGGGGGTCTTCTCGTCGTGCGTGCCGGCGTACGTGTCCACGGCGACGGCCACGTCGTCGTAGCTCTTGGCGGACTGGTTGCGGAAGGCGTTGCCGAGGGTGTCGGTGAAGACGAGGGTGCCGGAGACGAACGCTACGCCGAGCATGACGGCGAGCACGGTCATCAGCAGCCTGGCCTTGTGCGCGAGCACATTGCGCAGGGCGGTACGGAACATGTCTGTGTGTCCTGGGATGGGTTCCGGAAGGGGGACGAGGACGCGCGGGGGCGGCGCGGCCGGGGCGGCGGGCGCCCGCGTCAGCCGGTGCGGTCGTACCGGCGGGCCGCCGGCGGTGTCAGCTGGTGCGGCCCTTCGCGTCGAACGCCTTCATCCGGTCGAGGACCCCGTCGGCGGTCGGGTGCATCATCTGGTCGACGACCGCGCCGTCCGCGAGGAAGATGACCCGGTCCGCGTAGGAGGCGGCCACCGGGTCGTGCGTCACCATCACCACGGTCTGGCCCAGCTCGCGCACCGAGTTGCGCAGGAAGCCGAGGACCTCGGCGCCGGAGCGGGAGTCCAGGTTCCCGGTCGGCTCGTCACCGAAGATGATCTCCGGCTGCGAGGCCAGGGCCCGGGCCACGGCGACGCGCTGCTGCTGACCGCCGGAGAGCTCGGTCGGGCGGTGCTTCAGCCGCTCGGAGAGCCCCACCATGTCGATCACCTTCTGGAGCCACGCGGCATCCGGCTTGCGGCCCGCGATGTCCATCGGCAGCGTGATGTTCTCCAGCGCGGTGAGCGTCGGCAGCAGGTTGAACGCCTGGAAGATGAAGCCGATCTTGTCCCGGCGCAGCTGCGTGAGCTGCTTGTCCTTCAGCGTGGACAGCTCGGTGTCACCGATGCGGACGGAACCGCTGCTGAAGCTGTCGAGCCCGGCGACGCAGTGCATCAGCGTCGACTTGCCGGAGCCCGACGGGCCCATGATCGCCGTGAACTCGCCCTGCGGGAAGTCCACGGTCACCCGGTCCAGGGCGACGACCTGTGTCTCGCCCTCGCCGTAGACCTTCGACAGCTCCGTGGCGCGGGCAGCCACCGCGGTGGCGCGGTGAACGGTGGGGGTGGTGGTCACAGGGACGCTCCTGGTTCGGGTGATGCGGTTGCACGGACCGTGCTGAGGCGGGCGCCGACGCCATGCCTCGGGGACTTACTCCATCGTCACGTCCCGATCGCGTCCGGTCGTCACTCCCGATGCCCGTTCCCGTGGCCCTCTTGAGTCGCACCGCGGACGTACATCCGTCCTCCTCGGGTATGACATCGACCCTGACCGCGGTCGTGGCGCCTCCGGCGCGGTCACCCCGCGTGAGCACACGAGGGCGCGTCGAGGACCGGCCGGGAGGGCCGGGGGGGGGGGGGGGGGGGCGCCCCCCCCCCCCCCCCCCCCGGCCCCGGGGCGGGAACGAACCCGGACCCGAGGGTGGCGGACCCCCTGGCGAAGCCTGGCGCGAACCCGGCGCATTCGGCCGTACGGGTGCGGCGACTTTCCGTCATTCCCACGCGGTGCGCCGAGCGCCCGTGATCGGCAACGGGCGTGTGGTCAGCCCGGTCGAATATGCTGACGGACCCTCAAGCGGTCAATAAAATAGGACAACATCGCGCCACTGTTCCGCTGATCGGGGGACGTCCCCGGATAGGGTCGGTAGCCATACGCGGAGCCGCGCGGCACGCCCGGATGGTGGAACGCAGACACGGCGAGCTTAAACCTCGCTGCCCCTCGGGGGCGTGCCGGTTCGAGTCCGGCTCCGGGCACCACGCGCCGCACTCTGCGTGACCCGGACGGCCCAGACCGTGAGCGTGGCCCGAACCCCGGGCCCCGGCCGGGTACGGCGGTCCCGCCCGGGCCGCGGCATCGCCTCCCGGCAGACCGGCGCAAAGATCCTCCCCTGGGACTGGGGTGATTCTTTTGCCTACCCATTACTCTTGTGGCGAGGCCACGCAGTGTGGCCACGGAGGAGTGAGATGAGGAGCAGCAACCCGGTCTTCTCGCGACGGGGGTTCAGCCGCGACAACGGCCACGCGGGCTTCAACGCGGCGCCGCAGGCCGGGGCCGCCGCGGCGGGAGCCAACCCGTACGCCACCAACCCCTACGCACAGCAGGATGCCCAGCTCGGCGCCCCGCAGGCGCCCGCGCGCACCGACGCGATGACCATCGACGACGTGGTGACGCGTACGGCGATGACGCTGGGCACCGTGATCGTCGCCGCCGCCATCGCCTGGTGGGTCATGCCGGTCGACGAGGCGAACCTCGGCAGCGCCTACGGCGTGGCCATCGGCGCCGCGATCATCGGCTTCGTCCTGTCGCTGGTGAACTCGTTCAAGCGTCGGCCCTCGCCGCCACTGATCCTGACCTACGCGGCGTTCGAGGGTGTCTTCCTCGGCATCGTCAGCAACATCGTCAGCATGTACGTCGCCCCCGGCGCCGCGATGCAGGCGGTGATCGGCACCATGGCGGTCTTCGCCGGCGTGCTGATCGCCTACCGCACCGGACTGATCCGGGTCACGCGCCGCTTCTACGGCTTCGTGATGGCGGCCGCCATCGGCTTCATGCTGCTGATGATGGTCAACCTCCTGTTCGCCGTGTTCGGCGGCGGTGACGGCCTCGGCTTCCGCAGCGGCGCGCTCGGCGTCGTCTTCGGCATCGTGGCCATCGTCATCGGCGCGTGCATCCTCGCCCTCAACTTCAAGCAGGTCGAGGACGGCATCGCCTACGGCGCTCCGCGCGAGGAGGCGTGGCTGGCGGCCTTCGGCCTCACCGTGACCCTGGTGTGGATCTACATCGAGATGCTGCGCCTGGTCGCGATCCTCAGCGGCGACGACTGACCGCACGCCCCGCACCGCCCGCAGGACCCGCAGTACCGGAACGGCCCGCAGGCTTCGAGCCTGCGGGCCGTTCCGGTTCCGGGACGTCCGCTCTGGGACGGCCCGCCGGTGGCCACCTCGCGCGGGCGCCGCGTAGGGTCGGCCGGGTGCTCGATACGACGCCCCTGATCCTGGCCGTGGACCGATTCGCCGACCGCCTGCGCTCGGCCCCGCAGAGCCGCCTTCAGCGCGGCGCGGCCGCCGAGGCGCTGGCCGCGGCGCGCGAACTCGCGGCCCGGGCCCAGCGCCTGGAGAACCCGGACGCCGAGCCGCGTGAACTGCCGGACGCCGGGATGTTCGCCGTGGGCGACCAACTCGCCGTCGCCGGGCGCGACCTGGCGGTGGCACTGGAAACGGCCCCGCCCCAGGAGCTGGACGAGGCCGTGCGGTATGTCGGGAAAGCGGCGGCGCGGGCTTTCGCCTGAGCGGCCCGCGCCCGGCGGGTCAGAACGAGGCGATGACGCGGTCGGCGAGGATGTAGACGTTGTCCTCGCCGCAGGAGAAGGTCAGCGCATAGGCGCCGGAGACGCCCGAACCTCCCAGCAGCACCGGCTGCCGTCCCGCCCGCAGGGCGTCGGCGAGCCGCTCGGCGGTCTCGCGGTGGCCGGGGGTCATGCAGAGCGTGGTGCCGTCGGCGAAGACGTACACATCGAGCGTGCCCAGTGGACCGGGCCGCACGTCGGTCAGCTCGGTCGCGGTGTCGGCCAGCTCTTCGAGCCGGTCCACGGTCCGCTCGTGATCGGTGACCACCGGAGTCTGTACGGGGACGAAGTCCGGGTGCGAGGGGTGGCGGCGGCGGGCGGCGGCCAGCTCGGGCGAGTCCTCCGGGAACTCCGCGATCTCCGGGAGATCGGTCAGTTCGCCGATCTCGTGCTCCGCCAGGGTCCGCTCGCTCAGCTCCGCGAGCTCCTCCATCGCCTCGGTCGCTTCGAGGTCCATCGACTCCAGACCGGCGAAGTCGGCCTGCCGGGGCAGGTAGTACGGGGCGTCGTCGCCGAGGCCGGACAGACCGCCCAGCAGAGACGGGGCGTCGGCCGCGTCACGGTCCTCCTGAGCGGCCCAGAAGGCGCGCGCCTCGGCCAGCTCGCGCTCCCGCTCCTCGGCGAGCGCCTCGGCGACGGCCGCGCGTATCTCCTCGGCGGGGGTGGCCGTACTGCGGCTCTGGGGTGGCACTGAGGCGCCGGGAGCACGGCCGGCGGCCAGCTCCGTGCGCAGCGCCGCGACCTGCTTGCGCAGCCCGTGAGCGGCGTGCAGCGCGGCGGTGCCGACGGCCGTGGCAGCGGCGGTGGTCAGCAACAGGGCAAATGACATGGCGCTCACTGACATACTCCCGGTTTCAATCGATACCCCCGACTTCCTACATCAGCTTGACCTGTACCGGTACGGGCTGTCAGTGCATTACGTCACGAAATGGACAGGTCTTTCGGTCCGACGTTTGGCCCCAGAACGGCAGTGACCTGCATAAACGAATCTCCCCCGGGACGCAGATCACATCCTGGGGGAGATTCGGTCACGGTCGGAGCTCGGCCGGGTTCGAAGCACCCCGACGAGGGAGCCCGAGCGGCTCAGCTCAGCCGCTCGTGCTGGTGGTCGCGCTGAAGTTTCGCCTGCGCTGCGGGCAGGTGCCGTCTTCGTCCCTCAGGCGACCCCTACCCTCCGCTACGGCTCAGCTCAGCCGCTCGTGCTGGTGGTCGCGCTGAAGTTTCGCCTGCGCTGCGGGCAGGTGCCGCCTTCGTCCCTCAGGCGGCCCCTACCCTCCGCTACGGCTCAGCTCAGCCGCTCGTGCTGGTGGTCGCGCTGAAGTTTCGCCTGCGCTGTGGGCAGGTGCCGCCTTCGTCCCTCAGGCGGCCCCTACCCTCCGCTACGGCTCAGCTCAGCCGCTCGTGCTGGTGGTCGCGCTGAAGTTTCGCCTGCGCTGCGGGCAGGTGCCGCCTTCGTCCCTCAGGCGACCCCTACCCTCCGCTACGGCTCAGCTCAGCCGCTCGTGCTGGTGGTCGCGCTGAAGTTTCGCCTGCGCTGCGGGCAGGTGCCGTCTTCGTCCCTCAGGCGACCCCTACCCTCCGCTACGGCTCAGCTCAGCCGCTCGATCACCATCGCCATGCCCTGGCCGCCGCCCACGCACATCGTCTCCAGGCCCCACTGCTTGTCGTGGAACTGGAGGCTGTTGATCAGCGTGCCCGTGATGCGGGCGCCCGTCATGCCGAAGGGGTGGCCGACCGCGATCGCACCGCCGTTGACGTTGACCTTGTCCAGCGGCAGGCCGAGGTCCCGATAGGAGGGGATGACCTGGGCGGCGAACGCCTCGTTGATCTCGGCGAGGTCGATGTCGTCGATGGTCAGGCCGGCCCGCTTCAGCGCCTGCTTGCTCGCCTCGACCGGGCCGTAGCCCATGATCTCGGGAGAGAGGCCGGAGACGCCGGTGGAGACGATCCGGGCCAGCGGGGTCAGGCCCAGCTCGCGCGCCTTGGTGTCGGACATGATCACCAGCGCCGCGGCGCCGTCGTTGAGCGGGCAGCAGTTGGCCGCCGTGACCAGGCCGTCCGGGCGGAAGACCGGCTTCAGCCCCTGCACGCCCTCCAGCGTCACGCCCGCGCGCGGGCCGTCGTCCTTGGCGACCACGGTGCCGTCGGGGGTGGTGACCGGGGTGATCTCCCGCTCCCAGAAGCCGTTCCGCAGGGCCTCCTCGGCGAGGTTCTGCGACCGTACGCCGAACTCGTCCATGTCCTGACGGGAGACGCCCTTGGTCCGGGCCAGGTTCTCCGCCGTCTGCCCCATCGCGATGTACGCGTCCGGGACGAGGCCGTCCTCGCGCGGGTCGTGCCAGCTCGCCCCGGACTCCTCGGCGCGGGCGGCGGTGCGGGCCTCGGCCTCGGCGAACAGCGGGTTGTGCGTGTCCGGGAGGCTGTCGGAGTTGCCCTTGGTGAATCGGGACACCATCTCGACACCGGCCGAGATGAAGACGTCGCCCTCGCCCGCCTTGATCGCGTGCAGCGCCATCCGGCTGGTCTGGAGCGAGGACGAGCAGTAGCGGGTGACCGTACAGCCGGGAAGGTGGTCCATCCCCATCTGCACGGCGATGATGCGGCCCAGGTTGTTGCCCTGCTCGCCGCCGGGCAGACCGCAGCCCAGCATCAGGTCGTCGATGTCCTTCGGGTCCAGCTCGGGAACCTTGGCCAGTGCGGTCTGGATGATCGTGGCGGTCAGGTCGTCCGAGCGCAGGTCCTTCAGGGACCCCTTGAAGGCGCGGCCGATCGGCGAACGGGCGGCAGAGACGATCACGGCTTCGGGCATCACGCGGCTCCAAGAGGGCTGGAAGGCTGTGTGGACAGGCGGAACTCCTGTGGAAGTTACCCGGACGTATCGCCGGGGTCACCCGCCAGGCCGTGTGACACGGGACTCTTTTCTAAGCGCTTGCTCAGGTCCTGTGCTCGTCACCGCCCGGGCTCAGGTCCCGTCCTGTCGTCGCCGGCCGGGGTCCGGCTTCCCGGCCCCGTCGTCGCGGGTCCGCCCGCCCCGTACGCACGCCCGGGCGGCCCGGCTCCGCCGAGCGCGGCTCCGGGCCCCCGCACGGCGGCGGTCCGCCCGCCCCGTACGCACGCCCGGGCGGCCCGGCTCCGCCGAGCGCGGCTCCGGGCCCCCGCACGGCGGGCGGCCAGGGTCAGGGGCCTCTATGCGTGCCCGTGCGCCGCGTCCGGGTGCGCGTGCGGGGTGGGCTCCGTGGAGGCGGGCAGACGCCGCCGCCTGCGGTGCTTGAGGAGGGCCCAGGGAGCCCGCGCCCCCGTGACCTCCGTGCCGGCCTCCCGGGCCGCCTGGGAGGCGGCCTTCGCCACCGGGAGGATGTCCTCGCGCCGGGCGCCGTCCAGCCGGTCGGTCTCCGGCCACAGGCCCAGCGCCGCGCACAGGGTGGGCAGCACCGCCATGGCCGCCGTGGCGTAGCCCTCGGCGGAGGGGTGGTAGTTGTCCGGGCCGAACAGCTCACGCGGGTTCGCCGCGAACTCGGGGCCCAGCAGGTCGCCCAGCGACACCGTGCGCCCGCCCTGCTCGACCGCCCCGATCGTCTGCGCGGCCGCCAGCTGCCGGCTCACCCGCCGGGCCAGCCAGCGCAACGGCTGATAGACCGGTTCGATCGTGCCCAGGTCCGGGCAGGTGCCGACGACGACCTCCGCCCCCGCCGTCCGCAGCCTGCGCACCGCCGTCGTCAGACAGCGCACCGACTGGGTCGCGGGCATCCGGTGGGTGACGTCGTTGGCCCCGATCATGATCACGCAGACGTCCGGGATCCGCGCCGGATCCGTGAGCAGCAGTGACACCTGCCGCTCCAGATCGTCCGACCGCGCCCCGGGCAGGGCCACGTTCCGCAGGTCCACCGGCCGCTCGGCCACCGCCGCGAGCCCCGAGGCCAGCAGCGCGCCCGGGGTCTGCCCGGCCCGCCGCACGCCCTGACCGGCGGCCGTCGAGTCACCGAGCATCCCGAGCCGCATCGCGTCGGACGGTCCGGCGAACGCCACCCCGTACCGCCCGTCCGCGCTCGGCGGAACCGGAGCGGTGTCCCCGCCCACCTGCCTCTTCGCGAGCTGGACCTCCGCCAGGAACACGCCCACGGCCGCCGCACCGATCAATCCGATGCTGCCACCGCCGTAGGCCGCGCCCGCCGCGATCCGCCGTGCCACCCTTGCTCTCGACACAGTCCGGTCCACCTCCTCTTCGCCGTACAGCCGTACACGTACCTACTTGCCCCGTCAGGGGCTCCGTGTACTCCTTCCTGTACGCGGAGTCCGCCCCGTACGCATACTCTGGGCCGGACCATCTCGGAGATCCCGGAGTACACGGTGCAATTCCACGATTCGATGATCAGTCTTGTCGGCAACACCCCGCTGGTGAGGCTGCGCAGCGTCACGGCAGGTATCCAGGCGACCGTCCTGGCCAAGGTCGAGTACTTCAACCCCGGCGGGTCGGTGAAGGACCGCATCGCGCTGCGCATGATCGAGGCGGCCGAGCAGAGCGGGGAGCTGAAGCCCGGCGGCACGATCGTCGAGCCGACCAGCGGCAACACGGGCGTCGGGCTCGCCATCGTCGCCCAGCAGAAGGGCTACAAGTGCGTCTTCGTGTGCCCGGACAAGGTGTCCACGGACAAGATCAACGTGCTGCGCGCGTACGGCGCCGAGGTCGTCGTCTGCCCCACCGCCGTCGACCCCGAGCACCCGGACTCGTACTACAACGTCTCCGACCGGCTGGTCACCGAGACGCCGGGCGCCTGGAAGCCCGACCAGTACTCCAACCCGAACAACCCGCGCTCGCACTACGAGACCACCGGTCCCGAGCTGTGGGAGCAGACGGAGGGGAAGATCACCCACTTCGTCGCGGGCGTCGGCACCGGCGGCACGATCAGCGGCACCGGGCGCTACCTCAAGGAGATCAGCGACGGCGCGGTCCAGGTCATCGGCGCGGACCCGGAGGGGTCGGTCTACTCCGGCGGCTCCGGGCGGCCGTACCTCGTCGAGGGCGTCGGCGAGGACTTCTGGCCGAGCGCGTACGACCGCACCGTGACCGACGAGATCGTCGCCGTGTCCGACAAGGACTCCTTCCAGATGACGCGTCGGCTCGCCAAGGAGGAGGGGCTGCTCGTCGGCGGCTCCTGCGGCATGGCGGTCGTGGGGGCCCTGGAGGTCGCCAAGCGGCTCGGCCCCGAGGACGTCGTGGTGGTGCTGCTCCCCGACAGCGGGCGCGGCTATCTCAGTAAGATCTTCAACGACGAGTGGATGGCCGACTACGGCTTCCTCGAGGCCACCGGCGCCTCCGCGAACGTCGGCGCGGTGCTGGACTTCAAGGAGGGCCCGATGCCCTCCCTCGTCCACATGCACCCGGAGGAGACGGTCGGCGAGGCCATCGAGGTGCTCCGAGAGTACGGCGTCTCCCAGATGCCGATCGTGAAGCCGGGTGCCGGCCACCCGGACGTGATGGCCGCCGAGGTCATCGGCTCCGTCGTGGAGCGGCAGCTGCTGGACGCGCTGTTCACCCAGCGCGCCTCGCTGACCGACCCGCTGGAGAAGCACATGTCGACCCCGCTGCCGCAGGTCGGCTCCGGCGAACCGGTCGAGGACCTGATGGCCGTGCTCAGCGGCACGGACGGGTCCGACGCGGCGATCGTGCTCGTCGAGGGCAAGCCCAAGGGCGTCGTGAGCAGGCAGGACCTGCTGGCGTTCCTCGCCAGGGACGCGGGCACGACGAAGGTCTGACGCGCCGTCCGCCGGGCCCCGGGGCAAGCCTCCCGGCCCGGCGGCGGTGCGGGAACCGGGGCCCCGGCGGGCCGGCGACGGCCCTTCCCACGGGCCGAGGGCGGGCCTTCGCACAAACGGTACGAGCGCGTCACACGCGCGCAGCGCCCGCTTAACACGGCTCCGGCACATTGGTGGGTGTCGGCAGGGAAACCCGCCGGCGCCCAGAACGGCGACACCGGACTACGGAGCGGCTCCCGGACCTCCACCGTCGCCCGGACGCGAACATCCGGCCTGGCCCGGACCGCGTCCCTCGCGGGGACCGCCGTCGTCCCGCCCCCCGGGCGACCGGGGGTGTGGCGGTCCCCGCGACATACGTCGTCAAGCGCCCCGGCCCCAGCGCACAGGGCCGGCTTCCGGCCGCCGGGCGTCCCGCAGCCGCCGCGAGGGGCGGCGCGCCCCGGCCCCCCAACGCTTGCGCCGAGGTCAAGGCCAAGGCGAGGGCCAAGGCGAGGGCCCGGGTGGCTGAGCTCGCCCGTGGTCCGGCCACCGGCCGGCTCCGGGCTTGGACGGCGTCCGTGCCGGGGCGGCCTCAGTCCTTCCAGTCGGACGACGAGCGCTCGTCCCGGCGACGGAACAGACCGCCGCCCCGCGCCGCCTGGAACGCGTTGACGCCGACTATGCCGAGCCAGGCCACGACGAGCCCGTCGATTCCGGCGTTCGCGACACCGATCGCGGACAGCGGGACAGCCAGGATCAGCGAGACGATCCCCAGGCCGTGCCGGTCGGCGAAGTTCCCCGGCTCGGCCGGGCGCACACCCCGGGCGACGGCCATCTGCTGCTCGGCGAGTTGGCGGCGGACCCGGCGGTCGAGCGTGGTGTCGAGGCGCTGCTCGACCTTCTCCAGGAACGAGTCGATGAGCGCGGTCTCGTACTCCGCGCCCAGCTCGCCGCGGGCCTGGAGGGTGGCGGCGAGCTCCTTCTTCAGCTCGTGGTCACGGGCTTCCATGCCCACCACGGTACGGAGCCGGGCCCCCGGTGACAGTGGGGCTAGCCCCCAAGTTCTGTGGGGTTAACCCCCCTCCGCGGCTCCGGCCTCCTCCCGCCCCTGCCTCCTGCTTCCGACGCCTCGGAGCCCGCCCTGCTTCGCCCGGACCTTGCCCCTGCCTCCCGGTCTCCCTCCGACTCCTGGATCGCCCCTCCCGGGCCCCGACCCCTGCATATGGACATACAGCGACCTTCCTGGCTGAATAGAACGGTCGGCGCCGGTCGTGGCGCGCCGGATCCAGCAAGGGGACAGCATGAGTGGGAGCAGCCCCGCCGCACGGTTGCAGCGGCTCTTCGAGGGGCACCGGCTCACGCCCACCCAGCGGCGCATCGCGCACTGCATGGTCCGCCGGGCCGCCGACGCGCCCTTCCTCTCCAGCGTCGAACT
Organism: Streptomyces sp. NPDC091649; assembly: GCF_044756785.1. Lineage (NCBI taxonomy): Bacteria > Bacillati > Actinomycetota > Actinomycetes > Kitasatosporales > Streptomycetaceae > Streptomyces > Streptomyces sp. NPDC091649. Next base: position 71,312 of record NZ_JBIVTR010000021.1, on the reverse strand, counting down.
GGCCGAACTGGCCGGGGTGAGCCAGCCCTCCGTCACCCGCTTCGCCGTCGCCCTCGGCTTCGACGGCTATCCGGCGCTGCGCAGGCACCTGCGGGAGGTCGCGCCCGCCGACGCGGAGCAGGACGACGCGGGGGAGACGTACAACGAGTACCAGCAGGCCGTCCGCGCCGAGATCGAGAACCTCCAGCACCTCTCCGACGTACTGGCCGACCCGGCGCCGGTCGAGCGGGCCGGGCGGCTGCTCGCCGGCTCCCGGCCGTTGCCGGTGCTGGGGCTGCGTGCCGCCTCCTCGCAGGCGCGCGGCTTCGGCTACTTCGCCGCCAAGGTGCATCCCGACGTCCGGGTGCTCGACGAGGGCGGCAGCCTGCTGCCCGACCGGATCGACTCCGCACGCCGGGCCGGGGCCACCGCCCTGATGTGCTTCGCACTGCCGCGCCATCCCAGGGAGGGTGTGGACGCGCTCGCCTACGCCCAGGACCAGGGGCTGACCGTGGTGACGGTCGCCGACTCCGCCTTCGCGCCCGTCGCCAAGCACAGCGATCTGCTGCTGCCGGCGGCGATCGGCTCCGGGCTCTCCTTCGACACCGTCTGCGCGCCGATGCTGCTCGGCCGGGTGCTCCTGGAGGCGATGTGCGACGGGCTTCCCGACGCCCAGGCGCGGTTGGAGGAGTTCGACGTACGGGCGGCGACGCGCGGCCTGTTCGTGGAGTGAGACAGCCCTCCCGCCCGGCTCTTTCCCCGATTCTCAGGCACCGCTCATCTGCGGCCGTTAGTCTCCGCGCCCAGAAGCACCGCGGCCATCGGCGGTGCACGGGACCAGTAGGCGCGGGTTCGCGGCAGCGCCGCGGCACCGCATCGCGGAGAGAACCGTGGAGAGAACCGCGGAGAGAGGGGTACGGACGTGGGGCGCGGAGGGCAGTCGCTGGCGAGAGTGGCCGTGACCGTACGGGCGGGGGCGGCGCCGCTGTGGTGGGCGGGGCTGGTGGCCGCGGCGGCGGGGGCGTTCGTTCCGGGGCTGACCGGCCGTCGGATCGGGCTGCTGGCCGGGGCGGCGCTCCTCATCGTCACCGCCGCCGTCGTGGCCCTGGCGCGTGGGAAGCGGTACGCGGAGCTGGCCCGGAGCGCCTCCCGCGCGGGGCGGGGTGACTTCCTCCAGGACCGGGCCGTGACCGTACGGGTGTGGCGGCGCGGCCGCAGATGGTGGCTGCTGGGGGCGTTCGTCGTCGCGGTGGCGTCCTCGTTCGCGCTGCCGGGCGCCGGCGGTCTGCTGCTCGCCGGTGCGGGAGCGGGGCTCTGGCTGAAAGCCGTACGCATCGGACAGTGCGAGCGCCGCGAGGACGTCCTGTACTGGGTGCGCACCGACTGGGCCGGGCGGCGGAGCCCGGTCGGCGAGCGGGTGAAGGGCCATCGGACGACGGGCCCGGAGGCGGGCGACGCCGCGCCCGGCGGGGCGCGGCGTCGCCGCCGATGAGGTCGGACCTTTCGTGCGGACCGGCGGCCTTCGCCCGGTCGGACGCGGGTGAACGGGGCCGCCGTGCGGCTGGCCCGTGTGAGCCCGTCCCGGTAGCGGGTCAGACCTCCAGGTCCGCCTCGATCTTCTTCAGCTGATGGCGGGCCATCGCCAGGTTCGCCCGGCCGGCGTCCAGCACCAGGTAGAGGAAGAGGCCGTTGTTGCCACGGGTCTTGAGCAGCCGGATCAGGTGGTACTGGGTGCCGAGCGTGATCAGGATGTCCTCGATCTCGTCCTTGACGCCCAGGTGCTCCATGGTGCGGAGCTTGGCGCGGACCACGTCGGTGTTGCCCGCGGCGGCGACCTCCAGGTTGAAGTCCTTGCTGCCGCCGAGCGTGCCCAGGGCCATCCCGCTCGTGTAGTCGACGAGGGCGACACCCGTGGCGCCCTCGATCGAGCTCATCGCTTCCTTCAGTGACGCTTCGGTGTTCGCCATGGAGGCTCGTTTCCTTTCCCTGGCCGGTCGGGGTGACCGGGTCCGATTCTGTGCGGGCTTCTGTGCGGGCTTCTGTACGAGGCGCGGTGCGGGCTTCTGCGTGACGGCGTGAGCCGCGTTGGCCGCGGCGGCGCGGGCGGGGGCGTCGGGCCGCCGTGCGGGAGGCGTCACGTGGGGCGCTGCGGCAGGGTGCGGTCGGGCGCGGCGGTGGGGCGAGGGGGAGCTGCGCGGGCGGCCGGGGCCGGGCGCTCGGCGCGTACGAGCGCGGCGTCGACGAGCTCGCCGATGCGGGCGCCCGCGCGGCGGCCCTCCAGATGGAGCCGGCCGACGTTGATGCGGTCCTCGGCCAGCAGGGTCAGGACGGCGGAGGAGCCGGCGGCGTAGGTGGCGATGTAGCCGCTGCCGCCGCGGACCAGCAGTTCGCGGAAGGCGCCCCGGCCGGTGGCGTCGGTCATCCGGACGGAGACGCCGAGGGCGGCGGCGGTGAGGGCGGCGACGCCCTCCGCCTCGACGCCCGGCGTGTCGTGGGCTAGCACCAGCCCGTCCGTGGAGGCGGCCAGCGCCCCGGAGAGCAGCGGGACCCGGGCCCGTAACCGCAGGAGCTCGGCGAGGACATCACGCACTTCGGCCTCGGGCACCATCAGCTGTCTCCTCCCGGCACGCTGTCTGAGCGCGCGTATCACAGGGCCTCCAATGCGTCTCGGAGCCGGCGCAGCAGGGCGACATCGGGGTCGGCCGTCACCTCGGGGAGCGTGATCCGGCCGGCTGCGGGAGAGGCCGGCAGGGGCTGGGCGCGGACCGCCTCCACCAGGCCGGCCGCCGCCAGCCGCCGCAGGTCGACCAGGATGTGGAACGCCGAACGGCCCAGGACCTGCGCGATGTCCGAGGCCGTGCGGACCCCGTCGGCCAGCTCCAGGAGCCGGCGCTGCCGGGCCGGAACCGGAGCGTCGAACGGGTGCGCCTCCGACCGCAGGAGCGGGGCGCCGTCGCAGGCGGGGTCGGGCCAGATCCGGTCCAGGAACTCCCGTCTGCGCAGCGTCTCGCGCTCCACGGCCGCCACCGGGACGGGCCGCACCGGGCCGATCCAGTGCGCCACCCCGTAGCGGAAGCGGGCAGGTGTCCCGGTCGGGGCGAGTGCGAAGAACGCGGCGTCGTACAGCGCCCCCAGATGGCACAACTCCAGGGCCCCGCCGGGTACATGGCCGCTGTCCACGAGGTAGCGGCCGACCCGGCGGTGTGCCCCGGCCTGCGCCACCGCGTCCCACCAGCCCTCGTGCCGCAGGGTCCCGCCGGTGGTGAGCAGGACGTCGATGCCGGGGGTGGCGGGGCTCTCGGCGTGCACCACCTGACCGTCGGCGAGGTAGAGCGTGCCGCGGTCGCGTATCAGGGCGCCGGTGGCCCGCTCGGCGGCGAGGCGCTGGAGCATCGGGGAGAGCACCGGGAGCCGGTCCGTTCCGGGGGCGTCGGGGTCGGCGGTTATCGCGCTCATGCCAGCACCAGGCGCTCGGCCAGCTCACCGAGCCGCAGCCGGGCGAGCGCGAGGTTGCCCTCGGAACGGTCCAGCCACAGATGCAGGAAGACGCTGCTGTCGAAGGCCGTCTCGACGAACCGGAGCAGGTGGTACCCGTCGTGGGTGGTGACGATGACGTCCTCGACGGGGGTGCTCGGCGGGTCCGTGGACCGGTCGCCCGCTGCGGCGAGGCGGGCGAAGGCCGGCTGTTCGGCGGCCATCCGGGCGACCTCCGCCGTCTCGGCGGCGGTCGCCTCGTGGTCGCCGGTGGGGGAGTCCCCGATGGTGCCGAGGGCGAGACCGCTCGTCCAGTCGACCACCGCGGCGCCCCGGGCGCCGGGCAGGCTCATGACCTCAAGCAGGCACTCGTCGATTCCGGGCACGCGGATCTCCCCTCCCGACGTGGCGTACGGCTGTAACGCAGAGGCTACGCAACGTACTTTCGACGGGTGGGAGTTCTGGCATTTTCCTTTGGTACATGCGGACCGCGGTGGAGAAGGGCGGCCGGAATACGACGGTGGGGGTTCGGGGGCGGCGCGTCGCGTCAGGCGTTCGGGGCGCCGGTCCGCTCACGGGCCGTCATCACCGCCTTGTTGAGCGCCCACAGCCCGATCCCGATCAGCAGCAGGATTCCGGCCCGCACGTACACGTCGGAGCCCCGGTCGGCGAGCGGGCTCGCCAGCACCAGCGAGGTGAGCGCGCCGAGTACCGGAAGCGCCGTGGGCGTACGGAAGTGGCGGTGGTCCACCCGGTCCTTGCGCAGCACCAGCACGGCGACGTTGACCACGGCGAAGACACAGAGCAGCAGGAACGAGGTGGTGTCGCCCAGTCCCTCGATCTCGCCGGTGGAGACCAGGCCGATGGCCAGGAGGGAGACGAAGACGATCCCGACCCAGGGGGTGCGGCGGCCGGACAGCACCTTGCCCATCGCCGGCGGCAGGATGCGCTCGTTGGCCATGCCGTAGCAGAGCCGCGAGGCCATCATGATGTTGATCAGCGCCGAGTTCGTGACGGCGAACAGGGCGATCAGCGCGAAGAGTTTCGGCGGGAAATCGACGCCCCCCGCTTTCACCACCTCCAGCAGCGGGCCGCTGGAGCCGGCCAGTGTGCGGGAGTCGACCAGGAGCGAGGAGACCAGGGCGACCAGGACGTAGACGGTGCCGGTGATGCCCACCCCGATGAAGATCGCGCGGGGGAAGGCGCGGGCGGGGTTCTTGGTCTCCTCGGCCATGTTGACCGAGTCCTCGAAGCCGACGAAGGCGAAGAAGCCCAGCGCGGTGGCGCCGAGCACCCCGGTGACCAGGGCGTACCCGGTGCCGCCGGACTCGATCTGGGTCAGCCGGGAGGGCTCGCCCTCGCCGCTGAACACGGCGTACGCGCCGATGGCGAGGATCACCGCGAGTCCGCTGATCTCGACCAGGGTCAGGACGACGTTCGCCTTGACCGACTCGGCGACCCCGCGCAGGTTGATCGCGGCGAGGGCGAGGACGAACAGGATCGCGATCAGGGTCGGCGGCACCGCGTCGGTGAACTCCCCCAGATAGTCGCCGCTGAACGCCCGTGCCGCCGCGCTCGCCGAGGACAGGCCCGAGCACACCACCATGAAGGCGACGACGAAGGTCAGAAAGGGGACCTTGAACGCCTTCTGGGTGTAGAGCGCGGCCCCGGCCGCCTTCGGGTACTTGCCGACGAGTTCCACGTACGAGGCCGCCGTCAGCAGCGCGACGGCGAAGCCGATCGCGAACGGCAGCCACAGCGCGCCGCCGACCTTGCCCGCCACGTCCCCGGTGGTGGCGTAGATGCCGGTGCCCAGGATGTCGCCGATGACGAAGAGGATCAGCAGCTTGGGGCCGAGGGCGCGCTTGAGCGGCGGCGTCCCTCCGGGCGCCCCTCGGGCCGCGCCGCCCTCGGGAGCCGTCGGTGCGGCTGGGTCGGGAGTGCTCATCGATGCCTCCGGGTCGGCTTTCGGGTCGGCCTCCGGCCGGCCGTCGGTCGCTTGCGGGCCGGTAGGGAGAACCTGTTCCCGGCCGCGGCGCGAACCGCACCTGTTGACTACGACTATTCAGCACATCAGGATGTGAATAGATTTTCACCGTCGCGAGGAGGCACCGCCATGTCAGGACCCCGCCCCGTACGGGCACCACGCGGCAGCGCGCTGACCGCCCTGGGATGGCAGCAGGAAGCCGCCCTGCGGATGCTGCAGAACAACCTCGACCCCGAGGTCGCCGAGCACCCCGACAAGCTCGTCGTCTACGGCGGCACCGGGAAGGCGGCCCGCGACTGGCGCTCGTTCGACGCGATGGTCCGCACCCTTCAGACGCTCAAGCAGGACGAGACGATGCTCGTCCAGTCCGGGCGGCCGGTCGGCGTCATGCAGACCCACGAGTGGGCGCCGCGCGTACTCATCGCCAACTCCAACCTGGTCGGCGACTGGGCCAACTGGGAGGAGTTCCGCCGCCTGGAGGCGCTCGGCCTCACCATGTACGGCCAGATGACCGCCGGGTCCTGGATCTACATCGGCACCCAGGGCATCCTCCAGGGCACCTACGAGACCTTCGCCGCCGTAGCCGCGAAGAAGTTCGGCGGGACGCTGGCCGGGACGATCACGCTGACCGCCGGGCTCGGCGGCATGGGCGGCGCCCAGCCGCTCGCCGTCACCATGAACGACGGCGTCGCCATCTGTATCGACTGCGACCCGCGCGCCATCGAGCGCCGCATCGAGCACCGCTTCCTGGACGTGAAGGCCGACAGCCTGGAGCACGCCCTCCAGCTCGCCGTCGAGGCCCGCGACGCCCGCCGCCCGCTCTCCATCGGCCTCCTCGGCAACGCGGCCGAACTGCTGCCCCGGATGCTCGCCGAGAGCGCGCCGATCGACATCGTCACCGACCAGACCAGCGCCCACGACCCGCTGGCCTACCTGCCGCTCGGCGTCGACTTCGACGACATGGCGGACCTGGCCGCCGAGAAGCCCGCCGACTTCACCCTGCGCGCCCGCGAGTCGATGGCCCGCCACGTCGAGGCCATGGTCGGCTTCATGGACGCCGGCGCCGAGGTCTTCGACTACGGCAACTCCATCCGAGGTGAGGCCCAGCTCGCCGGGTACGACCGCGCCTTCGACTTCCCCGGCTTCGTCCCCGCCTACATCCGCCCCCTCTTCTGCGAGGGCAAGGGCCCCTTCCGCTGGGCCGCGCTGTCCGGCGAGGCGTCCGACATCCACAAGACCGACAAGGCGATGCTGGAGCTGTTCCCGGAGAACGAGTCGCTGCACCGCTGGATCAGGATGGCCGGCGAACGCGTCCACTTCCAGGGCCTGCCCGCACGCATCTGCTGGCTCGGCTACGGCGAGCGCGACAAGGCCGGCGAGCGCTTCAACGACATGGTCGCGAGCGGCGAGCTGGCCGCCCCGCTCGCCATCGGCCGCGACCACCTGGACTGCGGCTCGGTCGCCTCCCCGTACCGCGAGACCGAGGCCATGCTCGACGGCTCCGACGCCATCGCTGACTGGCCGCTGCTCAACGCCATGGTCAACGTCGCATCCGGCGCCTCCTGGGTCTCCCTCCACCACGGCGGCGGCGTCGGCATGGGCCGCTCCATCCACGCGGGCCAGGTCTCCGTCGCGGACGGCACGAAGCTCGCGGGCGAGAAGATCCGCCGCGTCCTCACCAACGACCCCGGTATGGGCGTCATCCGCCACGTGGACGCCGGATACGACATCGCCGAGACCGTCGCCGCCGACCAGGGCGTGCGCGTTCCCATGACGGAGGGCAACTGATGCCGTCCGGCACACCCGGCGACGCGTCCGGCCCGGCAGACGCCTTTGGCGACACGTCCGGCTCCGCTCCCGGCGCACAGGAGTGGCGAGCGGGTGACTCCTTCCTCTCGATGTGGCGGGAGCTGGCCCCCATCGGGCTCCACCCCGACAGCGGCGGCTACCGGCGCTACGCCTGGTCGGCGGCGGACCTCGACTGCCGGGCCTGGTTCCGCGCGCAGGCCGAGGCGCGCGGTCTCTCGTACGAGGCCGACCGCAACGGCAACCAGTGGGCCTGGCTCGGCGACCCCCTGGCCGGGGACGCCGTCGTCACCGGCTCCCACCTGGACTCCGTCCCGGACGGCGGGGCCTTCGACGGCCCGCTCGGCGTGGTGTCCTCCTTCGCCGCGCTCGACGAACTCCGCCGCAGGGGAGCGGAGTTCACCAGGCCGCTGGCCATCACCAATTTCGGTGACGAGGAGGGCGCCCGCTTCGGCCTGGCCTGCGTCGGGTCCCGGCTCACCGCCGGACAACTCGCCGTCGCCGACGCCCACCGGCTGCGCGACGGTGACGGGATCACCCTGCCCGCCGCCATGGAGGCCGCCGGATACGACCCCGGGACCATCGGCCCCGACCCGGAACGGCTCGCCCGGATCGGCGCGTTCGTCGAACTCCACGTCGAGCAGGGCCGCGCCCTCGACCTGACCGGCGATCCCGTCGGCATCGCCTCCGCCATCTGGCCGCACGGCCGCTGGCGGTTCGACTTCCGGGGCGAGGCCAACCACGCCGGCACCACCCGCCTCGCCGACCGCCGCGACCCGATGCTCACGTACGCCGAGACCGTCCTCGCCGCCCGCCGCGAGGCCGAACTGACCGGCGCGCTCGCCACCTTCGGCAAGATCGCGGTCGAGCCCAACGGGGTCAACGCCATCCCCTCCCTCGTGCGCGGCTGGCTCGACTCCCGCGCCGCCGACCAGGTCACCCTGGACGCCCTCGTCACCGGCGTCGAGCGCGCCGCCCGGGAGTACGCCGAGCGGGCCGGGATCGACCTCGACGTCGTACGCGAATCGTTCACGCCCGTCGTCGATTTCGAGCACGCTCTGCGCGACGAGCTCGGCAGGATCCTGGAAGGGGCCGGCGCCGGCGACACGGGGCGGCCCGTGCCCGTCCTCGGCACCGGCGCGGGCCACGATGCGGGTATTTTGTCCGCCTCGGCGCCCACCGCCATGCTCTTCGTACGGAACCCCACCGGCATCTCGCACTCACCCGCCGAGCACGCCGCCGAGGACGACTGCGCGGCCGGGGTCGGGGCACTCGCCGACGTACTGGAAGGTCTCGCGTGCAGCTGACACACCCGACGGCGGGCGCGCCCGTCACCGCGACCTACTGGATGGACCACGCCTGGCTCGGCGCCCACGTCGAGCCGGGCGTCACCCTGGATGTCGCGGACGGACGCATCGCCGGGATCAGGACGGGGGTCGAGGCACCGCCGCCGGGCGCGACCGCGCTGCGCGGCCTGACCCTCCCCGGCCTCGCCAACACCCACTCCCACGCCTTCCACCGGGCCCTCCGGGCCACCGTCCAGGTCGGCTCGGGCACCTTCTGGACCTGGCGCGAGCTGATGTACCGGACGGCCTCCCGGCTCACCCCGGACACCTACTTCGACCTGGCCCGCGCCACCTACGCCGAAATGGCCCTGGCCGGCATCACCTCCGTCGGCGAATTCCACTATCTGCACCACGCCCCCGGCGGCACCCCCTACGCCAACCCGAACGCCATGGGCGAGGCGCTGATCGCGGCCGCCGCCGAGGCCGGGATCCGGATCACCCTGCTGGACACCGCCTATCTCGCCGCCGGATTCGGCGAGCAGCCCAACCGGCACCAGCTGCGCTTCTCCGACACCACCGCCGAGGCGTGGGCGGAGCGCGCCTCCCTCCTCAAGGGCGACGACCACGCCCTGATCGGCGCGGCCGTGCACTCCGTCCGGGCCGTCCCGGCCGGACAACTGGCCACCGTCGCGCAGTGGGCGCAGGAGCGGCGCGCCCCGCTCCACGTCCACCTCTCCGAGCAGCCGGCGGAGAACGACGCCTGCCGGGCCGCCCACGGCCGCACCCCCACCCGGCTGCTGGCCGACCACGGGGTCCTCGGCCCGCGCACCACCGGCATCCACAACACGCACCTGACCGAGGCGGACATCGAACTGCTCGGCTCCTCGTCCACCGGCACCTGCATGTGCCCCACCACCGAACGCGACCTCGCCGACGGCATCGGCCCCGCCGCCGCCCTCCAGAAGGCGGGCTCGCCGCTCTCGCTGGGCAGCGACAGCCATGCCGTGATCGACCTCTTCGAAGAGGCGCGCGCGATGGAGCTCAACGAGCGGCTGCGCACGCACGTCAGGGGCCACTGGACGGCCGCCGCCCTGCTCCGGGCAGCCTCCGCGGACGGGCACGCCGCTCTCGGCCGTCCGGACGCGGGGGTGCTGGAGCCGGGCGCCCCCGCCGATCTGACCACCGTCGCCCTGGACTCGGTCAGGACGGCGGGACCGGTGCCCCGACTGGCGGCGGAGACCGTCGTATTCGCCGCCTCCGCCGCTGATGTGCGGCACACGGTGGTGGCGGGCCGTCACATCGTGCGGGACGGCCGTCACACACGGGTCGAGGACGTGCCCCGAGCACTCGCCGAGGCCGTCTCCGCCCTGCACGGCTGACCGCGCGACGCCTTGCCCACCCCGCCCCTTCCCGACCCCCGGAGCGGCGAACCACACCCCTGACGCTCCGGGTGCCAGGGGGTGTCCCCCCGATCGGACACCCCCTGGCGGAACGCAAGGAGAACAGCCTCACGATGACGACCACCGCCGTCACCAACATCGCCAGCCTGGTCACCAACGACCCCTCCCTCGGCAACGGGACCCCCCTGGGCCTGATCCGGGACGCGGCCGTCGTCATCGAGGGCGACCGTGTCGTCTGGACCGGTGAATCCAGCAAAGCACCCGCCACTGACAACGTCCTCGACGCCGCCGGCCGCGCGGTGATCCCGGGGTTCGTCGACTCCCACTCCCACCTGGTCTTCGCGGGCGACCGCACCCAGGAGTTCAACGCCCGGATGTCCGGGCAGCCCTACCGCGCGGGCGGCATCCGCACCACCGTCGCGGCCACCCGGGCCGCCTCCGACGACGAGCTCTCCGCCAACGTCGCCCGCTACCTCGCCGAGGCCCTGAGCCAGGGGACCACCACCTTCGAGACCAAGTCCGGCTACGGCCTCACCGTCGAGGACGAGGCCCGCGCCCTGCGCGTGGCCGGCCGTCACACCGACGAGGTCACCTACCTCGGCGCCCACATCGTGTCCCCCGACTACGCCGACGACCCCGCCGGATACGTCGACCTGGTCACCGGCCCGATGCTGGAGGCGTGCGCCCCGCACGCCCGCTGGATCGACGTGTTCTGCGAGCAGGGGGCCTTCGACGGCGACCAGGCCCGCGCCATCCTCACGGCGGGCCGCGCCAAGGGGCTGCACCCCCGTATCCACGCCAACCAGCTGACGTACGGCCCCGGCGTCCAGCTGGCCGTGGAGCTGGACGCCGCCTCGGCCGACCACTGCACCCATCTCACCGACGCGGACGTGGACGCGCTCGGCCAGGGCGGCACGGTGGCCACCCTGCTCCCGGGCGCGGAGTTCTCCACCCGCGCCACCTGGCCGGACGCCCGCCGCCTCCTCGACGCGGGGGCCACCGTCGCGCTCTCCACGGACTGCAACCCCGGCTCCTCGTTCACCTCGTCCATGCCGTTCTGTATCGCGCTGGCCGTGCGCGACATGGGCATGACCCCGGACGAGGCGATCTGGTCGGCCACCGCCGGCGGGGCCGCGGCCCTGCGGCGTACCGATGTCGGCCGGATCATCCCCGGCGCCCGCGCCGACCTGGTCCTCCTCGACGCCCCGAGCCACGTCCACCTCGCCTACCGCCCGGGCGTCCCGCTGGTCAGCGCGGTCTGGCGGAGCGGACAGCGGGTGGTGTGACCGGGCCCACCCGTCCGGCGGGCCCAGGCCGCCGGCTCGGGGCCCGTACACGCGGAAGGACCCGCTCCCGGTCTCCGGGGCGGGTCCTTCCGCGGTGCTCGACGGCGCCGGCGGCCCCGTGGCGGGGCAGCGGGCCGGGGGGCGGGTCATTCCTCCACGGTCAGACCCTTACGGAGCTTGGTCAGCGTCCGGGAGAGCAGCCGTGACACGTGCATCTGCGAGATGTTCAGCTCCTCGCCGATCTCCGACTGCGTCATGTTGCTGACGAAGCGGAGCGAGAGAATCATCCGGTCCCGGGACGGCAGCGCGGCGATCAGCGGCTTCAGCGACTCGACGTACTCGATGCCTTCGAGGCCGTGGTCCTCGTAGCCGATGCGGTCCGCGAGGGCGCCCTCGTGGTCGTCCTCCTCGGGCTTGGCGTCCAGCGAGCTCGCGGTGTACGCGTTGCTCGCGGACATGCCCTCGACGACTTCCTCCGTGGTGATGCCGAGGCGCTCGGACAGCTCCGCCACCGTGGGCGCGCGGTCCAGCTGCTGGGAGAGTTCGTCGCCCGCCTTCGCCAGATCGAGGCGCAGCTCCTGGAGTCGGCGCGGCACGCGCACGGACCAGCTGGTGTCCCGGAAGAAGCGCTTGATCTCGCCGACGATCGTCGGCATCGCGAACGTGGGGAACTCCACACCGCGGCTCAGCTCGAACCGGTCGATCGCCTTGATCAGGCCGATGGTGCCGACCTGGACGATGTCCTCCATCGGCTCGCTGCGGGAGCGGAACCGGGAGGCGGCGAACTTCACGAGCGCGAGGTTGAGCTCGACGAGGGTGTTGCGTACGTAGCTGTACTCGTGGGTGCCCTCTTCGAGGGACTCCAGCCGCTCGAAGAGCGTCTTGGACAGGGCCCTGGCGTCCAGAGCGCCCACTTCGGCGTAGGGCGGGATCTCGGGGAGCCCTTCGAGCCCTTCGAGTCCCTCGCCGGCGGCGCCGGAGTAGCCGGAGAAGTCTGAGGTGGTGCTGACGGCGTCGGCGGCGTGGGTGGTGCCGCTGTCGCCGGTGGTGCTGGTGCGCGGGCCGGGGATGGCGCTCGCGGCGGGGGAGTCGGAATTGGTCGGTCCCTGAGGACATGCCGACGACGCTTTGTGGGTACGCGCTTCGTCGAGCCGGGGTGACATGGTTCTCCTCCATCGTTCTCGGCATATGGCTGCCGATGCCCATACGTGTTCCTGCGGTGAAGCGGCGCCTCCAAAGCCGGCCGTGTTTCGGGTGTCCCTCTACCCATACCCGGTTCCGGCCAACAGTGACAAGCGCCAAATGCTGCTATATGTCCGGTTTATTGAGGTCTCCGACTACCGCGTGGCGAACGGAACGCGTACTGTTTTACGCACGTCGGCGGCAGCTACGCATACAGCCGCACAGGCAGTGACGCGCACAGTGACGAATGGCGAAGAGGACTGGCATGGACCGCGGGACGGTCGGCAGTGCGAACCGGGGACGGCTTCAGGTCGAGGCCCGGACCGAGGGGCTCAGCGAGGTAGTGACGCCGGTGGGTGAGCTTGACCACCACACCGCCGATCTGCTGCGCGAGCCTTTGGAGAGTGCGGTCGAGCAGGGGCGGTCGCGCCTGGTGGTCGACTGCTCCCGGCTGGATTTCTGTGATTCCACCGGGCTGAACGTGCTGCTCGGCGCCCGCCTCAAGGCGGAGGCGGCCGGAGGAGGGGTTCATCTGGCCGGAATGCTGCCCGTTGTGGCGAGGGTGTTCGAGATCACCGGCGCGGAGGCGGTCTTTACCGTCCACGCCACGCTCGAAGAGGCACTGGACACCTGACCCGGCGCGAGCGGGCGACCGCGGACTCCGCCGGTGTCGGCTGCGTCACGCGATCGTGGGCCTCAAGTGGGTGTTGTTGCGACACGGCAGGGCAGGAGACACCCCGGCGGTGCCCCGCGAGGGCCCCGGCATACTCGGTAACTGATCATTATCTGTTCTACGGCGACATGGCGACATGGCGAATCGGTGAGGTGAAGCGCTGATGAGCACCACCCGGCAGCATCCGCCGGGCGACCTCGGTCGCGAGCCGGACGGAGCGGGCGCAGCCTCGCCCGTCCCGGCCGAGCGGCAGTGGCGCACGCTCTCACTCGGGCAGGTCAGCGGCATCGTGCCGACGGCCCGCGACTTCGCCCGGCAGGCGTTGCACGACTGGGGCTGGCTCCCGGCGTCCAGCGCGGACCGCCGGGCCGCCGCCGAGGACGTCCTGCTGGTCGTCTCCGAGCTGGTGACCAACGCCTGCCTGCACGCGGAGGGTCCGGAGGAGCTCCGGATCGGCGCCACCCCCAAGGCGCTGCGGGTGGAGGTCGTCGACCGGGGAGCCGGGCAGCCCGCGCCCCGTACGCCGCACCGCGCCGGCCGGCCCGGAGGGCACGGCATGTTCATCGTGCAACGCCTCTGTATCGACTGGGGCGTCCTGCGCACGCCGGACACCCCGGGCAAGACCGTGTGGGCGGAGCTCGCCGCCCCCGCTTAGGGTGTGCCCGGCGGACCTTGACCGGGTCCGCCCCCGCTCGGTCGAGCCGCCCGGCCGAGCCGCCGCCGTGTCCGGGCGCGCGGCCCCGCCTGGCCGAGCCGCCTTCCGTCCGGGCGTGCTGCCTTCGCCGCCGCCCCGCACGCGTACGGCTGGGCCGTACCTCTCTCCGCACCGACAGAGCGCGCCGGATCGGCGCGCTCTTCGTCTTCCCTCCATCAGGCCCCCGGCGTACCTTGGGCCCAAATCTGATGCCCCGTCAGCAATGTGCGCACGTACGGGTCGTGGCGCGCGGCGACGTCCGGCATGAGGGAGCACGAGATGTCGAACCAGAAGCGGACCACTCTCGCGCTGGCGGCTGCTCCGGCAGGCTCGATCGTGGTGGCGGGCGCGCCCGCCGCGCACGCCGAGGTCGTGGACGTCAACTACCAGTGTGTGACGCCCATCGGGCCCAAAGGGGCGGTCTCGCCCATCGATATCGAGGGCGTCCGGAGCGGCGACGGCTACAAGCTCACCATGTCCTTCCAGAAGGGCGTCTCCTCCAGCCCGGTGGAGCTGGACAAAGGGGCCATGAACCCGAGCGCCGTGATCGAGCTGGGAGGCGCGGAGGAGGGGAAGGTCCAGGTCTCCGGCCCGGCGAACGAGGAGGCGATTCCGGCCAACACTCCCATCAGGATCAGCGACTTGTCGGGGACGTACACCCCGAAGAAGAGTGGCGAGGTCACCTTCACCGCCGGGGTCCTCACCATCAAGGCCCTCGGTACGACGACCACGTGCACGCCCAAGAACAACCCCGGGCCCTCCCTCGAACTCGATGTCCGGGGTGCCGGTGGCGCGTCGGACGGCGGTTCCACCGGCGGCTCCAAGGAGGGAGGTTCGACCGGAGGCGGCTCCACCGGAGGCTCGACCGGCGGAACTTCGGGAGGCGGTGAGCTCCCCCGCACCGGCCCGCTGGACTCGGCGGCGGCGCTCGGCACGTTCGGCGGCACCGTGCTCCTGACCGGGGCGGCCGGAGTCCTCTGGCTGACCCGGCGAGGGCAGCGCTCCACAGGCTGATCACGCGAGCGGCTCACCACGGCACCTCACCACGGCTCCTCGCATCACGGCAGCTCATCCACGGCAGCCCGTCCAGCGCACCTCGCCACGGCAGCCGTCACGGCAGGTCATCCGCAGCAGCCGTCACGGTTCCTCACCCCAGAGACCGTGCACGGCAACCGATCACGGCACCCCCGGCACAGCGCTCCAGGACCGGCTCGCGGTGACCAATTCCGGCCGCGCCCCGCTGACCGTACGCCTCCGGGGCGACGGCGCGTCTGCGGTCGGTCGACGCCCGAACGGGGGGTGATCGGCGGCACCAACTCCTGCGCCAACGCGGACGGCCGCGCGGTCACGACCGACAAGAAGGGCGCCTTCAGCAAGAAGCTGCCGGTCACGGAACCGCCGAAGCCGTGCCCCTGCGTGGTCCACGTCGCCACGGTGACGGGCGAACCGGAGCT
Source organism: Streptomyces sp. NPDC091649 (assembly GCF_044756785.1). NCBI lineage: Bacteria > Bacillati > Actinomycetota > Actinomycetes > Kitasatosporales > Streptomycetaceae > Streptomyces > Streptomyces sp. NPDC091649. The sequence goes on along the minus strand of NZ_JBIVTR010000021.1, from coordinate 56,091 downwards.
CTTCGACGCGGAGTTCACGGTGGCGGGACACCCCACGGCGGACCTGCCACGGCAGACCGGCGGCGGGAAGCCGGCCGTGCTGGCCTCCCCCCGGCTGGAGGGAGAAAGCTCCCTGCTCACCTGGTTCGGGGCCCCGCCCGCCCGCCGGCTCGTCCTCACCGTGGGCAATCTGGGTTCCGCCCCGGTCAAGGACCCCGTCTTCGAGATCGGCACCGCGCACGGCGTCTACGCGCCGCAGTGGGAGGAAACCCCGTGGCGGGGCACGATCGCGCCCGGCGGCAAGGCCGAGATCAAGCTGCCGGTCGAACTCTCGGCCGGCGCGCACGGCGACTACCAGGTCTTCCTGCGGTACGGACAGAAGGTGCTGGCCGAGCAGCCGTGGGGTGTCGGCCGGCCCTGGGGCGTCACGCTCTTCTGGATTCTGCTCTGCCTGGTCGTTCCGGCGGCCGTCTTCCGTATCGGCACGGCGGTCGTGGACAAGGTCCGGCCCCGGCCCAACGACCCGCACCGTACGCGGACTCCTGCCGCGCGGATGCGGACGCGGACATGGACGAGGCCGCCCAGGCGCAGCGGCGCGAGCGGCCGCCGGAACACGGTCCCGGGCCACGACAGGACCGCGGCCGGCGGCATGGACGGAACCAGGACCGGTGATGCCACCGCGAACACGGCCGTGCTGCCGTGGTTCACCCCCGACTCCGCACCGTCAGAGAACCGACCCCGACCCACGACGAAGGGACAAGCGTGAGTACGCAACGGAGGATGAGCGCGGCCGGAGTCGCGCTGATGCTCGGCGGCGCGGGCATCCTGATGGCCGCGAGCCCGGCCCGGGCCGCCGAGGTCAGTTACGCGACCGAGTGCGTCCCGCCGCCGATCTCGGGACTGCCCGCTGTGCGGGGCACCACGAAGGCGGAGCTGACCGCCCCGGCCGAGGCGAAGGTGGGGGACGAGATCGAGGTCGTCTGGAAGACGGTCGAGGCCGCGTCCAGGAATCCGGACGTTCTGGATCTGGGCGCGGACACGGTCAAGCCGACCGGAACCGTCACCCTGGGCGGTGCGGCGAGCGGCGAACTGAAGCTGGAAGGCCCGCGGGAGAACCCGCCCATTCCCAGGAACAGTCCCATGGCGCTGCCGGACATGAAGGGCACGCTGAAGCTGGAGGCTTCCGGGGGAGGTCACGCTGACGCCGGGCGCGTACGCCATCAACGTGTCCAAGCCGATCTCCACGGACACCAAGTGCGCTCCGAAGGAAGCAGTGCGGCCGGGTGCCACGATCAAGGTCACCGAAGGCGGCGGCACCACCTCGGGCGGCTCGGACAGCGGCGGCGCCTCGTCCGGCGGCAGCACCGGCGGCGGGGGCGGCGAGATCGACTTCCCCGGCAAGGAGGTGTCCGTCGCCTACGCCTGCAAGACGCCGATCGGGGACAAGAACGCCACCTCGCCCGTCCGGATCAGCGCCGGGAAGAACGGCGGCGAGTACGACCTGACGGTGGAGTTCGGCAAGTCCGTGATGGACAGCCCGATCGACACCCCGGCGGGCCAGGTGAAGCCCTCCATGGACGTCGGGCTCGGCGGGGCGGACAAGGGCACGGTCAAGGTCGAGGGGCCGCTGAACAAGGAGGTCATCAGGACCGGGGCCCCGATCGAGATCCCCGACCTCACCGGCACGTACAGACCCGGCGCGAGCGGTAGGTCCACGCTCAGCCCCGGCGTCCTGACGGTGATGGCCGCCGGCACGACGACGACCTGCACCCCGCCCGCCGGCGTGGCCGTCTCCCTGAAGCTGGACACCTCGGCCCAGCCGGGCGGTGCGTCCGGCGGCGGGAGCGGTGGCGCGGCGGGCTCCGGCGGCGCCGCGGCGTCCGGTGGCGGCACGGACTCCGGCGGCGGCCGGGCCGCCACCGGGGCCGAGGGCGACGGTGCGCTGAGGGCGCTCGGGCTGGTCGCCGGTACGGCGATCCTGCTGGGCGGCGCGGTGTTCACGTTCACCCCGTGGCGGAGGCTGCGCGGCGCCCGCTGACCCGGACGCTCCGACGCCCGCACGCCCGGCCCTCGGATTTCCCGGCCCCCGGATTCCCAGGGCGACGAGCGGGGCCACGAGAGGGCGTCGCCGGTCGGAGGAGGCTCATCCGGCGACGCCCCGGCCCGCGGCGCCGGCGGGGTACGCGTACGGGCACAAGCCCGGCACGGCGAAGGGCCGCCGCACCGGAATACGGTGCGGCGGCCCTTCGCCGTACGTCGCGCTGCCCTGAGGGGCGTCCGTCAGCGGACGCTGCCCATGAGCTGCTTGACCTTCCCGCGGTACATGAAGATCGCGATACCGGCCACCACGGCGAGCGTCGCCTCCAGAGCGACCACCCCGGTGCCGTTGAGCTCCACACCGGCCAGCGAGAGCAGACCGGTGGTGCAGTCGCCGGCGGTGACGGCGAGGAACCAGACACCCATCATCTGGCTCGCGTACTTCGCCGGGGCCATCTTCGTCGTGACGGAGAGGCCGACCGGCGAGAGCGTCAGCTCGGCGACGGTCTGGATGAAGTAGATCGCGACCAGCCACATCGCGGCGGCCTTGTGGCCGTCACCCGCGATCGTCAGCGGCATCAGGAAGACGAAGAACGAGGCGCCGATCAGAACGAGGCCGGAGCTGAACTTGACGATCGTGCTCGGTTCCTTGCCGCGCCGGTTCAGCGCCAGCCAGAAGGCGGCGAAGACCGGGGCGAGCGCCATGATCAGGACCGGGTTGACCGACTGGTACCACGAGACCGGGAAGTCCCAGCCGAAGACGCTGTTCTCGGCCGAGCCCTCGGCGAAGATCGCGAGAGTCGAGCCGCCCTGGTCGTAGATCATCCAGAATATGGCGGCGGCCACGAAGAACCAGATGTAGCCGGACATCTTCGACTGCTCGGCGTCGCTGAGCTCCTTGTCGCGCTTGATGCGCACCAGGACCATCACCGGGATGACCAGACCCGCGAGGGTGATCGGGACCAGCAGCCAGTTCAGCGTGTAGACGCCGGTGACGACCGTACCGATGTAGAAGACGGCCGCGATGCCGAGCCAGATCATCGACTTGCGGAGCGTGGCGGCGCGCTCGTCCTTGGAGAGCGGCTTCGGGACGACGAGGCTGCGCTCGTTCAGGTGGCGGGTGCCGAGCAGGAACTGGAGCACGCCGAGGCCCATGCCGAGGGCGGCGAGGGCGAAGCCGAGGTGCCAGTTGACGTTCTCGCCGACGGTGCCGATGATCAGCGGCGCCGCGAAGGCACCCATGTTGATGCCCATGTAGAAGATGGTGAAGCCACCGTCGCGGCGCGGGTCGTCCGGGCCGTCGTAGAGGTGGCCGACCATCGTCGAGATGTTGGACTTCAGCAGCCCGGAGCCGATGGCCACGAGGCCCAGACCGGCGAAGAACGTGCCCTCGGAGGGCAGAGCCAGGGTCAGGTGGCCGAGCATGATGATTCCGCCGGCGATGGCGACGGTCTTGCGCGGACCCCAGACCCGGTCGCCGAACCAGCCGCCGGGCATGGCGAGCAGGTACACCAGCGACAGGTAGACCGAGTAGATCGCGGTCGCCGTGGCGGGCTTCATGTCGAGGCCGCCGGGCGCGATCAGGTAGAGCGGGAGCAGTGCCCGCATGCCGTAGTAGCTGAAACGCTCCCACATCTCGGTCATGAAGAGAGTGGCCAGGCCGCGGGGGTGGCCGAAGAAGGACTTCTCGCCGGAACTGGGCGAGTCCTTCGTCAGGCTGGACGCCATGGTCGATCCTTGCTGGTCGGGACGCGACGCCTTATGAGCGGTACGCGCCCGGTGGGGGGCAGCCGGCACCGGCGTGGCGTACCCCGCCCCCACGCCTGAGGGGGACGTGCTCCGTGCGGCCGGACTCCTGGCGGAGGTGCGGCGGCGGAGCGGGGAAGAACCGCGTCGGGATCCACGCCCGTCGCGCGTTGCTCGCGCTCCGGGCCCGGCTCACAGGTCATTCACTCAGAAGGGCCGGCGGGTACCGGCCCCGCACACAAAAGGGACCCTTGGCGCTCATGGCTGCCCAAAGGTCCTTGAGTAGTGCAACAGGCGTCGGGACACCATACGACACGACACAGCGGGATATGGAAGGACTTGAGACATGGATCACAGGTCCTGATGGAACCACGCTCCCATATTCAAAGGCCGCTGTCCCCTTTGTGGAGCTGACCCGCAGGTGACGTCGTGGGCCTCACTTCGGACCCCCCGTCCGGACTACCATCAGTCCATGACCCGTGTACTGCTCGCCGAGGACGACGCATCCATCTCGGAGCCCCTGGCCCGCGCACTGCGTCGGGAGGGTTACGAGGTCGAGGTCCGCCAGGACGGTCCGACCGCGCTCGACGCCGGGCTCCAGGGCGGGATCGACCTGGTCGTCCTGGATCTGGGGCTGCCCGGGATGGACGGTCTGGAAGTCGCCCGCAGGCTCCGGGCCGGCGGCCACGCCCTTCCGATCCTGGTGCTGACGGCCCGCGCGGACGAGGTCGACACGGTCGTCGGCCTGGACGCGGGCGCCGACGACTACGTCACCAAGCCGTTCCGGCTCGCCGAGCTGCTCGCCCGGGTCCGTGCCCTGCTGCGCCGCGGGGCCGCCGAGCCCGTCCCGCAGCCCGCGACCCACGGGGTCAGGATCGACGTGGAGTCGCACCGGGCCTGGATGGGCGAGGAGGAACTCCAGCTCACCGCCAAGGAGTTCGACCTGCTGCGGGTCCTGGTCAGGGACGCCGGCCGGGTCGTCACCCGCGACCAGCTGATGCGTGAGGTCTGGGACACCACCTGGTGGTCCTCCACCAAGACCCTCGACATGCATATCTCCTGGCTGCGCAAGAAGCTCGGCGACGACGCCGCCAATCCGCGCTACATCGCGACCGTCCGGGGCGTCGGCTTCCGGTTCGAGAAGAGCTGACGTACGAAGCTCCCATGTGTCCTGACGACCGTGCCGGAGGCCCCCGTCCCGGAGGCCGCCCCGGGGACCGCTCCGGGAGCTGCCCCGAAGACCGCACCGGGGGCCGCCCCGGCGTGCGTACCGGCACGCGTACCGACGTGTGCCCCGAGGACCTGATGAGGCGGGTATGCGTCGCCGGCTGATCAACTCCACGCTCGCCGTGGTGCTCGTCGTCATCGCCGTCTTCGGCGTCTCCCTGGTGATCGTGGAGACCCGCACCATCAGCGCCAGCGCCCAGGAGAGCGTCGAGTCCGAGGCGCTCCGGCTGATCAGCGTGGTCGACAGCCGGCTGCTGGGCGCGGAGCGGATCAACCCCGGGGTGCTGGCCGAGCAGATCGACCCCAAGCGCTACGCCCTGGTCGAGATTCCCGGCCGCGAGCCCATCTCCGTGGGCGAACGCCCTGTCGGCAGCGTCCTGCGCGCCACCGAGACCGGGGAGCGGGGCGAGACGGTCACGGTCGAGGAGTCCCGCTCCGCCGTCACCCGCGAGGTGGGGCGCACCCTCCTGATCATCGGCGCGGTGGCGCTGCTGGCGATCGTCTCGGCCGTGCTGCTCGCCGTACGCCAGGCCAACCGGCTGACCTCCCCGCTCACCGACCTGGCCGAGACCGCCGAACGCCTCGGCTCCGGGGACCCCCGCCCCCGCCACAAGCGGTACGGGGTGCCCGAGCTGGACCGGGTCGCCGACGTCCTGGACTCATCGGCCGAGCGGATCGCCCGGATGCTGACCGCCGAACGCCGGCTGGCCGCGGACGCCTCGCACCAGCTGCGTACGCCGCTGACCGCGCTCTCCATGCGGATCGAGGAGATCTCCGTCACCGACGACCTGGACACGGTCAAGGAGGAGGCGAACATCGCCCTCACGCAGGTCGAGCGCCTCACCGACGTCGTCGAACGGCTCCTGACGAACTCCCGCGACCCGCGCACCGGCTCCGCGGTCGTCTTCGACCTCGACGAGATCGTCAAGCAGCAGATCGAGGAGTGGCGCCCGGCCTACCGCAGCGCGGGCCGGGCGCTGGTCTGCTCCGGCAAGCACGGGATGCGGGCCGTCGGAACCCCGGGAGCGGTCGCCCAGGTCCTGGCCGCGCTGATCGAGAACTCCCTCATGCACGGCGGCGGCACCGTCGCCCTGCGCACCCGGGTCACCGGCAACCAGGCGGTCATCGAGGTCACCGACGAGGGCCCCGGCGTCCCCGCCGAACTGGGGGCGCGGATCTTCGAGCGGACCATCAGCGGCCGCAACTCCACCGGCATCGGCCTGGCTGTCGCCCGCGACCTCGCGGAGGCGGACGGCGGACGGCTGGAGCTGCTCCAGCAGCACCCGGCGGTCTTCGCGCTCTTCCTCAGCCGGGGCCCGGCCGACCGCAAGACCCCTGATCGCCCGGTGCGCTGAACAGCGACGCCCCTGAGCGCCCCGCCCGGTGCGCTGAACGCCGGGGCCGCCCCTGACCCCCCGTGCGCCGGGCCACGACGCGCGGGGGGTCAGTTCCGCACGGGGCCGGGCGCTACGGGCCCTTCGGACGGTCCGCGCTGTTCCAGAAACCGTTCCGCCTTCAGCACGGCCTCCTTGGCGGGCAGGGTCTTGAAGACCCAGGTCCGGTAGGACCAGAAGCGGAACAGGGTGGCGATCCCGATGCCGACGACCTTGAAGACATTGCTCTGGACCGGGGTGTTCCAGCCGAAGCCGTACGTCGCCAGGTACAGCACGCCCGTCTCGATCACCGCGCCCGCCGCGCTGAACAGCAGGAAGAGGGCCAGCTCACGGGTCCGGCCGGTCTTGTCACGGTCGCGGTAGGTCCAGTAGCGGAAGCCCACGTAGTTGAAGAGGATCGCGACGAACGTCGCCAGCACGCTCGCCCGGACCACCTGGAGGTCCGTCGTGTGCCGCAGCAGGTTGAAGACCGCGATGTTGACCAGCAGGCCGAAAGCGCCGACCGCGCCGAACTTGGCGACCTCCCGGGCCAGCAGCTCAAGCCGGGTCCGCAGTGCGCCCGGTTCGCTCATGGTGATCGCTGGCCCCGTCCGTTGGAAGGCGTCTCGCTGACGTCGACGCAACCACGTCAACTCCGCCATGCTAACCAGCACTCCCGTGCGACGCTCCGGAGTCCGCGGGACGGTGGCCGTACGGCGTCCGGGAACCACCGGAGCGGCGGATACCCTGGGAGCGTGACGTTCCCGGTAGTCGGCATGGTCGGCGGCGGTCAGCTCGCCCGTATGACCCACGAGGCGGGTATCCCCCTCGGCCTGAAATTCAAGCTCCTCAGTGACACTCCCCAGGACTCGGCGGCCCAGGTGGTCAGCGAGGTCGTCGTCGGCGACTATCGCGACCTGGAAACGCTGCGCGCCTTCGCGCGGGGCTGTGACGTGATCACCTTCGATCACGAGCACGTGCCGACCGAGCATCTGCGGGCCCTGGAGGCGGACGGCATCCCCGTGCGCCCCGGCCCCGATGCCCTGGTGCACGCCCAGGACAAGGGGGTGATGCGCGCCAAGCTCCTGGAGATCGGCGCCCCGTGCCCCCGCCACCGCATCGTGAGCGACCCGGCCGACGCCGCGGCGTTCGCCGAGGAGGTCGGGGGCTTCCCCGTCATCCTCAAGACCGTGCGCGGCGGCTACGACGGCAAGGGCGTATGGGTGGTCCGCTCCGAGGCGGACGCCGCGGACCCGTTCCGCGCCGGGGTCCCGGTCCTCGCGGAGGAGAAGGTCGACTTCGTACGGGAGCTGGCGGCCGACATCGTCCGCTCGCCGCACGGCCAGGCCGTCGCCTACCCGGTCGTCGAGTCCATCCAGGTCGACGGCGTCTGCGACACGGTGATCGCCCCCGCCCCGGAGCTGGACGAGGCGCTGGCCGGCGAGGCCCAGCAGCTCGCGCTGCGCATCGCCGCCGAGCTGGGCGTCGTCGGGCACCTCGCGGTGGAGCTGTTCGAGACCCGCGCACCCGACGGGACCCCCGGCATCCTGGTCAACGAGCTGGCGATGCGCCCGCACAACTCGGGCCACTGGACCATGGACGGCGCGATCACCTCCCAGTTCGCCAACCACGTACGGGCGGTCCTCGACCTCCCCCTCGGCGACCCGCGCCCGCGCGCACCCTGGACGGTCATGTGCAACGTCCTGGGCGGCGACTTCCCGGACATGTACCAGGCGTATCTGCACTGCATGGCCCGCGACCCGCAGCTCAAGATCCACATGTACGGCAAGGACGTGAAGCCCGGCCGCAAGGTCGGACACGTCAACACCTACGGCGACGACCTGGCGGACGTGCGGGAGCGCGCCCGGCACGCGGCCGACTACCTGCGAGGAACGATCACCGAATGACTTCCCCCGGCACCGGTTCCACCGCCCCCGTCGTCGGCATCGTCATGGGCTCCGACTCCGACTGGCCCGTCATGGAGGCCGCGGCCAAGGCGCTCGACGAGTTCGAGATCCCGTACGAGGTCGACGTCGTCTCCGCCCACCGCATGCCGCACGAGATGATCGCGTACGGCGAGCACGCGGCGGGCCGCGGCCTGAAGGCGATCATCGCCGGTGCGGGCGGCGCCGCCCACCTGCCCGGGATGCTGGCCTCCGTCACCCCGCTGCCGGTCATCGGCGTTCCGGTGCCGCTGAAGTACCTGGACGGCATGGACAGCCTGCTCTCCATCGTCCAGATGCCCGCCGGGGTCCCCGTCGCCACCGTCTCGGTCGGCGGCGCGCGCAACGCGGGCCTGCTCGCCGCCCGCATCCTCGCCGCGCACGACCCCGCGCTCCAGGACCGGATGCGGGAGTTCCAGCAGGAGCTGAACGACCAGGCCACCGAGAAGGGCAAGCGCCTGCGCGCCAAGGTCCAGGGCGGCGACTCCTTCGGCTTCGGAAAGTAGGGGCGGCACACCACCATGGACTACCTGCAGCGGGCCCGTGAGCTCCTCGCCGCCCACCCCGTCGTCGACGGCCACAACGACCTCCCCTGGGCCCTGCGCGAACAGGTCGGCTACGACCTCGACGCCCGGGACATCGCCGCCGACCAGCGCGGCCTGCTCCACACCGACCTGAACCGGCTGCGGGCCGGCGGGGTCGGCGGCCAGTTCTGGTCGGTGTACGTCCGCACCGACCTGACCGGCGACGCGGCCGTCAGCGCCACCCTGGAACAGATCGACGTCGTCGGCGAGCTGATCGCCCGCTACCCGACGCGGCTGCGGCGGGCGCTCACCGCCGACGACCTGGAGAAGGCCCGCGCCGAGGGCCGTATCGCCTCCCTGATGGGCGCCGAGGGCGGCCACTCCATCAACAACTCGCTGGGTACCCTGCGCGCCCTGTACGACCTGGGCGTCCGGTACATGACGCTCACCCACAACGACAACATCGACTGGGCCGACAGCGCGACCGACCTGCCGCGCCTCGGCGGCCTCTCCGCCTTCGGCCACGAGGTCGTCCGCGAGATGAACCGCGTCGGCATGCTGGTCGACCTCTCGCACGTCGCCGACGGCGTCATGCGCGACGCGCTCGCCACCAGCACCGCACCGGTGATCTTCTCGCACTCCTCGGCCCGTGCCGTCTGCGACCACCCGCGCAACATCCCCGACGACGTGCTCGCTGCCCTCCCCGCCAACGGCGGCGTCGCGATGGCGACCTTCGTCCCGAAGTTCGTGCTGCCCGAGGCCGTCGCCTGGACCCTGGCCGCCGACCGCAACATGCGCGAGCACGGCCTGCACCACCTCGACACCACCCCGGTCGCGATGCGCGTCCACGAGGACTTCGAGGCGGCCCACCCGCGCCCGGAGGCCACCGCCTCGACCATCGCGGACCACCTCGACCACATGCGCGCGGTCGCGGGCGTCGACCACATCGGCATCGGCGGCGACTACGACGGCACGGCGTTCACCCCGCGCGGCCTGGAGGACGTCTCCGGCTATCCGAACCTCATCGCCGAACTGCTGCGGCGCGGCTGGTCCGAGGGCGACCTCGCCAAGCTGACCTGGCAGAACTCCGTACGGGTGCTGCGCGACGCGGAAGCCGTCGCACGCGACGAGCAAAGCGGGCGCGGCCCCTCGCACGCCACGATCACGGAGCTGGACGGCCCGCTCGGCTGACGCCGCGCCCGCACGGTCTCAGCCCACCGCCGCGAACGGTCCGCCCGGACCGAAGGCGAGCGCCCCGAAGCGCTCGCCCATGCGGCGGTGGGCGGCGGCGTCCGGATGGAGGCGGTCGGGCAGCGGCAGCTCGGCGTGGTCCGCCTCGCCGTACAGCGCGCGCCCGTCCAGCTGGAAGAGGTACGGGTCCTGTGCCGCCCGCTCCGCCACGATCCGGGCCAGCTCCTCGCGGACGACGCGCAGAGTCAGCTTGCCGAACGCGGTCTCCGCCGGGTCGCCCAGCGCCGTGAACTCCACCGTCCCGCCCTCGACGTCCGGCGCGCCGGGACCTGGGGTGTCCTCGTGTGCAGGGCAGAAAAGCGGCGAGATCACCAGCAGCGGCGCGGTGGGGTGCCCTTCGCGCACGGTGTCCAGAAAGCCGTGCACGGCGGGACCGAACGCCCGCAGCCGCATCACGTCGGCGCCGACCAGGTTGATGCCGATCTTGACGCTGACCAGGTCCGCCGGAGTGTCCCGCAGGGTGCGCGCGGTGAACGGGTCGAGGAGCGCGCCGCCCGCCAGGGAGACGTTGACCAGCTCCACACCGCCCGCCGCGGCGGCCAGGGCCGGCCAGGCGGTGGCGGAGCTGTCGGCCGAGGAACCCTGGCTGATGGAGCTGCCGTGGTGCAGCCAGATCCGCCGCCCGTCCGGCGCCGGGGCCTCCACGGGCGCGTCGGTGCGCAGCCCGGTCAGCTCGGTGGTCTCGGTGTACGGCAGCCAGATCTCCACATCCTTGACCCGGTCGGGCAGCCCGGAGAAGCGGACCGTCCCGACGCGTCCCGGGAGCAGCTCCCGTGACCCGTCGGCCAGGTCGACCATGAGCACCTGGCCGCCGCTCGCCGTGGCCCGGCCGGCCGGCTCCCCGTCGAGGCAGAGGTCGTACGCGCCGTCCGGAGGGGGCGGGAGGTCCCGGTGGCGCAGCACCGTGCGCAGGACGTCCAGCTCCACGGCGGTGGCCCGGGTCCGGAACACCACGCGGACGCCCGAGGGCTGCGACTCCGCCAGTGCCACCTGCTCGTCACCGCCGGCCTGGGCGCGGGCCCGGGCGGGCAGCCGGTGGGGCAGGAGGCCGCCGCGCGGGGTGCGCTCCAGTTCGAGCGCACCGCGCAGCAGATCGTCGGTGAGGGGAGAGCTGATCCAGCCACGCGCGTCGTCCATGCCCTCAGCCTGTCCACCGGACCGGGGCGCGAAGCCGGACACGCCCCCCGGGCCCGTCCACCGGGCCGGGGCGTGAAGCCGGACGCTCCTCGGCCCGCCCACCGGACCGGCGTGCGAAGCGGGACGATCGCGGCCCCGCGGGCCCGGTCCGCGGGGGACACCGGGCGGACCGGTACGCGGAAACGGGCGGCCCGTCCGCGTGGCCGGCGGCCCCGTACGCGCAGCCGGTCGCTCCGGGGGCCCCGTTACGCCCTCGGGCGGCCCATCGCCCGGTAGGTCCAGCCGGCCTCGCGCCAGACGGCGCTGTCCAGGGCGTTGCGGCCGTCCAGGATGATGCGGCGGGCGGCCACCGCGCCCAGCTCCGCCGGGTCCAGCTCACGGAATGCGCGCCACTCCGTCAGGTGCAGCACGACGTCCGCGCCGCGCACCGCCTCCAGCGCGGAGTCCGCGTAACCGAGTGTCGGGAACAGCCGCCGGGCGTTGTCCATCGCCTTCGGGTCGAACACGGTCACCTGACCGCCCTGGAGGTGGATCTGACCGGCTACGTTGAGCGCGGGGGAGTCGCGTACGTCGTCGGAGTCGGGCTTGAACGCGGCCCCCAGCACCGCCACCCGCTTGCCGAGGAACGAGTCGCCGCCCACCGCCTCCCGGGCCAGCTCCACCATGTGCCCGCGGCGGCGCATGTTGATGGAGTCGACCTCGCGGAGGAAGGTGAGGGCCTGGTCCGCGCCCAGCTCGCCGGCGCGCGCCATGAAGGCGCGGATGTCCTTGGGCAGGCAGCCGCCGCCGAAGCCGATCCCGGCGCGCAGGAACTTCTTCCCGATGCGCTCGTCGTGCCCGATGGCCTCCGCCAGCTTCGCGACGTCCCCGTCGGCGGCCTCGCACACCTCGGCCATCGCGTTGATGAAGGAGATCTTGGTGGCCAGGAAGGAGTTGGCGGAGGTCTTCACCAGCTCGGCGGTCGGGAAATCGGTCACCACGAACGGCGAACCCTCCGCGACCGGCACGGCGTACACCTCGCGCAGCAGTTTCTCGGCCGTTTCGCTGGTGACGCCCACCACGATCCGGTCGGGGTGCAGGGTGTCCTGCATGGCGAAGCCCTCGCGGAGGAACTCCGGATTCCAGGCCAGCTCGGCATCGGCCCCCGCCGGAGCCAGCTCGGCGAGGCGGGCCGCGAGGCGGGCGGCGGAGCCCACGGGGACCGTCGACTTGCCGACGACCAGGGCGGGCCGGGTCAGGTGCGGGGCCAGCGATTCGAAGGCGCTGTCGACGTAACTCATGTCGCACGCGTACTCGCCGTGCTTCTGCGGGGTGTTCACACAGACGAAGTGGACGTCCCCGAACTCCCCGACCTCCTCCCAGGAGGTGGTGAAGCGCAGCCGCCCGGTGGAGCCCTCGATCCCGGCGACGTGCTTCTGCAGGATCTCTTCGAGCCCCGGCTCGTACATCGGCACCCGGCCGGTGGAGAGCAGCTCGATCTTCTCCGGCACCACGTCGAGCCCCAGGACCTCGAAGCCCAGCTCGGCCATGGCCGCGGCATGGGTGGCGCCGAGGTAGCCGGTGCCGATCACAGTGATCCTGAGGGCCATGGAGTGCTCCTGGGAGATGCGGACGGACGTGCGGACCGAGCATAGTCGGGGTCCGGGAGGCCGGAATTCGCCGCTGCATCCGCCCGCCGCATCCGCTATGCCCCACCCCTGTCGGCAAGCTCACGTGCTGTTCGCGTATGCCGCCGGGCGGTCGGCACACTAAAATTGAGTTACTTAACAGTAGTTAGCATCTTGGGGAGTGAGCGTCTTGGCGGGTTCGACCGATTTCGACCTGTACCGTCCGGCCGAGGAGCACGACATGCTCCGGGAGACCATCCGCGCGCTCGCCGAGACGAAGATCGCCCCCTTCGCCGCCGCGGTCGACGAGGAGAGCCGCTTCCCGCAGGAGGCGCTGGACGCCCTGGTCGCCTCGGACCTGCACGCCGTCCACGTCCCGGAGGAGTACGGCGGCGCCGGCGCCGACGCGCTCGCCACGGTCATCGTGATCGAGGAGGTGGCCCGCGCCTGCGCCTCCTCCTCCCTGATCCCGGCCGTCAACAAGCTCGGCTCGCTCCCGGTGATCCTCTCCGGCTCCGAGGAGCTGAAGCGGAAGTACCTGGGCCCGCTCGCCAAGGGCGACGCGATGTTCTCGTACGCCCTCTCCGAGCCGGACGCCGGCTCGGACGCGGCGGGCATGAAGACGAAGGCCGTGCGCGACGGCGACTTCTGGGTCCTCAACGGGGTGAAGCGCTGGATCACCAACGCGGGCGTCTCCGAGTACTACACGGTCATGGCCGTCACCGACCCGGCCAAGCGCTCCAAGGGGATCTCCGCGTTCGTCGTCGAGAAGTCCGACGAGGGCGTCTCCTTCGGCGCCCCGGAGAAGAAGCTCGGCATCAAGGGCTCCCCGACGCGCGAGGTCTACCTCGACAACGTGCGCATCCCCGCCGACCGGATGATCGGCGAGGAGGGCACCGGCTTCGCCACGGCGATGAAGACCCTGGACCACACCCGCATCACCATCGCCGCCCAGGCCCTCGGCATCGCCCAGGGCGCCCTGGACTACGCCAAGGGGTACGTCCAGGAGCGCAAGCAGTTCGGCAAGCCGATCGCGGACTTCCAGGGCATCCAGTTCATGCTCGCCGACATGGCGATGAAGCTGGAGGCGGCCCGCCAGCTCACCTACTCGGCCGCCGCCAAGTCCCAGCGTGTCGACGGCGATCTCACGTTCTTCGGCGCGGCCGCCAAGTGCTTCGCCTCGGACGTCGCCATGGAGGTCACCACGGACGCCGTCCAGCTGCTCGGCGGCTACGGCTACACGCGGGACTACCCGGTCGAGCGCATGATGCGCGACGCCAAGATCACGCAGATCTACGAGGGCACCAACCAGGTCCAGCGCATCGTGATGGCGCGCAACCTGCCGTAACAGGGTTTCGCGGGTCGGTGCTCCACTCGGCCGGTCCGGGAGCCCCGGTCGGCTTCCGGGCCGTTCGGGTCCGCTCCGGCACTCCTCTCCGGCCCTCCTCGGGCGTCATGCTGGGGAGATCCTGGCCGCGCCCTGGGCCGGGCGCGGCCGCTGACCCGCATGAACGACAAGGCTCCCGGCATCGCCGGGGGCCTTTCGTATGGGCTGGGCCAGGGGACCACGGCCCGCTCGGCGGGGCCGTCCGCGCCGGGGCCGGCCCAGCCGTGACGAGGGCCGCACGTCCGAGTCGCTCGGCGCGTTCCGGGCATCGCCCGCGTAGCCGCGCCTCCGCGTCGACGGTGGTGCGCACCGCCGTAGACGTGCCTCCGCGGACTCCGCCGACGAGGTACGGGCCCAGATCGATCAGTGCGAGGGCATCGCCGCCCGGGCAGGGAGCGGTTCACCCCCGCCTGAACCCGACGGTGGCCTTCCGCCCGTGCCCGGCCGCGGGGCCGAGCCGCTGCCGGCGGGGGCGTCGCGCGGACGCTGGGCGTCCGCGCACCCGACCCGGCTGCGCCGCGGCCCTTGGTCCGCGGACTCCGGGCACGGGCGTCGGCGCACCGAAGGCCCATGGCGAACGGGGCTCTTCTGTGCGGGTGTTGCTCGTACGGGCGCCTGTCCCGGCGGAGCCGGAGCCAGGCCGAAAAACGCGTGCGGGGGCTGAAAGAACTGCTGGTAAAGCAGGAGGGCGTTGCGGTATCGCCCTTGTGCCGGTTCGGGACGCCCAGGGTCGGGCGTCCCGAACCGCACGGATCGTACGTTCAAGCCTTGCACCAGTGGGAGCGCTCCCACTGTGATGTGACCCCGGGCGTGTGGTCAAGAAGGGTGAAGAGTCGAAGTTATTCGACAGAGAAAATTTGCAACACGTCTGTTACTTGTCGCCGCTTGGCGCTACGGTCTGCCTCACCAGTGGGAGCGGTCCCCCTCGCTAGGTGTTCTGTCAGGAGCACCTCAGTCGTCAGGAGTCGCTCATGCATCACCCCGTGCATTCCAACGCCACCCCTTCCCCCACGTCCCCCACGGCTTCCCGAAGAGGACTGCGGTCTTCGCTCATCTCCTCCCGCGGCCGTACGGGCCTGGCAGCGGCCTGTGCCCTGTTCATGGCCGCGGGCGTCACCGCCGCGGCGACCGGCACCGCCGGCGCCGCCGCCGCGGGCTGCACCGTCGACTACAAGGTGCAGGGTCAGTGGAACGGCGGTTTCGGTGCGAACGTGACCGTCACCAACACCGGTGACCCGGTGAACGGCTGGACCCTGGAGTGGGTCTACGCCGGCGACCAGAAGATCACGCAGGGCTGGAACGCCGTCGTCAGCCAGACGGGCGCGGCCGTCACCGCCAAGAACGTCTCGTACAACGGCAGCCTCGGCACCGGCGGTTCCGCCACCTTCGGCTTCAACGCCAGTAACAGCGGCGAGAACGCCGTGCCGGCGGCCTTCAAGCTCAACGGCGTCACCTGCGACGGCGGCACGGGCCCGGGCCCCGGGCCCGACCCGGACCCTGACCCGACGGACCCGCCCGGCGACCGGGTGGACAACCCGTACGTGGGCGCGAAGACCTATGTGAACCCGGAGTGGTCCGCCAAGGCCGAGGCGGAGCCGGGCGGGGCGGCCATCTCCCAGCAGCCGACCGCCGTCTGGCTGGACCGCATCGCCGCCATCGAGGGCAGCAGCACCAGCATGGGCCTCCGGGCCCACCTGGACGAGGCCCTCAAGCAGAAGGGCACGGGCGAGCTCGCCGTCCAGCTGGTGATCTACAACCTTCCGGGCCGCGACTGCGCGGCGCTCGCCTCCAACGGTGAGCTCGGCCCGACCGAGATCGGCCGGTACAAGAACGAGTACATCGACCCGATCACCGAGATCATCGCCGACCCCAAGTACGCGGGCCTGCGGATCGTCACGACGGTGGAGATCGACTCGCTGCCCAACCTCGTCACCAATGTCACCCCCCGCCCCACCGCCACACCCAACTGTGACGTGATGAAGGCGAACGGCAACTACCAAAAGGGCGTCGGGTACGCGCTCAACAAGCTGGGCGACATCGCCAACGTCTACAACTACGTCGACGCCGGCCACCACGGCTGGCTCGGCTGGGACGACAACTTCGGCGCTTCCGCCCAGATCTTCAAGGAGGCCGCCACCACCGAGGGCGCGACCCTTGCCGACGTACACGGCTTCATCGTCAACACCGCCAACTACAGCGCCCTCAAGGAAGACAACTTCGCCATCGGCGACAGCGTCAACGGCACCTCCGTACGCCAGTCGAAGTGGGTGGACTGGAACCGCTACACCGACGAGCTGACCTACGCGCAGGCCATGCGGGCCGAGCTGGTCAGGATCGGCTTCGACTCCGGCCTCGGCATGCTGATCGACACCTCCCGCAACGGCTGGGGCGGTTCGGCGCGGCCGGCCGGGCCCGGCCCGCGGACGAGTGTCGACGCGTACGTCGACGGCGGGCGCTACGACCGCCGCATCCACCTCGGCAACTGGTGCAACCAGGCCGGGGCGGGTCTCGGCGAGCGCCCGACGACCGCTCCCGCCGCCGGGATCGACGCGTACGTCTGGGTCAAGCCGCCGGGTGAGTCCGACGGCTCCAGCAAGTTCATCCCGAACCCGGACGGCAAGGGCTTCGACCGGATGTGCGACCCGACGTACACCGGCAACCCGCGCAACGGGAACAGCATGTCCGGGGCGCTGCCCGACGCGCCGATCTCCGGCGCCTGGTTCTCCGCCCAGTTCCAGGAGCTGCTGAAGAACGCCCACCCCGCGCTGTGACGAGGGGCTAGGACGTAGCGGGTACGGATACGACGTCGGCTCCTCCTCCCCGGTGTGCCCACCGGGGAGGAGGAGCCGACCGGCCGTACTGCCTGCTCACACGCCGAGCTCTGGCCTCGGGGCCCGGCCCCAGCCGCGCCTCTCGGCTCCTCCTGTATCCAGGAACCCCAGGCTGTCGATCACGGAGATGGGGCGCTCGGTGCAGACGCAGGGGGAGAGGCGCTCGGCGCAGACACGGGTCTGCAGACGCGGGGCGGAGAGAGAAGAACGGGCGACCAGGGCAAGGGGTAACGGGCTTCCGGCGTTTGCGGCACCGCGCGGGCGGCGACCGCACCGGCACCGCGGGGGTCGCCCCCGCGTGGTGAGACGCGCTCCGGTCCGGGGGGCCGGGGGGCGCGCCACGTCCGCGGGCGTAGCCGAAACCGATCCGCTCCTCGGCCTTCTTCGGGCCGGACACGCCCCAGGGCGTGTCCGGCGGATCTTGACCGGGTCCGCCGGACACGCCCTAGCGGACGGCCTCGAAGACGTTCTTCTGGATGCCGTTCGCGTACGCCTCGTGCTCGACCAGCTTCAGCTTCTGGGCGTCCTTGTCCGTCGTGCTGAACAGGCGCTTCCCCGCGCCGAGCAGAAGCGGGAAGACGAGCAGGTGGTACCGGTCGATCAGGTCGGCGTCCGCGAGGTTCCGGTTCAGCTCGGTGCTGCCGTGGACGATGATCGGGCCGCCCTCGGTCTCCTTCAGGGCGGCGACCTCGTCGAGCGACCGCAGGATCGTGGTCTCGCCCCAGTCGGACACCAGGTCGCCGTCGGTCAGCCTGGTCGAGACGACGTACTTCGGCATCGCCTTGTACCCGGTGAACTCCTCCATGCCCGGCCACACCGGGCTGAACGCCTCGTAGCTGGCCCGGCCCATGAGCAGGGCCGTGGCCTCCTCCTGCTCCCGGCCCTTGAGCTCGTACGCCTCCGGCAGGAACTCCACGTCCTTGAACGTCCACCCCGAGTTCCGGTAGCCGGGCTCGCCACCCGGAGCCTCCATGACGCCGTCGAGCGAAATGAAGGCGGTGCTGATCAGGGTGCGCATCAGATCTCCTGGCTGTGTCGTGCGGGCCCGGTCGGTGCCCGGTGTCGCCTCTCACTCTTACGGATGTACTGACCGCGCGCCCCGCGGAAACTCATCGGTCCCGCACGGCCCACCGCCCCGGACCACGATCCCGCCACGGCCGGTAGCCTCCCTCCCCATGACCGAACTCGACAGACTGACCGCCCTCTTCAGCGCCCTGGGGGCGGATGCCGACGCCCGGGACTGGGCCGAGTCCGCAGTGGAGGAAGGGCTGCCGCAGCTCGCCCGCTACCGCCTCCTGCGGACGGTGTGGCAGGACGTCGACGCCTGGGCCACGGCCGCCGGGCAGTGGGTGGACGCCTACCGCACCGACGGGGCGGCGGCCGACGCCGTCGGCCGGGCCCTCGCGGCCGGGCTCACCCCCGAGGACCTCGGCGCGCTGGCCCGGGACATCGCGCGGGAGACCGCGTTCGGGGTGCTGTGCGCCCTGGCGGACCCGGCGGACGGCTCGCTCCCGGCCGACGTCGAGGAGCAGTTGCCCGGCTGGCGGCTGGCCGAACTGGACCCGTCCGGCGAACCCACGGGCCGCCATCTCGACTCCCTCCACGAGGACTTCGCGGAACTCGAACCGAAGGGAGCCGTGTGATGGCCACGTCCCCGAAGGCGATAGCGGCATGTCCTTCGACGCCGTTCGACCGTGCCGAGGCGGCCTCATGGGTGGTCGGAGATCGGCTGCTGCGCGGTGACGGCATGCATGACCCGGGCCGGGTGAGAGGAAGGCCAACGCCTACAGGAGAGTGCTCAACTACGGTGTGTTCGGCGGGCTGCTGACCCTCGTCCCGGCCGCCGGCGACATGATCTATCGCTCAGCGGACTTCGGTTGAACGGGTGCCTGAACGATGAGGACGCCGGGTGACACCAAGACCCGCAACAACATGATCACGCCCCAGGGCCAGAAGCAGATGGACGGCATGTTGTGCCCGGCGCGTGCGAGGACCATCTTCAGGCCATGGCCAAGAAGTGGTACCGCAACGGCCTGGCCGGGGCTGACAAGTTGTCGGGTGAGTAACTGATGGACAAGAAGTGGCTGCCGTTGACTATCACGCTCGGTGCTGCCGGGGTGGCCGTGGTGAGGGCGAGTGTCTGGCCCGACAACGTGGAGAAGCCGCCGCTGCCGCAGAGCCTGTGTCATGGTGCGCTCAGCCGGGAGACGGCGGAGCTGATCGACGACGGCCAGGGGGGGGCGAGATCAGCACGGACGAGTGGGAGAGCAAGGGCAAGACCACCGACTACGCGGTGTTCAGGGGGTGCCGAGTGCTGCGCGCCAACCCGCACGACGACAACGACAACCCTCGCGGGGTCTACAAACTGGTCATCGCGGATACCCGGAGCGGCCCGTACAACAAGAAGGGCTCCGTCCCCCTCGGCCCCGGGTTCACCGGCTGGGCGCGCCCGGACCTGGCCGAGGTCACGTTGCCTGCCGGCTGCGCCGCCGGTATGGGCTCGACGGCTCCGTACATCAAGGTGCGGCTCGACGTGCCCTCGCAGGATGAGGAGAACCTGGCCAGGCTGGAAGAGAAGCGGCCTGTCGACGCGGATATCGCGTTGCGCATCAACGCGACCGTGATGCGGGAAGTGGCCACCAGGCTTGCCAAGCGGTACGACTGCGCGGATTGACCGTCGTCCGACCAGTCCATCCACCCGCCGCCTTGTGCGCCGAATACCGTGCGGTAGCTAGTGCGCGCTCCTCGATCGTGCCCAGGGATGAGGGTCGTCCCCTTCCTGCTAGGCCGCCTCCCCGTACTGGGCCCGGCAGTCGCGGCAGTGGCCCGGGTGGTGGGAGCGGAAGGCCCGGTCGCAGCCTTCGCAGGTCTGGAACGGGGTGGCCGTGGCTCTGCGGCGAGGCGCGAGGTCCTCGGTGCCGGGGAGCGGTGGTGGCAGGAGCGCGGTGAGGCGGTGCCTGACGATCTTCGCCGGGTACTTGGGCGGCTGCGGGAGCTCGGTCGTCAGCGCATGACGGATGGCCTCGGGGTGCGCGTCGCGCTCCAGCCAGGCGGCCACGCCGGGGATCAGCTCGTCGACGTCCTTCTCGGAGAGCACCAGCTCCTTCGCGTGCCGCCGCAGGTCGGCGAGGAGCGTGGCGGAGGTCTGCCGCAGCTCCGGGGTGAGGTCGCGGGGCTGGGGGAGTGACGGGCGCGGCGGCTTGGGCGTGGTGCGCGACGGTACGCGGACCGGCGGGTGCGCATCTTCCGGTACGGGTGCGGATTCGGGCGCCGCAGCCGCCACCACGGGGACCCCACGCGTCCCCACCGGAACCGGCATCGGGGTCACTACCCCCGGCAACGGCTCCACCGGCACCGCCACCGGCAACGGGGCCGCCACCGGCGTCCGCTCCACCACCGGCGTCCGCGCCGCCGCCACCGGCAACGAGGCAGCCACCACCGGCGTCGGCGGCACCGTCGCCCCGCCCCGCAGCAACGCCCCCGGCTGGTTGCAGAACACCGTACGGGTGACCACGCGACCGTGCACCGGCCTCACGCGGGTCCGGTACAGGTAGCCATGGGTCTCCAGCTCGCGCAGGGCGGAGGCGATCCTCGTCTCGCCCTCGGTGAAGCGGGCCGTGAGCGCCTTGATGCCGACCTTGGATCCGACGGGCAGCGACTGGATGTGTACGCCGATCCCGATCGCGGTGAGGGAGAGCTCGGTGTGCTGCGCGAGGTGGTTGCCGACGACCGTGAACCGGCTCGTGTGCGGGATCGCCACGTGGATCACGCCGGCGGACGGGAGAGGCCCGGGAATCCCGGTCAGGGCATGGGCGAGGGCGATATCGTGCTGGGTATCCATCGGGAAGCGTTCTCTTCCTTGGTGGTCAGGTCCTCGGATCGGGATTGCCGTCCCGGCCGGGGGCCGTCTCATGTCTGGGGTTGTGGTCAGCGTGAGCATATGCCTGCCAACCCGCCCGAGATCCAGCCCACTTGGCAAAGCTCACCCGTCTGGGTGACCAGCCCCTCTCGCAGCTGACCACCGGGATCGGGTGGGGTGGGGTTGGGTGATTTTCTTGGTTCTTTGAGTACTTGATGTCGCGGTCCACCGGGTCGCGGTCGGACACGACTCGGTGGGCCCTCACCGGATCGAGACGCCCCACGACTCGGTGTGAGCAGCGATTTCGGGTGGATTTCAGAAGCGGGCGCGGATGGACGACCACGGCCCCGCCGAGACGCACCCCACCATGGACGAGTGCGGCGTCATCACCTACGACGCACAGCGGCCGGGGCCCGTCGGACGATGTTCCGCCCGACGGGCCCCGGCCCGGATCGCGTCGACTGCCTTCGAACCGGCTGTCAGTTCTCGGTGACCGTGACCTTCTCGTCGTTGTTCAGCTGCTCCACCAGCCGCTTCACCTTGGCCTTGTCCCAGACCAGGTTGCTGCCCGTGGTGCCCGAGATCGGCATGTTCATCGACGTGCCCTCGCCGCCCGTGACGCCCTTCATCGCGAAGAACATGTTCCCCAGCGCCCAGAGCGACATGTCCTTGTCCACGATCAGCGTGTCCAGGCCCGCGCCCATCGTCGGGTACAGCTTGAACGGGTTGATGATCGTCGACGGGGTCGCCGTCTGACTGGCCAACGCCGCGAGGAACTTCTGCTGGTTCTTCGTACGGTCGAGGTCGCTGCCCGCGAACGCGTAGCGGGTACGGACGAAGGCCAGGGACTGCTCGCCGTTCAGCGTCTGCTTCCCCGCCTGGAAGTCGGCCCCCGACTTCTTGTCCTTGAACGCCTTCGGGATGTCCAGCTCGACCCCGCCGATCGCGTCCACGATCTTCGCGAAGCCGCCGAAGCCGATCTCGACGTAGTGGTCGATGCGCAGACCGGTGTTGAACTCCACGGTGCGCACCAGCAGTTCGGGGCCGTCCTCGGCATAGGCGGCGTTGAGCTTCACCTGTCGGCCCCGACCCGGGAACATCTTGCCGGACTCGGACCCCTTGAAGGACGGGATCTCGACGTTGGAGTCGCGCGGCAGCGAGATCAGCGTCGGTCCGCTGGAACCGTCGTGCAGGATCATCATCGAGTCGGTGCGCTTGCCCTCGGCGGAGCCGGTGCGCAGCCGCTTCTTGTCCTCGTCCGACATGCCCTCGCGGCTGTCGGACCCGACGATCAGGTAGTTCGTGCCGTCGCCGGACTCCGGCCGCTCGATGACCTTGGCGAGGTCGACCTCGCGCTTCAGCTTCGAGTCGGCCCAGAAGTACGTCGAGACGGAGACCGCGAGCACCACGACCACCAGGGCCAGCGCGCCGAGCTTGATCCGGCGCCGCCAGTTCGGGGCCGGGCGGCCCTGGACGTAACCCCCGTCACCGCCGCCCCGGCCGCCGCCCCGGCCGTCGGACCCGCCGCCGGAGCCGTAGACCTGGCCCGTGTTGTAGCCGCTGTCGTACCCGGGGCTGTTGCCGTAGCCGCCGTCCTGGTACCGGTCGTCGTACCCCTGGCTCTGCGGCGGCACCTGGGGCCGCGGCGGCGGGGCCTGCGGCCGCTGCGGCGGAGACGGGCGGCGCTGGATGTGCGGCATCGCCCGCGCACTCTCGGGCTGGGAGGCGGCGCTGCCCCGCCCATAGCGCTCGCTGCGGTCGCCGGTCCGTCGATCGGGCCAATCGTTCATCCGAACAGTGTGCCGTCCCGGCCCGCAGCTATTACAGGGTGTAGGGAAAATCGCACCAGGGCTGTTGCGAAGCTGATGCATTCTGCGGGATCCCGGCCCCCGCATAAGGTGGACTGTATGACAGATCAGGCCACCCGCTCGGAGGGCGAGATTCCGGGCAAGCCGACCGCGGCGTCCCGGACCACCCTCAGCCACATCATGACCGGCAGCGACACCAACCTCCTGGGCACGGTGCACGGCGGCGTGATCATGAAACTGGTCGACGACGCCGCGGGCGCCGTGGCCGGCCGGCACTCCGGCGGGCCCGCGGTGACGGCGTCCATGGACGAGATGGTCTTCCTGGAGCCCGTCCGCGTCGGCGACCTCGTCCACGTACGCGCCCAGGTGAACTGGACCGGCCGCTCCTCGATGGAGGTCGGCGTCCGGGTGATGGCCGAACGCTGGAACGAGTCGACCCCCGCCCAGCAGGTCGGCAGCGCCTATCTGGTCTTCGCCGCCGTCGACGGTGACGGCAAGCCGCGCCGCGTTCCGCCGGTGATCCCCGAGACCGAGCGCGACAACCGGCGCTACCAGGAAGCGCAGATCCGGCGCACCCACCGGCTCGCCCGCCGCCGCGCCATCAAGGAACTGCGCGAGAAGCGCGTCGCCGACGGAATCGACGACTGAGGCACCCCGCACGACGACTGAGGCACCCGCACGGCGCCCACGGCCCACGGCGCCCACGGCCCACGCCGCCCGCCGAGCTCGCCCGCCCAGCCCCCGCGCCGTACGCACGCCCCCGGCCACGGGGTCACGGGGTCACGGGCACACCACCTCATCGCCCCTCACGGGGGAGAAGCCGCCCGCCTGCCGGCTCTCCGCCTGCACCCCCTGCACCTTCGTGAAGTCCGAGCCCACCGTCACCCTCATCTGCGGGCCCTGGTCCTTCACCGCCTTCAGCTCGCTGTCGGGCAGGGCGGCGGCCAGGGACTTCGCCGAGCGGTCCCAGCGCGGGTCGTACTCCACGAGCGTCCGCTCCAGCTCCCGGGTCTCCGCGTTGAGCGGGGTCCCGGTGGCGGCGAAGCCGGTGGCGCGCAGTGCCTCGTCCACCGTCCGGCCGAGACCGGCCTCCGGGGTCCCGTTGTAGACCTGCACCCGGATCTCCTTCGGCGCCACGTCCACGAGCGTGGCCGCGGGCCGCTCCGGGCCGGCCGCGGGTTTCGGCTTCGCCGGGGCCAGCGGCCGGTCCTCGCGCAGGGCCCGGAACATCTCCTCGGCCTTCTTCGCGTCCCACTGCACCGTCGAGCCGATGCCCTTGACCGGGAAGCTCGGGTTGCCGACGGGGACGGAGGCGAACTCCGACGAGGCGGGCCCGAAGTCCTTCATCGCCTTGCCGAGCGCCAGCATCTGCTGCGTGCCGAAGCCCTTGTCGGCCCGGACCGAACCCAGCGCCGAGGCGGCGACCTGCTGGAACTTCACCGGGTTCAGCAGCACCCCGCTGCTCGTCACCTGCTTGATCAACGCCGCCACGAACTTCTGCTGGCGTTCCATCCGGCCCAGGTCGGAGGCCACGTCCACATGGCGCGAACGCACGTACTGGAGCGCCTGGCCGCCGTCCAGCTCATGGGTGCCGGCCGGCAGGTCCAGCCCGGTGTGCGAGTCCTTCATCGGCCGTGCCGTGCAGATCTTCACCCCGCCCACCGCGTCCACCGTCTTCATGAAGCTGGTGAAGTCGACCTCCAGATAGTGGTCGACCTTGACCCCGGTCATGTGCTCGACGGTCCGCACGGTCAGCGCGGGCCCGCCCTCCGCGTACGCGGCGTTCAGCTTCACCGGATGGCTCTCGTGGTGCTCGCCCGTGGTGCGGTCGGTGTGGGCGGGCATCTCGGCGTAGCTGTCACGGGGGAGGCTGACCACGCTGGCCCGCTGCCGGTCGGCCGACAGATGGACCAGCATGATCGTGTCGGTGCAGTGGCAGGGCGCGCCGCCGAGCCGGTACTTCTCCCTCTCCGCCTTGGTGATCGTGTCCCGGCCGTCGGTGCCCACGAGCAGCAGATTCGTGCCGTGGCCCCCCTCCGGGCGGTTCTTCATGTCCTTGAACGGATCGACCCGGCCGATCCCGCCCTCCAGACTGCTCACCACGGCGTGACCGATCCCGCCCGCCCCCAGCACCAGCACCGACAGGCCGGTGGCCACCCGCATGCCCCAGCGCGGCCGCTCGTCCTGCCTGCGGCTGCGGACCGGCCGCGTGCCCTCGGGCGGACGGCGTCGCGGGGGAGCGGTGCGGGGGTGCGGCGGGCGCTGCGGCGTGGGCACGGGGGAGACACCTCCGGGGCGCAAGGGAGACACCTCTGCGGTGCAAGGGGACCATCGCACGGTAGGCCCATACGATCTCCGCCCCGGCCCACGACCCGGCGGCGCGCACCGGTGTCCCCCATTCGCGGTAACGTGGCGGCCGAATAACGCCGCCTCCCGGGGTGCGAACCCCCCGGCGCCCCGAGGACCCACCCGAGGACCACATGTCTGCCGCGCAGTACCCCGCCGTCTCCGTGATCATGCCGGTGCTCAACGAGGAACGCCATCTCAGGAACTCGGTCCGGCACATCCTGGAGCAGGAGTACGCCGGTGAGATGGAGGTCGTCATCGCGCTCGGCCCCTCCGCCGACCGGACGGACGAGATCGCAGCCGAACTGGTCGCCGAGGACCCCCGGGTCCACACGGTGCCCAACCCCACCGGCCGCACCCCCGCCGCCCTCAACGCGGCGATCAAGGCGTCCAGCCACCCCGTCGTCGTACGGGTCGACGGCCACGGCATGCTCTCGCCGAACTACATCGCGACCGCCGTCCGCCTGCTGGAGGAGACCGGCGCGCAGAACGTCGGCGGCATCATGCACGCCGAGGGCGAGAACGCCTGGGAGGACGCCGTCGCCGCCGCGATGACGTCGAAGATCGGCGTCGGCAACGCGGCCTTCCACACCGGCGGCCAGGCGGGCCCGGCCGAGACCGTCTACCTGGGCGTCTTCCGCCGAGAGGCGCTGGAGCGGGCCGGCGGCTACAACGTCGAGTTCATCCGCGCCCAGGACTGGGAGCTGAACTTCCGCATCCGCGAGGCCGGCGGGCTGATCTGGTTCTCGCCCGAGCTGAAGGTGCAGTACCGCCCCCGCCCCACGGTGAAGGCGCTCGCCAAGCAGTACAAGGACTACGGCCGTTGGCGCCACGTCGTCGCCCGCTACCACTCCGGCTCGATCAACCTCCGCTACCTGGCCCCGCCGACCGCCGTCTGCGCCATCGCGGCGGGCCTGGTCCTGGGCGCGGTGCTCACCCCGTGGGCCCTGCTCGTCCCCGGCGGCTACGTCGCCGCGATCGTCGCCGGGTCGCTGCCCGCGGGCAAGGGCCTCTCGCTGAGGGCCCGCGCACAGATCCCGGTGGCGCTGGCGACGATGCACATGTGCTGGGGCTTCGGCTTCCTCACCAGCCCCCGGTCCCTGGCCAAGCGGGTCATCGCCAGCCGTCGGCCGGCGCTGACCGGCAGCAGCGAGACGGTCTGACGCGCGGCACGCCGGAGACGCACCGCCGCGGAGGACGCCCGACGCGTACGGGAAAAGGGCCCCCGAAAGCCGCCGCAAGGCGGTGGCGGGGCCCTTCTGCCGTGCTCGCTCCCGCTACGGCGTCACCAGGTGTAGTTCGGGTTGACCTTCATGCACGCCTCTTCCTCGCCGTTGAGGGCGCCCGCCGACTCCGGCGTCTTCTCCGTGCCCTTGGACACCGGATAGACGCCGTCCTCACGCCAGTCCGCGCCCACGGCGAGCGAGATCCCCGAGACGTCGGTGGACTTCTTCACCTGCGACAGCGGAATCCCCAGCGCCTTGGCGACCGCCTGCGCGTCGCCCTCCAGATCCGCGCTCGGATACAGCACCGCTGTCCGTGCCGTCCCGGTCACGTCGCCCGGGTCGACGGTGGTCTTCGCGAAGCCCGCTTCCTTGAGCTGGTCCGACACCTCTCCCGCGCGCCCGGAGGCCGGACCCAGCGCCTCGGTGGCCGTACCGTTCCGCACGGCGACGGCGATCTCGCCGACCGGCGCCGACGGGTCCTTGGTGACCGGCGGCTTCTTCCGCTTGGAGGTCTTGCCGTCCAGCGGCACGTCTTCGCGGACCATCCGGAACAGCTGCTCCGCGTCACCCGCCTTCGGGTAGACCCGGCCCTTGTTCACGCCGGTGCCGTACACGTTGGGCATGGTCGACATGGTGATCCGCTTCGTGGGGACCTTCTTGAACTCCTCGGCCAGGTCGTAGAGCTTCTTGACCGTGTCGATGCCCTTGTCGACCGTCAGCGCGTCGGTGGCCGCCTCGGCGAGGTTCATCAGCTTCGCCGGGTCGGTGAGCTTGGTGCCTTTGCGCAGCTCGCGGACCATCGCGTTCATGTACTGGTGCTGGGCCTTCGCCCGTCCCAGGTCGGTGTTGTCCTCGAAGCCGTACCGGGTGCGCAGCCACGCGAGGGCCTGCTCGCCCTTGACGTACGTGGTGCCCTTCTCCAGCTTCAGCCCGGAACCCTTGCCGTCCCGGCCGCGTGAGTGGATGTTGGCGTCGACGCAGACCGGGACGCCGCCGATCGCGTCGGCCATCGAGACCACACCGGCGAAGTCGATCATCATGAAGTGGTCGATCCGGATGCCGGTCAGCTCGTACCAGGTGGCCACCGTGCACCCGGGACCACCGCGGCCCAGGCTCTCGTTGGTCTGCACGTCCGCGGTGCTGGCCGGGAAGACCTCGCCGTCCGGGGCCGTGCACTTGGGCATCTTCAGCATGGTGTCGCGCGGCATGCTGATCACGGAGAGGTTGCTGCGGTCCGCCGAGATGTGGAGCAGCATCTGCACATCGGCCAGCGGCGCTGCGCCGAAGGTGTCCTTCGCCCCGCCCAGCTTCTGATTCGCCTTGGAGTCCCGGGCGTCGGAACCGATGAGCAGGATGTTGAGCGGGGTCTGCCCGGCGGCGTTGGCCTTGTGATCGGCCATCTGCTTGTCGCCGAGGGTCAGATCCTCTTTCTTGATGTTGCCGTTGAGGTACTCGTAGTAGAGGTAACCGGCGCCGCCGGTGCCGAGTATGAGCACGGAGAGTACGGAGGCGCTCCAGCGCAGCACCCGGCGCTTGGCGCTCTTGGGCGCGCGGCGGCTGCTGCGCCCCTGGGCGCCGCCGGCGTTGCCGCGCCGGCCCTTCGCCGCCCGTCGGCCGCCCTCGCGGACGGGCTCCTTCGAGCGGCTGCCGCGCGACCCGGAACGGCCCGCGGCCCGGCCGGCGGGGCTCCCCTCGCCCGACTTCGGACCGGCGCCGTCACCCTCGTACAGGTGCTCGTCCCGGCCGTGCCGATCGGCGCGGCGGACGCGTGGCCGCGTCCCCTCCCCAGGCGTGCTGCTCCGTCCCACCGGACCCCCCATGCTGTTCAGATTTCCGCTGTGGCGCGGTGACCCGGTGTCACTTGGCGCATACCGCCTTGTCGGCGCTTGCCTGCTCGACCCCTTCCGGAGCCTTCGCCGGTCCGGTGATGAGCTGGCCCGCGCCCTTGAAGTCCGCCCCCAGCGTGAGCACCATCGCCTCCAGCCCCTCGGCGTCGGTGGTGCCCTGCTTCATGGCCGCTGCGGGCAGCCCCATCATCGCGGCGAGCGCCCGGGCCTGATCGGCCTGGTTGGGCGCGTACTCCAGCGTCGTCTTCTTGATCTTCTCGGGTGCGTTGGCCTTGTTGGCCGACTTCAGCACCCCCTGCTCGTTCTGCAGCCAGGTGACGGTCGCACTCGCCGCACCGCTGAGCGCACCGCCGTTGAGGACGTCCACGCGTATGTCGGCGGCCTCGGCCTTCGGGCCCTTCAGCAGGGCGGCCTGCTTGCTCTTGGCCGCCTTCTCCTTCTGCTTCACCTCGGTCAGGGAGGTGTCGGAGCGCATCATCGCGAAGAGCGGGTCGCCCTGCTGCGGGTGCACGACCACGGTGACGGGCTTCGGCTCGTCCGGGTTGTCTATGACCGGCATCGTGACGAAGGTGATGTTCTCCGTGTTGACCTT
The DNA here is from genome assembly GCF_044756785.1 of Streptomyces sp. NPDC091649. Lineage (NCBI taxonomy): Bacteria > Bacillati > Actinomycetota > Actinomycetes > Kitasatosporales > Streptomycetaceae > Streptomyces > Streptomyces sp. NPDC091649. The sequence goes on along the minus strand of NZ_JBIVTR010000021.1, from coordinate 27,371 downwards.
GCTGATCTCCTGGGCGAGCGTCATCAGCTTCTTCGCGTCGCCGATGCCCGTGTCGACGGTCAGCGCGTTGGTGGCCGCGTCGGCGAGTTTGAAGAGCTTCTTCGGGTTGGTGAGCGTGTCGCTCGACTTCATCTCCCGGATCATGGAGCCGAGGAACTGCTGCTGCACCTTGATCCGGTCGAGGTCGCTCCGGTTTCCGAAGCTGTCCCGGGTGCGCAGCAGGGCCAGCGCCTTCTCGCCCTGCACCTTCGACTCGCCCTGGGGCAGCTTCAGATGGGACTTCGGGTCGTCGATCGGCTTCGCCATGCAGACCTTGACGCCGCCGACCGCCGCCGTGAGCTCCTTGACCGCGTTGAAGTCGACCATCATGAAGTGGTCGGGCTTGATCCCGGTGATCTCCTCGACGGTCCGCATCGTGCAGCCGGGGTCGCGGCCCTCCTGGCCGAGGCTGGTGTTGAAACGGGCCTTCACGGCGCCCGGGATCACCTTCGTCGACCCGTCCGGCTGCTTCGTCTCGCAGTCCGGGATGCTCGTCATCAGGTCGCGCGGGATGCTCATCGCCGTCGCGTTGGTGCGGTCCTCGGAGACGTGGAACAGGATGTTGGTGTCGGCGTGGCCGGTACTGCCCTTGTCGCCGTACCCCTCGTTGCCCTTGCCGGTGCGCTTGTCGGTGCCGATGATCAGGATGTTCATCGGTCCGTCGCTCACGACGCTCTTGCTGCCGATGTTCCCCACGTCGACGGTGTCGATGTTGCCGTTCAACCGCTGGTACAAGGCGTACGCGCCGGCCGAGCCGGCGACCACGACGAACGCCATGACCCCGCCCGTCCACAGCAGTGCCTTCTTCTTGCGCGACTTCCTGGGCTTGCGCTTCCGGCGGCCGGAAGCGGGCGGCTCCGCGGCCGCTCGTGTCCCCTGGGCGCTGCGGCGGCTGCGCTGGCCGGGTACCTCCCGGCGGGGCGCGTCCGCGGCGCTCCCGCGCGAACCGGTCCTGCGGCGTCCCGGACCCTCACCGGAGAGACCGGTCCGGGATTCACCGCGGCGACCGGTTTCCTCGGCCGTGGCCGTACGCGAAGGGCTGCCCGACTCCCCAGCGGAGTGATCCAGTCGCAATTCGTAATTACCGGTGTGCGGGTTGAGTACCCACTGGTCGGCGGGGTCGATATCGTCCGCCCGTCCACGACTGTGCGCGTCCACGGTTGCCTGCGTCCTCCGTCGGTGCCACGCGAGGCGCCCTCCCCCGGCAAGGCGCTCGTTCCTTCGCTCCGGCAGTGCGCGACCTGACGGCCGGAAGCACCGGATCGCGTCACACTATCCGGCCGATTCCGCGTCGAGCGACGTGCGTGACACATTCCACCCTCCTTACAACCGGGCATTCTTCCCATTATGCGTCGATTGTGTTGTGTGTCTTGGCAATTGCTTTACTGCTTGCACAGGTCATCCGCCGCGCTCGACCCCGAATAGGTGGGTGTGGGCGTGGGACTTTCGGTCCCGGTGTCGTCCGGTTTCCCGTCCCGCCCCTCCTCCTGCTCCTGTTGCGCTTCCTGGAGTTCGTCGGCCGGGACCACGGCGACGGGCCGGTCCTCACGGAGTTGCCTGAACAGTTCGCTCGCGTCCGGTTCGACGAGTTCGTCCCGGTTCCGGTTGTTGCGGTACGGCTGCCGGGGCACGGTCAGGAACTGCACCTGCTCGGTCGGCACGTTGCGCATCCCGCGCACCAGGTCGTACAGGTCGCGCAGCGAGTCAAGACCCGGGTCCGTGGTCAGCGACTTGGTCGCCGCGTCCAGCACCGGGTAGAGCCGCGTCGGGTTGAGCAGGACGCCGTTGCTCTGCATCTTGTTCACCAGGGCGCCCAGGAACTGCTGCTGGCGCTCCATGCGTTCGGTGTCGCTGCCGTTGCCGAGGGACTTGCGCGCCCGGACATAGCCGAGGGCCTCCTCGCCGTTCAGCGTCTGCCGGCCGGCCGGCAGCTCCAGGTGCGCGTCCTCGTCGTCGACCGGCTCCTTGAGGCAGACCTCGACCCCGTCCACGGCGTCGACCATGTCCTTGAAGCCGTTGAAGTCGACGACCATGTGGTGATCGATGCGGATGCCGGTCATCCGCTCCACGGTGCGGACCGTGCAGGCGGTGCCGCCGAGCTCGAACGCCGCGTTGAACTGGGTGAACCGCTCCCGTGTCTCCTTGTCGTCCGCGGTACGGCAGCGGGGGATCTCCACCATCAGGTCGCGGGGGAGGGACACGGCCGTCGCGCTCTTCCGGTCCGCCGCGAGGTGCAGCAGGATCGTGGTGTCGGAGCGCTGGCTGCCGCCGTCGTCCCGGCCGTACTCGCTGTTGTCCCCGGCCCGGCTGTCGGAGCCGATGAGCAGGATGTTCTGGGCGTCCATGACGACCGGGGTCGGCCGTTCCTCCTCGTACGCCTTGAGCTCGGCCGCGGCGCTCGTGTCGGTGGTGATGTTCCCGTCGAGTTTCTTGTAGAGCCACCAGCCCGCGCCCGCGGCGATCAGCACGAGGAACGAGGCGGCGAGCGCGGTCCAGCGCAGCCAGCGGCGCTTGAGCACGGCGACGCCGCCGTCCTCGGGCCGTTCGGCCCAGGTCTGCGCACCCGAGCCGCTCCCGCCCGAGCTCTCGTCCGAGCCGCCGGGGCCGCTCCCGGCCTCGGCGTCCCGGTCACCCTTCTCGGAGCCTTCGGAGCCTTCGGAGCCTTCGGAGCCTTCGGAGCCTTCGGAGCCTTCGGAGCTTGCGGTGGTCCCCGTGCTCCCGGCGCCGGCAGCCGTTCCGGGCGCGGCGGCTGCCGGGGCCGCCTCCTCGGTCGCCGGGGCCTGACGGGTCCGCGGGGTTTCAGGGGGCTGCGCGCCCTCCGGGGCCTGCCGGGTGTGCGCGGGCTCGGGAGGCTCCTGGTTCCCCCCGGCCGCCGGGGGGCCGTCCGGCCGGGCATCGTCCCGCGCGGGGCCGCCCTGCGGGGTCCCGCCCCCGGGGGGCGCACCCTCGGGGGCGGACTCTTCCTGCGACCTGCCCTGCGAGTTGTCCCGGGCCGGGTGGCCCGGGTCGGACGGCGGGCCAGCACTGTCGGTCACGTCTGCGTCCATCCTTCACGTTCGGCGGCGCGAGGGGGCCGCCGGTCGCAGGAGTAGACGGCTGAAACTCACGCTTGGTTGTGCACGGCGAGGAGAGTGGTCTGTACCGCCCGATCATCTACCCGCTCCGGTGCTGAGTGCCGAGGACTCGGCCCGCTGTGGGCCGGAAGAGTGGACCTCAGGGTGCTTGTCATACCGCGGTGTCGGTGACCCGCTCGCTCTCGGTCCGCTGGGCCAGCCCGTCCGCGCCGAGCTGGTCGAGGTGGCGGCACAGCACCACGGACCCGCCGGCCGCCAGCGGCGCGAAAAGCCCGGCGCTCAGCCCCTCCCACGTGTCGTACGTACGCCCGCTGAGCAGCCGGGACCCCGATACGAGCCCGAGGGCGCCGGCGTCCTCGCGGGCCCGGGCGACGAGCCGCGCACCCGTCAGCTCGGTCCCGCCGACGGCCAGCGCGGGCCCCTCCGGGTCCACCGGGGCGAACGGCGCGAAGCGGTCGCCCTGGCTCGGCACCTCCACCGCGTAGTCGGAGAACCCCTCGGGCGGCTGCGGGAACCGGCCGCCCAGCGGACGCAGGGCGAGGGCGACGCGCTCGCCCCGGCAGGCCCGCGCCCGCTCCAGGGTGTCCGGGCCGCTCACCACGAGGTCGGCGGTGGCCGGATCGCCCTGGACGTCGGCGACGACCCCGACGGAGGAGCAGGCGAGCAGCCACACCGCGGACTGCCAGTGTGCGGGGAGCAGCAGGGCGAGCCGGTCGCCGGGCTCCGCGGCGAGGTCGCCCTGGAGCAGGTTGGCGGTCTTGGCCACCCAATTGGCGAAGGTGGCCACCGACAGTTCGACGCGTTCTCCGGTGGCGTCGTCGTAGAAGGTGACCAAGGGGCGGGCCGGGTCCGCGGCGAGCGCGGATCGCAGCAGGTCGGCGGGGGTGCGGTCGCTGGAGTTCATCCGCGCAAGCGTACGCGGGGGCGCCGCGCGGGGCGGGCTGAACGGGTGTCACGTGCACCGGTTCGGCAGACGGGGCGTCATGTCGGGGCCGCGGTCCGGGGTCGCCGGAGTTGTGACTGTATGGCCAGGATCATGCGTATGCGTGCACTATTGGTCACCTCAGTCAGCGTCACCTGCGCGGCGGCCCTCACTCTGCCACTCGCCGCCCCCGCCCTGTCCGCCCCGGCCCCGGCCCCGGCCCCGGTCCCGCACTCCGCCTCGGCCCGCCCTCCTTCCCCCGCCCCCGAGTCACCGGGGTCCGGTCCGCCGTCGGCGCGGACCGGTGAGACCCGCGCGGCCGATGCCGCGGGGTCGACGCAGTCCCTGCCCCTGGAGCCCCTCGCCGCTCCGTCCGACCGGGCCACGGGCCCGGCGGCGCCCGGCCAGGGCCTGGACCGGCGGACGGCCCGGCCGTTCTCCCTGGTGGGCGTCGTCTGGGACGACCCCGATGCCCAACTGCACGGCACCGTCCAGATCCGCACCCGGGCGGCCGGCGGTACGAGCTGGTCGGGCTGGCAGGACGTCGAGACCCACAACGCCGAGCACGCCGCCGACCTCGGCAGCGACGAGCGCGCGTCGGGCGCCGTGCGCGGTGCGACCGCTCCGCTCTGGGTCGGCGCGTCGGACGGCGTCGAGGTACGCGTACGCCCGGAACCGGCCGATCCAAAGCACCGGTCCGCCGCCGCACCGCTCCCCGAAGGGCTGCGCCTCGAACTCGTCGACCCCGGCGAGGGCCCCGCACCGGAGCCCCCCGGGAACGCCTCCGCGGGCCGGGCCACCCCGGCGATGTTCTCGGGCCGCCCGGTGCCGCCGACGACCACGGCGATCGTGCCGGAGGTGCTCACCGCCGAATCCGCCGCCACCTCGGCCGTCAACGCGGAACTCGCGCCGCTCGGCGCGGCCGTCATCCCCGCGCTGACCAAGGCGCAGACGGAGGCGGCGGCGGTCGTCGCGCCGGGGGCCAGGCCGTACATCGGCCCCCGGCCGGGGATCGTCACCCGCAGGGGCTGGGGCGCGAACGAGAGGCTCCGCGAGCGCAACTTCGCGTACACCAGGTCCGTCAAGGCGGCCTTCGTGCACCACAGCGCGACCGGGAACAACTACACCTGCAAGCAGGCCCCCGCGGTGCTCCGCAGCATCTACCGCTACCACGTCAGGAGCATGGGCTGGCGTGACATCGGCTACAACTTCGCCGTCGACAAGTGCGGAAACATCTACGAGGGCCGGGCCGGAGGCGTGGCCAAGGCCGTGCTGGGCGCCCACACACTCGGCTTCAACAGCAACACCATGGGGATCGCGGTGCTCGGCACCTACTCCTCCACCAACCCGCCCGCCGCCGCGGTGACCGCCGTCTCCAAGCTCACGGCCTGGAAGCTGGGGCTGTTCGGGGCCAACCCCAAGGGCAAGGTCACCCTCGTCTCCGGCGGCAGCGGCAAGCACGCGAAGGGCAAGAAGGTCAAGATGAACGTCATCTCGGGCCATCGGAACGCCTTCGCAACCGAATGCCCCGGAGCGCGTCTCTACAAGAAGCTCGGCAAGGCCCGGACCACCTCCGCCAAACTGCAGGGCCGCTGACCGGGGCGTATCCGACCGGTCTGCTTAGACTGGCCAGCCACAACCAGGCCAGGCCCCAGCAGGAAGCAGAGACGGTGCTGTGACAGAGGCAAAAGAAGCGATTCTCCTGGTCGGTGGCAAAGGCACCCGGCTGCGCCCGCTCACGGTGCACACCCCGAAGCCGATGGTTCCGGCGGCGGGGGTCCCCTTCCTCACCCACCAGCTGGCGCGGGCCAGAGCGGCCGGGGTGGAGCACATCGTGCTCGCCACGTCCTACCTGGCGGAGGTCTTCGAGCCGTACTTCGGCGACGGGTCCTCGCTCGGTCTGCACATCGAGTACGTCACCGAGCAGGAGCCGCTCGGCACCGGCGGGGCCATCCGCAACGTCGCGCCGAAGCTGTCCTCGGGGCCGGACGAGCCGGTCCTCATCTTCAACGGCGACATCCTGACCGGGCTCGACATCCGGGCCCTGGTCACCTCGCACACCGACTCCGGGGCGGATGTCTCCCTCCATCTGACCCGGGTCGAGGACCCGCGCGCCTTCGGACTCGTGCCGACCGACGCGACGGGCCGGGTCACAGCCTTCCTGGAGAAGCCGCAGACGCCGGAAGAGATCGTCACCGACCAGATCAACGCCGGGGCGTACATCTTCCGGCGCTCGGTCATCGACTCCATTCCGGCGGGCCGCCCGGTCTCCGTCGAGCGCGAGACCTTCCCCGGACTGCTCGCGTCCGGCGCGCACCTCCAGGGCATGGTCGACTCCACGTACTGGCTGGACCTCGGCACCCCGGGGGCCTTCGTCCGCGGCTCCGCCGACCTCGTCCTCGGCCGTGCCCCCTCGCCGGCGGTCCCCGGCCGCTGCGGAGACCGGCTGGTCCTGCCGACCGCCTCCGTGGCCCCGGACGCCAAGCTCACCGGCGGCACGGTGGTCGGCGCCGACGCGGTGATCGGCGCGGGCGCGAGAATAGACGGCTCGACGATCCTGGCCGGCGCGGTCGTCGAGGCCGGCGCGGTCATCACCGACTCCCTGGTCGGGGCGGGCGCCAGGATCGGCGACCGTACGGTGCTGGCGGGCGCGGTGATCGGCGACGGGGCGCAGGTGGGCGCGGACAACGAACTGCGCGACGGTGTCAGGATCTGGTGCGGCGCGGTCCTGCCCGCCGCCTCGGTCCGCTTCTCCTCGGACCAGTAGGCCCGCCCCGGCGGGCCGACGAGCGGGCCGCGCGGAGCCGGATGCCCCACGGCCCCGTCCGCGCGGTCGGGCCTCAAGCGGGTTCTCCTGCCGGAGCTGGGGATGAGCGAGTGCCCGTCCGTCCGCGCGGTAGGGCCTCAAGCGGCATCCCCTGCCGGACCCGGCCGAGCCAGGGCCCGCCCGTCCGCGCGGTCGAGGGTGTACCCGCCGGAGCCCGTACGCTCTAAGGGACCCGTGTTCCATCCCCCGACGTGACGACCGAGGCCCACCCGTGGCAGGACGATTCGCCCCCCGCACCGCGCGAGCGGCGCTGCCGCGGCAGGCTGCCCCGGCGCCCCGGACGACGCCTCCCCCGCACGAGGGGCCGCCGCTGACCCGGGAGTGGGCCCCGCCGGGCCCGCTGGACCTCCGCCTGGTCCTGGGACCGCTGCGCCGGGGACCGGCGGACCCGACGTTCCGGATGGTCGCGGACGGAACCTTCTGGCGGGCCACCCGCACGCCCGAAGGCCCCGGCACCCTGCGCGTCGCGTCACGCGGCGACCGGATCGTGGCGGCGGCCTGGGGCCCCGGCGCGGACTGGCTGCTGGCGGGTCTGCCCGCACTTCTGGGCGCGGACGACGACCCGGACGCGTTCGTCCCCCGCCACCGCCTCCTCGCCCTGACGCGGCACCGCCGCCCCGGGCTGCGGCTGCTGCGCACCGGCCTGGTGCTGGAGTCGCTGATCCCGTCGGTCCTGGAGCAGAAGGTCACCACGGACGAGGCGTACCGCGCGTGGCGCCACCTGGTGCGCCGTTTCGGCACCCCGGCCCCCGGCCCCACCGCGGAGCTGGGCCTGCACGTCATGCCGGACCCGCGCGGCTGGGCGATGATTCCGTCGTGGGAATGGCACCGGGCGAACGTCGACGCCAAGCGCTCGTCGACGATCCTGCGCGCGGTACGCGTGGCCCGCCGGCTGGAGGAGGCGGCGACGATGAAGCTCCCCGAGGCCCGGACCCGCCTGGAACTGATCCCCGGCATCGGCCCCTGGACCTCGGCCGAGACCCTCCAGCGCTCGAACGGCGCGGCGGACGCGGTCACGGTCGGCGACCTGCACCTGCCGGGCATCGTGGGCCACGCACTCGCCGACAACCGCGACGCGGACGACGAGGAGATGCTGTCCCTGCTGGCCCCGTACGAGGGCCAGCGCCACCGGGCGACCCGCCTGATCCTGCTCTCGGGCCACATCCCGAAACGCCGGGCCCCGAGGATGACCCCGGGCGACATCACCCACCTGTAGCCGTTCTCGGCGCCTCCCCGACGCTTGGCCCCCGGCCCCCGGAGGGCGTCTCCCGCCCACCCGGCTCGGGGGCCATACCCCTTCAGCCCGTGCGGTTGAGGACAGAAGGCACCCGGGGCGGAGCCCCGGTCTCGGGAAAGGGCGGGTAGGGGGAACGACTCCGAGCAGCGGCACGCACCCGACAACACCCGGGCACGCAGCGCCCGCCACCCGGGCATGCGCCCGCCACCCGGGCATGCGCCCGCCACCCGGGCATGCGCCCGACAACACCCGGGCACGCGGCGCCCGCCACCCGGGCAGCGCCCCGGGGCCCTCCCTCATCGCACGGTGAGAAACGCCTCCACGTCCCGGGCCGCCCGCTCCCGGGGCGCCCCCGCCGCGCGCCCCACGGCCACCGCCCCCAACGGATCCCAGGACGACGGCAGCGCCAACACCTCCCGTACGACGGGCCGGCAGAACATCGTCGAGGACACCCACGCCGACCCCAGCCGCTCACCCGCCAGCGCGACCAGGAAGTTCTGCACGCCCGCGCCCGCGGCGACCACGAACATCTCGCGCTCCGCCGTGTCGCGGCGCTCGTCCCCGTACGTGTGCGAGCCGTCCATCACCAGGCACGGCACCACCAGATACGGCGCGTTGCGCAGCACATCGCCGCGCCGGACCCGCTTGGCGATCGATTCCTCGCTCTTGCCGTCGCGCCGCAAATCCTCGGTCCACGCGTCCCGCATCGCGTCGAGCAACCGGGTCCGCGCCTCCGCCGACTCCAGCAGCACGAACCGCCAGGGCGTCGTGTGATGAGGTGCCGGAGCCGTCACGGCGGCGGCCACGGCCCGCCGTACCGCCCCCGGATCCACCGGATCGTCGGTGAACTCGCGCACCGTACGCCGCAGGGTCACGGCCTCCCGGACCGCCTCCGACGTCCCGAGCCGGAACATGTCGTCGGCGGCGCCCCGCACGAGCGCGCGCGCACCGGGATCGTCCTCGCCGGCCGGAGAGGGGTACGGGGACACCACGTGCGGCAGCCCCCGCACCACGGCGACCGGCAGCCCCGCCGCCTTGCCCTTCACCAGGTCCCCGGCCGCGGCCAGCTCGTCCGCCGTGGCCACGACCGTGGCGCTGAGCGGATTGCCGTACGCGTCCGTCCCGCCGCGCAGATCGTCCAGCACACGCACTCCGGCAGCGCCGATGGCGACATCGGTCAGCCCGCTGCGCCAGGGCCGGCCGAAGGTGTCCGTGACGACGACGCCGATCTCCACGCCGAGGGCGTCCCGTAGCCCCTCGCGGATCGCGCGCGCGGAGGCGTCGGGGTCCTCGGGCAGCAGCAGAACGGTTCCGGACGGCGTGTTCGAGGCGTCGACCCCGGCGGCGGCCATGACCAGACCCTGCCGGTTCTCCACGATCCGCAGCGCCCCGCGCCGCGCCACGACCCGCACGGTCTCGGCGTCGATCGCGGCCTCCCGGTCGGCGGCCTCGACGATCCGGCCCTCCGCCTTGGAGACGATCTTGGAGGTGACGAGCAGCACGTCACCGTCGACCAACCCGGGTTCGGCCGCGGCGATCAGCTTGGCGAGATCGTCGCCGGCCCGCACCTCGGGAATCCCGCCCAGCGCCCACACACGGTAGGAGGGCAGCCCATCGGACGCCCCGGAGCCGGAGCCGGAGCCGGAGCCGGAGCCGGAGCCGGAGCCGGAGCCGGAGCCGGAGCCGGAGCCGGAGCCGGAGCCGGAGCCGGAGGAGCCGAATGCCTCGGAGCCGGACGCCCCGGAACCGCCGCCCTCGGGAAGGCTCAGGCCCCCGTCACCAGGAGAGCCGCTCACGCCCCGACCTCCTCGGCCAGCTCCAGCGCCTGCCGGGCCATCTCGGCGGTCGCGTCCACGTCCGTCATCATCAGCGGCACCGCCCGGCAGCGGATTCCCGCCGCCTCGACCTCGCCCACCGCACCCGCGTCCACCGTGTCCACCAGCCAGCCGTCCAGCAGCCCCGAACCGTAGTGCTGGGCCACCGCCGCGGCGGTCGACTCGACGCCCACCGCGGCGAGCACCTTGTCCGCCATCCCGCGCACGGGCACGTCCCCGACGATGGGGGAGAGGCCGACGACCGGCACCCCCGCCTCGGCGATGGCCTCCCGGATTCCCGGTACGGCGAGGATCGTGCCGATGGACACCACCGGGTTCGACGGCGGGAAGACGATGACGTCGGCGGAACCGATGGCCTCCAGCACCCCGGGAGCCGGCTTGGCCTGCTCCGCCCCGACCGGCACGATCGCCTGCGCCGCGACGGAGGCCCGCAGCTTCACCCAGTACTCCTGGAAGTGGATCGCCTTGCTCTCGCCGTCCGTCTCCACGGCGACATGCGTCTCGACCCGGTCGTCGGACATGGGGAGCAGCCGCACGCCGGGCTGCCAGCGGGCGCAGAGCGCCTCCGTGACCGCGCTCAGCGGATAGCCCGCGCCCAGCATCTGCGTACGGACGATGTGGGTCGCGAAGTCGCGGTCGCCGAGCCCGAACCACTCGGGGCCCACTCCGTACGCCGCGAGCTCCTCCTTGACGTGGAACGTCTCGTCGGTCCGGCCCCAGCCCTGCTCCTCGTTGATGCCACCGCCGAGGGTGTACATCACGGTGTCGAGGTCGGGACAGACCTTCAGCCCGAACAGATGGATGTCATCACCCGTGTTGCCGATCACCGTGATGTCCGCGTCGGGCGCGGCCTTCTTGAGGCCGCGCAGAAAGCGGGCACCGCCGATACCACCGGCCAGAACAACAATGCGCATGCACAGCAGTTTGTCAGGCCGACAGTGCGTCAACGGCCGTCGGGGCGCTTTGCGTGGCGTGCATCGGCATCTCGGTCAGACCCGGGTAGTAGATGTGCAGACTGACGGCCGGTTCGAGCGAGTCGTTGACCACTTCGTGGACGTACCCCGGGGCGAAGGCCCGCTGTGACCCCGGGCCGAGAACGCGCGTCCCGCTCCCGGTGTGCTCGGTCAACTCGCCTTGCAGGACTGTCAGCACACCGGCGGAGAGGCCGTGGTCGTGACGCCCGCTCCCCTGCCCGGGCACCCAGCTGAGCAGCCACACCTCATAGCCGGGGCCCTGGCGCAGGCGGTGGTACCAGCGGGAGGCGGAGTCGTACCGGACGAGTCCGGCCCACTGCGCGCGGTCGGCCGCGACGGAGCGGGCGAGGCCGACGAACTCGGAGACGGTGGAGGGGTGCTCGCGGGCGGGTCGCAGGAGGTGCTGGACCTCAAGGATGTCGCCGGCGATCTGGAGGTCGCTGTCGCTGTTCATGGGTGCGGTGGTTCCTCGGCATGAGAGGTGCGCGTGCGGGGGAGTCGCGTTGAGCGTCAGCAGCTCGGGAGGAGCCGCCGGGAGTGCGGGCGCTACGGGAGGAGCGAGGAAGGAAGATCGCTCGACCGGAGCGGAAGTGGCTGGATCAGAGCTGGAGCGCTACGGCATCAACAGCTGTGACAGCTGGAACAGCAACAGCGGGCCTGGACAGCGCTCCGGAACCCACGGACGTGGGTGACGCGCATCGCTGAGGTCGCTGGCATGGAATCAAGGAGACCGGCTCAGCCGTCGACTGTCAACCCGATGCCCGATATGAGGGCAATGTTTCACCCCTTCCGGTCGTCGGGTTTGGAGAAAGGTTTATGCGCCCGGGGGCGGGGACATGTGGCGCACCATCCGCGCTCCCAAACGTGGCTGACGCTCCGTGACCTGATTGTGATCTTGGTCGCTTCGGTGATCGAATCGAAACATGCGGGCACTCTTACTCGTCTCACCCGGGAGAGGGTGCGGAGGAGCGGGGCCGGTGGCATATGTCAGGTTTTTGCTGATTTGAACACTTTCTGCATACGCTTGGTTCCGCAGAGTGAATCCCTGGGCCAATAGCAGATCCTCGCTTGACTGGCCCGGAGCTACACACTTGTAATTTCACTCGTGTCGTTCAGCCGCAAACGGTTGCATCACGGGACGCAAGAGACAGACGAGGGGCGCACATGACCGAGCTGTTCCAGCAACTGCTGGTCGAGGATGCGGACGAGGAACTCGGCTGGCAGGAGCGCGCACTGTGCGCCCAGACCGATCCGGAGTCCTTCTTTCCCGAAAAGGGCGGATCCACCCGCGAGGCCAAGAAGGTCTGCCTCGCCTGTGAGGTGCGTTCGGAGTGCCTTGAGTACGCCCTTTCCAACGACGAGCGCTTCGGAATCTGGGGCGGGCTCTCCGAGCGGGAGCGGCGGCGCCTCAAGAAGGCCGCCATCTGAACGTCCGCACCACCGCTCTCCACCACCGCCTCCACCAGGGCTCTCCATCAGGGCCCTCGCCGGCCTTCGCCACCGGATACGCCGCAGACCCCACCCACCGGTTTCATCCATCCGCCTCATCCACCGGCCCCATCCACCGGCCCCATCCAGTGGACGCGTCGGCCGGGCTCCGCCACCGGATGCGCGTCGGCCGGCGACCGCCGCATCCCGACCGGCCCCCGGCCCTGCCCGGAGCACTGTCGGCCGACCTCCGGTCCCGACCGGAGCGCTTCCGGCCGGACGGGGTGCGGCCCCGGACCGTCACGGGCCGCACGAACCACGGGCCGTGGAACGGCCCGCTCTCCAGCCTCGGCGCTTCCGGCCGAGGCGGCCCTCTCAAGCGGCCACCGACTCGCTTCCCCCTTTCCCCCTCCCTCCCCTTTCCCTCCCTTTTCCCCCATTTCTCCAACTTCCCCCGCTTTCCCCGCCGCCCCACTCCCCGCGGTGCCCGGGCCATCGCCCGCGCCCACGGCCATGACCACGACGGCCTGCCCACCGCCCCTCCCCGGGAGCGCGGTGGACAGGCCGTCGCCAGGTCCGGGCCCGGCCGCTTCACCCGCTCGGACTCCGCCAGCTGTCCGTACCGTTAGTGTGGGGCCCCGTCCGAGATGCGCCAACGCCCCGCCGGGGCGCGCGTGTACACCGATGCAGCCCCCGGGGGAATACGCCCCCCCGGACCCGGCCGGAGGGCCCGTACCTCGATGTCCGTGCACAGCCACTCGGCGGCGCCGAACGCGGCCGCCGCCGCCCCAGAGTTCCCCCGGCACGTCGTCACCGCCGTGCTCGTCTCCCACGACGGCGCCCGCTGGCTCCCCGACGTGCTGGCCGGGCTGCTCGGGCAGGAACGCCCCGTACAGAACGCCGTCGCCGCCGACACCGGCAGCGCCGACGACTCGGCCCGGCTGGTCACGGAGGCGCTCGGCGCCGACCGCGTCCTGCACCTCGCACGCCGTACGAGCTTCGGCACGGCCGTCGACGAGGCGGCCCGCACGGCCGGCGTCCTGACCCCGGACGACCTGCCGTACCTCAAGCGCCCCAGCGGTTGGGACCCGGCCGGCCGGACCTGGGTCGACGAGAACTACGACCTCCCCGAGCTGCCGCACGGCGAACCGGTCCAGTGGCTCTGGCTGCTGCACGACGACTGCGCGCCCGAGCCGGACGCGCTCGCCGAGATGCTGCGCGTCGTCGACACCGACCAGCACGCCACGATCGTCGGACCCAAGCTGCGCGGCTGGTACGACCGCAAGCAGCTCCTCGAAGTCGGCGTCTCCATCGCCAACAGCGGGCGCCGCTGGACGGGCCTGGACCGCCGCGAACAGGACCAGGGCCAGCACGACCAGGTCCGCACCGTCCTGTCCGTCTCCTCCGCCGGCATGCTCATCCGTCGCGACGTCTACGAGGAGCTGGGCGGCTTCGACCGCGGGCTCCCCCTGATGCGCGACGACGTGGACCTGTGCTGGCGCGCCCACCTCGCCGGCCACCGGGTCCTCGTCGCCCCGGACGCCGTCCTGCGGCACGCCGAGGCATCCGCCCGCGAACGCCGCCCCATCGACTGCGCGGGCCGCTCGGTCACCAGCCCGCACCGCGTCGACAAGGCGGGCGCGGTCTACACGATGCTCGTCAACGCCCGCGGCAAGGTCCTGCCCTGGGTCCTGCTCCGGCTCGTCGTCGGCACCCTGCTCCGTACCCTCGCCTACCTCGTCGGCAAGGCGCCGGGACAGGCCCTCGACGAGGTCACCGGCCTGCTCGGCACCCTGCTGCGCCCCGGCCGCATCCTCGCCGCCCGCCGCCACCGCGGAAAGGGCGCCGTCGACGCCGCCGAACTGCGCGCGCTGTTCCCGCCGCCCGGAGCGACCGTCCGGGCCACCGTCGACCAGGTGGCGGGCAACTTCGGCGGCCGTACGGAGGCCGACTCGGGCGGTTCGCGGCACGGAGCCGTCGAATCCGGGCCCGGCGGCGACGACGCCGACTTCCTCGAAGTCGACCAGTTCGCCCGCCTCAAGCGCATCGGCCGGAAACCAGGACCCGTCCTCTTCGCACTGCTCCTGATCGTCTCCCTCGTCGCCTGCCGCAACCTTCTCAGCGGCGGCGCCCTGGCGGGCGGCGCACTGCTGCCCGCCCCCGCCGAGGCGGGCACGCTCTGGGGGCAGTACGCGGACGCCTGGCACGCCGTCGGCACCGGCGGCACCCAGACCGCCCCGCCCTACCTCGCCCTGCTCGCCGCCCTGTCGGCCCTCTTCCTCGGCTCGACCGGCCTCGCCGTCAGCGTGCTGCTGGTCTGCTCGATCCCGCTGGCCGGCCTCACCGCCTACTTCGCGTCCCGCCCGCTGCTCCCCTCCCGGCTGCTGCGGGCCTGGGCGAGCGTCGCGTACGCCTTCCTGCCCGCCGCGACCGGCGCCCTGGCCACCGGCCGCCTCGGCACCGCCGTCCTCCTCGTCCTGCTCCCCCTGATCGCCCGCGCGGGCGTCGCCGCCCACGGGCTGCGTGCGGACAACGCGGCCGGGGAGCGCGGCAGCTGGCGCGCCACCTGGACGTACACGCTGCTGCTGACCGTCACCATGGCGTTCACCCCGATCGTCTGGCCGCTGGCCGTGATCCTCGGCCTCGGCGTGCTGGTGCTGCGGCGCCGTGACATCACCGCGTACGGACTCCGCTTCGCCGCCGCCGTCGGCACCCCCCTGCTGGTCCTCGCCCCCTGGTCGCTCGCCCTCCTGACCGACCCGTCCGCGCTCCTGACCGAAGCCGGCCTGGACCTCGGTACGGGCACGGCCTCGGGCCTCGACCTGCTGGGCATCAGCCCCGGCGGCCCCGGAGCGGCGGGCGGCATCCTGCTCCTCGGCATCGTGCTGGCGGCGCTTGCCGCCCTGCTGCGCGGGGAGCGGCAGTTCGCCGTCCGCACCGCCTGGGTGGTCGCCCTCGCCGGCTTCCTCCTCGCCGCCGTCGCCAACGGGTCCACCTGGGCCGGCCCCGCCACCCTCGTCTACGGCACCGCCCTGATCGCCGCCGCCCTGGTGGGCGCGGACGGGGCGCGCATCCGGGTCGCCGAACAGAGCTTCGGCTGGCGTCAACCCGTCGCCGTGCTGATCGCGCTGGCCGCCGGGCTGGCCCCGGTCCTGGCCGCGTTCGGCTGGATGATCGGCGGCGCGGACGGCCCCCTGGAGCGACGCGACCCCGTCCAGGTGCCCGCCTTCGTGGCCGAGGAGAGCACCACCAGCGACCAGCCCCGCACTCTCGTCCTCGGCGGCACCTCGCCGGACTCCGTGGCGTACAGCCTGGTCCGCGGTTCGGGCGCCCGCCTCGGTGACGGCGAACTGACCGAGGCCGGCGGCAGCAACAGCCACCTGGACAAGGTCGTCGCCAACCTCGTCGCCGGTTCCGGCGCCGACCAGGGCGGTCAGCTCAGCGGCTTCGCGATCCGCTACGTCCTCGTCCGGGACGGAGCCCCGCGCCAGATGAGCCGCGTCCTCGACGCGACCCCTGGCATCAGCCGCCTCAGCCAGCTCGACGGCAGCGCCCTGTGGCGGGTGGACCGCCAGGTCGCCCGCGTCATGATCACCCCGGCGTCCGGCGAGGGCGAGCACCTGCCGGTCGGCTCGGCCGCCGTCGAGGCCCACTCCGAGATCCCGTCCGGCGAGGCGGGCCGCGTCCTGCGGATCGCGGATGCCGCCGACCCGGGCTGGACGGCGACGCTGGACGGGAAGCCGCTGGCCCGCAAGACCGTCGACGGCTGGGCCCAGGGCTTCGAACTGCCCGCGAACGGCGGCCGCCTGGACCTGACCCACGACGCTCCGATCACGCACACCGCATGGATCTGGGCGCAGGCCGGACTCCTCGTGGTCCTGGTGGTCATGGCCCTGCCGGGCCGCCGCCGGGAGATCGACGACGACCTGCCCGAAGAGGCCCTCGCCGTCGCCGCCGAGCCGGTCGACGGCGAGGGCCGCCGCGCCCGCAGGCTGCGCGCCGCGGCCCAGGCCGAGGCGGCCGCCGCCGAGGAGGCCGCGGGCGACGCCCACCGGCCCGAGAGCCACGGCACGGACGGCCCGGCCGGCCCACCGGACGCCGGACCCGCCGAGAAGCAGGACCACGACCGCGACCGCGACCGCTCCCGAGTCTCCGACCTCGGTGAGTACATCCCCACGCAGCAGTCCGCCGACCCGTACGCCGCGGTCCCCCCGGCGCACGACCCGCAGGAGGCCACCGGCGGCTACGCGGCGGTTCCGCAGCAGCAGTACGGCGAGTACGCGCAGTGGGACGGACAGCAGCAGGGCGCCGACTACTACGCGGCGTACCAGCCGGACCCGTACGCCCAGCAACAGCAACAGCAACAGCAACAGGACCAGCAACACCAGCAGCAGAACACCGGCTACCAGGACTACGGCGACCGGAGCGGCGGCTACGGTGCCCAGGACCTCTACCCGCAGCAGTACGGCGAGCAGGGCACGTACAACGAGCAAAACGCCTACAACGAACAGGGTGCGTACAACGAACAGGGCGCGTACGACGCGTACGGCCAGTACATCGGCGGGCAGTACCAGCAGCACTCCTACGCCGACCCCGCCCAGCAGCCCCTGCCCGACCAGCCCCCCACCGAGAACGGCGAACACACCGACCCCCCGGCCCCGGGCCAGGCCCCGTGGCAGACCGGTAACGCATCGCGAGGCGAGTCCGAGTGAAGTCCACCCACCTGTCCCTGATCGCGGGCGCCGCCGTCCTGGCCGCCATCACCGGATTCGCCACGGTCACCGCGCCCGGCGCCCCGGCTGAGACTGGCGCGAAATCCGCCGCGCTGCTCCCGGTCGAGCGCTCCAGCCTCGTCTGCCCGGCGCCCAGCACCTCCGAGCTCGCGGAGACGCGGTACACCTCGTTCACTCCGGCGGGCGAGGGCGGCGACGCCAAGGGCACCGCCGAGCTGAAGCCGGCCCTGCCGGTCGTGGACGACGAGGACGAGAGCGACCCGAAGAAGGCCGAGGAAGCGGCGAAGAAGGCGAAGGCGAAGGCCGACAAGCCCGTCCTCGCCGTGCAGGAGCCCGGAAAACCGGTCGTCGCCGAAGCGGACGGCGCGGACGCCCCGGCGCTCGCCGGCACCGCCACCGGCCGACTGGCGCCGGGGTGGGCGGCCCAGCAGACCACCGAGGTCACCGCGGGCGGCGCCCGGGGCCTCCTCGGGGTCACCTGCACCGCCCCCGGCACGGACTTCTGGTTCCCGGGCGCGAGCACCGCGAAGTCCCGGCAGGACTACATCCACCTCACCAACCCCGACGACACGGGCACCGTCGCCGACATCGAGCTGTACGGCCCCGAGGGCGCGCTCAAGTCCGACGTCGGAGACGGCATCACCGTGCCGGCCCGCTCCAGCGTCGCCCTGCTGCTGTCCACCTTCACCACCGAGGCCGTCGACCAGCTGACCGCACACGTCACCACCCGCTCGGGGCGGATCGGGGCGGTCGTCCTGAGCGCCGACGACGGCGCGGGCAGCGACTGGATCACCGCGTCGGAGGACCCCTCCGGCACGCTCGTGCTGCCCGGCATCCCGGCCGACGCCACCTCCGTGCAGCTGGTGGCGTTCGCGCCGGGCGAGGACGACGCGGACGTGAAGGTGGAGCTCCTCGGCAAGAACACGGCCTTCTCCCCGGCAGGGAACGCCACCCTGCACATCAAGTCCTCGATGACGGCGTTCGCCGACCTGAAGGACGTCACCCGCGGCGAACCCGGCTCCCTGCGCCTGACCCCCGTCCAGAAGGACCGGGCGACGCCGATCGTGGCCGCGCTACGCGTGGTCCGCGGCAAGGGCGACAAGCAGGAGGTCGCCTACATCCCGGCCACCGGACCGGTCGGCGCGCGGGCGAGCGTCCCCGACAACCAGGCCGAGGACTCGACGCTGTCCCTGACTGCGCCGGGCGCCACGGCCAAGGTGAAGGTCACCGCGTCGGCGGGCAGTGACGGCGGCGAACCGGCCGTGGAGACGTACACGGTCAAGGCCGGAACGACCCTCGCCGTCACCCCGCAGGCCCCGGACGGACTCAAGGGCACCTACGCGCTGACCGTGGAGACGACCTCGGGCGGCCCGGTCCACGCGTCGCGGTCCCTGGCGCGCGCGGAGGGCGGCGTCCAGATGTTCACCGTGCAGACGCTCCCCGACGACCGGGGCACGGTCAAGGTCCCGTCCGCCCGCCAGGATCTCTCGGTCCTGGACGACTGACGGCGCCCTCCCGGGGCCTCCCCGGCCGGGCCGGAACAGGGGATCGTTTTGGTCCGCCGGTACGGGGAGCGACCCGAGCCGGCCGGTACGGGGACCGCTCCGGACACGCCCTGGGGCCTGGCGTCTGGACCATGTCGGGCTCGCGGGGGCCCGGCACGCACGCCTGCCGCGTTGTCGTCAGTCGCCCATGCTCCGCAGGGACACTGGTCCGACCTGATCCAGACGAAAGACCCTAGTCCTGCCCGTACCGGGGATCGACCGACTCGGGCGCCAGCCCCAGTAGCTCGGCGACCTGCTCGACGACGACCTCGTGCACGAGCAGGGCCCGCTCGTCACGGCTCTTGGTGCGGATCTCCACCGGCCGCCGGTAGACGACGATCTGCGCGGGCCGCCCCTTGCCCGCGGACGTCGCGCCGCCGAGCGGAACGACCTCCTCCGGGGTGGCGGGCACATCGAGGACGACGAAGTCGACCTCGGCCAGTTGGGGCCAGCGCCGCTCCAGCCGCTCCACCGAGTCCTGGACCAGATCGCGGAAGCTCTCGCCCCGGCTGGCCGACAGCGGTACCTGCGGTGGCGCGAGCGGCCCACGCATACCGCGGCCATGACGGTCACGGCGCCGGGGCCGCGGCTCGAACGGAAGGGGAGGTACGGAGCTGTCCATCACCGACGCAGCGTAACGCTCCGGAGACCGGGACGACCGGGGAGCCGACACGGCCGGCCGAGCAGGCGCCGACACGGCGGCGACGACCGCCCCGGACCCCCGGTGACGACCGCCCCGGCCCGGCCCCCCGATGGCGGACGCTCGGGCCCCGGTGGCGGAGAGGGCCTTCCCGCTTCCGGATGTCCGCAGTTGAACATTTCGGCCAAGGTTGAGCCCTTTTCAGGCCCGTAATCAGATCATGGGCACGGCTCCGGACGTGGCGATCCGCCCCCGGCTGCGGCCGGCCCGACCGTCGGGGGATCGCCGGGCCCCGCCCCGGCGCAGGTCAGGATGGCCGCCGAGTACCCCGCTGTGCCGCAGGTCACAGGGCGACACGGTGGGGTGGTCGGAGGGGGAGTCGTCGCAGCCCGCTCAGGAGTGCGGTACCGTCCAACATCGTGAGCCCTGTACGTCGCTGTTCGCGCACCGCGTGCGGCCGCCCTGCCGTCGCGACACTGACGTACGTCTATGCCGATTCGACTGCGGTCCTCGGCCCGCTCGCCACCTACGCCGAGCCCCACTGTTACGACCTCTGCGCCGAACACAGTGAGCGGCTTACCGCGCCACGGGGCTGGGAAGTGGTGCGGCTCTCCGACGGCTCCGCGCCGGCGCACCCCAGCGGCGACGACCTCGAAGCACTGGCCAACGCGGTCCGCGAAGCGGCACGCCCGCAGGAGCGGGCCCGGGACGGCGGGGGCCGGGGGCCGAGGTCCGCCGACCCGGTGGAAGTGGCCCGCCGGGGCCACCTGCGGGTGCTGCGCTCGCCCGACTCCTGAGACGGAAGCGCTCCGAGAGACGGAACTGCTCCGGGAGAGGAAACGCTCCGGCGAGACGGAACTGCTCCGGCCGGTCTGCGAACGCCCGAGACCGGCCTCCGAACCCTCCGGGGCCGACCACCGAACTCGCCGCCGCCGAACGTCCGAGAGACCGGCCTCCGAACCCTCCGGGGCCGACATGGAGACCGGCCACGCCCCCGGGGCCGAGCCTCTGGGCCCGGCTTCAGAAGCCGACTGCCCGGGGCGTCTCCTGAGGCATCACCGGGCCGGGTAGTTTGGGCGGTCCGTAAAGACCCCCAGGAGGACCGGCCGTGGTTGCTGATCTGTCGCAGCTCGTGAAGGCGTACGACGTGCGCGGAGTGGTGCCCGACCAGTGGGACGAGTCGCTGGCCGAACTCTTCGGAGCCGCGTTCGTCGAGGTCACGGCCGCCGACGCGATCGTGATCGGCCACGACATGCGCCCCACCTCGCCGAGCCTCGCCGGCGCCTTCGCCCGGGGCGCGGCGGACCGGGGGGCGGACGTCACGCTCATCGGTCTCTGCTCGACGGACCAGCTGTACTACGCGTCGGGGGCCCTCGGCCTCCCCGGAGCGATGTTCACGGCCTCGCACAACCCCGCGCAGTACAACGGCATCAAAATGTGCCGTGCGGGCGCCGCCCCGGTCGGCCAGGACACCGGCCTCGCCGAGATCCGCACCCTGGTCGAGCAGTGGTCGGAAGGCGCCCCGCGGCCCGCGGCCTCCGCCACCCCCGGCACGATCGTCGAACGCGACACCCTCACCGACTACGCGGCCCACCTCCTGGGCCTCGTCGACCTCAAGGCGATCCGCCCCCTCAAGGTCGTCGTCGACGCGGGCAACGGCATGGGCGGCCACACGGTCCCCACGGTCTTCGGGGGCCTCCCGCTCGACCTGGTGCCCCTGTACTTCGAGCTGGACGGCACCTTCCCCAACCACGAGGCCAACCCCCTCGACCCGAAGAACATCGTCGACCTCCAGGCCCGCGTCCTCGCCGAGGGCGCCGACCTCGGCCTCGCCTTCGACGGTGACGCCGACCGCTGCTTCGTGGTCGACGAGCGGGGCGAGGGCGTCTCCCCCTCCGCGATCACGGCCCTGGTCGCCGCCCGTGAGCTGGCCCGCAACGGCGGCGAGGGCATCGTCATTCACAACCTGATCACCTCCTGGTCCGTCCCCGAGGTGGTCCGCGAGCATGGCGGCACCCCCGTCCGTACCCGCGTCGGCCACTCCTTCATCAAGACGGAGATGGCGGAGCACGGTGCGATCTTCGGAGGCGAACACTCGGCGCACTACTACTTCCGCGACTTCTGGAACGCCGATACGGGCATGCTCGCCGCCCTCCACGTACTCGCCGCGCTCGGTGGCCAGCAGAAGCCGCTCTCCGAGCTGGTCGCGGAGTACGACCGGTACACCGGCTCCGGCGAGATCAACTTCACCGTCGCCGACCAGACCGCCAGTCTGACCACGGTCAGGACGGTCTACGGCACCCGCGACGGCATCACCTTCGACGACCTGGACGGCCTCACGGTCACGGCCGCCGACTGGTGGTTCAATCTCCGCGCCTCGAACACGGAGCCTCTGCTGCGCCTGAACGTCGAGGCGAGGGACGAAGAGACGATGACAGCGGTGCGCGACGAGGTCCTCGCCCTGATCCGCACGCCCTGACCCGCTTGCCCTGATCCGCACGCCCTGACCGGCCTGGCCTGCCTGGCCGGTGAAGGCCGGACCGGTCTGACCTGCTGACGCCTGCCCGGCCCGCCTGACCTCGCCGGCGGCGCGGCTCGGCCCGGCTGACCTCACCGGCGGCTCGGCCCGGCTCGGCGCGTCGCGGCTCGGCGCGGCCGATCCCGGCCGGGAGAGGGGAGAAGCCCGCCGGGGCCGCCCACCCGGGTCCCGACCCATCGTGCGTTTCATCCCCCAGGCCAGGCCGCGTCCCCTCCACCCCGGCGGTAGGCTGACGGCGGCTGATCCACGCGGATCGCAATTCGCATGCTCGAAGGGACTCACCCCATGGCGCTCGAAGCCGGCCTCCTGGAGATCCTGGCCTGCCCGGCCTGCCACTCCCCGCTCGACGACCGTACGACGGCCGACAACCCCGAACTGGTCTGCACGGGCGACGACTGCGGCCTGGCCTACCCGGTCCGGGACGACATCCCGGTCCTTCTCGTCGACGAGGCCCGCCGCCCCGCCTGACCGCGAGCGACATACGTACGGCACAGACGGCACAGGACAGCACGGCCCACGGCAGCGCAGGCAGCCGGGCACGACCGCAGACGGGCACACCGTCCGGCACCCGGCCCGCCCGCCCGGCGGCCACGCCACCGCACCTGTACCCGCAGCCCGCACCCACCCGGTGATCGGAGGCCCACCGCCATGCTCGACGAGTCCTTGCTCGACGCCCCGGAAGCCCTGGCCCGAGCTGACCGCCGCGAACTGCTGCGCGGCGCCGCCGAGGCAGGCGCGCGAGTCCGCACCGCCGCCCGGCACGCCGCCGACGCCGGCATCGGCGGCCTGACCCCGGAGGGCAGGCCCCGGGCCGTCCTGGTCGCGGGCCCCGGCACCGCCGCCTCCGGGGTCGCCGACCTGATCGGCGCGCTGGCGGGCGCGGCCGCCCCGGTCGCACGCATCCAGCCCGGGGGCGTCGCCGCCGCCCCCGGCGCCCTCCGCTGGGCCCTGCCCGGCTGGGCCGGATCCGTGGACCTTCTCCTCATCGCGACCGCCGACGGTTCCGAACCGGGCCTCGCCCTGCTCGCCGAACAGGCGTACCGCCGCGGCTGCACCGTCGTCGCCGTCGCCCCCACCCGCTCGCCGCTGCGTGAGGCGGTCGACGGGGTGCACGGGCTGGTCGTCCCGATGGCGGCCGCCCCGCACGGCGAGTACGACGCGGAGACCTCGGCAGCGGGCCCCGGCACGCTGTGGGCCCTGCTCACCCCCCTTCTTGCGCTGCTGGACCGGGTCGGCCTGGTGACCGCGCCCCCCGAAGAGCTGCAGAAGGTGGCGGACCGCCTGGACCGCACAGCGGAACGCTGCGGCCCGGCCATCGCCATGTACAGCAACCCCGCCAAGACGCTCGCCGCCGAACTGGCCGACAGCCTGCCCCTGCTGTGGACGGAGGGGGAGGCCGCAGGCCCGGTGGGGCGTCGCTTCGCCGCCGTGCTGGCCGAGCTCGCCGGCCGCC
The DNA here is from genome assembly GCF_044756785.1 of Streptomyces sp. NPDC091649. Taxonomy (NCBI): domain Bacteria; kingdom Bacillati; phylum Actinomycetota; class Actinomycetes; order Kitasatosporales; family Streptomycetaceae; genus Streptomyces; species Streptomyces sp. NPDC091649. The sequence goes on along the minus strand of NZ_JBIVTR010000021.1, from coordinate 4,126 downwards.
CCGCCCTTGCCGCGGAACTGCCCGAGGCCCTGCCCTCGCACGGCACGCTCCTCGCCGGAGACTTCGCGGCCGGCGCGGACCCCGACGACTTCTTCCGGGACCGGGTGGACGAGGGAGAGACGCTGAGGGCCCGGGTCGTCCTGCTCCGGGACCGACCGACGGGCGGCCTCAGCGCCTACCCGGCGGCCCGCGAACTGGCGCTCGGCCACGACACGCCTGTCAGCGAACTGGAACCGGACGAGGGCAGCGAACTGGAGGCCGTGGCCGAACTGCTCGCGATCACCGACTTCGCGGCGGTCTACCTGTCGCTGGCCTCGGCCCCCCAGCCCTGACCCCGGCCCGCGCGGACGCCGTGCGCGGCAGACGAACCTCTCGGTGAACGCCCGCCGAGAGCGCACCCCGCGCGGGCGCCCCGAGGAAGCCGACCGGAGCACCTCCGCCGGGGAAGCGAACTCCGCCGCGAGCGCCCAGCACCGGAAGCGACCCCGCAGGGGAGCCCCGGGAAGCGACCCCGCAGGGACCCCCCTCCGGAGAAGCCCTTCCGGGCCACCGCCCCTCGACCCGACGCCCGACCACCGGCCGCCCCAACCCCACAGACATCTCCCGCCTCCGCCTCCACCCCCACTCCTCTCCCGCCTCCGCCTCCACTCCCATCTCCGTCCCCATCCCCACACCCCCCAGCCACCCCCGCGACGCCAGGACCTCACGTAACCCTGATATCCCTGGTGGCTCACCCACCCATCCACCCCGCCCCACCCGAGGACGACTTCATGGACCGGCTGTCCAACACCGTGCGCCCCTACGCCTGGGGTTCCACCACGGCCATTCCCGCCCTGCTCGGCGTCGCGCCCACCGGCGAACCGCAGGCCGAGATGTGGATGGGCGCCCACCCCGGAGCGCCCTCGCGCATCACCCGCGCCACCGAGGCCGGTGAGAGGGAACTGCCCCTCACCCAGGCCATCGACGCCGACCCGGAGGGGGAGCTCGGTGCGCCCGTGGTCGCCCGGTTCGGTCCCCGCCTCCCCTTCCTGCTGAAGCTCCTCGCCGCCGGCGCGCCCCTCTCCGTCCAGGTCCACCCGAATCTGGACCAGGCCCGCGAGGGATACGCCGACGAGGAGGCCCGTGGCGTCCCGATCGACGCACCGCACCGCACGTACAAGGACGCGAACCACAAGCCCGAACTGATCTGCGCCCTTACTCCGTTCGAGGGGCTGTGCGGGTTCCGCCGGCCCACCGAGGCGGCGGACGCGATGGAGGCGCTGGGAGTCGACTCCCTCAAGCCGTACGTGGACCTCCTCCGCGCCCACCCCGAAGAGGCCGCCCTCCGCGAGGTGCTCACGGCGATCCTCGGCGCGGACCGGGCGGAGATGGCCGAGACCGTGGCGGAGGCGGCGGACGCCGCGACCCGCCTCGGCGGCGCCCACGCCCCGTACGCCCGCATCGCCCACCACTTCCCCGGCGACCCCGGAGTGCTGGCCGCGATGCTGCTGAACCACGTAGAACTCCAGCCGGGGGAAGCCCTGTTCCTCGGCGCCGGCGTTCCGCACGCCTATCTCGACGGCCTCGGCGTCGAGATCATGGCCAACTCGGACAACGTGCTGCGCTGTGGACTGACCCCCAAGCACATCGACGTCCCCGAACTCCTGCGGATCGTCCGGTTCGAGGCCACCGAGCCCGGCGTCCTGCGCCCGGAGGCCGCCCCGTCGGGCGAGGAACTGTACGAGACCCCGGTCGACGAGTTCGCCCTGTCCCGCTACACCCTCGTGTCGGGGGCGTCCCCCACCGAACTGACCGCCCCGGCCCCGCAGATCCTGCTCTGCACGGCGGGCGCGGTCACGGTCGGCGAACTCGCGCTCGCGCCGGGGGAGTCCGCCTACGTTCCGGCCGGCGAGACGGTGGAGGCCGCGGGCGCGGGAGCACTCTTCCGGGCCACCGTGGCGGCCTGACCCACGAGCCGCCCCGTCGGCTGCAACAATGTGCCGCCTCACCGCGACGGCATCTGCCGCGCACCGACGAAGGGACACCACGCACTCATGAGCGCGTCCGGCGGAACCAAGGCGATCGTGGCGGCACTCGTCGCCAACCTGTCGATCGCCGTGGCCAAATTCGTAGCGTTCCTCTTCAGTGGTTCCTCGTCGATGCTCGCGGAGAGCGTCCACTCGCTCGCCGACTCGGGCAACCAGGGGCTGCTGTTGCTCGGCGGCAAGAAGGCGCGGCGCGAGGCCACCCCCCAGCACCCCTTCGGCTACGGGCGCGAGCGTTACATCTACGCGTTCCTCGTCTCCATCGTCCTCTTCTCGGTCGGTGGCATGTTCGCGGTGTACGAGGGCTACGAGAAGATCAAGCACCCGCACGAGATCGAGGCGTGGTACTGGCCCGTCGGGGTCCTGGTCTTCGCGATCATCGCCGAGATCTTCTCCTTCCGTACGGCGATCCGTGAGTCCAACCAGACCCGTGGCGACCGCTCCTGGACCGAGTTCGTCCGCCACTCCAAGGCACCCGAGCTCCCGGTCGTTCTCCTGGAGGACCTCGGCGCGCTCGTCGGCCTGATTCTGGCGCTCGCGGGCGTCGGCCTCGCCCTCGGCACCGGAAACGGCGTCTGGGACGGCATCGGCACCCTCTGCATCGGCATCCTGCTGATCCTCATCGCGATCATCCTGGCCGTCGAGACCAAGTCCCTCCTGCTCGGAGAGTCCGCCGGCATCGAGGACGTCGAGAAGATCGGGGCGGCCGTGGTGGACGGCGACACCGTCACCCGCATCATCCACATGCGCACCCTTCACCTCGGCCCCGAGGAGCTGCTGGTCGCCGCCAAGATCGCGGTCCGACACGACGAAACAGCGGCCGAGGTCGCCGATGCCATCAACGCCGCCGAGAACCGCATCCGCGAAGCGGTCCCGATCGCCCGGGTCATCTATCTGGAGCCCGACATCTACAACGCGGACTCCGCGGCGACCGGCGTCAACCCCGGCAGGGCGTCCGGGCCCCCGGCCGCCGACACCACCACCTCCAAAGCCCCCGGAACCGACCCCGCCCCCGGAACCGACCCCGCCCCCGGAACCGGCCCCGGCCACTGACGCGACTCCGGACACGGGCGTGGGCTCGGGCTCGTCACGGGTCCGAGCCCACGCCCAGTCCGGAAACGGGCCGGGGCCCGGCCTCGAAAAGATCCGGCCACTGACCCACCCTTCCTCAGCCCCGATCGCCCGGGTGACCCCTCACACACATCCCTCTTCCGGGACGGGCTGGGGCTCACTGGGCCGTTCGGTGTAGATTCGGATACGGATAACAGACGTCGCTGCTGATGGCGGTCGACCGGCTGGCGGGAGCGAGCCGGGCGAGGGACAGAGGGCCTCCGACGGACTGCCCTGCGAACGCCCGGGCATTCGTGTGCCCGCCGCGCCGCAGAGTCAGCCCAGCCAGCCCACCCTCGACCCATCACGAGGAGCAGCCCGTTATGACGACGGTCACCAACAGCCAGGACTTCAAGGTCGCCGACCTCTCCCTCGCCGCTTTCGGGCGTAAGGAGATCACGCTGGCCGAGCACGAGATGCCCGGTCTGATGTCGATCCGCCGGGAGTTCGCCGCCGCTCGGCCGCTGGCCGGTGCGCGTATCACCGGTTCGCTGCACATGACGGTGCAGACCGCGGTGCTCATCGAGACCCTGGTCGCCCTGGGCGCCGAGGTCCGCTGGGCCTCGTGCAACATCTACTCGACCCAGGACCACGCGGCGGCGGCCATCGCGGTCGGCCCGCAGGGCACTCCGGAGGCCCCTGCGGGCGTCCCGGTCTTCGCCTGGAAGGGCGAGACGCTGGAGGAGTACTGGTGGTGCACGGAGCAGGCGCTGACCTGGCCGAACACTCCGACCGGCGGTCCGAACATGATCCTGGACGACGGTGGCGACGCCACCCTCCTGGTCCACAAGGGCGTCGAGTTCGAGAAGGCCGGTGCCGCCCCGGACCCGTCGACCGCGGACAGTGAGGAGTACGCCCACATCCTCAGGCTGCTGAACCGCACCCTCGGTGAGGCTCCGCAGAAGTGGACCCAGCTGGCGTCGGAGATCCGTGGTGTCACGGAGGAGACGACGACGGGTGTGCACCGGTTGTACGAGATGCACCGTGACGGT
>NZ_JBIVTR010000020.1:0-134620 GCF_044756785.1 Streptomyces sp. NPDC091649 | reverse complement strand
GCCAGCGTGCTCTGGGCTCTGCTCCGTGACGGACGAGTCTTCACCCCCGTCCTGCCGCTCACGCAGGCGGCTTGACTTCGTCATTGAGACTCCTTGGTGGTCCGGGGCGGCCCGGAGGAGTCCGGGCGTTTCGCTCTGGTACCGATCCTCCGGGCGGACCAGGCCCCGTACGGTCGACGTACCGGCTGGAAGCGGAGCGCGGGTCGGCCGACGCCCCCGTCAGCCGATCGGTTGATGCGGGGGTGGCCGGACGGGGCCACCATGGAGGGATCCGCGCAGGTCAACAGGGCGGCACGACGGAACACGAGGTACGAGGTGGACCACCGGAGCGATCCGCGGACCCCGGACGGGGACGGGCCGCCCCCCGACGCCGGCCCCGGCTCGGACCTCGGCGTCGGCTCCGGCCCGAGCAGCGGCAGCGGCTCGGACCTCCATGTCGGCTCCGGCGTCGGATCCGGCGTCGACTCCAGCTCGGGCAGCGGCAGCGGCTCGGACCTCGATGTCAGCCCCGGCTCGGGCCCGGGCGGCGGCTCGGACCTCGATGTCAGCCCCGGCTCGGACCCGGGCAGCGGCTCCGGCCCGGGCCCGGACTCGCGCGCCCGCCCGGGACCGGCTCCGGGGGCCGCCCCCCGCTCGGCTCCCGGCGCCGATCCCGACGCCCGTTGGCTCGCGCTCCTCATGCACGCCGCGTTCTTCCTCCTGCTCGGCGCCTCGCTGACCCGGTTCCTGATGCGGCACCCCGGCGAGGCCCGCACCCCGTGGATCATCGCCCTGTCGATCACCCTGGCGGTGCTGTACCTCCTGGGGCCCGTCCTCGGCTCGCGCCCCACCCCGCGCCGGCTCGCCTGGCTCGGCGTGCTCGTCCTCGTCTGGATGGTGCTGGTCGTCCTCGCGCCCAGCTTCGCGTGGTGCGCGGTGCCGTTGTTCTACACCGGGCTGCGCATCCTGCCGCCGCGCGCGGCCCTCGCCCTGGTCGCCCTGCTCACCGCGTTCGTCGTGGCCGCACAACTGCGCCTGGCCGAAGGGTTCGACCCGAACCTGGTCCTCGCCCCGCCCGCCGTCGCCGCCGTGGCGACCGCCGTCTTCGTCCATATGCAACGCCAGGCGGTACGCCAACGGGAGTTGGCCGGACGCCAGCGCGAGCTGATCGACGACCTGCTGCGCACCCGGCGCGAACTGGCCGCGACAGAGCGGCGCGAAGGGACCCTCGCCGAGCGCCAGCGGCTCTCCATGGAGATCCACGACACCCTGGCGCAGGGCCTCTCCAGCCAGCAGATGCTGCTCCAGGCGGCCGACCGCACCTGGAGGGCCGACCCGGACGCGGCCCGCCGCCACGTCCGTACGGCCATCGGCATCGCGGAGCGCAACCTCGCCGAGGCCCGCCGCTTCGTCCACGACCTGGCCCCGGCCGATCTGGCGGAGGGCGGCGGCCTGGAGGCGGCCCTCCACGCGCTGGCGGCCCGCGAGAGCGTCCAGGCCGAGGGCGCGCTCGCCGTCCACTGCCATGTGGAGGGCACCCCGCACGTCCCGCTGCCCGACCGGGTGCAGTCCGCCCTGCTGCGCATCGCCCAGGGGGCCCTGGCCAATGTGCGGGAGCACTCCGGGGCCACCGCCGCCGGGTTGACCCTGACCCACCTCGACGACCGGGTGGTCCTCGACATCGGCGACAACGGCCGCGGTTTCACCGTGGAGCCCGCGGGCGTCCTCAGCCCCGGCGCCGTGCGCGGCCACGGGCTCCCGGCGATCCGGGCCCGGGTGCACCAGCTCGGCGGAACGCTCACCGTCGAGTCGGCCCCGGGCGAGGGCACGGTGCTCTCGGCCGGAATCCCGCTCGCACCACCCGCCCCTCCCACCGTCCCGGAGGACCTCGCATGACCGGCCAGGGCCCGCAGGCGCCCCACGTACGCATCCTGCTCTGCGACGACCACGTGGTCGTCCGCGCCGGACTCCTCGCCCTTCTCGGCAGCGAACCGGACATCGAGGTCGTCGGCGAGGCCGGCAGCGGCGAGGAGGCCGTGGTGCTCGCCGCCCGGCTCACCCCGGACGTCGTCCTCATGGACCTCCAGCTCGGCGAGGGCATCGACGGGGTCGAGGCGACCCGCCGCATCGCGGCCGACGGCACGGTCCACGTCCTGGTGCTGACCACGTACGACACCGACGCCGACATCACCCGGGCCATCGAGGCGGGGGCCACCGGCTATCTGCTGAAGGCGGAGCGCCCCGAGGAGCTGTTCGCCGCGATCCGGTCCGCCGCCCAGGGCCGCACCACGCTCTCGGCTCCCGTCGCCAGCCGGGTCATGGCCCGGATGCGCAGCCCCCGCCCCGGCCTCACCGACCGCGAACGCGACATCCTGGCCCAGCTCTCCCAGGGCCTCGGCAACCGTGACATCGCCCGCGCCCTGTTCATCAGCGAGGCCACGGTCAAGACCCACCTGGGCCGGATCTACGACAAGCTCGGCGTCGACACCCGCGCGGGCGCGGTGTCGGTGGCGAAGGAGCAGCGCCTGCTGCCGTGAGCCGGGGCCTGGGCGCGCAGCCCCCGTGGTCCGCTGGACGGCCTGGCGGAACTCCGGCACTCCCGCACCCCCGCGCTCCGGAAATCCGGAACTGCGGAACTGCGGAACTTTCGTCCAAGACAAGCGCGCCGGAGTCGGCAACCGTAGAGGCATGCGCAGAAGACACGCGGGCCCCGCGCCCGGGGATCACGCTTCCGAGAACGGCTGGGAGGTCGCCCACCCCCTCGGCGGCACAGCGCTCGACGGCGTCCGGATGGCCGGCTTCCGTGACCGCGCGTCCGTCGGGCTGGACATGCAGGTCCTCCCCCAGCCCGTCGTGGTCGTCGTCATCGGGCTCGGGGACGCCCCCCTCACGGTGGAGAGCGGCACAACTCAGCGGCCCCTGAGGAGCTTCGTCGCCTCGTTGTCGCCCGGGCCGGCCCGCATCCGGGGCGAGAACGTCGAGTGCGTCGAGGTGTGTCTGCCGCCCTTGGCCGCCCACGCGGTGCTGGGCGTCTCCCCGCGCGAACTGGACGGGTCGGTCAACGGACTGGAGGACCTGTGGGGGCGGCACGCCCGCTGTCTCCGCGAGCAGATGACCGACGCCACGACGTGGCGGGAACGCCTGGCGCTGACGGACGCGTTCCTCGCGAAGCGGGCTGTCGGCACACCCTCGGTGTCGCCCGAGGTCGCCGCAACCTGGGACACCATCGTGGCTCGCCGGGGCCGGGTCCGGGTCGCCGGCCTCGCCGCGTCCTGCGGGTGGAGCCGTAAGCGGCTGTGGTCCAGGTTCACCGACCAGATCGGCCTCACTCCCAAACGCGCCGCCATGCTGGTCCGTTTCGACCGCGCCGCACGCGCCCTCTGCGCGGGCGAGAGCGCCGACGCCGTCGCCCTCGCGTGCGGATACGCCGACCAGTCCCACCTCCACCGCGACGTCACGGCCCTGGCCGGGTGCACGCCGCGCGCTCTGGCCCGCAGGTCCACGTCCGCCGGCTGACCTTCACGCGCGCAACCACCGCACGCCCCACCGCACATTCACCGCGCGTACCACCGCGCGTCCCACCGCACACAGTCGAGAGGGAACACCCATGACGAACACCGATGTCACGGCCGCCGAGACGGCCGGCCGCGAACTGATCGTCCGGCTCGCGTTCGGGAGCATGGCGGCGCAGACCCTGCGCGCGGCGGCCCGGTTGAGGGTGGTGGAACTGATGGGCGACACACCGCGCCGGGCCATGGAGGTGGCCGCCGACGCCGGAGCCGCACCCCAGCCCATGGAGCGGCTGCTGCGCGCCCTGACCGGGCTCGGCCTGCTGCGGGAGCCCGTCCCCGGGTCGTTCGCGGTGGCCCCCGCGGGCGCGCTGCTGCACCCCGGCCGCCCCGACTCGCTCGCCTCGTTCGTCAGGATGTTCACCGAGCCGACGGTCGTCCGTGCCTGGGAGCACCTGGACGACAGCGTGCGCACCGGCGAGGTCGCGTTCGACGGCGTGTTCGGAACGGACTTCTTCAGCCACCTCGCTCAGCACCCCGAACTGTCCGCGGAGTTCAACGCGGCGATGAGCCAAGCCGCCTCGGAGACCGCCGCCGCCCTGCCGCACGCCTTCGACTTCGGCCGGTTCACCTCGGTCACGGACGTCGGCGGGGGCGACGGGACTCTCCTGGCCGGTGTGCTCGCCGCGCATCCCGGCCTCACCGGTGTCGTCCTCGACACAGCGGAGGGCCTGGCCGGGGCGCCGGACACGATGGCGCGGCACGGGCTGGGGGACCGGTGCTCCCTGATCGCCGGAGACTTCTTCCACTCGGTGCCGGGGGGCTCGGATCTCTACCTGATGAAGAGCGTCCTGCACGACTGGACGGACGACCAGGTGGTCACGATCCTGAGCCACTGCCGCGAGGTGCTGCCGCCCGGCGGCCTCGTCCTGATCGTGGAGCCCGTGCTTCCCGACGCGGTCGACCTCCGGGCCGACGTCACCGACGGCGGGGTCACCTACCTGAGCGACCTCAACATGCTGGTGAACGTGGGCGGCCGGGAGCGCACCCGCGAGGACTTCGCGGAGGTGTGCCGCCGTGCGGGCCTGACCCTCACGGCGGTCACCCCGCTCGCGGGGGCCGCGCCGTTCGCCGTCATCGAGGCCGTCGCCGGCTGACCCGCGCCGAGCGCCCCCGCGCACCGGACCGGCCCGCCCGCACCGCTTCACCCGATCGTGGCGGGCCCGCCCCGGACGGGCATGACACCATCGATCCGTGCTCGACATCGGCTACTCCCTCTCCCGTCGCTTCCCCGACCCCCCGCAGACCGACTACCGCCGCGCGGACGTCCGCGCGCTGCGGCACGATCTGTTCTCCGGCGACGTCTACCTCGCGGACACCAAGGCGGATCGCGAGGTGTCCACAGCCTGGGGATGGGTGCCGGTGCTCGACTTCGCGTGGGCGCTGTGCGACATCGTCGAGCAGATCGACCAGGACCCGCGCGGCAACCGCTCGCACCGGCAGCAGTACGCGGAGCTGGACTTCACCGAGTCCTCGGACCGGATGATGTTCGAGCGGCGTTTCGGCTGGGTCGACGTCGAGGCGGACTGGATGCCCGGTGACGAGCCGCCGCTCACCTTCAGCCACTCCCTCCTGCGCCGCGAGGCCCGCGACTTCCTGCACGACCTGATCGCCGACCTGGCCGACATGCACGACGGCCTCGCCGACAACCCCGTGATCTGGGACCTCCAGGCCCGCTTCCCCCGTATGTGAGGCCCCCCCGGGGGGCGGTCACGCCTCCACGCGCACCCCGATCTGTGCCGCGAACGCCGGAGCCAGCTCCATCAGCTGCGACGGGCTGATCACCGCGCCCGCCAGCCGGTCCACCCCGCGGGCGATGTCCAGCCCGTCCACCGCCCGCAGGTCCACCGACTCCATCCGGACCCCGCTGAAGTCCACCCGCTTCAGCACGCAGTCCCGGAACTCGACCCGGACCAGGTGCGCGTCCCCGAAGTCCGGCTCGGACAGCACGCAGCCCTCGAAGACCACGTCCTTCAGCCGGGCGCTGCGCAGATTGAGGTAGTCGATCTTGCCGCCCCGGATCACCACCCGCTCCAGCACCGCCCCGTGCAGCTGCGTCCCGCCCAGGCGTGCGTCCACCACCTCCACGTCCCGCAGCGACGCCTCCGAGAGGTCGGTGCCCACGCCCCGTACGCCTGTCAGCACCGCGTCGATGAAGCGGGCCCGCGCCAGCTCCGTGCGGTCCAGGACACAACCGTCCAGGGCGCAGTCCATGAACCGGGCCCCCGGCCCGACGCGTCCGCCAGGTCGACCCCGTCGAACCGCACGCCGTCGTAGTCCCCGTCCGGCTCCAGGCCCTCGCCGTCGTAGGGAACGAGCGGCGGCAGCCGCACCTGCGGACGCCGCGCCGCCGCGACGGTGTCCTTCTTGCCCTGGGCCGTCCTGCCCGCGCTCGCTGCCATGCCCCCATCGTGACGCACCCCACTGACAACGCCCCGGGGACCGTGTCACGCGCCGCCGCCCCCGATCCGTCGCATCGTCAAAAGACGCGAAGGAGATCCAGCCATGGAGCACATCCACGTCGTCGGCGGCGGCCTCGCCGGGCTCACCGCCGCGATCACCGCCGCCGAATCCGGCGCCCGGGTCACCCTGCACGAGGGCCACCGGACGCTCGGCGGGCGGGCCAGGACCGCGGACGGGCCGTACCGCGCCAACGAGGGCCCCCACGCCCTCTACCGGCGGGGGCCGCACTGGGCCTGGCTGGCCCGGCGCGGCCTGCTCGGCCGTGTGGTCTCCGTACCGCCCCTCGAAGGCCGCCGCTTCCGCTTCCGGCGTGCGGGGGCCGTCCGCCGCACCCCGCCCGTGGCCCTGCTGCGGCTCGCCCGCCGGAGCTCCCGCACGGCCCCGGTGGACAGCCGCTTCCTGGACTGGGCGGCCGGCCAGGTCGGCGACGAGGGGGCCCGGGCCGCGGCGAACTTCGCCGCCACCGCGCTGTTCCACCACGACCCCGGGGCGCTCTCCGCCCGCTTCGTCCAGGAACGCCTGCGGCGGCTGGCCTCGCTCCCGCCCGAGGCCCGCTACCCGGTCGGCGGCTGGGCACCGCTCGTCGAACGGATGGCCGGGCACGCCCGCGGCCTCGGGGTCGGCATCGAGACGGGCTCCCGCGTCGACACCCGGGGGCTCGGCGAACTGGCCCGTACCGGACCGGTCGTCGTCGCCACCGCCCTCGCCTCCGCCCGCCTCCTCCTCGACGACGCGTCCCTCACGTGGGAGAGCGGCCGCACCGTTCTGGTGGACCTGGCGCTGCGCACCCGGCGCGGCGACGCGTTCGTCGTGTCGGACCTGGACGCGCCCGGCTGGCTGGAGCGGTTCACCGCACAGGACTCCGCTCTCGCCCCGGCCGGCGAGCACCTGCTCCAGGGCCAGTTCCCGATCGGCCCCGGCGCGCGCAGGGCGGAAGGGACCGCGCGGGCCGAGCAGCTCCTCGACCTCGGCTTCCCCGGCTGGCGGGGACGCACCACCTGGCACGTCGAGTCCCTCGCCGACGGCCGTACCGGAGCCGTCGACCGCCCCGGCGCCACCTGGCGGGACCGGCCCTCCGTGATCCGGGGCGACGGGATCTTCCTGGCGGGCGACCAGGTCGCGGCCCCCGGCCTGCTGAGCGAGGTGTCCTTCACCAGCGGCCTCGAAGCCGCGCTGCTCGCCGTCAAGGCGGCCGGGCGGCGCTCCGCATCGGGCATTGACCTCAACCGGACTTGAGGCAGCAGGCTGAGGGCCCAGCCCGCCCCGCCGCCCCGAGGGAGCCCTTCATGCACGCCGTACGCCTCCACGCCTTCGGTCCCGCCGAGAACCTCGTGCACGAGTGGACCGAGGACCCCGCCCCCGGCCCCGGCCAGGTCCGCATCGCCGTGGCCGCGGCCGGGGTGCACCTCCTGGACACCGTTCTGCGGGAAGGGGAGAGCGGCCCCTACCCGGCGCCCGTCGCCCTCCCGACCATCCCCGGCCGTGAGGTCGCCGGAACCGTCGAGTCGGTCGGAGAAGGCGTGGACCCCGGCCGGCTCGGCGAACGGGTCGTCGCCCACATCGGCATGGCGCCGGGCGGGTACGCCGAACTCACCGTCACCGAGGCCGACCGGCTCCACGAGATCCCCGAGGGCCTCGACGCCGCCGGGGCCGTCGCCATGATCGGCACCGGCCGCACCGCCCTCGGCATCCTCGGGTTCACCCCGCTCGGCCCGGACTCCGTGGCCGTCGTCACCGCGGCGGCCGGCGGGATCGGCACGCTCGTCGTCCAGTACGCGAAGAACGCCGGGGCCACCGTGATCGCGCTGGCCGGGGGCCCGGCGAAGGTGGCCCGGGCGGCAGCGGAAGGCGCGGACCTCGCCCTCGACTACACCCGTCCCGACTGGCCGCGCCGGGCGCGTGAACACCTCGACGCGGCGGGCCTGCGGGCCACCGTCGTCTACGACTCCGTCGGCGGAACCACCGCCCGCGCCGCCGTCGGCCTCCTCGGTCCCGGCGGACAGCACGTCGTCTACGGCTGGTCCGGCCGGGGCGCCGACGGCGGTCCGCTCTCCTTCACCTCCGGGGAGCTGACCGAACGCTCCATCACCTCCACGTCCGTGCTCGGGCCGCGGATGATCGAGAAGGGCGGCGGCCTGCGCGCCCTGGAGACCCGCGCCCTCGCCGAGGCGGCGGCCGGCCGGCTGCGTCCCGCCGTCCAGCGCTTCCCGCTCGCCGCGGCCGCCGCCGCGCACCGCGCCCTGGAGACCCGGGGCACGATGGGCAAGGTGATCCTGGAGCCGTAGTCGAAAGGCCCCGCGGTGGTCGTGGAACCGCGGTCAGGCCCCGCGGCCGTCGGCCCCCAGACGGGCCAGGGCCCCGTCCGTCAGCCGGTACACCGTCCACTCGTCCTGCGGGCGCGCGCCGAGCGACTCGTAGAACGCGATGGACGGGGCGTTCCAGTCGAGCACGGACCACTCCAGCCGCTGGTAGCCGCGCTCCACGCAGATCCGCGCCAGCTCCGTCAGCAGCGCCCTGCCGTGACCGCCGCCGCGCCGGTCGGGGCGGACGTACAGGTCCTCCAGGTAGATGCCGTGCACGCCGCGCCAGGTGGAGAAGTTCAGGAACCAGAGGGCGAAGCCGATCACCTCGCCGCCGTCGTCGTCGGCCGTCGCCACATGCGCGTACGCGGCGGGCCGGTCGCCGAACAGCGCCTGGTCCAGCTGTTCCTCGGTGACGACGACCTCGTGGAGGGCCTTCTCGTACGCGGCGAGATCCCGCACCAGGGCGTGCAGGACGGGGACGTCTTCGGGTGTGGCGGTACGAATCATGGGCGCAGCGTAAGCAACCGGCGGCCGGGCCACACCGTCATCTCCCCCGAGCCCGCGTCCCCGGCCCCGGCCCGCCCTCACCGGCCCAGCAACCGCCGCGCGATCTCCGCGCGGCCGGGGGCGAGCCGGCGCTCCCCCGACCCGGCCGCCCACAGCCCGTTCTGGAGCACCCGCCCCAGCGTCCAGGCCCGCGCCCGGTCCCGTTCCAGGCCCAGCGCCTCCGTCAGCGCGTCGAACCGCCACAGCACCTCGCCGGCGTCGAAGAGGTTGTCCAGTGCCGGGAACAGCTCGAAGCCCGGGTCCCCCGCCAGCGGCTTCGGGTCGAGCGCCACCCACTCCCCCGCCCGCCCCACGTCCGCTCGCCCGGCCAGGATGTTGTCGTAGTGCAGGTCCCAGTGCAGCAGCCGGTCCGCCGCGTCGGCCAGCAGGCGCGTCCGCTCCGGCAGCGCCGCGAGCATCCGCTCCGCCACCCCGCCCAGCGTGCGCAGCCCCTCGGGCGCGGGCACCGCCGACAGCCGGGCCAGCACCGCGCCGAGGGCCGTCACCGCGCGGCGCACATCGGCCTCACCGGACAACGGCCGCCGTTCGTCGAGCCGTTCCAGCAGCAGTGCGCCGGTCTCCGGGTCGTGGTCGAGCAGCTCCACCGCCCCGGCTCCCGCGTCCGACCACGCCCGCAGCGCGACCGGTTCGTCCACCGTCTCCTCGTCCGCGGCCTGGAGCTTCAGCGCGGCGGGCCGCCCGTCCGCCTCCCGCACCACGGGGAGGACCAGCGCGCACATGCCGTACATCGACGGGCCGTCCGGCCGCAGCCCCCACCGCGCCAGGCACCGCCCGGCCAGGTCCGGCAGGGCGGCGACGAAGGCCCGCCCGGCCGCTCCGTTGAACTGCGACTGCGTGGCGACCAGTTCGTCCGGGACATCGATCACCCCACCGATCCTAGGGACCTGCGTCAACGGAACAGTCCGCCGCGCAGTAACGTCCCGCCACACGTACGCCCGGCATCTCACCGGACCGGGCCGGGACACCAGGGGCATCATGAGCACCGTCAGTACCGTCGTCGGCGGCATATCGTTCTGGTACGCGCGGGAGGGCGTCCCCGGCCCGCGCGAACCCCTCCCCGGCGACGCGAGCGTCGACGTCTGCATCGTCGGCGGCGGCTACACCGGCCTCTGGACGGCGTACTACCTGAAGAAGGCCGTGCCCTTCCTCAACATCACCGTCCTGGAGGCCAGGTTCTGCGGTTACGGGGCCTCCGGCCGCAACGGCGGCTGGCTGTACAACGGCATCGCGGGCCGGGACCGGTACGCCAGGCTGCACGGCCACGACGCCGCCGTACGGCTCCAGAAGGCGATGAACGAGACCGTCGGCGAGGTCGTCAGGGCGGCCGCCGAGGAGAACATCGACGCCGACATCCACCGGGGCGGTGTCCTGGAGGTGGCCCGCACCCCCTCCCAGCTCGCCCGCCTCAAGGACTTCCACAGCGTCGAGATCGCCTTCGGGGAGAGTGACCGGGTCCTGCGCGGCGCCCGCGAGACCGCCGAGCGCGTCCGTGTGACCGGGGCCGTCGGCTCCACCTGGACCCCGCACGGGGCCCGGCTGCACCCGGCCAAGCTGGTCAAGGGCCTCGCGGACGCGGTGGAGGCGCTCGGCGTGACCATCCACGAGTCGACGCCGGTCACCGAGATCAAGCCCAAGCACGCCGTGACGCCGTACGGCACGGTCCGCGCCCCGTACGTCCTGCGCTGCACCGAGGGCTTCACCGCGAGCCTCAAGGGGCAGCAGCGCACCTGGCTCCCGATGAACTCCTCCATGATCGTCACCGAGCCGCTGCCCGCCCGGATCTGGGACACGATCGGCTGGGAGGGCCGTGAGACCCTCGGCGACATGGCCCACGCCTACTTCTACGCCCAGCGCACCGCGGACGACCGCATCGCGCTCGGCGGCCGCGGCCACCCGTACCGCTTCGGCTCGGCCACCGACGACGACGGCCGCACCCGGCCCGGGACGGTCGCGGCCCTGCGCGACCTGATGGTCCGGCTCTTCCCCACCACGGCGGGCGTCCACGTCGACCACGCCTGGTCCGGCGTCCTGGGCGTCCCGCGCGACTGGTGCGCCACGGTCACCCTGGACCGCTCCACGGGCCTGGGCTGGGCGGGCGGGTACGTCGGCTCGGGCGTCGCCACCGCCAACCTCGCCGCCCGCACCCTGCGCGACCTGATCCAGCAGGACTCCGGCCAGGCGGGCCCGACGGATCTGACCGCCCTGCCCTGGGTGAACCACAAGGTCCGCCGCTGGGAGCCGGAGCCCTTCCGCTGGCTCGGCGTCCACGGCATGTACGCGGCCTACCGGGCCGCCGACCGCCGCGAGAGCGCCTCGCCCCGCCCCGGCACGCACCCGGTCGCCAGGGCGGCGGACCGCGTCGCGGGCCGCCGCTGAGCCGCCGGGCCGGGCCCCGGCCCCGGGCCGCGCTTCAGTCGCGGGGCCAGGGCCGCCCGTCGAGCCGTTCGATGGAGAGGTTCAGGCGGCCCAGGGAGGCGGCGAGCTGCTCGGCCTCCTCCGGCGTCCAGTCCGCGAGGACCTTCGCCAGGCCCGCCAGGTTCCTGGTCCGGTCGTTGTCGAGGCGGCGCTCGCCCTCCTCGGTGATGGCGAACTTCCGGGCGATGCCGCCGTCGGGGTCCGGGATGCGCTCGACGACCCCGGCCCGCAGCATCGCGGCGGTCTGCCGGTTGAGCGTGGAGGCGTCCAGACCGAAGGCGTCGCTGAGCTGGCTGATGGACATCGGGCCTTCCACCTGGATCCGGCTCAGCAGGATGTAGGCGCTGCGGTCGAGCCGCCATTCCACGCGCGGGCTGAGCAGGTGCATGTACCGGCCGAGCAGCATCGTCTCGCGTTCGATCCGGTCGATGGGCTTGTCCACGCGCTGCTTCCTTCGGTTCCTGCGGCTCCCGGTCCCGCACGCCGGGGACGGGCGAGCCGGTGACCAGGTCTATCACGATAGATGTGCACTATGCACACGTTATGCATGATGCATATTCCATGTATCTTGCATAGGTCAACACCGAGAACCGAGCCGCCGAAACCGGACCGCCGAGAACCGAGCAGGCGCGAACCGAGCAGGAACGACGGGCCCGGAAGGGCAAGAGGGAGCAGCACCCGTGGAGAGTTCACCCCCCGCACCGCGCCCGGGAGGCGTGGTCGGCATCCTGGCCTTCGCCGGCATCGTGGCGGCGCTCACCCAGACCCTGGTGGTGCCGCTGATCGCGGAGCTGCCGAAGATGTTCGACACCTCCGCGTCGAACGCCTCCTGGGTGATCACCGCCACCCTGCTGGCCGCCGCCGTGGCCACCCCCGTCGCCGGCCGGCTCGGCGACATGTACGGCAAGCGGCGCATGCTGCTCGTCTCGCTCCTTCCGCTCGTCGTCGGCTCGGTGGTCTGCGCCCTGTCCTCCTCGGTGGTCCCGATGATCGCCGGGCGCGGCCTCCAGGGCCTGGGCATGGGCGTGGTCCCGCTCGGCATCAGCCTGCTGCGTGACGTGGTGCCGGCCGAGAAGCTCGGACCGTCCATCGCGATCATGAGCGCCTCGATGGGAGTGGGCGGCGCGCTGGGCCTGCCGTTCGCCGCCGCCATCGCGGAGAACACCAGCTGGCGGGTGCTGTTCTGGGTGGTCGCCGTGCTGGCCGTCGCCGTCGGCGCGCTGATCGCGGCCGTCGTCCCGGGAGACCGCCCCGCCGCCGCGTCCGGGAGCTTCGACCTGCCCGGGGCCGTCGGCCTCGGCACCGCACTGGTCTGTCTGCTCCTCGCCGTCTCCAAGGGCGCCGACTGGGGCTGGGGCAGCGCCACCACGCTCACCCTCTTCGCCGCCGTCCTGGTGCTGCTGCCCGCCTGGGGCTGGTGGGAGCTGCGGCTGAGCGAGCCGCTGGTCGACCTGCGCGTCACCGCCCGCCCCCAGGTCCTGATGACGAACACGGCCTCGATCCTGGTCGGCTTCGCGATGTACGCCCAGTCCCTCGTCGTGCCCCAGCTGCTCCAGCTGCCCGAGGCCACCGGCTACGGCCTGGGGCAGTCGATGCTCGCGATGGGCCTGTGGATGGCCCCGGCGGGCCTGATGATGATGGCGATGTCCCCGGTCGGCGCGAAGCTGTCCGCCGCCAAGGGCCCGAAGGTCACCCTGGCCGTCGGCAGCCTCCTCATCGCGGCCGGTTACGGCCTGTCCGTACCTCTGATCGGCGCGGACTCCCCGTGGAGCCTGCTGATCGTCACCCTCGTCTGCAACTCGGGCGTCGGCTTCGCGTACGGGGCGATGCCCGCGCTCATCATGAGCGCGGTGCCCCAGTCCGAGACCGCGTCGGCGAACAGCTTCAACGCCCTGATGCGCTCGATCGGCACGTCCTTCGCGGCGGCGGTGATCGGAGTGGTCCTGGCCCGGATGACCACCGACTTCGGCGGCTTCCCGCTGGCCTCCCAGAACGGCTTCCGCGTCGCGATGCTGATCGGCTGCGGGGTGGGCCTCGCGGCGGCGGTCGTCGCCGCCCTCATCCCCGTACGCCCGGCCACCGCGCCTCTCCAGCCCGCCGCCGCGACCGGACCGGCGGGGACACCGGAGGCGTCGAAGGCCACCACCGCCTGAGCGGGGCCGGCAGGACGGCGGCCCGGGGCCCGACGGCGGGAGCCGCCGGGCCCCGGGCCGGAGTGCTTACGTACGGGGGAAACGCACCGCCCGCACGGCGACGCGTCAGCGCGGCAGCCGCAGCAGCCGGCCCGACCTCGCCGTCGCGACCAGTTCCTCGACGGTGGCAAGCTTCACCCGGGGCCGCCCGTCCCGCTTCCCCCGGTCGCGCTCGGCACGGTCGATCGCGGCCAGGCCCCGGGCGTCCACGACCCGGCGGTTGCGCCGCCGGGCCAGTCGCCGGAACGCCTTGGCGTCGCCCGTGGGCGGGGGGAGCGTCCCGGCGACCGCGTCCGCCAGGAGCGTGCCGACGGTCTCGGCCGCGCAGGTCCGGTTGGCGCCGATCCCGCCGGAGGGCCCCCGTTTGATCCAGCCGACCACGTAGCCGCCCGGCAGCCCGGCGACCCGGCCGCCCTCGTGCGGGACGGTGCCCGTGGCCTCGTCGAACGGCAGCCCGGGGACCGGCAGCCCCCGGTAGCCGATGGCCCGCAGCAGCAGCCCGGCCCGCAGTTCGACCGAGCCCCCGCCGCCGGCGCCGGCGTCACCGCCCCCGCCGCCGACGCGACCGCCGCCGTCCGTGACGCGTACGGAGCGCGCGTCCCCCTCGCCCGTGATCTCCACCGGTTCGGAGTGGAAGCGGAGCACGATGCGCCGGTTCACGCCCGCCGGAAGTGCGGGAGAGGAGGCGTCCGTCCGCACCCGGGCCAGCCCCCGGAGCATCCCGGCCCGCTCGCCCGCACCGGCGGCGTCGATCGCCGCCCCCGTGCGCGGATCGTGGTCGTCCACGACCAGCTCCAC
This sequence comes from Streptomyces sp. NPDC091649, assembly GCF_044756785.1. Lineage (NCBI taxonomy): Bacteria > Bacillati > Actinomycetota > Actinomycetes > Kitasatosporales > Streptomycetaceae > Streptomyces > Streptomyces sp. NPDC091649. The sequence continues at coordinate 120,334 of NZ_JBIVTR010000020.1, read as the reverse complement.
GCCCGGCAGGTGCTTCAGCGCGCGGAGTTCGGAGCGGGTGTACGCGGCGTCCTCGGGGCCCCGGCGGCCCAGCACCACGACTTCCCGGACCCGGCTCGCCCGCAGGGCCTCCAGCGCGTGGGCGGCGATGTCGGTGCCCGCGAGCGCCTCCGGGCCGGCGACCAGGATCCGGGCGACGTCGAGGGCCACGTTGCCGTTGCCCACCACGACGACCCGCTCGGCCGACAGGTCGACGCCCTGCGCGACGGCCTCCGGGTGGGCGTTGTACCAGGCGACGAACGAGGTGGCCGACACACAGCCCGGGCCCTCCTCGCCGGGGATGCCGAGCCGCCGGTCCGTGGAGGCGCCGACCGCGTAGATCACCGCGTCGTGGTGGGCGGCCAGCTCCTGCGCCGTGACGTCCCGGCCCACCTCGATGCCCAGGTGCATCCGGACCCGGGGGTGGGAGTGGAAGCGGGAGAAGGTGTCGCCGACCTTCTTCGTCGCGGGGTGGTCGGGGGCCACGCCGTAACGGACCAGCCCGCCGGCCACCGGGAGCCGGTCGATCAGGGTCACCTCGGCGGCGGTGTGCAGCAGCAGGTCCTGGGCGGCATACATCCCCGCGGGGCCGGTGCCGACGACGGCCACCCGCAGCGGCCCGAAGTCGGACGGCAGGCTGCGCCCGAACACCGGCTCGCCCCAGGCATGGAAGTTGGGCCCGGGGACGCCGGCTCCGGCGGAAGGGGGCGCCTCCCCCTCGAAATAGGCGGCGTTGATCTCCGCGTACTCCCGCTGCCCGGCGGCCAGCGAGTCCACCGGGAAGATCGCGTCCACCGGGCAGGCGTCCGCGCAGGCACCGCAGTCGATGCACGCCCGGGGGTCGATGTGGAGCATCTCCGTGCTGCCGAAGGCACGTTCCTCCGGCGTCGGGTGGATGCAGTTGACCGGACACACGGCCACGCAGGTGGCGTCGTTGCAGCAGGTCTGGGTGATGGCGTAGGTCATGGCCTCGGCTCAGATCAGGTTCGCGCGCTTGTAGAACGCGAGCGCGGGCTTGGTGAGCAGCCGGGCGGAGGCCAGGAAGTCCATCAGCCCCGAACAGCTGGACCGCATCATGGACTTGTGGTGCTCGTTGCGCTTGGCGGCGGCCAGCGCCCGCTTCCGGTCGAGGCCGGCCCTCGCGTAGACCCCGGGGTTCACCATGCTGGTCACGATGAAGTAGGAGGCGACGGCGACGACGAACGCGTTGATCTGCCGCCGCGCCCACCCCGCGCCCGCCAGCCGCTTGAGGGTCTCGTCCCGGGCGAACTTCATGTGCCGGGACTCCTCCACCACATGGATGTTGTTGATGGTGCGGACGAACGGCACGACCCGCTCGTCGCGCATCCAGTCCCGCTGCATCACGTCGAGGACCTCCTCGGCGACGAGGATCGCCGCGTAGGCGGCCTCGCCGAACGCCAGCGTCTTGAAGGCCCTGCCCAGCTCCATCACCGCGCGGCGGGGACGGTAGTGGGGCGCGCCGAGCTTCTCGGCGCCGCGCGCGAACATGATCGAGTGGCGGCACTCCTCGGCTATCTCGGTGAGCGCCCACTGGAACTCCGCGCCCGCCGGGTTCTTCATGTAGATGTCGCGCAGCACCATCTGCTGGAGGATCATCTCGAACCAGATACCGGTGCTGGCGACCGAGGCCGCCTCCTGCCGGGTGAGCTCCTTGCGCTGCGCCTCGGTCAGCTCACCCCAGTACGGGGTCCCGTAGAGGCTGCACCACTCCGGGCTCGCGCCATGGAAATCCTTGTCCAGCGGCGTCTCCCAGTCCACCTCGGTGGCCGGGTCGTACGCCAGCTGCGCGGCCGAGTCGAGCAGCCGCCGCGCGACGTCGTCGCTCTCGGCGCTCTCCTGGACCTTCGACGGAACGGTGCTGCCGGCCATGCTGCGGCTCCTTGGGTCGAGTGCGGTGATCCTTGATCGTGGTGAGCTGTGAACCAGCGCGGTGACACGCGTACGCCGTGGTGGCGTACGTACGACGTGCGTCCGGCGTGGTGGTGCCGTACGTACGACGTGGCGCCCTGTCGGCGGGCGGTGCCGTGAGGTACGGCGTCGGCCCCGCCGCGCGAGTGGCCGCGCCCCACGTCCGGTCCGACGCCGGACCGGACAGCGGCCGACCCGGGGCCCCTTGTTAGACGCAAGGTATAACAAGGACCCCGGGTCGGCCTACCCCCCGGTAGAAATCGGTACGGACGCTCACCACTTCTCCTTGCCCGGAGGGCAGTTCGGCCCTGTTCCTCCCTCCGGGCGACCGGCAGGGAGCCCGCTATCGGGGGTCCTGGCCGAACTTCGAGGTCGACCAGAAGTAGCCGAGCACCACGAGCCCGAGGCTCCAGCCGACGGCCAGCCAGCCGTTGTGCCCGATCTCGCTGCCGAGCAGCAGCCCGCGCAGGGTCTCGATGGCGGGGGTGAACGGCTGGTACTCGGCGAACGGCTGGAACCAGCCCGGCATCGTCCCGACCGGGATGAAGGCGCTGGACAGCAGCGGGAGCAGGATCATCGGCATGGCGTTGTTGCTGGCCGCCTCGGCGTTCGGGCTGATCAGGCCCATGCCGACGGCCACCCAGGTGAGGGCCGCGGCGAAGAGCACCAGCAGCCCGAACGCCGCCAGCCACTCCACGACCGTGGCGTCCGTGGACCGGAAGCCGATGGCCACCGCGACGGCGCCCACCAGGACCACGCTCAGCACGCTCTGCAGCACGCTGCCGACGACATGCCCGACGAGCACCGAGCCGCGGTGGATCGCCATGGTGCGGAAGCGGGCGATGATGCCCTCGGTCATGTCGTTGGAGACGGACACCGCGGTACCGATCACGGTGGAGCCGATGGTCATCATCAGCAGCCCCGGGACGATGTAGGCGATGTACGCGGAGCGGTCGGCCCCTCCGCCGCCGATGCCCGCGCTCATCACGTCTCCGAAGATGTAGACGAACAGCAGCAGCATCATGATCGGCGTGAGCAGCAGGTTCAGGGTGAGGGACGGATAGCGCCGGGCGTGCAGCAGATTGCGGCGCAGCATGGTGTTCGAGTCGCGGACGGCGAGGGCGAGAGAGCTCATCGGACAGCCTCCTTCGGCTGGTCGTTCCGGGCGGCGGCGGAGCCGGTGAGGGCGAAGAACACGTCGTCGAGGTCGGGGGTGTGCACGGTCAGCTCGTCCGCCTCGATGCCGGCCGAGTCCAGCCAGTCGAGGATGGAGCGCAGCTCGCGCTGACTGCCGTCACTGGGAATCCGGAGCGACAGGGCCTCGCCGGCGGCGGCTCCCCCCGATCGGGCGAAGCCGAGGGCCGGCGGAAGGGCGGTCTCGCTCAGGACGGAGGCGGCGGACCGGTAGGCGGCCGGATCGGTGAAGCGGAGCTTGACGTGCCCGCCCGGAACGATCCGCTTCAGCTCCTCGGCGCTTCCCTCCGCGACGATCTTGCCGTCGTCGAGTACGGCGATACGGTCGGCCAGCTCGTCCGCCTCCTCCAGGTACTGGGTGGTGAGGAAGACGGTGACGCCGTCGGCGACGAGTTCGCGGACGATCCCCCACATGGTGTGGCGGGACCGCGGGTCCAGGCCCGTGGTCGGCTCGTCGAGGAAGATGATCCGCGGGCTGCCGACCAGCGTCATGGCGATGTCGAGGCGGCGCTTCATCCCCCCGGAGTAGCCCGCCGCGGGCTTCTTCGCCGCTTCCACGAGGTCGAAGCGCTCCAGCAGCTCGGCGGCGACCCGGCGGCCCTCGCGGCGCGGGAGGTGGTGCAGGTCCGCCATGAGGAGCATGTTCTCCTCGCCGGTGATCAGTCCGTCGACGGCGGAGAACTGTCCCGTGACGCCGATCGCGGCACGCACGGCCTGCGGTTCGGCGGCCAGGTCGTGGCCGCCGACGCTCAGTTCGCCGGCGTCGGCGGTGACGAGGGTGGAGAGGATCTTGACAGCGGTGGTCTTGCCCGCGCCGTTGGGCCCGAGCAGGGAGAAGACGGTGCCCTGCGGCACCGACAGGTCGATGCCGTCGAGCACGAGCTTGTCGCCGTAGGACTTGCGCAGTCCGGTGGCGCTGATCGCCGGTACGACGCTGTGCGCGGCGACCGGTACGGATGTCCGAGTGGTGGTCATGCTGGCTGCCTTTCACGAACGGTGCATCGGGCATGGGCGTGGCGCGGGGGTGAACACGGGATCGGCGCGGGCTCGGGCGGGCGCCCGAGCGCGGGACCGGACGCGGAATCGGGAGCGGGAGCGCTTCCGGGCTCGGCCCGGAAGCAGGCAGGCGGGGGCGAGCCCGGGCTCAGGCGCGGGAGGGCGGGCGGGGCCGTACGCGGGACCGGGCAGGCGGTCAGCCGCGGGAACGGGCCGGCATCGAGCGGGGGTCGGAGCGGGCGAGGACGGGCACGGGTTCGAACGGGCGAGGACGAGCGCGGGATCAGGCAGGCGATCAGGCGCGGCGGACGATGATGTCGCCGGCCCCGCTCCGGGCGTGCACCTCGACGGTCTCGTCGGAGTCCTCGGGCCCGGCGGCGGCGCCGAGCGCATTGCGTACGGTGCCGAACTTCGGGTTCAGGTCGAGCCAGGCGGCGGTGCCCTCGTGGATGCCCACTTCGATGTCGCCGACGGAGGTGCGCAGAACGACGCGGCCCCGGATCACGTCCCCGACGCGCAGACGGCCGTTGGAGGAGGTCGCCTCCACCCCGGCGTGGGCGGCGCCGATCTCGATCCGCCCGTTGGCGGACTTGGCGACGACGGCGCCGTGCGCGACGCCCACGGCGATGTCGCCGTTGGCCGCGTTGACCTTCAGCCCGCCCCGGGCCTCGTCGATCGCGGTCGCCCCGTTGCCGTTCTTGACGACGGCCGTCCCGGCGACCGCGCCGATCTCCACGCGGCCGGACCCGAGGACTTCGGCGTCCCCGGTGGAGCGGGCCAGCCGGATGTCGCCGTGGTCGGTCTTGAGCGCGGCCCGGGCGGCCTCGTCCACCTGGAGGTCGCCGAGCGCGGTGGTGAGCTTCACCTCCCCGAGAGGCCCTTCGCAGAAGAAGCCGCCGAGGGCGGTGGTGCCGCGCACGTCGGACCCCGCGGGCAGTTCGACGCTCACCACGACGGCGCCCGGCTTGCCGAACAGGGACCGCTTCCTGGGCGTCCTGACGGTGAGGCGGCCCCCCGAGCAGGAGACCTGGGTCTGCTGTACGGCGCGCACGTCGTCCTCGTCGGAACCGTTGCCCGGCAGCACCTCGACGACCGTGTCGGTGCGCTTTCCCGCGGTGATGCGGGCCGTGCCGGCGTCCAGCTCGATGACGGCGGAGATCGGCTCGGGGGTCTCGAAAGAAGGCATGGCTGTTCCGTCCTCTTGGCTCGGTGAGTGATCGATGACGTCGGACGGATCGGCGATCCGCCGGTGAGAGTGGTGCGGCTACGGCCCGTAGGGGACAGCGCTCAGCGGACCCAGCCGGTGAAGCCGCGACCGCCCGAGTCCTTGCTGCGGCCCGGCGCGCTCCCGCGCCCTCCGCCGTCGAGGGACACGGACACGGCCCGCACGAGCCAGGCGTTGACCGACAGCCCCTCCGCCGCCGCGGCGGCTTCCGCGCGGCCCTTGAGGTGGGCGGGGAGACGGAGGTTGATCCGGACCATGGCGCCGTCGTCCGCCTCACCGGCCGGAGGCGCGGCCACGACGGGGGCCGCGACCGGCTCCCGCGCCTCCCGTACCGGCTCGGGCACCGGCGGCGGCGTCACCACGAACTCGGGATCGAGCCCGCGCAGCCGCACGTCGACCGAACCGGGAGCCAGCTCCCGGGTGACGTCGCCCATGGCCGCGGAGAGCACGTTGAGCAGGGTCAGCCGGACGGCGGACTCCAGGGGAGCACTGAGCCGCTCGGCCAGGGCGCGGGCTTCGTCGCCGCTGGCATCCGCCGCGACGGCAAGTTCCCGCCGGAGGTGGTCGACATAGGGGGTGAGGTCCATGACGCCATCATGGCACACACTTGGCACCACGTCGAGCCACATTGGCGCACTCTCTGACAGGACGCCACTGACCTGCGCTTTTACAAGTGGGCGGGCGGCCATGGCACCGCACGATCCGCCCGGGCGGCCAGAAATGGCACCGCGTGGCACCACTTGGCATCAGGTGGCGCCAAGCGGCACCACCGCGACGCCGCCCGACGCCACGGCGCGCCACCCGACCCACCGACGGCTCCGCGCGTCCCGCCCGCCCCCACCGCCGAAGCCGGATGTACTGAAAACAAGCACCGCGCACACGACTCCGGTCGCCCCACCCGATCACCCCCAGGAGCCCCCGCATGCCCCACCCGCCCGCCTACCTGGCCCTCTGCACGCACACCCACCTGTTCCCCGGCGCGCGCTGCCGCCTCCAGGGGGTGCCCCGTCCGGAGGCGTTCGCGGCGGCTCCGGAGACGATCGACGTACACCTGCGGTTCTCCGACGGCACGGCCACCGCGGCGGAACTCCACACCGGCGCCCCGACAGACCCGACCCTCATGGTCGCCGCCCACACCACCGCGGCCGGCACCTCCATCGAGGCCCGCGCCTGGACCGTCCGGGAGCTGACCCGGAGGGGAGCAGAAGTGGAACTGAGACTGGGCGCCCCGACCCGCAGCTGACCCCTCACCGAAGGACGCGCGGGCCGGGCGCTCGGCGCCTTCGCCGACGCAGCGGCGTCCTGCCGCGGCGGTGAACCCCGGGCCCGGGAAGTGCGCAGCGGGACGACATCGCGGTCCGGGCAGCAAAAAAAACCAGGCCAGCAGGGCGCTGACCTGGTGTTTTGAGCCGCCTGTCGGAATCGAACCGACGACCTGGAGCTTACAAGGCACCCGCTCTGCCAACTGAGCTAAGGCGGCACCGCGCGCGCCGGTCCAACACCGCGCGCGCAAGCCCTCACTCTACACAGCGCCCCATCCACCGATCCATGACGTTTCACCCCACCGCCACCGCGGCCGGCCGCCCACCGGTGCGTCAGGAAGACCGACGTCCCGCGCCGCATACCGGGCGGTCGGGGGAGCGGGCGCGACGGGCCCGGCGGACCGGCCCCCACGGGTGGCGGGTGAGGAAGCCGACCGCGTCGAACCCGCCGCTCCGGGCCTCGCCCACCGCGGGAGACGTTCCCCTCGGACTACTGACAGATCGGGAAACGCCAGGTAGCGTCACGGCAGGTTCACGCCTGTGGACCAGACCACTCCCTACTCGGATCGTCCGGCACGTTCCTGCCGGTTGAGGAGAAGATTCATCATGGCCAGCGTCACGTTCGACAAGGCGTCCCGCGTCTACCCCGGCTCCACGAAGCCGGCCGTGGACGAGCTCGAGATCGACATCGCGGACGGCGAGTTCCTCGTCCTCGTCGGTCCCTCCGGTTGCGGCAAGTCGACCTCCCTGCGCATGCTCGCGGGTCTGGAGGACGTCAACGGCGGTGCGATCCGCATCGGTGACCGCGATGTCACCCACCTGCCGCCGAAGGACCGGGACATCGCCATGGTGTTCCAGAACTACGCGCTCTACCCGCACATGTCCGTCGCGGACAACATGGGCTTCGCGCTGAAGATCGCCGGTATCAACAAGACCGAGATCCGGGCGAAGGTCGAAGAGGCCGCCAAGATGCTGGACCTCACCGACTACCTGGACCGCAAGCCGAAGGCGCTCTCCGGTGGTCAGCGTCAGCGTGTGGCGATGGGCCGGGCCATCGTGCGTGAGCCGCAGGTCTTCCTCATGGACGAGCCGCTGTCGAACCTCGACGCCAAGCTCCGCGTCTCCACCCGTACGCAGATCGCCTCGCTGCAGCGCCGCCTCGGCATCACCACCGTGTACGTCACCCACGACCAGGTCGAGGCCCTCACCATGGGCGACCGGGTCGCGGTGCTGAAGGACGGGCTGCTCCAGCAGGTCGACTCGCCGCGCAACATGTACGACCGCCCCGCGAACCTCTTCGTCGCCGGCTTCATCGGCTCCCCCGCGATGAACCTCGTCGAGGTCCCGATCACCGACGGCGGCGTGAAGTTCGGCAACAGCGTCGTCCCGGTCTCCCGCGAGGCGCTCACCGCCGCCGCGGACCGCGGTGACACCACGGTCACGGTCGGCATCCGCCCCGAGCACTTCGACATCGTCGAGCACGGCGGCGACGCCGCGAAGTCGCTGACCAAGGACGCCTCGGACGCGCCGGCCGGCCTCGCCGTCTCCGTCAACGTCGTCGAGGAGCTCGGCGCCGACGGCTTCGTCTACGGAGGCGCCCAGTTCGCCGGCGAGCACAAGGAACTGGTCGTCCGCGTCGGCGGCCGTGCCGTCCCGGAGAAGGGCACGGAGCTGCACGTCGTCCCGCGCCCGGACGAGCTGCACGTCTTCGCGACCTCCACCGGCGAGCGCCTCACCCGCTGACGCCCGCCCGCCGACGCCCCACCGGCGCACCGGCGGCCATCGCCGTACCGGCGGCCCCGCGCTCCCCGCACAGGGGGGCGCGGGGCCGTTTGCGTGGCACCGGCGGTTTCGGGGTTTCGAAGCGGAGGGGCGTCAAATACCCCGGCACACAGGTCATTTCACCCAGGGTCGTCAACCTCGTATTCGAAAGGGCGGCTCGAACCATCCCCCGCGAGAGTGACGAATTGTCGTCAGGCCATCACTGGCCGCTACGCTCGCTGCGTGACCCACACCGCGCGCCGCATCGGCCGATCCCTCGCTCTCGTCCTGCCCGTCGTCATGGTTCTGTCCGGGACCCTCGCGGTCACCAGCGTTCCGTGGGCGGCGTCGGACAACGACTCCCAGCTGCTGGCCGCCTCCTCGGAGACCGTGTCCAAGCCCGCGAAGCCGCATGCCGCGCAGGACGTCCTGCGCGAGAAGCTGCTCGTGGAGCTCACGGAGAAGGACCCCGGGGCCGCCCTCACGGGACTTCAGCGCGCCGTCGAGCGGCGTCCGTCGCTCGCCCGCCACTGCATGTCGATCGCGAAGGCCCTCGGCAAGGCGGCCGTCGAGCAGTACGGCCCGACGCGCGCGCAGCGCTTCTCCCGGCCCGTCTGCGACACCTCGTTCGCCTCCGGCGTCGCCCAGTTCAGCTGAGCCGTTCCCGACCGGGCCGCTGCCCGTCCGGGTCCGTCCGGCTGAGCCGTTCCGGCCGAGGGCTCCCGTGCCGAGCCCGCGGGCGGCCGGGCGGAGCGCCGCCGCCCGTCGGCGGGCACCGCATATCGTGCCTGCCATGCATACGTATCCGACGCAGGCCGTGATCCTCGCCGGTGGCCAGGGGTCCCGGCTGCGGCCGTACACCGATGACCGCCCCAAGCCGATGGTCGAGATCCCCGGGACCGGGACTCCGATCATCGGCCATCAGCTTTCCTGGCTGGCCGCCGAGGGGGTCACCGACGCCGTGGTCTCCTGCGGGCACCTCGCCGAGGTGCTCCAGGAGTGGCTGGACTCCGCCGTACTGCCGCTCCGGGTCACCACCGTCGTGGAGACCGAGCCGCTGGGGCGCGGCGGCGGGCTGAAGTACGCGGCCGGGCGGCTGCCCGATCCGGAGCAGCCCTGGTACGCCACCAACGGCGACATCTGGACCCGCTTCTCCCTGCGGGAGATGGCCGCCTTCCACGCGGAGCGCGACGCCACCGCCACCCTGGCCCTCGCCCGCCCCCGGATTCCCTGGGGCGCCGTGGAGACCGACGCGTTCGGGCACATCACCGACTTCATCGAATCGCCGCCGTCGCCGTATCTGATCAACGCCGGGGTGTACGTGTTCTCGCCCTCGTTCACGGCGCTGCTGCCGGACCGGGGCGACCATGAGCGGACCACGTTCCCGCGGCTCGCCCGCGAACGCCGGCTGGCCGGGTACCCGCTGCCGAACGGGGCGTACTGGCGCGCCATCGACACCGCGAAGGACCTCACCGAGGCGGCCCGCGAGCTCGACTCCCCCACGGGCGGCACCACATCGCACCCGGCTGACCGCACCGGCTGACCGCACCGGCCGGCCCCCGCCGACCGGTCACCACCGTGGGCCGCCCCGGGGCCGCCCCCGTGGGCCGCCACCCCGGGACCACCCGTGGCGGGCCGCAGCCGCCCGCACGGAGCAGGAACCCGTCCCCGTACGGCTCCGGCAGCCACCCGTCCCGTACGGCTCCGGCGGTCGCCCGTCCGGTGCGACCGCCCACCCGTCCACGCCTCCGCACAACAGGCCGGCCCCCACCCGGTCTCTCCGGGTGGGGGCCGGCCCTCGCTGCCGGTGTACGGGTCAGCCGAGCAGGCCGCCGATCGGGTTCCTGCCGCCGGAGGTCGATCCCTCGCCGCCGGAGGACGTCGAACCACCGGTGGGCGCCGGTTCGCCGCCACCGCCGGAGGAGGCGTCGCCGGTGGAACCGGACGAGGTGGGACCGGCGCTGGTGGCGGCCGGGGGCTCCTGCGGAGTGGACTGCTGCGGGGGCGCCTGGCCCGTGCCCTGGGTCTGGCTCGGCTGGGTGTCCGAACCGGTGCTCTGGCCGCCGGAGTCGCGGGTCGCGCCCGGGGTCACCTGGCCGGTGGTGGACTCGGTGGCCGCCCCGGAGGGGGTGGGCTCCGGCTGTCGCCGCTGCTCCGGCGTGCGGGAAGCCTGGCGCTCGGCGGTGGACTCCTGGGGCAGGGGCATCCCGGGGAGGCGGTTGGTGGGGTTGTCGTTGCGGCCGGGCACGGTGACCACCTCGGTGGAGCGGACCGCACCGCCGAGGATGGAGCCGATGAGCAGGGTGAGGCCGACGACGACCGTCGCGACGACGGCGCCCCGGCGCAGGACCCGGCGGCGCAGGTCCCAGATCTCCGAGCGCGGACCGAGCTTGCGCCAGGCTTCCCCGGCCAGCCGGCCGTCCACGGAGTAGACCGGCGCGCCCGCGATGATCAGCGGGCTCCAGGCGGCCAGCAGGATGATGTCGGGGGCGTCGTACACGGCGACCGTGCGCCAGCTCACCGTCACCAGCAGCGCGGCGGAGAGCAGCGCGCCGAACGCGGCGGCCACCCGCTGCCAGAGGCCGAGGACGGTGAGCACACCGACCACGACCTGGAGGAAGGCGACGGTCAGCCCGGCGCCGACCGGGTGGGAGAGCGCGAAGTCGCGCAGCGGCTCGGCCACCGCCCACGGGTGCAGGGAGGTCAGCCACGTGACCATCGAGCCGCGCGCGCCGCCGTCGAAGTAGACGGGGTCGCACAGCTTGCCCATGCCGGCGTAGATGGAGATGAAGCCGAGGAGCACCCGCATGGGGAGCAGGACGACGCCCAGGTTCATCCGGTGGCCGGGGTAATAGGCGTGCCGGACCGAGTCGTTGGCGCCCCGCCGGGCGCGGGAGTCATCGGCTTCGTCGACGTCGTCGCCGGCGTCGGGGGCGCCGGGCCGGCCGAGGTCGTCGGGCCCGTCGACGAGGTCGTACGCGCCGACGGCCTGCCGCATGGGCGGCAACAGCGGGCCGGTGCGCCCCGGCTGGTGGGGGGCGGTCAGTACGGGGGTGGGCTGCGTCTCCTCCAGGAGCGGGACGACCTGCGTCGCACCCACCGCGTGCCCCTCCCCGGACGCCCCGCCGAGTCCGGCGTCGAGGAGTCCGGCGGTGGAGTTGCGCACGGCCTGGAGGAGGCCGGTGGCGCCGGGGTCGCCGGGAGCGGACTTCCCGCTCCAGACGACCGGTGCCCTCCTGCGGCCTCCACCGGCGCCGCTCATCGCGGGGATGCGGGCCGTCTCCGCGGGGGCACCGCGCAGCCGTGCGCGCTGGCCCGGGGCGAGCTGCACCCGGAAGCTGGCGTGGTTGACGATGACCTGCGCGGGGTCGCTGTCCACCTTGGTCATGCTCAGGGCGGGTTGCTCGTCGAACCGAGGCGTTCTGGTGTCCACACTCATCTAACCGAGTGATGGGTGCTTAGGACACTGCCTTGACCCCCCGGATGTGTCCGAGACCCGTCAAGATCGGGCCAAACCCGGGCATCCCGGAACGGTGTTCGGCATTCGCCCCTCACCGTGTCCGGCCGACACGTCCGGCCGACGCGCCGGGGCGGCGTGAACGCCGCGGCCCCGGCGGCCGGTGCGCGGCTATCCGCGGCGGCGCGCCACCTCGTACATCACGATGCCCGCCGCGACACCGGCGTTGAGCGACTCCGCGCCGCCGGGCATGGAGATCCGCACCCGGTAGTCGCAGGTCTCGCCGACGAGCCGGCCCAGGCCCTTGCCCTCGCTGCCGATGACGATGACGACCGGCCCGGCCAGCTGCTCCAGGTCCTCCACCGTGTGCTCGCCGTCGGCGGCCAGGCCGACGACCGTGAGGCCCGCCTTCTGGTAGCCCTCCAGCGCGCGGGTGAGGTTGGTGACCCGGGAGACCGGCGTGCGGGCCGCCGTGCCGGCGGAGGACTTCCACGCGCCGGCGGTCATGCCGGCCGCGCGGCGCTCGGGGACGACGACGCCGTGGCCGCCGAACGCGGAGACCGAGCGGACGATGGCGCCGAGGTTGCGCGGGTCGGTCACCCCGTCGAGGGCGACGATCAGCGGGTCCTCGTTGTTGTCGTACGCGGCGGCGGTGAGGTCCTCCGGGTGCGCGTACTCGTACGGCGGGACCTGGAGGACGAGGCCCTGGTGGTTCAGGCCGTTCGTCATCCGGTCCAGCTCGGGGCGCGGGGCCTCCATCAGGTTGATGTTGCCGCGCTCGCTGGCGAGCTTGAGGGCGTCGCGGACGCGCTCGTCGTTGTCGATGTACTGCTGGACGTACAGGGTGACGGCGGGCACGCCGTCCCGCAGGGCCTCGTAGACCGGGTTCCGGCCGACGACCATCTCCGAGGTGCCCTTCACGCCGCCGCGCCGGGGCGCGGGACGGCGGGCCGCGGCCTGCTTGGCCTGGGCGTTGGCGACCCGGTTCTTCTTGTGTCCCTTGCGGGCGGAGGCGGGCGGCGTCGGTCCCTTGCCTTCGAGACCACGGCGTCGCTGGCCACCGCTGCCGACCTGCATGCCCTTCTTGTTGGACGTGCGGCGGTTCCTGCGTTGGCTGTTCCCGGCCATGATCTACCTGTTTCGTTGCTTTCAGACGTACGTATGTATAAGGAAAGTGTGCCGCCCGGATCGCCGGGCGGCACCATCTCACTGCTCGGAGCGGGTGCTCAGCGCGGTCCCAGCGTCCACCGGGGGCCGGTGGGGCTGTCCTCGATGACGAGGCCGGACCGGCCCAGCTGGTCGCGGATGGCGTCGGCGGCGGCCCAGTCCTTGCGGTCCCGGGCCGACTGCCGCTGGTCGAGGACCAGGCGCACGAGAGTGTCGACGACGCCGTGCAGATCCTCGCCCCTCTCGCTCTCGCCCGCCCAGTGCGGGTCGAGCGGGTCCAGACCGAGGACGCCGAGCATGGCCCGGACCTCGGCGAGGCGGGCGGCGGCGGCTTCCTTGTCGTCCGCGGCCAGCGCGCTGTTGCCCTGCCGGACGGTGGTGTGGATGATCGCCAGGGCCCCGGGCACGCCCAGGTCGTCGTCCATCGCCTCGGCGAAGGCGGGCGGCACCTCGGCGGCGGGCGGCACGGTCTCCCCCGCCTGCTCGGTGGCGCGCTGGACGAAGCCCTCGATCCGGGCGAACGCGGAGTCGGCCTCGCGCAGGGCGTCCTCGCTGTACTCGATCATCGACCGGTAGTGCGGGGTGCCGAGGTAGTAGCGCAGGACGATCGGGCGCCAGTTCTTGACCATCTCGCTGACGAGGACGGAGTTGCCCAGCGACTTCGACATCTTCTCGCCGGACATGGTGACCCAGGCGTTGTGCACCCAGTACGTGGCGAATGCGTCGCCGTACGCCTTGGCCTGGGCGATCTCGTTCTCGTGGTGCGGGAAGATCAGGTCGATGCCGCCGCCGTGGATGTCGAACGCGGAGCCCAGGTACTTGTGGGCCATCGCGGAGCACTCCAGGTGCCAGCCGGGCCGGCCGCGCCCCCAGGGCGTCTCCCAGCTGGGCTCGCCGGGCTTCGTGGCCTTCCACATGGCGAAGTCGCGCTGGTCGCGCTTGCCGGTCTCGCCCTCGCCCGAGGGCTGGCGCAGATCGTCCAGCTCCTGGTTGGACAGCTCCAGATAGCCGGGCAGGGAGCGCACGTCGAAGTAGACGTTGCCGTCGGCCTCGTAGGCGTGACCGCGCTCGATCAGGCCGCGCATCATCTCGATCATCTCGGGGATGTGGCCGGTGGCGCGGGGCTCGTAGGTGGGCGGCAGGCAGCCGAGCGCGTCGTAGCCGTCGTTGAACGCGCGCTCGTTCTCGTAACCGATCGACCACCACGGCCGGCCCTGCTCGGCGGACTTAGCGATGATCTTGTCGTCGATGTCGGTGACGTTCCGGATGAACGTGACGTCGTAGCCGCGGTAGGTGAACCAGCGGCGCATGATGTCGAAGTTCAGGCCCGAGCGGATGTGGCCGATGTGCGGCGCCGCCTGGACAGTGGCGCCACAGAGGTAGATCGAGACGCAGCCCGCGGTGAGCGGGACGAAGTCACGGATCTGCCGGGCGTTGGTGTCGTGCAGGCGAAGAGTCACGCCTCAAGGGTAGTAGGCCCGCACCAGTGCCCCGCGACCCCCGGGGACAGCCGGGACAACTTTCTGGTACCGGGATGCCTCGAACCGGCCCGGAAGGGCCCTGGCCGAGTCAGATGCGGCCGACGACCTTGCGCGGGGAGACGCGGACGACGACGCGGGGGCCGTCGGATCCGGAGTCCGGGTTGAACTGCGCGTACGGCATGCCGGTGTACTTCACCGAGAGCTCGTCGATCAGTTCCTGCCCGCCGTCCGTCGTCAGTGTCGCCTCGCCGCGGATCTCGGCGTAGCTGTACGGGGCGTCGAAGGGCTGCACGACCACGCTGACGCGTGGGTCGCGGCGGAGGTTCTTCTCCTTGCGGCGGCCGACGGTGGTGGAGATCAGGAGGTCGTCGCCGTCGCGCTTGACCCAGACCGGGGAGACCTGGGGGCTGCCGTCGGGCTGGACGGTGGCGATGTTGACGAACACGGGGCTGTCGAGCAGGTTCTTGAGCTCGGTGGAGAGTGCGGCGGTCATCTGTACGTCCTCCGGTGCGCGCTGGTCCTGTGGTCCAGTGGTGCTCCTACCCCGCGACCGGTCGTGTTCCCTGGGCCGGTCCTGACGTCCCGCCGGAAGAGTGAACGCCAGCGCCGCTCCGGCGAGCGGGACCGCCGCGAGGACCGCCCACCGCACGGGCGCGGGCACGTCGAGCAGCGCACCGGTCGCCGCGCTCCCCCCGAGGACGGCGATCCCGGACACGGAGGACAGCGCCCCGGTGGCCAGCCCGAGCTGCCGGTCCCCGACCAGGTCGGGCACCATGCCGCGGGCCGCGGGGACCAGCAGCATCTGGCCCAGGGTCAGCAGGGCGACGAGCGCCGCGCCGGGCAGCAGGCCGCCGGGGCCGGCCGGCGTGAGCGGTACGGCGGCGAACCCGGCGGCGACGACCGTGAGGCCGGTGACCAGCGCGGTGCGCGGGGCGATCCGGCGGGCGGACCAGCGGGTCAGCGGGAGCTGGGCGATGACGACCAGCAGCGAGGACAGGGCGAACAGCCAGCCGAGCGCGGTCTGGGACCCGGTGGCCCGCTCCACCTCGACGGGCAGCGAGAGATAGAGCTGGTTGTAGGCGACGAGGTAGCCGCTGTACGCGAGGCAGAGCAGCAGGAACGCCCGGTTGGTGAACACCTCACGCCAGGGCGACCGCCCCTGCCGGTCCGTACGGGGGGCGTCCCGCGGTTCCCGGTCCCGTACGCGGTCGGCGCGCGGCATCAGGGCCGTGTGCCCGGCCAGTACACCGACGAAGACGAGGGCGCCGGCGAGGCAGGCGGCGCGGAAGCCGCCGCCGAGCAGCAGGAGCAGCGAGCCGAGCAGGGGCCCGAGGAACGCCCCGGCCTGCCCCGCGGCGGAGAAGAGGGCGAGGACGTGGGCGCGCGGAGCGCCGGTGTCCCGTTCGAACCGGACGGCCTCGCGGGCGGCCTCGGACTCCACGGCCGGGGAGAACAGCGCGGCGGCGAAGCCGATGAGGAGCACGGCGGCGACGACGGTGGCCGTGGAACCGGCGAAGGCGAGCCAGCCGAACCCGGCGATCCGCAGGGCGCAGCCCGCCAGCACGACGGGGCGCGGGCCGTAGCGGTCGGTGAGCGCGCCGCCGACGACGAACAGGCCCTGCTGGCTGAAGGTGCGCAGCCCGAGGACGAGGCCGACGAGCCAGCCCGCCATGCCGAGCCCGCTGCCGAGGTGGGTGGCCAGGTAGGGCAGGACGGCGTAGAAGCCGATGTTGAAGGCGAACTGGGTGGCGGTGAGGAGCCGGAGATAGGGCGTGGGGGCGCTCGCGAACCGGACCCGGCGGCCCTTCCCCTCGACGGGGGCCCGTGCGGGTGCTCCGGCGTGCGCGGGTGCGGGCGCGTCGGCTCGCGTGGGTGCGGGCCGGTTCACTTCAGGCCCGCCGGGGTGCGCCCGCGCACGGCGGCCGAGCTGAGGACGGCCAGCGCGCCCAGGGCGGCGAGCGCGGCGGCGGGGGCGAGGACCGCCCACGGGGCCCGTTCCGCGTACGGCAGGTTCTCCGACAGCATCCGGCCCCACTCCGGCGCCGGGGCCTGTGTGCCGAGGCCGAGGAAACCGAGGGAGGCGAGGGCGAGGGCGAGGGCCGGGACGCGCAGGAGGGCGTGCCGGACGACGGGCGGGAGGACCCCGGGCAGGACGTGGCGGCGCAGCAGATGGGTCCGGTCCGCGCCGAGGGCTCTGGCGGCGGCGAGGTGCGGGGCCGCCTTCTCCTGCGCGTACAGGGCGGCGGTGTGGGCGGCCAACGGGGCCCAGGCGACGGCGGCCACGGCGATGGCGGCGCCCCAGGGGCCCGGCCCGGCGACGCCCGCGACGACGAGGCCGACGAGGACGGCGGGGAGCGCGTTCGCCGCCTCGGTGAGCGCTCCGGCGCGGGCGGCTCCGAGGAGCAGGCCGAGCACCAGCGTGACGGCCCCCACGGCGACGGCCGCGAGTGCGGTCCGGGCCGCTCCGTGGCCGAGGCGGGCGAGGATGTCGCGGCCGAGGTTGTCGGTGCCGAAGGGGTGCGCGGCGGAGGGGCTCGCGAGGCGGGCGGCCGTGTCGATGTGGAGGGGGTCGCGCAGGAGGCCCGCGACGGTGACGGCGGCCAGGAGGGCGCCGAGGACGAGGGCGGCCGCGGCGAGCGCGCGGCGGCCGGGCAGGCGGGGCGCGACGAGGGCCGGCAGCGCGCGGGCGGTGAGCGCGGGGCCGAGCAGCACGCGGACGGCGAGGCGGGCCAGGAGCCCGGCGGCGACGGCCAGGAGGAGGAGCACCAGGACGGCCGCCCGGAGGACGGGCAGGTCCTGGGCGAGGGCGGCGGCCAGCGCCGTGGCGCCGAGACCGGGTATCGCGTACAGCGTCTCGACGGCCACCGCCCCACCGGTCAGCCCGACCGTGATCAGGGCGAGCTGGGGCAGCAGCCCCGGCAGCATCCGGCGCAGCGCGTGCCGGGCGATCCTTCGACGCGGCATACCGCTCGCGGTGGCGGCCCGCGCCCAGGGCTCGGCGAACGCGCCGGGCAGCGCGTCGTCCAGCAGCCGGCCCAGCAGGGCTCCCGCGGGGACGCCCATGGCCAGCGCGGGCAGCACGAGCTGGTCGGGCGCCCCCCAGCCGAGCGCGGGGAGCCATTCGAGGCGCACGGCGAACACCGTGGCCAGCACGGCGGCGAGCAGGAACTCCGGCAGTGCGGCGAGTACCGCCGCGCCCGCTCCGGCGCGCACCCGGACGATCCGGCGCGCGGCCCCGCGCCGCAGGGTGGCGGCGCTCAGTGCCAGGGCGAGGAGCACGGCGACGGCGAGCGAGACGCCCATCAGGGTGAGGGAGTTGCCGAGGGCGGCGGCCACCTCGGGTCCGACGGGCTGCCCGGAGACCCAGGACATGCCGAGGTCGCCGCGTACGAGAGCGCCGAGCCAGCCGCCCAGGACGGGGAGGGGGCCGCCGTCGAGCCCGGTCTCGGCGCGGATCGCGGCGAGGGTCTCGGGGGTCGGGGCCCGGTCGGCGTACCGGGCGTGCAGGATCGTGCGGGCCGGGTCGGTCCGGGTCAGCCAGGGCAGCAGCCCGATCACCGCGACGACGGCGAGCAGGGTGCCGAGCCGTCCGGCGAGGTACTTCACGCGCTCACCCGACGTGGGTGTCGGCGGTGATGAGGGTGCGTTCCATCGGGTCGAGGGCGACGCCCCGGACGCGGGTGTCGTCGTACCCCTGCACGAAGCGTTCGTGGACGAGCGGGACGAGCGCGTCGGAGCCGAGGACGGCGGCCTCGGCGGTCATCTCCGCGCGGTGGCGGGCGTCGGTTCCGGCCAGGGAGGCGGCCCGGTCGACGGCGGTGTCGACGGACTTCGCGCAGAGCTGGGTGATGTTGAAGCTGCCGTCGCAGGTGAAGTCGGAGGCCAGGTAGGAGACCGGGTCGGCGGTGTCCAGGAGAGTGTTGCGGGCCTGGATGAACGCGTCGTACGTCCCGGCGAGCGCGTCGGCCTCCAGCCGCGCGTAGTCGCGGACGACCTGCTCGACGCTGAAGCCGCGCTGCTCCAGCTGCCGCTGGACGACGGTGGCGACCTCGGGCAGTTCGGGCCGGTTGGTGTAGGTGGCGAGGACGATCTGCCCGGTCTTCGCGACCTCGGCCGGGGTGGCGGCCTTCGCGCGGCCCGTGGGGGCGGTGCGCAGGCCGGCGGCCCAGGGGACGCCGGGGCCGAGGAGCCCCTGGGCCGTGTCCGCGCGCCCTTCGTAGACGCCGTCGACGAGGGCCTTGGAGTCGATGGCCTCGCGGGCGGCGGCGCGCATCGCCGGGTCGGCGAAGACGCCGCGTTCGGTGTTGAGGGAGAGGCCGTTGGTGCGGGCGGAGGGGAACGCGTGGACCAGTCCGTCGCCGAGCAGGGACGCCTGCGAGATCGGTACGTACTCGGCGACGTCGACGTCCTCGGTCCGCAGCGCGTTGGCGCGGGCGGTGCCGTCGGCGACGAACCGCACGTCGAGGCCGGGGGCCTTGGCCTTGTCGCCCCAGTAGGTGTCGTTGCGCTCCAGGGTGGCGCCGACCGTGCCGTTCACGTCGGTGAGGGTGAAGGGGCCGGTGGCGTGCCCGGCGGGGTCCGCCTTCGAGCCGTCCTCGTACGCGGCGGCGGACAGGATGCTCAGGGAGGGGTTGGCGAGCCGCTGGGGCAGGAGCGGGTCGGTGTCCTCGGTCGTGATCCGTACGGTCGCGGCGTCCGGGGCCGAGGCGGTGAGCGTGGTGTCGGACAGCACGCGGGGCTTCGGGGACGCCTTCTGCGCGGCGGTCAGGGAGCGGGCCGCGGCGGCGGCGTCGAGCTTCGTCCCGTCCTGGAAGACCGTGCCCTTGCGGAGCGTGAACTCCCAGACCAGGTCGCCGTCCCGCTTCCAGGAGGCGGCGAGCGCGGGCTGGGCCTCCCCGTTCCGGTCCAGCCGGGTGAGCCCTTCGACGACCGCGAGCCGGCTCAGGGTGACCGCGTCGTCCCCGTACGGGGACATGGCCTGGGCGGGCGGGAAGGCCAGGGCCACCTTCAGCCGCTGGTCCCCGCCGGAGCCGCCGGATGCGGTGCAGGCGGTGGCGGGGATCAGGAGAGCGGCGGCCAGCGGCAGTGCGACGCGCGCGACGCGGGGGCGGGGGCGGTGGCGGGACGTGGGCATGGCGGCGACCTTATATGGAAATGATTGTCATCTAGCTGGCGGGGGCGGTCCTGGCGGTGTCGGCGGAAGTCGGCCCCGCCCCGGGCATCGGCAGCTCGAAATGGATGATCCCCTGGCCACCCCCGGGCAGTGCCCGCTCGTCGCACACCTCGCGGGCCAGCGAACGCCAGAAGGGCTCGGCGCCCGGCACGGCCGGATCGGTGTGCAGGTACAGGGCCTCGTAGCCACCGGCCCGCTCGGCGAACTCCACCAGCGCGCGCACCAGCCGGCGGGCCAGCCCGTGCCTGCGGTGCTCGGGGCGCACATAGATCCGGCAGAGCTGCGCCGTGGATCCGGAGGGAAAGCGGTCGGCGACCCACCGCGGATTGGGCGGCGACTGCGGGCCCCGGTCGCGCACGGCCCCGGTGGCGACGATGTCGCCCCGGTGCTCGACGACGAGCAGGGTGCAGCGCTCCGGGCGCAGATAGGCGGCGCCGGGGTCGATGACGTCGGCGTGCCAGCGGGGCACGTAACCGGACTTCAGATCGCGGTAGACGGTGTCGAGCATGACGGCCCGCGCACCGCCCAGGTCGTCGGCGGTGGCGGTGCGCAGGACGTATCCGGCGCCCTCGCGCCCCCCGGCCCCGTCGCGTCCGGCGGCCGGCTCCGCCGTCACCCGGGTCGCCGCCGTCGCCACCGGGGCCGCGCCGGACCGGTCGGCCACCGCCCCGGTCGTCACTGTGGTCGCGTGGGTCACCGGTACCGCTCCCGCCTCGTGGTGCACATCGCCTGCACGATCAGCGTACGTGCAAACGATGTGCACCAGACGGCGGCCCGCAGGTCAGCCGGTGCGGTAGTGCCGCAGGTCAGCCGGTGCGGTAGACCAGAGCGGTCGCGATGCCGGCGATGCCCTCGCCGCGGCCGGTGAAGCCGAGGCCGTCGGAGGTGGCGGCGGAGAGCGAGACGGGGGCGCCCACGGCGGCCGACAGCACCTTCTGGGCCTCCTCGCGCCGCTTGCCGATCTTCGGGCGGAGCCCGACGACCTGGACGGCGACGTTCCCGATCCCGAAGCCCTCCGCGCGGACGATCCGGGCGGCTTCGGTGAGCAGCGTGACCCCCGAGGCCCCGGACCACTCGGGGCGGCCGGTGCCGAAGTGCTGCCCGAGGTCGCCGAGGCCCGCGGCGGAGAAGAGCGCGTTGCAGGCCGCGTGCGCGACGACGTCGGCGTCCGAGTGGCCGGCCAGGCCCGGTCCCTCGCCCTCCCACTTCAGGCCCGCGCACCACAGCTCCCGCCCCTCCTCGAAGGCGTGGATGTCGGTGCCGATCCCGACGAGCGGGATGACAGGGGCGGGGCCTCCCGCGCCGGGGTTCTCAGAAACCATCGTTGGCCCTCCTGCGGGCGAGCACCGCTTCGGCCAGCACCAGGTCGAGCGGCCGGGTCACCTTGAACGCCTCCTCGTGGCCGGGGACGACGACCACCGGCGCACCGAGCCGTTCCACCATGCCCGCGTCGTCCGTGGCGCCGTCGCCGTCGACCGCCACCTCTGCGTGCGCCCGCACCAGCATGTCCCGCTCGAAGCCCTGCGGCGTCTGCACCGCGCGCAGCCTGGCCCGTACGGGAGTGGCGAGCACCGGCTCCGGCTCCCCGGGCGTCCCGGCGGGCTCGACCTCCTTGACGGTGTCCGCGACGGGCAGCGCGGGAACGACGGCGGGCGCTCCGTCCCGTACGGCGGCGGCGACCGCGTCCACCGTGTCGACCGGCACCAGGGGGCGGGCGGCGTCGTGGACCAGGACGACGGCCACGTCCTCGGGCAGCGCTTCGAGCCCCAGGCGCACGGACTCCTGGCGGGTCTCACCGCCCGGCACCACCAGGTAGTCGGTGCGCTCGGGCAGCGGGTGCTCGTCGAGGAGGTGCTTCACCTCGGGCGCGCCGTCCGGCGGGGCGACGACCACGACGAGGGAGACGGCCCGGGACGCGGCCATGGCGCGGATGGCGTGAATCAGCATGGGCGTGCCGCCGAGCGCCCGCAGGGCCTTGGGCGCGCCCGGCCCGAGCCGCACGCCGCGCCCGGCGGCGGGGATCACCGCGGCGGTACGGGGCGGGCGCGGCCGGTCGGTCGGGGGTGGCGTCGATGTCATCGGTTGCACTCCGAAGGTCCGAGAGGTCCGGGATGGTCCGAAGGATCCGAGGGGCCCGGGGGCCCCGGAGGCCCGGGGGGAAAGGTCCGAGGGTTCGGCAGGTTTGTTTCCACGACCGACATGGGTAGGGGCCCAGCGAGCCGGGCGGGACGCCCTGACTCGCACCGGGCCCCTTCCGTGACACCCGGTCGAGGACAGGTCGCACCGGGCGCTAATACGGCACCGGGGACCGCCACTCACCGGCGGTCGCCGCACACGCGGTTCGCACCGCGGGCACGAGGCGTGACAGGTGGTCGGGCACCGGATGACGATCCGGATCCGAACATGCCGCAGCGCCCGACGACACAGCGTGAAAACGGCTGGTCAGCGGGCACCGCGGCACATTCATACGACCGGTGCGATCCGGTTTCAGGACGCGAGGACCTCGTCGAGCAGAGCCTCGGCCTTGTCCTCGTTCGTGTTCTCCGCGAGGGCGAGCTCGCTCACCAGGATCTGGCGGGCCTTGGCGAGCATGCGCTTCTCTCCGGCGGAGAGACCGCGCTCGCGCTCCCGACGCCACAGGTCACGCACGACTTCGGCGACCTTGATGACATCGCCGGAGGCGAGCTTTTCGAGATTTGCCTTATAACGCCGGGACCAGTTCGTCGGCTCTTCGGCATACGGTGCGCGCAGCACCTCGAAGACCCGGTCCAGCCCGTCCTGCCCGACCACGTCGCGCACACCCACGAACTCCGCATTGTCCGCCGGCACACGAACCGTCAAGTCGCCCTGGGCGACCTTGAGCACCAAGTAGGTCTTGTCCACGCCTTTGATCTGGCGAGTTTCGATAGCCTCGATCAGCGCGGCCCCGTGATGGGGATAGACCACGGTGTCGCCAACCTTGAACGTCATGTGACAGGTACCCCTTCCGTGGCTATCCAGAGTAACACGAGAACGGCATCTCCTGAATGGCGTTTTCGCAGGTCAGGGCATATCTCGGGGCTTGACAACAGCGACACCGTCGTGCTGCGGAAGCCTTCCGGAGGGCGGTATTCGCAGGTCGGAGCCACTGTGCGCCCGGAGCGAAACATCCCCGTCACACGTCCCGGAAGCCCTACAGAAGAGGACGAAAGTCCCGTTTTGTCGGGTTCCGGATGGCGATCATTCCGTACTCCGTTCGGTGATCGCTCACCCGTGCGGACGTAACTGTCCGGCCGCAATGAAATTGATCAAGCCACGCGCCGCACGAAACGTTTCCGCCGCGAACACGATGCGAACGCGACGCGAACGTGAAGGACGAACGCGAAGGACGAAGAAGCCGGGAAGCGGAGAATGGTCCGGAAGGGCCGACGCGGGCGGAAGAATTGATCACACGGAATTTCCGAACGGCATCCGGCGTACCGGCCGGTAGAAACGCCTCGGGGCCACTTCGGCGGACCCGCCGCGCAAGCCGCCGGCGCCCGGCCCCACCCGCCTCGCGTCCCCCCGGGGAAGACCCTCGGCACCTAGGGGCGGGTCGGGTGCGGGGCGGACACGGCGGCTCGGTAGCCTAAGGCCGCTGACACACCCTTGGGGCGGGTTCACACGACCGCCCGACGACCGACGTCCGAAACCCGCAGTCCGACTCGTTCAAGGAGTTGCCGCCGCCGTGAGCCGCAGCCTTCGACACGGCGCTCTCGCCGCCACCGCCATCGCGTTCTCGATCGTCTCCCTGTCCGCCTGCGCGGCGGGAAACAACGCGGAGACACTCAAGATCAGGCCGGACAACCCGGCCACCTCGGTGGGCAGCATCAAGGTCCAGAACGTGAACGTGCTCACGCAGCCCGGAGGCGGCACGGACGGCCCCGCCGTCGTGGCCGCGACGCTGTTCAACGAAGGCACCGAGCGCGAGGTGCTGGAAGCGGTCACGCTGCCCGGCAGCGACGCCGAGGTGAAGCTCCGGGCCGCCGACGGCAAGGGGCCCATCGTGGTCCCGGCCGGCGGCCAGGTCATCCTCGGCGGCGAGGGCAACGCCGCCGCCGTGATCGAGAACGGACAGGCCGCACGCGACGGCGACGTCCGGCAGGTCGTCTTCAAGCTCAGCCGGACCGGCGACGTCGGCCTCGGCGCCAGCGTCTTCCCGGCCGAGGGCTTCTTCAAGGACTTCGGCCCCAGCCCCAAGGCGGAGGCGCCCGCGCCGAAGCCCAGCGGAACGCCGTCGGGCACCGCGTCCGGCGACGCGGAGGCCCCCGGCGCGACCGAGGGCGAGACGTCCGGCACGCCCGCGAACGGCGCGGGCGCCGAGGACGCCCAGGGCGGGACGGGAACGCAGGGCGAGGCGGGCGACGCCGCCTCGGTGCCCGCGGCCCACTGACGCGGCGGCTCCGGCCCCGTAACGCGGGCGCGCCGCCCCACCACCGCACCCAGCGGACAGCACGCGCGCCGAAGGGGCGCTTCCCGGCCGGGAAGCGCCCCTTCGGCACAGGCGGACCCGCGGTTTACGGCTCGAACTTGTACCCCAGGCCCCGCACCGTGACGAGATAGCGCGGAGCGCCCGGGTCGGGCTCGATCTTGGCGCGCAGGCGCTTCACGTGGACGTCGAGGGTCTTGGTGTCACCGACGTAGTCGGCGCCCCACACCCGGTCGATCAGCTGCATCCGGGTCAGCACCCGGCCGGCGTTGCGCAGGAGCATCTCCAGCAGGTCGAACTCCTTGAGCGGGAGGTCCACCTTGCCGCCGGAGACGGTGACCACGTGCCGGTCCACGTCCATCCGGACCGGTCCCGCCTCCAGGGCGGCCGGCGTGACCTCCTCCGGCTCCCCCCGACGGCGCAGGACCGCGCGGATGCGGGCGACGAGCTCCCGGGAGGAGAAGGGCTTGGTGACGTAGTCGTCGGCTCCTATTTCCAGGCCGACGACCTTGTCGATCTCGCTGTCCTTGGCGGTGACCATGATCACCGGGACGTTGGAGCGGCTGCGGAGCTGGCGGCACACCTCGGTGCCGGGCAGGCCGGGCAGCATCAGGTCGAGCAGGACCAGATCGGCGCCGTTGCGCTCGAACTCGTCCAGCCCGTCGGGACCGGTCGCCGCGATGGCGACCTCGAAACCTTCCTTGCGCAGCATGTAGGACAGGGCGTCGCTGAAGGATTCCTCATCCTCGACGACAAGCACTCGGGTCACGGAAGAGCCTCCGGGGCGGGGAAGGGGTCAAAGGTGTCGGTCTCGTACGGCCCCTCGTCGTCGCCGTTGACGATAAGCGGTCCGCCGGTGGTGCGCTCCCTCGCGACGCCCGATTCGGGCAGCCGGAGGGTGAAGGTGGAGCCCTGTCCCTCGGAGCTCCAGACGGTGACCTCCCCGCCGTGCGAGGCGGCCACGTGTTTGACGATGGCGAGGCCGAGACCGGTGCCACCGGTGGCCCGTGAGCGGGCCGGGTCGACGCGGTAGAACCGCTCGAAGACCCGCTCGCGGTCCTTCTCGGAGATGCCGATCCCCTGGTCGGTGACGGCGATCTCGATGAGGTCCCCGCCCGGTGACGCCATGCGGCGTGCCGCGATGCCGACGCGGGTGTGGGCGGGGCTGTAGTTGACGGCGTTCTCGACGAGGTTGCCGAGTGCGCCGACGAGCTGTCCGCGGTTGCCCCAGACCGTGAGGCCCTCGGCTCCGGCGGAGGCCATGGTGATCTGCTTCGAGCCGGCCTGCTGGCGGCAGCGGTCGATCGACTCGGCGATCAGCGTCTCCACCTTGACCGGCTCGGCGTCCTCCAGCGGGTCGTCGTTCTGCACCCGGGAGAGGTCGATGAGCTCCTGGACGAGGTTGGTCAGCCGGGTCGCCTCGATCTGCATCCGCCCGGCGAACCGCTCCACCGCCTCCGGATCGTCGGAGGCGTCCATGACCGCCTCGGAGAGCAGGGAGAGCGCTCCGGTCGGCGTCTTGAGCTCGTGGCTGACGTTGGCGACGAAGTCGCGCCGCACCGCTTCTATCCGGCGGGCCTCGGTGAGGTCCTCGACGAGCAGCAGGACCAGCCGGGAGCCCAGCGGCGCCACCCGGGCCGATACGGCGAGGGTGTCCCCCCGGCCCGTACCGCGCCGGGGCAGGTCCAGTTCGCCCTGGCGTATCTCGCCGTCCCGCCGGGTGTCCCGGGCCATGTTGAGCATGGGCTCGACGGCCAGTCGGCCGCCTCTGACCAGGCCCAGGGCGTACGCCGCCGAGCTGGCCTTCACCACCCCGTCGCTCTCGTCGAGGACCACGGCGGAGGAGCTGAGGACGGAGAGGACGGTGTCCACTCCGGGGGGCAGGGCCGCGTTGCCGTCCGGCCGCAGTGACGTACGCGTGGGCCGTTTCAGGTCGCGTTCGCTCCAGCGGAACGCCAGCATGGCGATCACACCGGTCAACAGCCCGGCGATCGCTGCAGCTGCGGCGACCGCCGCGTTCACGTCCATGCTTCAAGGTTATGCGGGTGCGAGGACACTCTCCCAGCCGTCCGAGTGCCATCTCGAACACTCGTCGCCCAGAGTTCACTGAGGGGTAGGAGCCGGTTCACTTAGGGGGCCGGATACGGACGCGTTGCGCCCCCACCGTGTAACCGTGGGGGTCGGTCCGAGACCCCGGCCTCAGTTTGGAACTGGAGAGGGACTTCCCATGCGCGACGCTTACCACGAGGAACTCGATTCGATCGGCGAGGGCCTGGTCGAGATGGCCCGGCTGGTCGGCTCGGCGATCGGCCGGGCGACCACGTCCATGCTCGACGCCGACCTGACCCTGGCGGAGAACGTGATCGCCGGAGACCAGAAGGTCGACGACCTCCAGCACGAGCTGGAGGCCCGCGCCATCGCGCTCCTGGCCCGCCAGCAGCCGGTGGCGACCGACCTGCGCATCGTGGTGACCTCGCTGCGGATGAGCGCGGACCTGGAGCGCTCGGGCGACCTCGCCCAGCACGTGGCGAAGCTGGCCCGGCTGCGCTTCCCGCAGACGGTGGTCCCGCACGACCTGCACGCCACCATTCTGGAGATGGGCCAGCTCGCCCAGCGTCTGATGGCGAAGGCGGCCGAGGTCATCATCACCAAGGACGTCGATCTGGCGCTCCAGCTGGAGCAGGACGACGACGAGATGGACCTGCTGCACCGCACGCTGTTCCAGCACCTGATGGACGACCGCTGGAAGCACGGCATCGAGACGGCCGTCGACGTGACGCTGCTGGGCCGCTACTACGAGCGCTTCGCGGACCACGCGGTGTCGGTCGCCAAGCGCGTGGTCTACCTGGTGACGGGGGAGCACGCGGACGAGATCCAGGCGGCGGCCCCGGTCGAGGGAGCGTGACGGCCGCACCCGTACGGCGGTGACACCGGCCGCACCGGGTACGGCGGTGACACCGGCCGCACCGGGTACGGCGGTGACACCGGCCGCGCCGGTACGGCGGTGGCGTACCGGCACGGTCGGTGTACCGGCGTACCCCCGCGCATCTCCGGCGTACGCGAGTCGCACTTACGTTCCTGCGCGTGTGCGCCGTTGATGCGCCCGCCGGAGCGGGCATGCAATGGAGGTTGGGAGCGGCGCACCATGCCGACCGCCGCCCCAGCCGTACGCCCTGAGGAGGGACCATGGCCGATTCCCCCATGACCGAACCCCAGCAGGAGAACCCGACCGAAGTGGTGCACCTGACCGTGCTCGGCGCCTGCGGCTGCGGGTCGGGCTGTGGGTGCGGCTGCCAGTCCGGCGCCCCGTGCCAGTGCGGCGGCTGATCCGCGCCGCGTACGGACCGGCGGCGCCCGCCCGGGATTCTCTTCCGGGCGGGCGCCGCCGTTTCGCGTACCGGCGCCCCGGTCAGCCGGCCCGCTCGACCGCCGCCACGGGCGCGGCCTCCGGCTCGGCCTGGTCGGGCCGTGCCTCGGCCGGGACGGGCGCGGGCTCGGGCAGGGCGTCCGCCACCGCGTGGTCCTCCCGCGGCAGGTTGCGCATCAGCAGCCAGTAGCCGCCTCCCGCGACCGTGCCGATCACCGCGCAGGCGCCCCAGAGCCAGGCGGCGCCGTAGTTGTCGATCACGAAGCCGGACATCAGGGGCGCGACCAGCGCGGCCACCGACCAGGACATCGTGTACATGCCCTGGTAGCGGCCCCGGCCCCGGGCGGGCGACAGCTGCACGACCAGGCCCGTCTGGGTGGGCGCGTTGACGATCTCGGCGAGGGTCCAGACGCACACCGTCAGGGCGTACAGCGCGACCGACCCGGCGAACGCCGTCAGCCCGAAGCCGTAGCCGGCGAGCAGCGAGGAGATGATCAGCAGCCGACGCGGATCACGGTGCTGGAGGAAGCGGGTGACGGGGATCTGGAGCACGACGATCAACACGCCGTTCACGAAGATGGCGGTGCCGAAGTCGGAGCTGGAGAGCCCGTCCCGCACCATGGCCACCGGCAGTCCCACGTACCCCTGCTGGAAGACCAGCGCCACCAGGAACGACAGCCCCACGACCCCCATGAAGCGCCCGTCGCGCAGGACGGTGGAGAGCCGCACCTCGTCCTTGGGCCGCTTGCCGCCGACGGCCGGCACCGGGGCCTGCTCGGGGCGGGACTCGGGCACCTTCACGAAGACGACGACCGCGCAGACCAGTGTCATCAGGGCCTCGCCGATGAAGCAGGCGAGATAGCTGTACTCCGCGATGAATCCGGCGCCGGCGGAGGAGATGGCGAAGCCCAGGTTGATGGCCCAGTAGTTCAGGGAGAAGGCCCGCACCCGGTCCTTCGGCTCCACGATGTCCGCCATCATCGCCTGGACGGCGGGGCGCGAGGCGTTGCTCGCCATCCCGACGAAGAACGCCACGGCGGCGATGGCGAAGGGGTGCACCATGAAGCCGAGCACCAGCACGGACACCGCGGTGGAGAGCTGGGCGATCAGCATGGTGGGGCGCCGCCCGAGCCGGTCGGTCATCACGCCCGCGCCGAGCGAGGAGACGACCCCGCCGAGCCCGTGGAGGGCGGCGACGAGCCCGGCGTACGAGGCGGAGTAGCCCCGGTCCAGGGTCAGGTACAGGGCCATGAACGTCGCGACGAACGCCCCGAGCCGGTTGACCAGCGTGCTGGTCCACAGCCACCAGAACTCGCGGGGCAGCCCGGAGACGGTCTCGCGGGCGGCGGTTCGCAGGCCGGCGACGGACATAAGGATTCCCCCCATGGGACATACGGAACGAGGGCCCCGGGACGGACGCCCGACGACGTTCGAGACGTTACGAAGCCCGGCTCCCCACCCGCCACCGGATTGACGGCTGCCGTCAAACGTCCCGCCGCCGAACACGCCCGGCCGGGAGCTGTCCGCTCTACGGGCGGGCGCGCGGAGGCCGTACGGGTTCGATTACGCTCGGACTCATGGCCGACGCACCGTACAAGCTGATCCTCCTCCGCCACGGCGAGAGCGAATGGAACGCGAAGAACCTGTTCACCGGCTGGGTGGACGTGAACCTCACCGAAAAGGGCGAGAAGGAAGCAGTCCGCGGAGGTGAGCTGCTCAAGGACGCCGGTCTGCTCCCCGACGTCCTGCACACCTCCCTCCAGCGCCGCGCGATCCGGACCGCCCAGCTGGCCCTGGAGTCCGCCGACCGCCTCTGGATCCCGGTCCGCCGCTCCTGGCGCCTGAACGAGCGCCACTACGGCGCGCTCCAGGGCAAGGACAAGGCGCAGACGCTCGCCGAGTTCGGCGAGGAGCAGTTCATGCTGTGGCGCCGCTCGTACGACACCCCGCCGCCGCCCCTGGACCGCGACGCCGAGTACTCCCAGTTCGACGACCCGCGCTACGCGACCCTCCCCCCGGAGCTGCGCCCGGACACGGAGTGCCTGAAGGACGTCGTCGTCCGCATGCTCCCGTACTGGTTCGACAGCATCGTCCCGGACCTGCTCACGGGCCGCACGGTCCTGGTCGCCGCCCACGGCAACAGCCTCCGCGGCCTGGTGAAGCACCTGGACGGCATCTCGGACGAGGAGATCTCGGGCCTCAACATCCCGACCGGCATCCCGCTCTCCTACGAGCTCGACGCCGACTTCAAGCCGCTGAAGCCGGGCGGCACGTACCTCGACCCGGACGCGGCGAAGGCCGCCATCGAGGCCGTGAAGAACCAGGGCAAGAAGAAGTAGCCTCCCCTCTTCCGGGCGGAGCCCCCCGCCCGTGGACGGTCCACTCGTCCACGGGCGGGGGGCTTCTTCCCGCCTCAGGTGCTCCGGTGGCGGTGGACCGGGGCATCGAGCCGGCGTGCGGGGCCCGGGGGCCTTCGTTCAGCCGGTGCCGCCCGTGTCCACGACCCCGCTCTCGTCCGGGGGCCGCACGTCCAGGGGCTCGTCGAAGGCGCTGAAGGACGTGACGCTGTCGAACTCGGCGTCCTTGTAGACGCGCACGTGCCCT
The DNA here is from genome assembly GCF_044756785.1 of Streptomyces sp. NPDC091649. Classification (NCBI taxonomy): domain Bacteria; kingdom Bacillati; phylum Actinomycetota; class Actinomycetes; order Kitasatosporales; family Streptomycetaceae; genus Streptomyces; species Streptomyces sp. NPDC091649. The sequence goes on along the minus strand of NZ_JBIVTR010000020.1, from coordinate 90,253 downwards.
TGAGGTCGGTCACCAGGTGGCCGGACCAGTCATCGCCGCCGGTCATCTGGATGACCGTGTCCATGGTCACCGACTTCAGGCCGCTCATCGCCTCGTTCGCGTCCTCAAGCAGCTGGTCGGCGGAAAGCTCCTCCGACGTGCCGCTGCCGGTGCAGCCGGTCACCGCGGCGCCCATGATCAGGCAGGCCAGCACGGCCGTCCCAGCGGTCGATCTCTTCGGCACAAGGCCCCCCGGAGTTTTCGATCATGCTAGGGGCTGCCCCGTAAGGGGCGCCCACACAGCGGCGGGAGGGCGGCGCGTGGACGTACCGGGGTTTCAGAGGGGTTTGCGCCATACGGAGATATGCCGACCGGAGTCCTGGGTGAACGGTGACCCGTTCCAGTCCTCGACGCGGCGTTCCCGGTCGAGCCCGGCGATGCGCGCCATCAGATCGAGTTCCGCCGGCCAGGCGTAGCGGTGCCGGGAGGCTCCTCGGCGGTAACGGCCGTCGTCGCCGTCCCGGGTGAAGTGGTGGGAGACCAGGATCTGTTCGACCAGGTCGAAGGTGTCGAAGCCGAGGTGCCGCTCGGAGACGTCGAACGGCACCGCCGCCTGCCCGGGCGGCAGGCACCGCAACGGCGGTACCTCCAGCTCGATGACGAACCGGCCGCCGGGCGCCAGATGACGGGCCGCGTTGCGGAAGCACGCGACCTGCTCGTCCTGGGTGAGCAGGTTCGAGATGGTGTTGTAGACGAGGTAGACGAGGGTGAACTCGCCGGGGACGACGGTGGTGGCCATGTCCCCGATGACCACCGGGAGGGTGTCCTCGTCGACCTTGCGGCGGAGTACCGCCGCCATGGGTTCGGACAGTTCGATGCCCACCACCGGCACGCCGCGTTCCCGGAGCGGCACGCCCACCCGTCCGGTGCCGATGGCGAACTCCAGGGCCGGTCCCTCACCGGCGAGGTCGGCGAGGAAGGCGAGGGCCGGTCCGAGAGCGGCGGGCGAGGAGTTCTCCGCCTCCTCGGTGTCGTAGCGGTCGGCGGTCGCCCGGGTCCACAGTTCACTGCTGGTCATGAACGGGCACTCTGCCCCGAGTTCCGTGTCCTGTCGACGGAATTGGCGCCGGCCGGCCCCGCACAGCGGCGCGTCGGCGTTGTCAGTGCCCTCTGCCACGATGGTGCTCATGGCGACCTACCTGCTCACCGACATCGAACGGGCGCTCCGCGCCAGTTGGAGCGCGGAGACCTGCACCCCGGAGTACCGGGACCGCTGGAATCCGGGCAATCCGGCACGGGACCAGTGCGGGGTGACCGCCATGGTGCTCAACGATCTGCTCGGCGGTGAGCTGATCCGGGGCGAGGTGCATGTCGACGGGGTGCGCACCGACTACCACTGGTGGAACCGCCTGGGCGCCGGCGTGGACATCGACCTGACCCGGGAGCAGTTCGGGCCGGAGGAGGTCGTGGTGGGCGGTGACGTCATAGTCCGGCCGCCCGTGAGCGAGTGGCGGCGGCTCCAGGAGGAGTACGCGCTTCTGCGTGACCGGGTGGCACAGAGGCTCGGCCGGGACTGAGGCGCTGTATCGATTCGTGACCCGGCCGGGCAGGCCGAAACGCCCCTCGTACGCACTACGGTGAGCCCATGCCGTCCGTGTGCTTCCAGAGCAGGGAGATCGAGGAGAGCGATCATGGGTGAGTCTCTGAAGACCTTCGTCGGCGGTACCGAGGTCGAGGTGCCCAACAGCATCCCGGACATCCGTGCCGCGCTGCCCGAGGAGAGACGCGAGGAATTCGACCTCGCGATCAACGACGCCGGCGTGCACGAGATCCAGGCCGTCATGCGGCACTGGATGCTGGAGGCCGTCCCCGATCCCGAGGCCGAGAAGATCCTGGACCGGCTGGCGCAGGACGAGGCCGAGAGGCGGAGCGTCGCTTGAGCTTCCGCATCTCCTACGCACCGCCCGCCGACGACACCCTGGCCAAGATGCGCGACGGTGAGTCCTTCCGGAACGAGATGGCGCGCACCCTCGGCAGGGAGCCGTACGGCCACGCCTCCTCCGCAGTCAAGGGTGAAGAGGACCGGCGCGAGGCGACCGTCTCCGGGGCCATCGTCCTCTACTACGTCTCCCGTTCCGTCCTGACACTCACCGTCGTCCGCCTCGTCCCCCTGCCCTGACCGCCCCCGGCCGAAGCGGCGGCGAGGGGCGAGGGGCGCCTACGCGTACGGCCGGTACGCACGGCCGGTACGGACGGACGTACGCGAAAGCCTGTCGTCCCGCCCGCGCCGCCACACCGCCCCGCCCAGTCCGTGCCGTGCGGGTGGCACCGGGCGGTGCCGGACCCTGCCGTCAGGCGTCGGGCGAGCGCTCGATCACGTGGCTGAACGCGTCCAGGTTCCGCGTGGACTCGCCGCGCGACACCCGCCACGCGTACTCCTTGCGGATCGAGCTCGCGAAACCGAGCTCCAGGAGGGTGTTGAACGCCCCGTCGGCCGCTTCGAGCACCACGCCGAGCAGCCGGTCCAGCTCCTCGGCGGTGACCACCGACAGCGGCAGCTTGCCGACCAGGTAGACGTCGCCGAGCGAGTCGATCGCGTAACTCACCCCGAACAGCCGGAGGTTGCGTTCCAGCAGCCAGCGGTGCACCCCGGCGCCGTTCTCGTCGGGGTGCCGCACGACGAACGCGTTGAGGGAGAGCGAGTGCTTGCCGACGATCAGCGAACAGGTCGTCGACAGCTTGCGGGTGCCGGGCAGCGTCACCACATAGTTGCCGCGTCCCGGGCTCTCCCATACGAGCCCGGCGTCGTTCAGCGTCGCCTCGATGACCTGGGCCGCTGCTGTCTCGTCCGCTACGTCAGCCATACAGCGAGCGTACGACAGCGGCGCGCCTCGCACGGGCACGGGACCGGCGGCACGGGACCGGCGGCAAGCGCCGCGGTCGCCCCCGGGTCAGCCGTGGTGCGCGCGGGCCCGGCGGCGGTGGTCGCAGAGCGCCGCCGTGTACACGTCGGCGGTCGCCGAGGCGGCCGTGTCCCAGCCGAAGGACTGGGCGTGCGCCGCGGCGGCCGCCCCCATCCGCTCGACCAGCTCCGGCGCGTCCGCGAACCGCCCGAGCGCCTGGGCGTACGCCTCCGGCTCGTGTCCGGGCACCAGGAAGCCGCTGCTCCCGTCGCGCACCGCCACGGGCAGCCCGCCCACGGCCGCGGCGATCACCGGAGTGCCGGCCGCCTGTGCCTCTATGGCGACCAGGCCGAAGGACTCGCTGTACGACGGCATGACCAGCACCGACGCGGCGCGGAACCAGTCCGCGAGCCGGTCCTGGCCCACCGGCGGGTGGAACCGCACGACGTCGGCGATGCCCAGGCGGGCGGCCAGCTTCTGCAGGCCCTCGGGCTTGGCGAGTCCGCTGCCGCTCGGCCCGCCGACCACCGGCACGACGATGCGGGACCGCAGGGACGGGTCCCGGTCCAGGAGCACGGCCACCGCGCGCAGCAGCACGTCCGGGGCCTTCAACGGCTGGATGCGGCCCGCGAAGAGCGGGATCAGCGCGTCCTGCGGCAGGCCGAGGCGGGCGCGCGCGGCGGCGCGGGCGGACGGCGCGTCCCGTGGACGGAGCTTGTCGGAGCCCTTGGGGAAGGGGCGGAAGCGGTCCAGATTGACGCCGGGGTGCACGACGGCGACCCCGGCGGGGTCCGCGTCGTAGAAGCGGACGAGCTCGTCGGCCTCCTCGGCGGTGTTGGCGATCAGCCGGTCGGAGGCGTTCACGATCTGGGTCTCGCCGATGACCCGGGCGGCCGGCTCGGGGGTGTCGCCCCGGGCGAGCGCGGCGTTCTTGACCTTGGCCATGGTGTGCATGGCGTGCACGAGGGGGACGCCCCAGCGCTGGGCGGCGAGCCAGCCGACCTGGCCGGAGAGCCAGTAGTGGGAGTGCACGAGGTCGTAGTAGCCGGGGCGCTGACCGGCCCACGCCTGCATCACGCCGTGCGTGAAGGCGCAGAGCTGGGCGGGCAGCTCCTCCTTGGCGAGACCTTCGTACGGGCCGGCGTCGACGTGCCGGACCAGGACGCCGGGGGCCAGCTCGACGACGGGCGCCAGCGAGCCGTTGGTGGCCCGGGTGAAGATCTCGACCTCGATGTCGATGGCGGCGAGGCGCGTGGCCAGCTCGACGATGTAGACGTTCATCCCGCCCGCGTCGCCCGTGCCGGGCTGGTGGAGCGGGGACGTGTGGACGGAGAGCATCGCGATGCGGCGCGGCTTGCGGGAGGCGCCGGAGAAGCCCCCGGGGAACCTCAGGCGCGCGGCCGTCCGGGTGGAGCCGAGCCGGGAGACGTACTGGCTCACCTCGTCGGTCCTCCTCATTCGGGGCATGCCGTGAAGAGGGCGCGGTCCCTCCGAAGGGCGAGAACAGTGGAATCCCGCCTTTCATTTCCGCTTTGCCAAATCATTACGTTGCCGGGCGGCGCGTCGTGCGACCCGGGCGCCGCACCGGGTATCCGCCCCTCCCCGCCCCGTCGCATACGCTCGACCCATGCGCCAGCGCCCCATCGGCACCGCCACCCGCGGGACCACCAACCCGAACCGGCTGCGCCGCATGGACCGCTGGATCGCCGACGCGCACGGGCCGGCCCTGCGCCGCGCCGGGCGGCCCGTGGCGGTCGATCTCGGGTACGGGGCCGCCCCCTGGACCGCCGTCGAGCTGCTGGGCCGCCTGCGCACCGCCGAGCCGCGGACCGTGGTGGCGGGCATCGAGATCGACCCGGAGCGGGTCGCCGCCGCGCAGCCGTACGCCGGGGAGGGCCTCACGTTCGCGCACGGCGGCTTCGAAATCCCCCTGGACGTCCGGCCCCTGCTCATCCGGGCGGCGAACGTGCTGCGCCAGTACGACGAGGACCAGGTGGCCGAGGTCTGGGCGCGACTGCGCTCCCGGCTCGACCCCGAAGGTCTCCTGGTGGAGGGAACGTGCGACGAGATCGGCCGGCGGCACGTCTGGGTGGCGCTGGGGCCCGAGGGCCCGCGCACGGTCACCTTCGCGACCCGCCTCGGCTCGCTGGAGCGCCCCTCGGACCTCGCGGAACGCCTGCCGAAGGCACTGATCCACCGCAACGTGCCGGGTGAGCCGGTCCACGCGTTCCTGCGGGACTTCGACCGGGCCTGGGCGTCGGCCGCCCCGTACGCCTCGCTCGGCGCACGGCAGCGCTGGATCGCGGCGGTGCGGGCGGTGGCGGCCGACTGGCCGGTGGTGGACGGGGTCCGGCGGTGGCGGCAGGGCGAGATCACCGTGCGGTGGGACGCACTGCGGCCCCACGTCCGCTGAACGTTGCCCGGAAGGGCAGAATTACGCTGTCCCGGGAACGCCGCGGGGGCACCGTTCGTCCCAGTGGGAGGATGGCGCACCAGGGGGCGGCGCACCAGGGACGGCACCGGTGGAGAGCGGCGTGGCGAGGGGACGCGGCTCCGTGCGGGCCGAGGGGGAGGAATCATGACGAAGTGGCCCGGTGGGGGCGGTATGTGACGCGGCGGGTGCCGTCGGCCTCTGTTGCTTTACGGGGCGACATGGCACGATCGCGACGCTGCCGAAAAGTTACTGACGGTAAGTCACGTCTGCGATGTCCGGCTTCCGTTTCCGTCCCCCGCTCACCGTACACACCGCTTTGGCCCCATCAGCGGCCTTCGCCGACTCTGTTGCGATCAACGTCCTTTTGTCATCTTGTCGCCTTCGCCCGGAGACGGGCCGGAGGAACCACCCGGAGGGGGAGCTCGTGAACCGACGCCACTGCGCCACTGCCGCCATCACGCTGGTCTGTGCGCTGGCCCTGCTGACGTCCACGGGCCAGGCCGCGGCCGCCCCGGTGCCGGACCCGTCCCCCTCGTCCTCCTCCCCCGCCGGCTCGCCGCCCCGCTACTCCAACGCGGACCTCGAAGAGGTCCGCCAGCAGATCGAGACGCTGTACCGGAAGGCGGGCGCGGCGACGGACGCGTACAACCTCGCCGAGGAGCAGACGAAGAAGCAGTCCGGCGAGATCGTGAAACTGGCCAAGGCCATCGTCGACGGCCAGGCGCGCATCACCGTGCTGAAGGACCAGGCCGGGGCCCAGGCCCGGGAGCAGTACCGCAGCGGCGGCCTGCCGCCCGGCGCGCAACTGGCCCTGAGCAGCGACCCGAAGCTCTTCCTCGACGGGATCAACAAGGTCCGCCAGAGCCAGCAGGCGTCCAAGTCGCTCCTGACCGACCTGAACCAGACGCAGGAGGACCTGGAGACGTACACCCAGGACGCCAGCGCCAACTGGGAGAAGCTGGAGACGAACCGGGTCAAGCAGGCCAAGGCCAAGAAGAAGATCAACGCCCAGATCAAGGCGGCGGAGAAGCTCGAATCACGGCTGGAGACGACCGAGCGCGAGCGGCTCCGCCGACTGGAGAGGGACGCCGCGGACAGGGCACAGGCCGCCTGGCTCTCCTCCGGTGCGGTCAAGGACGTCAGCGGCGAGGCGAGCGAGAGCGGCGCGGCGGCGGTGGCCTTCGCGACCGCGCAGATAGGCAAGCCGTACGTCTGGGGAGCCGAGGGCCCCGGTTCGTACGACTGCTCGGGGCTGACCTCGCAGGCGTGGCTGGCGGCGAAGCGGCCGATCCCGCGCACCTCGCAGGAGCAGTGGCGGCTGCTGCCGCGCATCGACATCCAGGACATGCGCCCCGGCGACCTGATCATCTACCACGCCGACGCCAGCCACGTCGGGATGTACGTCGGCGACGGCGCGATAGTCCACTCCCCGCGCCCCGGCCGCCATGTCACTCTGGCGGGTGCCGGGTCGATGAAGATCCTCGGCGTGGTCCGCCCCGACAAGTAGCACCGGCCCGGACAGCGGGGCCGCCTGTCCCGGGCCCTGGCAGGCGGGACCTCGCGATCAGGCCACACCGCCCGTGGTGGCGCGTGATGTTTGTCATGGGCGCTTACGCGCCGGCCTGGCGGCCCATCGCGCCGGATCCGTGTCGGGACGCGGCTTATGACGGCGCATATGACGGGGTCCGTTCCCGGTGCGCCATTCCGTTCCCCCGCCGCGTACCGCTATCGTCCCCGACTGGCGGATCGTCGATCGTCGACCCGCCGGGCCCTCGGGGGGAGGGAAGGAAACCCGAACCGATGCCCGTACCCGAACCTCGGCAGCGATCCGTTCCCGCCGCGGAGACCTCGCACGGCGACCTGACCCTGCTGGTGATCGAGGGCGACCCGGCGGGCACCGCCATCACCGTCCCCGAGCTGTCGGCAGCCGCCGGAACCCGGGTCCGTGTCCGTACCGCCCGCAATCTCACCGAGGCCGCGCGGCTGCTCACCGACGACGTCGACTGCATCCTGCTTGACCTCGCGCTGCCGGTCACCGGTGCCGCACCCGGCGCGCCGCCCATCGCCGACGCCGGGGCCCCGCGCACCGGGACGCCCGGCGGCGGGCCACGGCCCGAGCCCGTCTCCGAGCGGGCCGACGAGCTGGCGGCGCTCACCCATGTGCTCCGCCTGGCGCCGCTGCACGCGGTCCTGGCCCTGACCGCGCAGGACGACACGGAGCTGGCGACCGAGGCCGTACGCGTCGGGGCGCAGGACTACCTCTTCCGCGGCGAGCTGGACGCGCGCGTCCTGAGCCGTGCCATCCGGTACGCGGTGGAGCGCAAGCGCGCCGACATCGCCCAGCACCAGCTGACCGAGTCCCGGCTGCGTGCCCAGGAGAACGCCCGCCTGGAACGGGGCCTGCTCCCCACCCCGCTGCTGGACGGCTCCGGCCTGAGCTTCGCCGCCCGCTACCGCCCCGGACGCAGCCGGGCCCTCCTCGGCGGCGACTTCTACGACGTCGTCCGCACCCCGGACGGCACGGTGCACGCGATGATCGGCGACGTCTGCGGCCACGGTCCGGACGAGGCGGCGCTCGGCGTCGAGCTGCGGATCGCCTGGCGGGCGCTGACCCTGGCCGGGCTGTGCGGGGACGAGCTGCTCTCCACGCTCCAGCAGGTGCTGGAGCACGAGCGGCAGAGCGAGGAGATCTTCGCGACGCTCTGCACCGTCGACATCGCGCCCGACGGGCGTCGGGCCGGACTCTGCCTGGCCGGACATCCCGCGCCGCTGCTCGCCCGCCACGGCCGGCCCGCGGGTCTGCTCCCGTACGAGGACGGCGGACCGGCCCTGGGGCTGCTGCCCCGGGCCCGGTGGTCGCGCCGTCAGGTCGAGCTGGGCCCCGCCTGGAGCCTGATGATGTACACGGACGGGCTCATCGAGGGCCGCGTGGGGACCGGCGGCAGCGAGCGGCTCGGCCAGGACGGCATGGTCGCGATGATCAACACCCGGCTGGAGCAGGGTCTGGCGGGCGAGGAACTGCTGGAGGCGGCCGTCGCCGAGGTGCGGGAACTGAACGGCGGCGAGCTGACCGACGACGTGGCGGTCCTGCTGCTGGGCCGCGATCCGCAGCGGATACGACGATGGGGCGGCAGCGCACCGCGCTCCCACCCCGCGTCCGTCGACCGTCCGCCGCGCCCGCCCGTGAGGGCGGCGAGGGCTCAGCGCCCGCCGTTGTAGGGGCCGTACGGGCCGTCACTGCTGGAGCCGCCCTTGCGGCCACCGCCGCCGCCCGAGACCGCCTTGAGCGCGGGACGCACGTCGACCATGAACACGATCGACGCGACCACACCCGCGAGCTGCAGGAAGAGCAGCGGGATCAGCAGGTTCACGGCGACGGCGACACCGAGGATCACCAGCCAGAAGGACTTCTTCTTCTTGTCGGCGGCACGGTAGGCGTCCTCACGGGCGGTCGCCGCGAAGACGAACGCGACCACGGCCAGCACCAGCATCGCCAGATAGAGCAGCTGGAGGAGCGAGCCGAACGCTGAGAGCAACATGGTGTGTACCGCCTAGTGAGTGGATGAGCGCCCCCGGCCGGGAGGGCCAAGGTACCGGGACAACGAGCCGGCCACCCGTAAAGGTGCCCGCCCCGTGTCCCGGTCACGCGTACCGCATTCGGAAGGACCCGTGGGGGTCACTCGCCGGCGGGCGGCGGGGTCTTCCTGGCCGCGGGCTTGCGCGGCGCGGGCGTCTTCTTGGCGGGCGCGGCCTTGGCCTCGGCGGACTTCGCCGACGCGCCGGGCGCGGCCTTCGTCGCGGCGGGCTTCGCCGGGGCGGCCTTCGCCTCGCTCTTGGGCTCGTTCTTGGGCTCGGCCTCGACCACGGCGGCGATCTCGATGATCTCCTCGGCCGTCTCCCCGCGCCAGGTCCGTACGGTCTGCTCGCCGTGCTCGGCGACCTTCTCGTACGCCTCCCGGGCCTTGATCGCGTACTCGGCGGCCACGCCCACGCTGCGGAGAGCCAGGTCCTGCGCGTTCTCGCCCAGCTTCTTCAGGTCGGCGGCGTCGAAGGAGCCGAACACCTCGGTGACCTTCGCCTGCACGGTGGCCTGGGCCTCCTTGGCCTGCGTGGTCACCTTCTCCTGCACGACCTTGGGGTCGGTGTTGCGCACGGCGTCGATCCGCTCCGGCGCCTCGGCCCGCAGCTGATCGATCAGCGCCGGGACCTTGCGCGCCTGCTGCACGGCCAGGTCGGCCGTACCGGCGGCGAAGTAGAGGGGCGTGGGGTCGGTGAGGGTCTTGCGCAGGTCATCGGTGATGGCCATGACTGTGGTCCTCCCGGATCATCAGAACCAGCTGCTAGCTGTGAGGGTCGTGGTCTTGGGTGACATCCGTCCCGGCGTCGCCGCCGGGGCCGGGGCCGGCATCGCCGGCCGCGTCGGCGCCCGCGGCGGTTTTCGCTTCCGCCTCCGCGTCCGCATCCGGCCGGGGGACGAATCCGTTCTCGCGGCGGAAGGAGTCGTAGATCTGCAGCAGAACGTTCTTCTGCCGCTCGTTGATCGACGGATCGGCCAGAATGACCGCCCGCGTCTCCAGCTCCTCCCGCTCCCGCTCGTCGAGGATCCCCGCACGTACGTACAGGGTCTCGGCCGAGATCCGCAGCGCCTTGGCGACCTGCTGGAGCACGTCGGCGCTGGGCTTGCGCAGACCACGCTCGATCTGGCTGAGATACGGGTTCGACACCCCTGCGGCATCGGCGAGCTGCCGCAGGGAGAGCTGCGCCGCACGGCGCTGCTCCCGCAGGTACTCACCGAGATCGCCGACGTTGAGTGATGCCATACCTCGATACTGCATCACCCTTGCTAACTTTTGCAAGCACATGCTTGCAAAAGTGTCGTGTGCCACGCCCCCGGCTCCCGTGTGACTCGCAGCGACGACTGTCACTTCGCGGGGACTTCTGTCACCGGTCGGCCGTAGTCGCCGAGTGGCAGTCCCCCAAGCCCTGACTGTGTGAGCCACTAGGTTGGCGTGCGTGGAGACACGGGGGCAGAGGTATCGGTATGTGGGGCCGGCCGAGCTGAAGGAGTTCGTCCGGGCGGGTGGTGAGGGGCGGAGCATCCGCTCGGCGGCGGACTTCGGCGAGTGGGTCTCGGCGCTGCCCCTGGACGAGTCGGCCGAGCCGTTCACGTTCGTCGTCGATGGCGCCGGGGTGCTGCGACTGGCTCCGCGCCGCAGTGAGCACGTGGTGTGCGCCGGCGGCGGAGAGGTCCTGAGCGCCGGTGAGATGAGCTTCCGCGAGGAGTCCGGGCGGTGGGCGGTCGAGGAGGTCAGCAACCAGTCGACCGGCTACTGTCCGGACACCAGCTCATGGCCCGCGTTGGCCGAGGCTCTGGACCGGATCGGGATCCCTCGACCGCCCGGATTCACGCACGAGGTCGTCTTTCGCCGATGCCACTCCTGCCGGGAGCTCGGCATCGTGCGGGAGAAGGACTTCGTATGCGTCTTCTGCGGCGAGGAGCTGCCTCAGGAGTGGAACGTCGGTGAGCCCGGGTGACTGGTCAGACCGCGAAGATCGCATCGCCTTGCGAGTGCGGCGGCATGGCGGTGCGGCAGGTGAACCAGTTCCTCCTTCACGATGAGTTGTGGTGGGATGCGGAGTTCTCCTGCGGGTCCTGTAACACCCGCCTGTGCGAACACGCTGGCCCGGGACCAGCACCTGATGACGTCTGGGAGGGCGCGGCGTCGGATGCGGTGCATCGCAAGGTGGAGGGGCACCCGCATACCGGATGTCTGTGGATGGTCCGACAACGCGGCGAGGTGCCGTAGCTGTCGTCGTGCGCCCGCCAGGGATCACGGGACAGCCCTTAGCTTGTTTTTTGCCTCCCATGGCTCTGCGGTGACTGCTGATAGCAGCAGCGGATGCTCTAGGGCCAAACTGTGATGGCGGCGGTTGGGATGAGAGCGCCCGTGAGGGAGAGGAGCCAGTAGCGGGGTGCGGTGAGTCGGGTTCGGCGGGCGAGGGGTCGGTTGGCGATCCACCAGAGGACGGCGCTCGCAGCGATCATGGGGCCGAAGAAGAGAAGTACCGCATTCGGACTGTCGTCTTGCTCGTTGTTCGGAATTCTCGTCGTCAACCCCATGTCGGCGAGCGGCCAGTTCGACAGCAGAAACCAGAGCATCAGCACGGGCACGATGGCTGGGATGCCCAGGAGCAAATTGATGCCGAGTGGTGTGTACCAACGTCTGGTCATGGTCCCCCTCGATCCTGGACTGCGACGACATCGCAGCCCCCTCAACACCCACGAAGCTCACTTATGCTTCCACTTCGAGCCTGCACCGCCGCCCGAATCTCCGCGACGCCCTCCACCCAACCACAGGCGATGTCCGCGCTCACCGACAACAACCGTCAACTCCCGACGACAGATCCGCGACGGGGTTCGGTGCCGACCTTGTGGTGGAAAAGGCGGCTGTACGCCTCGCTGGTGGCGAAGACCCTGCCCACGTCGTGCCGGGTGGCGGGGTGGCGATTCTTCGAGCCCGGTTACCAGACTCACGACCACGGCCTTCGCGCTGTTCCTGCGCCTCTGTGACGGAGCACAGGAACAGACGAAGGCCGCCGACGTGTCCGCTGAACTGCGAGAAGGTCGATCAAGTTCGAGGCTCGTTCGACGCCAGACCGTGAATGAGGGGCTTGAGGGTTGCCCCGTCAAGCTTCCCCGCCCGCCTCTGGGCCCGCTGCCGCCGGAGCTCCCCCTACTCAACCACACCACCGTCGACCGGAGTTGCGTCACCGGTCATCGAGCCCGAGCGCCTGCGACATGAGGGGTCTCAGTCGTCATCGGAGATCGGGAACATCTCGGCGTAGGGGTCCGCTTCGCCGGTCAAGGGGTCCAGTCCGGCGACGAGCCGGCGGCGCTGCTCACGCCAGCTGACGAAGGCTCCGGGACGTCCCCAGAGCGACGCGTCACCGAGCGGGCATTCGTCGAACTCCGCGAGCATCATGCGCGTGAGGAACTTGACCATGCCACAGTCAAAAATCGCCCACCGGGACTCTCCGTAGGAAACCTGGCGCCGCCATGCCACCACAGGCCAGTTGTCCGGGTCCGAGTCGGTCATGAGCCAAGCCAGCTCGTTGGCGTTGCAGCCAGTCCCCCACGACAGCACGGTCTCTGGGCCGGCGGATACGCCTGGCACGCCCCCCTCCGCCTCCCACACCCGGCGAAGTCCCTCGCTCATGCCCCCGATGTGGCAGTCGCTCAGGTCGGGAACATCGACGGGCAGTGGCGGAAGGATGATCAGTTCCTCGATGTCACCCACGCCATAGGTGTCCATGAAGGACATGTAGTCGCTCGGCAACCCGGTGCCCAACGCGGCCTCCGCGGCCGTCCAGTCCACTCGCTCTTCACCCCGGTGCCCCAAGGGGACGATTCCGATCAAAGCCTCTACATCAGGATGGGTGGTCATGATTCAGACTCCATGAGCGTGGTGGCCGCTCACCCTAACCCGAGCGCCCACCAGCATCGTCCGGCAAACCGGCCATGACAGGTCGGTCGGAACGTGAGACAGCTCGCCACCTGGACGGGGCTGACGAGCTCGCCGCGAGAGCGCCGCTTCCGCCCGAGCCAACTCGCCTGAGAATGGCGCCCGCCCGACCTCGAACGCCATGAGGTGGTAGCGCATCGTGGCCCCTCCCGAGTTCGTCAGCGTCCTGGGAGTCACCGCTGATCCACGGTCGCGTGCCCACCGTGTCCCCGCCGGCCGGCACGGCAACTGCCCGGCGAAGGGGCCCAGTCCCGGTCCTCCCGGTGGCACAGCCCCCCGCGGGCCGAGCTACGGGCGTCGCGCGACGAAGACGAACTCCCTGCCCGGCCGGTCGGGAGCGTCGCGTACGTCCTCCACCACGTACCCCTGCGCGACCAGCTCCGTCTCGACCTCCCGCCGCTCACGGAAGCGCAAGGTGGAGTCCGACGTCATGACCTCCCCGTCGACGGCGAACACGTAGGTCCAGCGGAACGTCACCAACGGTTCGCGCACCTCGATCACCCGGACCCAGCTCTCGACAACGCCGACCTCCGGGATCTCCGTCACGCGGTGTGAGGCTTCGCGGTTCCACTGCTCCCACGCGCGGCCGGCCGGAACCCGGGTTTCGAACACCAGACGGCCGCCGGGCCGCAGTGCCTCGTACGCGCCACGCAGGGTCTCCCGCCATGCCTGCGGGTCGATGATCTCCTGGGCGACGTTCGCCGTCATGGTCGCCAGGTCGGCCCGCATCGGCGGAAGGGTCGTGGCATCGCCACAGATCCAGTGCACGTGCTCGCCGCCCGGCTTGGCCCGGGCCACGCCGATGGACGCCCGGGCGGGATCGACGCCCACGACTTCGATCCCGCGGTCAGCCAGCAGAAGCGCGAACACGCCTGTTCCGCAGCCGATGTCGAGCACGCGGCGAGCCGTGGATGCCCGAAACATTCGTCAGCCATACGGTCGAACGTATGGGCCGCCGAGCGTGCGCGCCTAGGCGTTTTGGCCGTACGGCAGCGGTGTCCGAGCATCCAGACGAGAGGTTTCGGCCTTACTCCTTCGTCTCGGCCCCGCCCTTGGCCGAGTGGCTCATGAACGCGGGGAACACGCCGAACAGCTCGCCGGCCGCCCGGCCCCGACGGCCCGTTCGGAGCGGGCCCGGGAGGCGGAACAGCCCACCGGGCCCGCTCCGAGGGCCGGTCACTTTCGCCAGAACAGGTGGTGCACCACGCCGCTCGGGCTGGGAACGACGTCGAGGTGGAAACGGTCGAGCAGCTCATCGGGGGACTCCCAGAGCCGCACCCCGGACCCGAACTCCACCGGCGAGACCGCCACGTGCAGGGTGTCGACGAGGTCGGCGTCCAGGAACTCCCGGATGGTGGTGGCCCCGCCGCCGAGCCGGACGTCCTTGCCCCCCGCCGCCTCCCGCGCCTGCTCCAGGACCGCGGCGGGGTCACCGTCGACGAAGTGGAACGTGGTGTCGGCGAGCGTGAACGAAGGACGCTCGTGGTGAGTCATGACGAACACCGGGGTGCGGAACGGGGGCTCGTCGCCCCACCAGCCCTGCCACTCGTGGTCGCTCCAGGGCCCGCGCTGGGGCCCGAACTTGTTGCGGCCCATGATTTCGGCGCCGATATTGCGGTCGTAGTCCCGCGTGAGGTAGTCGTCGAGGCCCCGGCTCCCCCCGGGATCGGTGCGCATGGGCCAGCTCGCCGTGGCGCCGGCCCAGGCGAACAGCCGTGCCGGGTCGATGCCGTGGCCGAAGGGATTTTCGAGGCTCTGGCCCTCACCGGCGCCGATCCCGTCACTCGAGACATTGAAATTCTGGACTCTCAGTAGCTGAGCCATGCGCTCCTCCTGCGATGCCGACAACGACAGTAGGACTCTCCGGGCCGCGCGAACTCATCGCCGCATCCGTGACCGGCCCGCATCCGTGACCGGCCCGCATCCGGGCCGCCCGGCGTCACAGACGGCGGGCGCCACCGGCAGGAACGTCATTTCTCGCCAACCTACAGGCGGACGTCCACCGCCGACCGGCCACCGAACCGGTGGGCCGCGCTCGCGCCGTTTCCCCGGCCCCCACGGCCCCACGGCCGGCGTTCGTACCCCGTCCCCCGTACTGGAAGCATTTATCGCAGCACTGTTATATTAGCGCTGTGACGTCTTCCGATCCCACCTCGCTGCCCGACCCCTGGCACTCCCTCCACGAGCTGCTCGCCGCCATGGACGCCGAGATCGAAAAGGTGTACGTCGAACGAGGCATGGAGGGAGTCCGGCCCCGGTTCGCGTATCCGCTGATCCGGCTCGCCCATACCGGGCCCCTGACCATCCGTGAGCTGGCGAAGTCCCTGGGCCGTTCGCACTCCGCGGTCAGCCAGACCGTCGCCGCCATGCGCAAGGAGGGTCTGGTCACCTCCGAGCCGGGGCCCGACGCCCGCACCCGGCGGATCGACCTGACCGAGCGCGGCCGGTCACTGGTGCCCTTCCTGGAGGCCGAGTGGCGTGCCACGCACGCGACGGTCGCCGAGCTGGACGGCGAGGTCCCGCACGCGATGACCGCCGTCGTGCAGGAGGTGCGTCGGGCGTTGGAAGCCCGCTCCATGCGACAGCGGATCCTCCACCACCTCGTCGAACCGCCCCGATGAGAGGACGCGTCCGGTTCCTCGACGTCCGTCCCCTCCGTGGGAGCCGGCCCTTCCGGGACCTGTGGGCCGGCACATCGGCTTCCCAACTCGGCGGGCAGATAGCCAACGTCGCGGTGCTGGCCCAGGTCTGGGACCTGACCGGCAGCCCGGTGGGCACAGGTGCCATCGGGCTGGCGACCGGCCTGCCGATGGTGCTGTTCGGCCTGCTCGGCGGCACGCTGGCCGACGCCGTGGACCGCCGTGCGCTGGTACGGATCACCACCGCCGGCCAACTGCTGACCGCCGTCGGGCTGTGCGCCCAAGCGCTGGCGGACAGCCGCAACGTGCTGCTGCTCCTTGCCCTGGTCGCCGCGGGTTCGGCCTGCGGTGCTCTCGGCGCCCCTGCGCGGCGCACCTTCCCGGTCCGGCTGCTGCCGGGGGACCAGGTCGCGGCCGGCCTCGCGCTGACCAACATCTCCTTCCAGGTGGCGATGCTGGCCGGGCCCGCGGTGGCCGGGCTGGTCATCGCCCGCTGGGACTTCGCCGCCGCTAACGCGACTCAGGCCGTGGCCCTGGCGGTAGCGATGCTCGCGGTGATCCGGCTCCCGTCCATGAAACCCGAGGGGAAGATCCGCGCGGCGGGCGGCCGGCGCCGGCCGGAGCGCGGCGGCTGGGCAGTCATCCTTCGCCGCCCGACGCTGTGGGGCTCGATGGCCACTGACCTGTCCGCGACGCTGCTCGCCATGCCGATCGCGCTCTTCCCTCTGGTCAACGAGACCCGCTTCGAGGGCGACCCGCGGAATCTGGGTCTGTTCTTCTCGGCTGTCGCGGTCGGGGGGATCACGGCCGGCCTGCTCTCCGGAACGGTGACGCGCCGGCGTCGTGCCGGCCTCGTGCAGTTGTGCGCAGCGGGCGTCTGGGGGCTGGCGCTGGCCTGCTTCGGCCTCGCCGGGCCGCTGTGGCTGGCGCTCTGCTGCCTGGCTGTGGCAGGCGCCGCCGACACCGTGTCGGTCGTCACCGGCAGCGCCCTGGTGCAAGGGGAGACTCCGGACGCGTACCGGGGGCGGGTCTCCTCGGTGGAGCACGTCATCGGCGTCGCGGGCCCCGAGCTCGGCAACTTCCGTGGTGGCCTGCTGGCTTCGGCCACCTCCGCCTCCTTCTCCCTGGTCGCCGGCGGGCTGTCCGCTGTCGTGGCGGTCGCCGCCGTGGCCGCGTCCAACACGGCCCTTCGCTCCTACCGCACGCCGTCCGCCGCAGTCGGGGCAGCCGCCCCCGGCGGCACCGGCGCGGCGGCGTCCGCCGACCGGGCTCACTGATCCGCCCCGGCCCCGCTCCCGGGCCGACGTGTTCGCGTACGGTCATCCACGCGTGGGCCGGTCCACCACCACCGGGGCCCTGCGCGGTCGGGCCCGGACCGGGCCGCCGGACGCGCGGCCCGGCCGGGACAGGGGCGGCGGAGAGGGACCGGCGATGTCCGCGGCGGAGAGCCGGCCGGACGGTGCCCGTCGACCCGCGAGGCGGACGGGATCGCCACGGCCGAGCCGTGACGGCCTTCCGGCTTGGGCCCTGCTCTGGGCCCGTGGGCCCGTGACGGACCACCGCGCCACCCCTACGGTCTATGCGGGTAGATCCTCGGATCCGCCCATCGCCCCCCCCACACACAGCCCCCCATGTGCTCGACCCGTCCCACGTGCTGACCTGTCCCACCACGTGCTCACCCGCTATCGAGGGAGACATGATGTGCCGATCCTGTGCGACCACCGCCGCGCCGACGGAGACACCGGCGACCACTGAGGGCCCGAACGGCGGTCTGTCCCGGCGGGGGCTGCTGGCCGGACTGGGCCTGGGCGTACTCGCCGTGAACCTGTCCGCCGGAGCCTCCACGGCGGCGGCCACCACGGCCCCGTCACTCGCAGCCGATGCCGCAGCGGCGGCAGCAGCCAAGAACGGGGCGTGGGCCGATCCCGCCCTGGGCCGCTTCCCCGCCGGGGGCCACTACGGCGCGCCCAGAGGCGGCGCGTCCCACGCCGGGCAGGATGTCAGCAACTCCACGGGGACCGCCGTCTACGCCGCGGCCGCGGGCACCGTCGTACGCCGGTCGTGGGGAGGGGGGCTGCCGGGCCGGACCGGTAACGCCCTGGTGATCTCGCACGGCAACGGCCAGTACACCTATTACGGGCACCTCAACGCCTACCGGGTCGGGCTCAATGCCAGGGTGTCGGCCGGGCAGCGCATCGCCGACATGGGGGCCACCGGCAATGTGACCGGCCCGCACCTGCACTTCGAGACCCACTCGGGACGCCTCGGCGCCACGGTGAACCCGGTCGCCTTTCTGGCCGCCCGGGGTGTGGACCTGTCCGGCGGCTGGTCGAGAATCGACCCGGGCGCGAGCGGCGCCACGGTCGTCGTGATCCAGCATCTGATGAACCGGCGCGGCTACGGGCTGGTCGTCGACGGCCGGTACGGTTCCGTATCGGTCGAGGCGGTCAAGCGGTTCCAGCGCTCCAAGGGGCTGGTGGCCGACGGCCAGGTCGGCCCGGCCACCTGGCCGGTGCTCGTGTACACGCTGCGGCAGGGCGCCAGCGGGTCCCACGTCCGGGCCCTGCAGACCGCGCTGAACAAGCGCAGTGCCCGACTGGCGGTCGACGGCGGGTTCGGTTCCGTCACCACGAGCGCCGTACGCGCCTACCAGAGCGTCAACCGCCTGGTGGTCGACGGCGAGGCTGGCCCGGTGACCTGGCGGGCGCTCACCGGCTGACCGCCGCCGAACGCGGGACGCCCGTCGCCTGGGTGGCACGGTGCCGGGGTGGCGTACCGCCGGCCCGGTGCCTGTTCGTGGACGACCGGCAGGAGAACGCCGCCGGCGACCTCGGCATGAGGGGCGTCCTCTACCGCGAACCCGGGGACCTCCGTGAGGCGTTGGGGCCGTGCGCGGAAGAAGCGGCGGAGAGGGGCGGGACGGCGGAGGGGGCGGAAGGGGCGGAGCACCGCGCCCGGGGGCACTGAGCCCGGCGGAACGGGAACCGGACGTACTGAACGGGAACCTGACGTACTGTCCGGCGGCCCGGTCAATCCCGGAGCCGTGGTCCGTCACGGCTCCGGCGTCGACTCCCGTCACGCAGGCCGCGGTTGCGCTGCGTTCGGTTGTCTCTTCGGGGTCCGTGACCACGCGCACTTCCGCCCCGTGGCCCCCTGCCCGGGTCTGCCCGCCGACGTCTCGGCCGCGCATCAGCGGGGGCCTCTTCCGGATCGTCCCGCCGACCGGATGACGATGCAGGCGGCGGCGAGGCCGGCGCCCGGAGGCCCGGGCCGTGCGGGGCGCACACGCCTTGCCGGTCGGCTGCCCGCCGGTGCGGTCCTGGCCGGCCGGTCGTCCGGGGCGTCGCCGCGGCACACCGGCCACGCCCCTCAGCCGCGCGGCATCGGCTCCAGGCCCGTCCGCAGCTGGACGAACGCCTGCTCGGCCGCCCGGACCGCGCCCGCGTGGACCCGGTCCGCGCTCTCCCCGGCGTCGATCCGCCGCCAGTTCTCCAGGGCCAGGATGCGCAGGACGGCGATGATCTGCCCGGCCGCGAGCCGTTCGGGCAACCCCCCGCCGAGGGCACGGGCGAGCGCGGCCTCGGAGCGTCCCTGGTAGGCGTGCATGCGGGCGACCAGCGACGGCGTTCCGTACAACAGGCGGTGGAACGCCAGCACTTCGGGCACGTCGCAGAGGCCGGTCACCGGGTCGTGCCGGTCGAGGCCGTCGAGGAGGTGGCGGCGCAGGGCGTCCAGCGGGTCCTCGCCCGAGGGCCGCGCGGCGACCACCCGGGCGGACTCGTCCTCGTGGTCGGCGAACCGGTGCAGCACCAGGTCCTCCTTGGCGGGGAAGTACCGGAACAGTGTGGGCTTGGAGATGTCCGCCGCCGCTGCCACCTCCGCCACGGACACCTTGTCGAAGCCTCGCTCCAGGAACATGGCGATGGCGACGTCCGACACCACCTGGTAGGTCAGCCGCTTCTTGCGCTCCCGCAGCCCGGCCGGCGCCGGGGGACGCTCCGGCGCCAGGCCGGGGACCCGCACACCGGCCCCGGCCCCGGCCTTCTCTCCGTTCATGACCATGAAGCGTACGCCCCCCGGGCTCAGGCCGGCCTGACGTCTTCGGCCGCGACGCGGGAGCGGTCCGCCGCCCTGCGGATCCGCGCCTCCACCCCGTCCAGCAGCACCCCCAGGCCGAAGGTGAACTCGTAGTCCGCCTCGTCCGGCTCGGCCATCACCCCGGACTCCAGCTGCCGGGCGATCCCCGGGTGGCGCTCGGGGTCGACGAGCCGCCTGAGGGTGCGTTCGTAGGAGGCCATCAGCTCCTCGGGCGTCACTCCGCGCGCGGTGACGGCGGCCGCCAGGTCGCTCATCATCAGCGCCTCGCTGCGGACGAAGTTGGAGACCAGCAGGATCACCGAGGTCTTGTCGCCCTCGCCCAGGCCGCTGTCCCCCAGCGCCTGGAGCCCCTGCTCCCACCAGGCGACGGAGTTGGGGCTCGCGGGCGGGCCGCCGATGGGGATCCGGAGCGCCCAGAGGTTGGCGTGGTACCGGTCGCGCTGCGCGGACGCCCATTCCGCGAGCGCCGCCCGCCAGCCCGTACCGGCCTTCAGGGCGGCCAGGGGCTCCGGCGGCCCGACGGCGGCCTCGTGCATCAGGACGTACAGCTCGTCCTTGGCGGAGACGTACCGGTAGAGGGACATGGTGGACGCGCCCAGCTCCTGGGCGACCCGCCCCATCGACACGGCCGCGAGCCCGTCGGACGCCGCGACGCCCACCGCCGCGGCCACGATGCGATCCAGGCTCAGGCCGGGCCTGGGCCCCTTGGCCGGGCGGTCCCGCAGTCCCCAGGCCGCCTCCAGACTGGCCGGCAGGTCGCCGCCGCCCGAGCCGCTCTTGTCCGTCACCGCATCCCCTTCGCCCGGCGTTCCGTCGCGCCGCCGCCGTGCCCCGCACCGGTGCGCCTTGACCCCATCCTAGAGATGCGTAATGCTTACGCAATAACGCGTATAGCATACACAGAAGAGAGAGCGCCCATGACCGACCCCACCGGAATCACCGGAATCACCGGCGACGGCAGCGCCCGCGCCCACGAGGCGTACGACCGCACCATCGAGGCGTACGGCCTCACCAAGTCCTACGGAAAGCCCGCCGTCCGGGTTCTCGACGGCATCGACCTCCAGGTGGCACGCGGCACCGTCTTCGCCCTGCTCGGGCCGAACGGGGCCGGCAAGACCACCACCGTGCGCATCCTCGCGACGCTGACCGAGGCCGACTCCGGCACCGCCCGCGTCGCGGGGTACGACGTCGTCGCCGAGCGGAGCGCGGTGCGCCGGTCGATCAGCCTCACCGGCCAGTTCGCCTCCGTCGACGAGACCCAGACCGGCGAGGAGAACTTGCGGATGACGGCCCGGCTCACCGGCCTCTCCCGTACCGCCGCCCGACGCCGCGCCGGGGAGCTGCTGGAGCGCTTCGACCTCACCGCCGCGGCCCGCCGCCCCGTCCGGACGTACTCCGGCGGCATGCGGCGCCGGCTCGACCTGGCCGCCGGGCTCGTCGGCTCACCGGAGCCCGGGGTGTTCTTCCTGGACGAGCCGACCACCGGCCTCGACCCACGCAGCCGCCAGGAGCTGTGGGAGGTCGTCCGCGGGCTGGCCGCACGCGGGGCGACGGTCCTGCTCACCACCCAGTACCTGGAGGAGGCCGACCGCCTCGCCGGCCGGATCGCCCTGCTGAACCGGGGCCGGATCGCCGCCGAGGGCACCGCCGCCGACCTCAAGTCCCGCGTCGGCGGACACCGCCTCGACCTGGTCCTCACGAGCAAGGCCGCGTACCTGGAACTCGCCGGCCGGGCCGTCCACCACTCCCCCGGGACCCTGACGCTCGGTCTGCCCACCGACGGCTCGGCGGCCCAGGTGCGCGCCCTGCTCGACGAGATCGACCCGACCGGCCGGGAGATCGAGCGCTTCAGCCTGCACAGCGCGACCCTCGACGACGTCTTCCTGCACCTGACCTCGACCGCGACGCCGAGCACGCCCACGACCCCCGACGCGACCCCGAGCACGCCCACGCCCCCGGAGGCATCCGCCCATGTCTGACACCGCCGTCCAGCCGAGGAGCACGCCCCGCCGCCCGGCCGGACCCGCGCCGGCTCCCGGCCGGGGCCCCGGACCGCTCACCCACACCGCCGTCATGGCCGCACGCGCCCTGCGCGTCAGCAGCCGCGACACCGACGCGCTGATCACGTCCCTGGCCCTGCCGGTCATGCTGATGCTGATCTTCGTCTACTTCTTCGGCGGCGCGATCGACACGGGGCCGGACCACGGCTCGTACGTCATGTACGTCGTTCCGGGCGTCCTGCTCCTGTCCGCCGGGTTCGGCGCCGCGACCACCGCCACCGCCGTCAGCGAGGACATGAAGGGCGGCGTCATCGACCGCTTCCGCTCCCTGGACGTGGGCGGTACGCCGGTGCTCGCCGGACATGTGGCGGCCAGCACCGTCCGCAACCTCTGCGCCACGACCCTCGTCTTCGGCGTCGCCCTGCTGATCGGCTTCCGCCCCGCCGCCACCTGGAGCGGCTGGCTCCTGGTGGCCGTCGTGCTGGTCGCCTACATCGTCGCCCTGTCCTGGATCTCGGCGGCGATCGGCCTGCTGGCCCGGACCCCCGAGGCGGCGAGCGGCTTCACGTTCTTCATGTCGTTCCTGCCCTACCCGAGCAGCGCGTTCGTCCCGACCGGATCGATGCCGGACTGGCTGCACGGCTTCGCCGACCACCAGCCGATCACCCCGGCGATCGAGTCCCTGCGCGGGCTGCTGCTCGGCCAGGAGGTGGGCAGCGCCCCCTGGATCGCGCTCGCCTGGGCCGCGGGGCTGCTCGCGGTGGCGGTAGCCGCCTCGGGGGCCCTGTTCCGGGTCCGGACGCGCTGACGGACCCGGCCGGACAGCGCCCCGCCCTCAGAACACGTCCGGGCTCCACGGCCGCCGGCCCGTGCGGAACAGCGCGTCCGCCGTCGCCGCCGCGCCCGCCCGCACCTCCTCGGCCCGGCCCAGGTCCACCAGCCGCCGCACGGACTCGTCACCCAGATACAGCGTGGACAGCTCCCCCGTCCCCAGCGCCAGATCGGCGCTCCGGGTGGTCGGGGTGCAGCGCGCGCCGTCGGCCGAGGCGTCCAGCAGGAAGCGGCCCCCGGCCAGCCCCGCGTCGTCCCGGACGTCCAGGACGAGCGACGCCTCGGTGCCGTAGGTCCGGGCCTCCAGGGCGCGCGGCACGTCCAGCATCCGCAGCCACAGCCAGTCCATGTTCGTGACCATCCGGGCCGCCCGCGGGTCGGGGAGCAGCAGCGGGAGCAGGTCGTCGGGGGCGCGGCGGCCCGAGCGCACCGTGGTGATCCAGTCGATCGAGCAGAGGTAGTGCCACAGGGCCCGCTCGGCGGCCGGGTTCAGCGCGATCATGTCCCGCACGGTGGCGGTGTTCAGCGGCTGCCCGGCGTCGCCCCACGAGTCGTCCGTGTCATACACCATCAGGCCGTCGACCGTCCCGTCGTCGGCGCGGTGCACCACGTAGAAGGGCTCCGTCCACTTCTCGTGGTCCATCTGGGGTGCGGCCCCCGTGCGCTGCCGCCACCAGCGCTCGCCGCGGGTGACGACGCCGGGCTGCCGGGCCGCCAGCGCTCCGTGCACCTCGGGGCCGACCTTGCGGACGTCGGCGCCGTCCACCATCTCGACGCGCCCGCCGCCCGCCGGCTGCCCGGAGCGGCGCGGGTCGAATCCCGCCCGGCGCACGGCGACCTCCCACCCCGCCGTCCAGGCGACGGGGCCGAAGCCGTACCGCCCGTAGATCGGGTATTCGGCGGCGATCAGCGAGGCGACCGGCTCGCCGCGCTCCTTGGCCGCCGCCAGGTCCGTCGCCATCATCCGGCTGAGCAGGCCGCGGCGGCGGTGCGTGGGCGTCACCGTCACCCCGCTGATCGCGTCGGCCCGCACGGTGGCCCCGCCGACCACGGTCAGCTCCTGGGCGAACGAGCGGAACGTCGCCACGCAGCGTCCGGCCTCGAAGGCACCCTGCACCCGGGAGAGGTCGGCGTCCGCGAGCCGGTCGGCGACGACGTCCTCGCCCGGTGTGCCGGCGGTGAGGAAACCGGTGCCCACCGCCCTCATCCAGTCGGTGGTCTCGGACGCGGTGACGGTGCGCACATCAAGGCTCATCCCCCCACGCTAGGCACCCGCCCCTCAGAATGTCGCCCGAATTTCCCCGACCTCCGCCGCCCCTCCCAGCAGCGGGGCGCGGCCGATCCGGGCGACCACCGGGGCGTCCACGCCCAGCAGTTCCAGGGCGCGGGCCAGCACCGGGCCGAGCGCCCGGACCGACCCGTCGTCGATCTTGAAGGCGAGGGCCCGGCCATCGGCCAGGGCCACCGCCTGGACCGCCTCGGCGCCCATCTTGGAGAGCGTCCCCGGCACCTCGCGCATCAGCCAGGTGTCCGGCCGCCGGGTGCCCGCGACGTACTCCGGGTGGGCGCGCATCGCGTCCGCCACCCGCCGCTCGGCGCTCCCGGGCTCCGCCAGCACGAAGGAGCGGAAGGCGCGGGCCAGTCCGGTCAGGCCGATCGCCATCAGCGGGGCACCGCAGCCGTCCGTGCCGAGCGCCGCGACGGGCTCGCCCGCCGCCTCGGCGACGACCTGGCCCACCAGCCGCTGGAGCGGGTGGCCGGGGTCGAGGTAGGTCGCGGTGTCCCAGCCGTTGCGGGCGCAGACGGCGAGCATGGCCGCGTGCTTGCCCGAGCAGTTCATCGTGATCCGCTCGCGTACGTTCCCGCTCGCGAGGTAGGTCTCCGCCTCCACCGGGTCCAGCGGCAGGTCGGGCGGGGTCCGCAGGTCGGAGGCGCTCAGCCCGTGCTCGGCGAGCATCTGCCGCACGAGACCGAGGTGGAAGGGCTCCCCCGAATGGCTCGCCGCGGCCAGCGCCAGCCGTTCGCCCGACAGGTCGAGGCCGGCCCGCAGGATCGCGGCGGCCTGCATCGGCTTGTTGGAGGACCGGGGGAAGACCGGTGCCGCCGGATCGCCGATCGCCCGCTCCACACTGCCGTCGGCGGCCAGCAGGACCAGCGACCCCCGGTGGTGCCCCTCCGTGAACCCGGAGCGCACGACCTCGGCCAGGACGGGCGGGGCGGGGACGGGGGCGGAGGATATGGCGGACGGGGCGTCGTTGGACGTCATGGGGGCCTTCCGGGGACGGGGTGCGGGACCCGCGCCCGGAAGGGTCGCTTCAGGCGAGCAGGTCGTCTACTTGTGCTTCACCGTCACGGTACCTGCGGGCGATCTCCGCTCCGCAATCGTCGGCGGTGCGCTGGAGTTCGTGACGGCGGCGGGACACCTGCTGCTCGTAGCGGACGAGCCGCCCCATCGCCGTGTGCAGTTCCTCGTCCGTCCGGGCGACCAGATCGGACAGCTCGACCTCGGCGAGGGTCTCGGCGGCGAGCTGCCGGAACTCGTCGCCGCGCGGCGTCGTCAGCGTGACGTGCCGGGCGGAGGAGCGGTGCCGGGACGGGGTGTCGGCCAGGATCTCCGAGAGCCGGCTCACCACCGCCGCGTCCGCGACCGCCGCGCCCGCCACCGGCGCCGCCGGACCGCGGCGGCGCGCCAGTTCGGCGCGCAGGATGTCGATCCGGCCCTGCACCAGCCGGCGTACGTAGCCGATATCGGCCTCGTCCCGCTGGGCGTCCCGGCGCAGCGCCCGCAGTTCCGGCAGCCGCAGCCCGCCGAGGCCCGCGTCGCCGCCGGCCTGCTCGGGCACGGTGGCGGGTGTGGGCGTCGCGGGCGTCAGCACGGGGCCCTGCCCCGGCAGACCGCGCTGTACGGGTGACCGCAGGGTGCTGGTGCGGTGACGTGTGCCCGGTACGACACCGGGAGATTGTCCGGCTCCATATGTACTCATGCTGTTCCGTCCCCTCGACCGGTGCGTCGGCACACCGACATCGTGCATCGTGCCACCCCGCACGGTGCCGATGCAGGTGCTCTGTACCCGTTCAGCCCAAGATAGGTTGGTCTGTATGCGTGCAGTGGTGCAGAGAGTGGACGGCGCGAGCGTCTCCGTCGCCGGGGCGACGGACGACCCCTCGGCCCCCGGAATCGTCGGGGAGATCGTCGGCGAGGGCCTGTGTGTGCTGGTCGGGGTCACCCATGACGACACTCCGGAGAAGGCGGCGCAGCTGGCCCGCAAGCTCTGGTCGGTGCGCATCCTGGAGGGCGAGAAGTCCTGTTCGGATGTAAATGCCCCCCTCCTGGTGATTTCGCAGTTCACTCTCTACGGGGACGCCCGCAAGGGTCGCCGGCCGACCTGGAACGCCGCCGCGCCCGGCGAGGTCGCCGAGCCGCTGGTGGACGAGGTCGTGGCCGGACTGCGGGCGCTCGGCGCGCACGTGGAGACGGGCCGGTTCGGAGCGGACATGCGGGTCTCGCTCACGAACCACGGCCCGTTCACGGTGATCATCGAGGTGTAGCCGTACGCGGCCGGGAGGGGCCCGTACGCCGCGCGGGCGCGTCCACCGGCGCGCGGCGGGCGCGCCCGGTACGCCGGGGCCTACGGCTCGACGACCGTCTCCTGGGCCGCCGCCGTGTCCCCGGCGATCAGCTCCGCGTCGACGGCCACGTTCCGCTTGACCAGGGCCAGCGCGATCGGGCCCAGCTCGTGGTGGCGGGCCGAGGTGGTGATGAAGCCGAGCTGGCGGCCCTCCTCGCCGTCGGCGGCCAGCCGCACCGGCGTGCCGTGCCCGGGCAGGTGCACCTCGCTGCCGTCCAGGTGCAGGAAGACGAGCCGGCGCGGCGGCTTCCCCAGGTTGTGGACGCGGGCCACGGTCTCCTGGCCCCGGTAGCAGCCCTTCTGGAGGTGGACGGCGCTGCCGATCCAGCCCAGCTCGTGCGGGATGGTGCGGTGGTCGGTCTCGAAGCCGACGCGCGGCCGGTGCCCCTCGACGCGCAGCGCCTCGTACGCCAGGATCCCGGCGGCCGGCCCGTGGCCGGCGGCGTACGCCTCCAGGTCCGCGCGCGGCAGGAACAGGTCGCGGCCCTGCGGGGTCTCCCGTACGGCCACCCCGTCCGGGACCTGGGCGATGGAGCCGGCCGGGAGGTGGACCACGGCGGTGTCCCCGGTGCGGTCGGCGACCTCGACCCGGTAGAAGAACTTCATCGACTCCAGGTAGGCGATCAGGTCGCCCTGGGTGTCGGGTTCGACGTGCATCCACACCGTGGCGCCGTCGTCCACCAGGTACATCGCGTGCTCGATGTGCCCGTTGGCGGACAGGATGAGCGCCTCGGTCGCCTGGTGCGGGGCGAGGTCGCTGACGTGCTGGGTGAGCAGCAGGTGCAGCCAGGCCAGCCGGTCGTCGCCGGTGACGGCGACGACACCGCGGTGGGAGAGGTCGACGAAGCCGTTGCCGTCGGCGAGGGCGCGTTGCTCGCGGAACAGGTCGCCGTAGTGCGCCGCGACACCTTCGTCGCGGCCTTCGGCAGGAACGGCGCCGGGCAGGGACAGCAGGGGGCTCTTCATGCGCCCAGCCTACGACTTGGCGGCCGCGCCCTTCGCCGGTGTGTTCGCACCCGTGCCGGCGGACCCGTCGGCGGTCCGGCCCGGGGCCCCGCCGGCCGCCGCATCCGCCGCCCCGTCCGCCGCCGCCCCCGCGGCCGTGCAGCCCGCGCAGCGGCCGAAGATCGCGAAGTGCTTCATGTCCGTCTCGAAGCCGAAGCCGGCGCGCAGCTTCTCGGTGAAATCGGCGACGACGGAGAGATCCGCCTCGATGACGTCCGAGCAGTCCCGGCAGACCAGGTGGATGTGGTGGTGCCGGTCGGCCAGGTGGTACGTCGGGGCGCCGTGGCCCAGGTGGGCGTGGCTGACCAGCCCGAGCTCCTCCAGGAGCTCCAGGGTCCGGTACACCGTGGAGATGTTCACGCCGGACGCGGTCCTGCGCACCTCGCACAGGATGTCGTCCGGGGTCGCGTGCTCCAGGGCGTCGACGGCCTCCAGGACGAGTTGGCGCTGAGGCGTCAGCCGGTAACCGCGCTGCCGAAGATCGGTCTTCCAGTCGGTGCTCACCACACGCCCAGTGTAGGGCGGGGCGAGCACCGGGCAGGAGGAACGGTTCCGGGTGGTCTGCCTACTTGAAGAACGCGATGCCGTTGTCGGGCATGTCCGGGAGGTTCCGCGCCATCTCGGCGACCTCCTCGGGCGTGACGACCTTCTTCAGGTGCGCCGACATGTACGGACGCAGCTCGACCTCGGGGGTGGCCTTCTCGCCGACCCACATGAGGTCGCTCTTGACGTACCCGTAGAGGCGCTTGCCGCCGCTGTACGGGCCGGAGGCCGCGGTGCGGGCCACCGCGTCGGTGACCAGGTCGATCTGCGGCTTCTGGTCGGCCAGCTCGCCGTACCAGATCTCGATGACGCCCTGGTCGCGGGCCATGACGACCTCGACCTTGCGGTCCTTGTCGATGCGCCAGTAGCCGGTCTCCGTCTCCAGCGGCCGGACCTGGTTGCCCTCTTCGTCCAGGACCCAGGTGCGGGAGACGTACTCCAGGAAGTCACGGCCGTCGTGGCTGAAGGTGACTTCCTGGCCGAAGTTGCACTTCTCGGCGCCGGGGAAGTCGGAAACGCCGGCACCCGCCCAGTTGCCCAGGAGGAAGGCCAGCGGGACGAGGTCCGGGTGGAGGTCGGACGGGATCTCGATCATGAGCGGCTCAGACGATCTGTGAGGGAGGGGCGGAACGATCGGGTACCGGTCCGCTGCGGGGCCGGGTGCGGGCCGGGGGCGACGAGGGTCAGCGCTGGCCCTGGTACAGCTTCTTCACGGTGATCGCGGCGAAGGCGGTGACGCCCACGCAGACCAGGATCAGCAGGGCGGAGAAGAATACCTCAAGCACAGGGGGCTCCTTGTGACGAGCGGGCGGCAGTGACGGGACCGGGCCCCCAGCCTAATGGGTGGGGGCCCGGTCCTCTCGTCCAGGTGCCGGGCGCGGGGCGCGGGCCCGGGGCTCAGGCGAGCAGCTGGTTCTGCAGGATCAGCGTCTGCTGGAAGGGGACGCGGGCCGTCTCCCGCTTCCCGGCGCGCTCGTGCACGACCAGGGCGATCGTGTCTCCCGCCAGGGTGTACGCCTGCCGGACGTGCTCGGCCCCGAAGGGCGCCTGCTCGGTGAAGACGAACGACGAGAGGTTCTCGATGTCGTTGGCCGAGCCCCAGCCGTCGTCGAGCTCCGTGGTGTCCGTGCGGTCCAGCGGCGTACCGGCCGAAGCGCCCACGTTCAGGTCGTCGAGCATCCGGCTCGCGAACGCGGTCGAATGGAACCGCACCAGGTAGATCCGGGACGTCGTGCCGTCCGGCATGGTCCAGCCGCGGGCCGCGATGTGACGCGGAGCGGCGTCCTCCAAGAGCTGGGACACCGACTTCCGGTTCTGCGGCCGGTAGGCGTCGAGATACGTCTCCGTGGAGATCCAGCCGCCGGTCAGCTTCTTGTCCGGCACCGCTCCGGCGGGGGCCGGCAACAGCAGGTCGCGCAGGTCGGCGTGGTGGATCTCGGCCGGGTTGTCGGCCCCGAACGGCCGGGGCGAACCCGCCGGGAGCGCGGGCAGGGACAGCTCCGGGTAGTCCCAGCGGCCGTCGCCCTCGGTGGCGAGCCCGGGGACGTCGGTCCGCTCCAGGGAGGCGATCCCGAAGGCCGTGCCGGTGCCGAGCACCCCGAACGCCAGCGCGGCGGCCGTCCACCGCGCTACGGCGCGCAGGACCCGCCTGGGCGGCTTCGGCGGCGCGTCG
Source organism: Streptomyces sp. NPDC091649 (assembly GCF_044756785.1). Lineage (NCBI taxonomy): Bacteria > Bacillati > Actinomycetota > Actinomycetes > Kitasatosporales > Streptomycetaceae > Streptomyces > Streptomyces sp. NPDC091649. Next base: position 60,997 of record NZ_JBIVTR010000020.1, on the reverse strand, counting down.
GCCGCACCGGGCGGCACGGACGGGACCGCGGGCGGGAACTCCGGCGGGGCCCCGGGCAGGACCTCGGGCGTGGCGGGCGTGGCGGGCGTGGCGGGCGTGGCGGGCGTGGCGGGCGTCTCGGGGTTCACCGTCTGCTCGCTCATATGTACTCCCCCGGGGACACGATGTGGTCGAGCTGGTCCTTCACCAGGTCCCCGACGTCGGACGGGCTGAACGGCTTGGTTCCGCTCGCGTTCACGGCGACCGAGGTCTCTCCGTCGTACGCGACGCAGATGACGCCGTCGAGGGCGTCCTTGCCGCCCTTGGGCAGCCGGTAGCAGGAGACCTTCTTGTGGCCGTCGACCGTCGGCCCCTTGCGGAACGCGTCGATGCCGTCCAGCAGCTTCTTGCGGGTCAGATAGGTCTCGCGGACCGCTCGCTTGTCCCGCATCTTCACGATCTGGACGTTCACGACGAGGTCATGGGCGTCCGAGGCGTACGAGCGCTGCGCGATGCCCCGGACCCGGAGCTTCTCGACGGACTTGTTCAGCGCGCGGCGGTCCTTCCCGGCCAGGCCGCGCCCCATCTCCTTCATCGCGGCGGTGGCCTCGGCGCCGCTCGTCTCGCTGTCGTTGCCGAGTTGGCCGATGTCCGGGCCGAGCCGGTAGCCATCGGGCACCGGGAGCAGGAGCTTGGTCAGCTCGCTGTCGTGGCGGCCCCGGGACGGCTCGTCCGCCGGATCCTTGCCCGCGGGGGCGTGGTCCTCGTCCCAGACGGTCGTCGTGACCGTCCGGTCGGCGGTGTCCACGGTGTTCTTCGTGTACGCGGCCGTGCCGCCCACCGCCCCGAGCACCAGGATGACGGGCAGCGCGGTCAGCACCACCCGACGCCCTCGGCCGGGTGCGGGCGGGGACACGGGCGCGGCGTCGGGCTCAGGCGCGGGCGCGTCGGGCGCGGGCGCGGCGTCGGTCTCGGCCGGCCCGGTCGCGTCGGCGGGGCCGGTCGCGTCGGCGGGACCCGTCGGCTCGGTCGTGTCGGCAGGACCGGTCGACCCGGTCACGTCGGCGGGACCGGTCGGCTCGGTCACGGGGCGCGTCTCGTCGTCGTTCACAGCCGCTCCAGCTGTCGCTCGGCCAGCGTCCGGATGTCCTTCTTGCTGATCGGGACGGTGTCGTGGATGTTGATGTCGAGCACGATGTCACCGCGCACGGCCAGGGCCCTGGCGTGGTAGGCGGGCAGATACCCGGCCTTCCGCTCGACCTCGTACAGGAAATAGCGGCCTTCGCGGCTTCCCTTGATCGGATCGCCCGGGTTGCCCGCGCCCTCCTCCTCGCCCGGCATGTACGACATCTGGTCGTCGAAGTGGGCGGACGCGCCGAGTACGACGCCCGACCGGAACTGGAGCAGATGGACGTACGTCTCGCGGTGCTGCCCCTGCTGCCAGGTGACCGCCGCGACCCGCCGCAGCCCGAACCCGGCCAGCGACTCGAACATGTAGTTCGGGTCCTCGTAGTAGCCCTCGGCGTAGTCGCCGATCGGCTCCCAGCCGTCTTCGAGGCCCAGTTTGCCGGTGAGCGTCTTCTTCGCGCCCTTGGGCCGGTCGACGAGCAGCTTGCGCAGGTCGCCGTCCGTCCTGACCTGCCGGTCCTGGGCCGCGGGCAGCGGAGCCGGAGCCCGGTCGGCGGCCAGCGGCTTCGCCGGGTAGCCGAGGCCGGGCTGCGACAGGGCGGCCAGCGGCGTCGGCGCCCGCTCCGCCTGGATGCCGTAGCCGGCGGCGGCCCCGCCCGAGATCCCGAGCAGCGCCGCCGCCGTGATGATCAGCGTCGTACGGCCACGCGGCCGGCGGCGTACGGACGCACCGGCCGTGGCGGGCGGCCCGGTCGGCGGCGCCGGCACGGGGGCGGGCGCCGCCGGCATGGGCACGGACCCCTCCGGCGCGGCGGGAATGGTGTCGTTCTGTTCCAAAAGGGGTCCCCCCAAGAGACCTGAAGCGCGGGTTCCATTACCTGCGCGCCCTAGTGACCCCCAGGTCAGCACGGAGGTTGCGCCCTGGACGATTACAGTTCGGCATATGCCGAAGAAGCTTGTGATCAAGGTGACCGCCGGGCCCGAGGCCGCCGAGCGCTGCTCGCAAGCCTTCACCGTGGCGGCCGTGGGCGTCGCCAGTGGTGTGGAGGTCTCGCTGTGGCTGACCGGGGAGTCCTCGTGGTTCGCGCTGCCGGGCCGGGCCGCGGAGTTCGAACTGCCGCACGCCGCCCCGCTGCCCGACCTGCTGGACTCGGTCCTGGCGGGCGGCCGGATCACCCTGTGCACCCAGTGCGCGGCCCGGCGCGACATCACCGAGAAGGACGTGCTGGCAGGCGTGCGCATCGCGGGGGCACAGGTCTTCGTGCAGGAGGCCATGGCGGACGGCGCACAGGCGCTCGTCTACTGACCCGGCCGGACGGGCCGCTTCAGTAGCGCTTCTTGCCGTCCAGTTCGTCCCACCACGCGTCGGACTGCGGGTCGCCGGAGGGGTCGTCCCACCAACGGTCCTCCGGACCCCGGCGGTTGGCGACGATCGCGGCGACGGGCGGGATCACCATGGCGACCACGCACATGCCGACGGCGACCGGCATGGACCACAGGCGCACCACGGCCCAGGCGGACACGAAGAGGGTGACGCATCCGCCCATCATGATGAGGTAATTCCGCCTGCGCCGGGCGTACATGCTTCCAGCGTAGGACGGGTCCGCGCCGCCCGCCCACCCCGGCGGGAGCCCCGGACGGCGCGAAGGGCCGCACCCCGCTCAGGTGGCGTCCAACCCCCTGGGGTGCGGCCCTCCGGCCGTTCTGCGGGCCGGATGCACCGGCCGTTCCGCGAGCCGCCGGAACGGCCTGCGGTTCCGCGGGCCGGACGGACCGGCCCTCCGTGCATCCCGGGAAGGGCCGGACGGACCGGCCTCCGTGGACCCCGTGAAGGATCAGACGGCGATGGCGACCTCGGAGAGCCCGCCGGTCTGCGCGACGACCGTGCGGTCGGCGCTGCCGCCCGGAACCAGGGCGCGGAGCGTCCAGGTGCCCTCGGCCGCGTAGAACCGGAACTGCCCGGTCGCCGAGGTCGGGACCTCGGCGGTGAACTCGCCGGTCGAGTCCAGCAGCCGCACGTAACCGGTGACGGGCTCGCCGTCGCGGGTCACGCTGCCCTGGATGGTGGTCTCACCGGGCTTGATCGTCGAAGCGTCGGGGCCACCGGCCTGTGCTCCACACATGGTTGTGTCCTTCTGGTCGAAGTGGTGCTGGTCGGTCGGGTTACTTGGCGGGGCCGAGCTCGATCGGCACGCCGACGAGGGAGCCGTACTCGGTCCAGGAGCCGTCGTAGTTCTTGACGTTCTCCTGGCCGAGCAGCTCGTGGAGCACGAACCAGGTGAGCGCGGAACGCTCACCGATGCGGCAGTAGGCGATGGTGTCCTTCGACAGGTCGACCTGCTCGGCCTCGTAGAGGGCCTTGAGCTCGTCGTCCGACTTGAAGGTGCCGTCGTCGTTGGCGTTCTTCGACCACGGGATGTTGCGGGCGCTCGGCACGTGGCCGGGGCGCTGCGACTGCTCCTGCGGGAGGTGGGCCGGGGCGAGCAGCTTGCCGCTGAACTCGTCGGGCGAGCGGACGTCGACCAGGTTCTGGCTGCCGATGGCCTTGACGACGTCGTCGCGGTAGGCGCGGATCGACTCGTCCTGCGGCTTGGCCGTGTACCGGGTGGCCGGGCGCGTCGGGACGACGTCGGTCAGGTCGCGGGAGTCGAGCTCCCACTTCTTGCGGCCGCCGTCGAGGAGCTTGACGTTCTCGTGGCCGTACAGCTTGAAGTACCAGTAGGCGTAGGAGGCGAACCAGTTGTTGTTGCCGCCGTAGAGGACGACCAGCGTGTCGTTGCCGATGCCCTTCTCGCCGAGCAGCTTCTCGAAGCCGGCCTGGTCGACGAAGTCCCGGCGGACCGGGTCCTGGAGGTCCTTGGTCCAGTCGATCCGGATGGCGTTCTTGATGTGGTTCTTCTCGTACGCCGAGGTGTCCTCGTCCACCTCGACGATGGCCACCTGCGGGTCGTCGATGTGGGCCTCGACCCAGTCTGCGTCTACCAGGACGTCACTGCGGCTCATGTTGTTCTCCTCCGGGGCAGTCTGCGGCGGGGTGGTGCGAGATGCGGAGTTGCTGGTGCGGCTGTACGCGCGGAGGCACGGAACGGGGCGCGTACGGGCACGGGGCCGGCCCTGACGACGGTCGAAGGGCCGGGGGAGGACGGGGGCGGTGCGGACGCCCCGCTCAGAAGGTGCGACAGAGCATGGCGGCGACGCGGCACAGGTCTACTGCCCGCCGCTTCGTGAGGTCCGCCTGTCGCTTCATGGGTCCGATCGTAGGGAGGTACGGGCGGAGATGTCACCGCCGTGTCGAATGATGAGACGCGATCATCCGCGATGTGGGACGGAGGGAGGGGGCACGCACTCCGGGGCCTTCGCAGCGCTCCTCCGGGACCGTCCCGCATCTGCGGACCGGACTCGGGTGTCTCACTATCCGGATCAGCCCGTCGGCAGCGGTGCCGGACGGGCCGGCCCGTGAGCGGCGGGGCAGCCCCCGGCCGTTCGCGGCGGTCCGTGGCGGTTCACGGCGGACGGCGGCCCGCCACGGCCCGCGGCGGTCCGGTCAGCCCGTGAGGGAGACGTCCGCGCCGGTCACCGAGATCTCCAGGCCCTTCTCGGTCACCTTGACCTGCCGGAGTTCCAGGCCCTGGGGCAGTCCGTCGATCTCGCCCTGGAAGTCGGTCTTCTTCCGGACCAGCTCCTCGACGCCCGGGATGCCCTCGCCCGGCACCTCGTCCGCGCGCACCTTGATCGTGTGGCCGTCGACGCGGGTCACGGTGGACAGCACGCTGCGCGAGATCGGGCGGCCGAGGACGTCGACCGTGCCGGTGACCTTCGCCTTGCCCTTGCCGCCGTACTCCACGACGACACCGTCGCTGGCCGCCGCCGTCAGGTCCGCGTAGCTGACGAGCGCGGTGCCGGTGGCGCGGGCTGCCGTGGCGCTCCGGTAGCCCGACCCGAGCTTCACGTCGTGCAGCTCGGCCCGGACCTCGCTGACCCGGATCGCGCGGCCTGCGGCGCTGGTCTCCATACCGGTGAGGCTGACGTCGACCCGGTCGAGCCGCGAACCGGCGAGCTGGGTGAGGAAGGGGAAACCCTTGATCGAGATCTCCGTCGTGGCGGGACCGCCACCGCTGATCGTGACCCGGTCCTCCGCCTCGGACTCGGCGAACCAGACGGCCGCGCGGTCGACGGCGAGGAAGAGGCCGCCGAGCACCACGACCAGGACCAGCAGTATTCGCAGTGCGCGCATGTGTCGTTTCCCCACCCTGAGCCGATCGGTCCCCCGGCGCCCGGGAGCCTGCTGCCGCAGGAGTGGACGCCCCCTTGATGACCGACGACCGGCGGCCCCCGATCGGTTCCCGGGGAGCGCCGGCCGGGGCCGTGCGAAGGTCAGAGGATGGCGCGGCCGACCAGGTAGACGGCCGGGGCCGCCACGGTCAGGGGCAGCGCCACCCCGGCGGTCATGTGCACGAAGCGGGACGGGTAGTCGTAGCTCGCCACCCGCAGCCCGATGAGCGCACACGCTCCCGCCGCGAGGCCGAGCAGCACGCCTTTCGCGCCGAAGTCGGTCAGATTGCCGGTCGTGAGGCCCGCGCCCGCGCCCGCGAGCAGGGCCACCGCGAGGGAAGCCGCGCCGGGCAGCGGGAGGGCGCGGACGAGGGTGGCCGCCGCGACGGCCACTCCGCCGACCGTCACCGCGTCCGGGACCGCCGCGAGGTGTCCGCCGGCGAGCACCGCCAGGGACGCCGAGACGACGGTGGCCATCAGGCCGTACATCCGTTCGTCGGCCCCCGCGTGGCTGCGGAGCTGGAGCACCACCGTCAGCAGCACCCAGACGCCCAGGGTGCCCAGCAGCGCGGCCGGACCGTGCTCCCGGCCCGCCGCGAGCAGGACGACGTCGGCGACCAGCCCGCCGGCGAAGGCGAGCGCGATGCCCTGACGGGCGGGCCACATGCCGTTGAGCCGGAACCAGCCGGCGGCCGTGACCGCCTGGAGGAGCACCACCGGGACGAGCAGGGCGTACGGCCCGATCGCCGCACCCCCCGCGAGCAGCAGACCGAGTACGGCGGTGAGCGCCGCGGGCTGCATCCCCGGCGCGATGACCGGCGAGCGGCCTTCCGCACGGGCCCGCTGAGCGTCGGTGATGCGGGCGTTGCCCAGCGTCGTGGGCGCGCTGTAGCCCGTGTCCCCGGGCCCCGGCCGCGCGGCCACGGGCTCGGGAGCGGAGGCGGACACGTCCGGTGCGACGGAGGCGAGGGGGGCCTCGGGCGGCAGCGGGAGGGAGCCGGACGCGCCCTGCGGCGGCGACTGCGCGGACCCGGCCGCCGAGGCCCCGTACGACAGCTGGTGCGGATACGACGGCCGGCCCTGGAGCTGGGGCTCCCGGTACTGCCCGGGCTCCTCGTACGGCTGCGACTGGCGCTGGGGCCCCTGGAACTCCCGCGGCGCCTGGTGCTGCGGGGGCTCCTGGTACCGCTGGGGCTCCTGGAACTCCTGCGGCCCCTGGTACGACTGCGACTGGAGCTGGGGCTCCTGCAACTCATGCGGCCCCTGGTACGGCTGCGACTGGAGCTGGGGTTCCTGGTACGGCTGGTGCTGCCCGTACGGAGAGTGCGGCTGCGGCGTCCCGGACGGGGCGGGCTGCCGCTGCCCGTACGGGTCCGGCTGCGGCGTCCCGTACGGGTCCGGCTGCCGCGGCCGCCCCGGGTGGCCGTGCGCCTGCCCGGGCGCCTGGCTTCGCCCCTGCGCCTGTGCCGGGTACGGGTCCCCGCCGGGCCGGATCGCCGGCTGGTACTGCGTGTCCCAGGTCGGCGCCTGCCACGTCTGCGTCGCGCCCTGGTCGGAGTCGGCCGGCTCCTGGGACGCGGACGACTGCCCGGCCGTCCCGTCGGGCCAGTGCGGCGACGCCGGGGGCTGCCGCTCGGGGTCGTACGGATACGGGTACTGCTGATCGCTGCTCATGGCCTGCGGTTCACCCTCCTGCGAACGGCGGGAGCACCTCGACCGTGCCGCCCTCGGCAAGGCGTACGGTCTCATGCCCGCGGGCCCCGACGGGGTCGCCGTCGATGAGGAACGAGCATCGCCGGAGCACCTGGGTCAGCTCCCCGGGGTGCCGTCTCCGCGCCGCGTCGAGTGCCTCGGCGAGGGTCGCCGCCGCGTACGGTTCCTCCGCGGTGCCCGCGGCGGCCTTGGCCGCAGCCCAGTAGCGGATCGTCCCCGCTGCCATGGCGCCACTCCTTCGGTCGGTTCGTCGGACGCCTCGTGCGTCAGCTCTCCATGATGGGTCACGCGGGCGGCGGCGCCGTCGCCCAGTCGGCGATGCGGGCCAGGAGCCCGTCGTCCGCCGCGTTCTCCGCGTGGCCCATTCCCCGCTCCAGCCACAGCTCCGCGCCGCCGGGCCCGGCCGCCTCCGCGAGCATCCTCGGGTGGTCCAGCGGGAAGTACGGGTCCCGGTCGCCGTGCACGAGGAGCAGCGGGGCCGGGGCGATGAGCGGAACCGAGGCGACGGGAGAGAGCGGGACGGGGTCCCAGTCCTCCGTGGCGATGCGGGTCCGGAATCCGTGGCGCCCGACGAACCGGCCCGAGGGGCGGGTGACCACCCAGTGCAGCCGGCGCATCGGGGCCGTCCCCCGGTAGTACCAGCGGGCGGGGGCGCTGACGGAGACCACCGCGTCCGAATGCGCCCCTGTGCGCTGCGTGCGCCCCTCGCGCTCCGGCACGCGAACGGCCGAAGCCCGTGCCATCGGTTCCGCCGCGTACAGAGCGCCGTGCCGGAGCACGACGGAGCCGCCCATCGAGAAGCCGACGGTCACGACCCGGGTGTGCCCGAGCTCCCGCGCCCAGGCCACCGCCGCGGCCAGGTCCAGCACCTCGCGGTCGCCCACCGTGGAGCGTCCGCCGGACCGCCCGTGGCCCCGGAACGAGAACGTGATCACGGCCGCACGCTGGGCGAACGCCCGCGCGGCGCGACGTACGGCCGGGCGGTCGGCCGAGCCCGTGAACCCGTGCGCGACGACGATCGCGGGGGTCGCCGCCGGGCCTTGGGGCAGGTGGTCACCCGGCGCCCCGGAACCCGCCGTACACGGTTCGTACACCGCCTCGACCGGGACGCCGTCATCGGTCAGCAAGGTGGCGCGGCGGGCGGGGGGAGTGAGCAAGGGAACAGAAGAACCCGGGAATCGGCCCTCGGACACGGAACTCATGTGGGCTATTCTGCTGCGAAGAGGATCCGGGCAAAGCAGCCCCCGGGTCCTTTTGTGCTTTACCGGCGTTGTTTCGGCGACGTTTCCACAAGCTCAGTGGTCCCGGGGCGCGGGACCGCACCGCACCACCTGTTCGACGAACGCCGCGGCGTGATCGCGGCGCCCTCGCCGTACAGCCGTACGAAGCAGTGCCGCATACTCCCCCGGGTCCGACCCGGGAGTGCCCCTCTCGCAGGGAACGAGGAGGACCGACGTAATGGGCGAGCGAACCGTGCAACACGATCGACCGAACCAGGCAGGTGGGCGGCGATGAGTTCACTGCTGCTTCTGACGAACGCACTCCAGCCGTCGACGGAGGTGCTCCCCGCCCTCGGGCTCCTGCTCCACAGCGTGCGGGTGGCCCCCGCCGCCGGCCCGGCCCTCGTGGACACCCCGGGCGCCGACGTGATCCTCGTCGACGGGCGCCGGGACCTTCCGCAGGTCCGTTCGCTCTGTCAGCTGCTGCGGTCCACGGGGCCGGGCTGTCCGCTGATACTGGTCGTGACCGAGGGCGGCCTCGCCGCCGTCACCGCCGACTGGGGCGTCGACGACGTCCTGCTGGACACGGCGGGACCGGCCGAGGTCGAGGCCCGGCTGCGGCTGGCGACCGGCCGCCGGCAGATCACCTCCGACGACTCCCCGATGGAGATCCGCAACGGCGACCTCTCCGTGGACGAGGCGACGTACAGCGCGAAACTCAAGGGCCGGGTGCTGGACCTGACCTTCAAGGAGTTCGAACTGCTGAAGTACCTCGCCCAGCATCCGGGCCGGGTGTTCACCCGCGCCCAGCTCCTCCAGGAGGTCTGGGGCTACGACTACTTCGGCGGGACGCGGACGGTCGACGTCCACGTACGGCGCCTGCGCGCCAAGCTCGGCCCCGAGCACGAGTCTCTGATCGGCACCGTGCGCAACGTCGGCTACCGCTTCGTCACCCCGGAGAAGGTCGAGCGCGCGGCCGAGGAGGCGAAGGACCGGGCCGCCGCGCAGCGGCAGCGGCAACCCCGGCGGGAGGAAACGGAAGCCGTCGCCCGTTCGGAGCAGTCGCCGGCCGCCGGGCTGCCGGAAGAAGCCCCGGTGGAGACTGCCAAGAGGTAGGTCCATCCGCGTAGACTGCGGCGCGTGGCCAAGGTGACGCGGGACGATGTGGCGAGACTGGCGGGGACGTCGACCGCGGTCGTCAGCTACGTCATCAACAACGGACCCCGGCCGGTCGCCCCGGCCACGCGCGAGCGGGTGCTCGCCGCGATCAAGGAGCTGGGCTACCGGCCCGACCGGGTCGCCCAGGCCATGGCGTCGCGGCGCACGGACCTCATAGGCATGATCGTGCCGGACGCCCGGCAGCCGTTCTTCGCGGAGATGGCCCACGCGGTCGAACAGGCCGCCGCCGAGCGCGGGAAGATGGTGCTCGTCGGCAACTCCGACTACCGCGACGAGCGCGAGGTCCACTATCTGCGGGCCTTCCTCGGCATGCGCGTCTCCGGTCTGATCCTGGTCAGCCAGGGCCCCAGCGAACGCGCCGCCGCCGAGATCGAGGCATGGGACGCCCGGGTCGTCCTGCTGCACGAGCGCCCCGAGGCCATCGACGACGTCGCCGTCGTCACCGACGACGTGGGCGGCGCCCAGCTCGCCACCCGGCACCTGCTGGAACACGGCAACGCGTACGTGGCCTGCCTCGGCGGCACCGACGAGACCCCGTCGGTCGGCGACCCGGTCGCCGACCACATCGAGGGCTGGCGCCGGGCCATGCACGAGTCGGGGCGCTCCACGGAGGGCCGGCTCTTCCAGGCCCCGTACAACCGCTACGACGCCTATCAGGTCGCCCTCGGGCTGCTGGCGGGCCCAAACCGGCCCCCGGCGATCTTCTGCGCCACGGACGACCAGGCGTTCGGCGTGCTGCGGGCCGCCCGTGAGCTGCGCATCGACGTGCCGGGCGAGCTGGCGGTGGCGGGCTTCGACGACGTCAAGGAAGCCGGTCTCACCGATCCGCCGCTGACCACGGTCCACTCCGACCGCCCGGCGATGGCGCGGGCCGCGGTGGACCTGGTGCTGGACGACGCGCTCCGGGTCTCCGGATCGCGCCGGGAGCGGCTGAAGCAGTTCCCCTCCGCCCTGGTGGTCCGGCGCTCCTGCGGCTGCGGGGAACCGAACCCGTCGGCGTGACCGTCGGCACGCGCGCGGCGGCGTGACCGTCGGAGTCTCCCGCGCCGTGAAGCCTTTACAGCGGGCATACGCGGTTCTTCCGGGCTTCTCAGGACGTACTCAGGCCCTTCTCATGTTCACTGACCAGCCTGGTGGACATGACGGAGAACCTTCGCCCGAGCGGCGCGCACCCGACGGACCAGAACCCGACGACCCCGCACCCCCCGTACCCCTCGCACGCCTCCTCCGGCACGGTGCGGGACGCCGGGGCGTACAACGACGCGACGACGCACGAGGGCCCGGCCCACACCGGCGCGGCCCACGAGGGCGCGACGTACGGCGGCGCGGCCCACGAGGCCGCTGCGGCGCACGGCGGTGCCACCGGCGGCTTCCCGCCGCCGCCTCCGTACGCTCCCTCCCCGCAGTACGCCCCCGAGCCTCCGTCCGGGCGGCGTGAGCGCCGGGCGAAGCGGCCGGTCGCGCTGCTCGCGGCGGTGGCGCTCGCCGCGGGCGCGATCGGCGGGGGCACCGCCACCCTGGTCGGGCAGCTGAACGACGCGGGCCCCGGAGCCACCGGCTCGGGCGGCGCGGTCACCGGCACTTCCGTCTCGCAGAGCAGCAAGGGCACCGTCGCGGGTGTCGCGGAGGCGGTCTCGCCCGCGATCGTCGAGATCGGCGCGGCCTCCTCGGCGGGCAGGTCCACCGGGTCGGGAGTGGTGATCACCGAGGACGGCGAGATCGTCACCAACAACCACGTCATCTCGGGCGCGCAGCAGATCCAGGTCACCCTCTCCACCGGCCGGACCTACACCGCCGACGTCCTGGGCACCGACCCGGACAAGGACCTCGCGCTCATCAAGCTCCAGGGCGCGAGCGGCCTGAAGACCGCGACGCTCGGCGACTCCTCGCAGGTCAAGGTCGGCGACCAGGTCGTGGCGATCGGCTCGCCGGAGGGCCTGACCGGCACCGTCACCAGCGGCATCGTCTCCGCGCTCGACCGGGACGTCACAGTCGCCAAGGACGACTCCGGCAGCTCCGGGCAGGGCCGGGGCGGGCAGGGCGGCGGCAACGGCCAGTGGCCGTTCGAGTTCGGGGGGCAGCAGTTCAACGGCGACACGGGCGAGGAGACCACCACGTACAAGGCGCTCCAGACGGACGCCTCGCTCAACCCCGGCAACTCCGGCGGTGCGCTGATCAACATGGACGGCGAGATCATCGGAATCAACTCCGCGATGTACGCGCCCAGTTCCTCGGCCGCGGGCAGCGGCTCCGCGGCGGGCAGCGTGGGCCTCGGCTTCGCGATCCCGGTGGACACCCTCAAGGCCGGCCTGGACGCCCTGCGCGCGGGCGACGGTTCCTGATCCCGCGCGCCGCCCCCGCCGTGCAAGGCTGGGAGCGCCCCCGCCGGCCGGAACGAGAAGAGGACACGCAGCGATGAGCCCCGCCGAGGACGAGCCCCAGCGCATCCTGATCGTCGACGACGAGCCGGCCGTGCGCGAGGCGCTGCGGCGCAGCCTCGCCTTCGAGGGGTACGGGACACAGGTCGCGGTCGACGGGTACGACGCCCTGGCGATGACCGAGGAGTACGCACCCGACCTGATCGTCCTGGACATCCAGATGCCCAGGATGGACGGCCTCACCGCCGCCCGCCGCATCCGGGCCACCGGCTCGACCACGCCGATCCTCATGCTCACCGCCCGCGACACCGTCGGGGACCGGGTCACCGGCCTCGACGCCGGGGCGGACGACTACCTGGTCAAGCCCTTCGAGCTGGACGAGCTGTTCGCCCGCATCCGGGCCCTGCTGCGCCGCAGTTCCTACGCCGCGTCGGCCGGCACGGACGCCCCCGACGACGACGTGCTCTCCTTCGCCGACCTGCGGATGGACCTGGCCACCCGCGAGGTCACCCGGGGCGAGCGGCGGGTCGAGCTGACCCGGACCGAGTTCACACTGCTGGAGATGTTCCTGTCCCACCCCCGCCAGGTGCTGACCCGGGAACAGATCCTCAAGTCCGTCTGGGGCTTCGACTTCGAGCCGAGCTCCAACTCCCTGGACGTGTACGTGATGTACCTGCGCCGCAAGACGGAGGCGGGCGGCGAGCCGCGCCTCGTCCACACCGTGCGCGGGGTGGGCTACGCGCTGCGTACGGGCGGGAGCGGGGAGGCGTGAGCACCGCGCGCCCCCCGGCGGGCGGGGCGGGACCCGCCGCGAACCGGTTCGTACGCCGCTTCCGCGCGCTGCCGCTGCGCTCCCGGCTGGCGATCCTGGTGGCCACGGCGGTCGCGGTGGCGGTCGCGGCGGTGGCGGTGGCCTGCTGGGTCACCACGCGCGACCGGCTGACCGAGCAGCTCGACACGACGCTGTCCCAGGTGAAGCCGAACGAGAACGCGATCCGTCTGCTGACGGCGTCCTGCACGAGCGGGCTGCCCGGCGACTTCCAGATCGTCGGGCCGTACACGATCCAGCTGGTGCCGGCCGTGGGGCAGCAGCCGTGCACGGTGCCCGGCAAGTCCGCCATCCCGATCGACGCCACGGACCGGGCTGTCGCCGGCGGGCTGCGCGAGGACACGACGCACACGACCACGGCCGAGGACGGCACGCGGATGCGGGTCCACACCTCGCCCGCCGGTCCGGACCGCCCCGGCCTCGCGGTCTCCGTGGCCGTCCCCATGAAGCAGGTCACCGATCCGCTGAACCAGCTGGCCTGGGTGCTGCTCGTCGTCTCCGGCATCGGCGTCCTCGGCGCGGGCGCGGCCGGGCTGTGGATCGCCCGCGCCGGTCTGCGGCCGGTCGACGAACTGGCCGAGGCCGTCGAGCACGTGGCCCGTACCGAGGACCTGACCGTACGCATCCCGGTGGACGGCGAGGACGAGATCGCCCGGCTGTCCAGCTCGTTCAACTCGATGACGGCCCAGCTCGCCTCCTCCCGCGACCGCCAGGCCCAGCTGATCGCGGACGCGGGCCACGAGCTGCGCACCCCGCTGACCTCGCTGAGGACGAACGTGGAGCTGCTGGCCCGCAGCGACGAGACGGGGCGGAAGATCCCGCCGGACGACCGCAGGGCGCTGATGGCCTCGGTGAAGGCCCAGATGACGGAGCTGGCCGCGCTGATCGGCGACCTCCAGGAACTGGCCCGCCCCGACGCGGCCGAGCCCGGTCCGCTCCAGGTGGTGGCCCTGCACGAGATCACCCGTACCGCCCTGCGCCGCGCCCGCCTGCGGGGCCCCGAGCTGACGATCACGGACGACCTGGCCCCCTGGTACGTACGGGCGGAACCGGCCGCCCTGGAGCGGGCGATCGTCAACGTCCTGGACAACGCGGTGAAGTTCAGCCCGCCGGGCGGCACGATCGACGTGCGGCTGCACCGGGGCGAGCTGACGGTGAGGGACCGGGGCCCCGGCATCCCCGCCGAGGAGCTCCCGCACGTCTTCGAACGCTTCTGGCGCTCCCCGACCGCCCGCCAGCTCCCCGGCTCGGGCCTGGGTCTGTCCATCGTGACCCGTACGGTGCACCAGGCGGGCGGCACGATCGCCCTGCGCCCCGCCCCGGACGGCCCCGGCACCGTGGCGGCCCTCACCCTGCCGGGGGCGCCGACGCCGCCGCCGGGGCTGTGAGGCGGCGGCGGACGCCCCTCACCCCGTCGGGTTGTGCCGGATCAGCGACTCGACCAGGCCGGACCGCTGGTTCGGGTAGTCCAGCGGGACGATGCCCAGGCCCGTCCATCCGGCCGTCTCGGCGCGGTCGAGGAAGGAGTGCACCTGCGGGTTGAGCCGGTCGGCGTTCCAGCGGGGCGGCATCAGGGCGGCCGTGGAGACGTAGTTCATGTAGAACTTGCCCGGCCGCTGTGCCGCCTTGCGGAACTGGGCCTCGATCTTCGGGTACTTGCCGAACGGCTCCGCCATGTAGTCGTCCTGGATGTCGAAGAGGGCCGGGTCGCCGTAGCGCACGCCGGGCAGCCCGCCGTTGTCCGCGAGCAGCACCACCTTGCCCCGGGCTCCGCCGAGGTCGGGCAGGGCGGGGTCGAGGCGGAACAGGGGCCGCCAGCCCTTCGCGTCGAGGTAGCGGTCGAAGATCCGCCGGAACGCGGCGTCACTCTCCTCGGAGTACTCCTGCTTGACCCGCATCAGCACGGTCTCGGTCGGCCGCGCGGCCAGGAAGTCCCGGCAGGCGATGAGGACGTCGCCGAACATCAGGTTCTGGAACGACGCCCCGTGATGGATCGCGAACGCGTCCCCGGTGATCCGGCAGCGTACGTCGAGGAAGCGGATGCCGCTCTCCAACTGCTGCGTGATCGTGGTGTTCTGGCACTCGGACCAGGGGCCGCCGAACCGGGCCCCCGAGTCGTGCGTGCCCGGGACGGTGAGCTGCCGGAGGGCGATGCCGTCGGGCAGGGCGGCCATCCAGTCCCGCGTCCCCCTGACCACCCGGGGCGCCTCCCGCGTGGCGGCCACGGCGGGCGCGGCACCGACGACCGCGGCGGCGGAGACGGCCAGCGCGCCGGCCAGGAAGCCTCTTCGGGTGCGCCGGGCGGGGGACTCGGACGTGAACGCGGGGGTGGACATGGGGACTGCCTCCAAGGGGCCGGGGGGCTGACCTAGATTGTGTCGGGGACACGTCAGACAGGAAAGAGGGCCCGCACGCCCGCCTCCGAGAGGTGCCGAGGTTAACGGAAAGCAGCGGAACGACATATTCACCGTGTCGCTCGCCGGAATTACCAAAGCCGCATAAAAAGGCTGCCGGAGATCACGAAGAAGCCATATCCTGTGGCCACTTGGCCGAACAATTCGGCCGGCACCGCCCCGAGGAACCGACGATTTCCGGCAGCCGCACGGGAAGCCGGAGTTCATCCTTCCCTCCATCGCGGAATCCTTGAGACGAAATACGAGGAAGACTTGTGCGACGCATACGCATGACCTCCGCCCTGCTTTCCCTGAGCGCCCTGCTGACCGCCTCCGCACTGGCCGCCCCCACGGCCGCGGCCGCCCCGCGGAACGACGGGCCGGCCGCCATGTCCGAGGGATGGGAGACGGTGCACGGGGACGATCTGGCGCGGATCACCGGGAACGGCGAGAGCATCCCCTCCCTGTCCGCCACCGGCCGCAGCCTCCCCGCCGCCGGCACCTCCGCCGTGGCGGCGGAGTCCGAGACGATGGCCCTCCAGTCGGTCCGCAACGGAAAGTTCACGGCCACCGAGAGGAACTACGCGGCGCCCAACACCGGAGTACTGCGTGCGCGTTCCGCCGAGGTCACCGGCGCCTGGGAGGGCTTCGCCTTCGAATGGCACGAGGACACCCAGACATTCGCGCTGAAGTCCCTGGCGAACAATCGCTACGTGGCGGTCGAGGGTAACTACTCCGGCAACACGCAGAACATCCTGCGCGCCCGTTCCACCGGAACGGGAACCTGGGAGCGTTTCACGCTGTACCACAACGAGGACCTGGACCGCTGGGCGCTCCAGTCCGCGCTGAACGGCCGCTTCGTCGCGATGGAGAACAGCTACACGGGCTCCCTCCAGTACGCGCTGCGGGCCCGGTCCATGGAAGTCACCGGCTCGTGGGAGCAGTTCGTCCTGTACAAGATCGAGGGCTGACCCGCCGAAGGCCGGAGGCCGGGGCCCACTGCCCCGGCCTCCGGCCGCGTCCCCGCCCGGCCGAGCCGCTTTGGGCCCCACCGGTGTGCCGGACGGCGCCCGCCGGCCCCGGTCCGCGGCCCTCAGACCGCGTGCGAGGAACGGAACCTGCGCCGGTACTCCGTCGGCGTCGTGTTCAGCCTCCGCCGGAACGCCCGGACCAGGGTGTCCACCGTGCCGAACCCGCTGACGGACGCGATGCGTTCGAGGGTGGCGTCGGACGACTCCAGTTCGTTGCGCGCCTTCTCCACCCGCACGGACTCGATGTAGGCGTGCGGGGTCGTGTTCAGCTCGGTCTTGAAGATCCGGGTGAGGTGGCGGTCGCTGACGTGCGCGTACGCCGCGAGGTCGACGACCGTGAGCCGGCGGCCGATGTTGCGCAGGATGTGGTGGCGGAGGTCCTCGATGCGCCGGGTCGCTGAGATCTGCTCCAGCGGAACGCTGAACTGGCTCTGGCCGCTCTGCCGCTTCAGGTACATCACGAGCTGGCGGGCGACGCGCAGGGCGACGGCCTCGCCCAGGTCGTCGGCGACCAGCGCCAGGGACAGGTCGAGGCAGGCACTGATTCCGGCGCCGGTCCAGACGTCGCCCTCACGGATGAAGATCGGATCGGCGTCGACCTCGACCTCGGGGTGTTCGGCGGCGAGCTGCCGCGCGGTCGACCAGTGCGTGGTGGCGCGCTTGCCGTCGAGCAGACCGGCGGCGGCCAGCACATGCGCCCCCACGCAGACGGAGGTGACCCGCCGGCTCCGCGCGGCCAGCTCCCGCACCCGCTCCACCACCTCCGGGTCGACGAGGGCGTGCACCCGCCGCTCACGGCCGACCTCCACGGCCCCGGGCACGATGAGGGTGTCGATGCTCCGCCGGGCCGCCTCCCCGAAGGTGGTGTCCGGGAGGATGCGGACACCGGCGCCGGTGGTGACGGGCTCCAGGGACGCGGCGGCCAGGACGACCTCGTAACCCACCGCGTCGTCCGCCTCGCGCCGGGCGAGCGAGAACACCTCCGGCGGCCCGGTGACGTCGAGCAGGTCGACGCCCTCGAAGAGGACGATGACGACGAGTCGCCCCACGGTGTCCACGCCCGGCCTCCTCACTCCGACAGCCCACGCATGTCGGTATCTGCATGTTAGACGTCATTGCGGACATCATCGCTCCGGCCCTAGCGTCGGGAACGGCTCGGCACCCGAGCGCATCCCCTCCCCGACGTACGACTCTCCGAGGCGGTACACCCATGTCCCGAACCACCCTGCGCGAACTCAACGGCTTCGACGAGACCCCGGCCACACTGTCCGGTTCGACGCTGATCCTCGTCGACTACCAGAACACCTACACCCGCGGCGTCATGGAACTCGACGGCTGGCGGGACTCGCTCGACGCCGCCGCGCAGCTGCTGGCCCGGGCCCGCCGGGCCGGCACGAAGGTCGTGCACGTCATCAACGACGGCGGCGAGGGAACCCCGTACGACATCCGAGCCGACATCGGGGGCATCCACCCGGACCTCACCCCGGCCGCAGGCGAGGCGGTCGTCGTCAAGCACGCGCCCGACTCGTTCCACGGCACCGACCTGGGCGACCACATCCCGCAGGGCCAGGACGTCGTCATCGCCGGCTGGATGACCCACATGTGCGTGGCCTTCACGGCCCAGGGCGCCTTCCTGCGCGGCAACCGCCCCACGGTGGTCGCCGACGCCTGCGCGACCCGGCCCCTGCCGCTGGCCGGCGACCCGGACGGCATCCCCGCACAGCAGCTGCACGCCTCGGCGCTGGCCACGGTCCAGGACCTGTACGGGGTGGTGGTCCCGACGCAGGAGGCCCTGAAGTAGCTCTCGCTCCCCCAGAAGTCCGGGCGCCTCCCTTCCGTGCCCCTATGCCCCCGCGATTGGTCCGTCGCCGCGCCGGCCACCGGGCGATCGGCGGCGCGGGCTTCCACCGGCTCCCGGCCGCGCCACGTCTGATCTGCACGTCCTTCCCCACATTCCTTGCGTCACCTGAGCGCCGGGTGGCAGTGTTCGCACGACTGAATACGTGTGCGGCCTCCAAAGACCAGGTGGGGATGGACGAGCAGGCGTTCGACGCCTTTTACGCCGGAAGCGTGGGCCGGCTCATCGGCCAGCTCTACGCCATGATCGGTGACCGCGCCGAGGCGCAGGACGTGGTCCAGGAAGCCTTCGTACGGGCCTGGGAGCGCCGGACCGCCCTGGACAAGGACGGTGCGCCCGAGGCGTGGGTGCGTACGGTGGCCTACCGGCTGGCCGTCAGCCGGTGGCGGCGGGTGCGCACCTCCCTCACCTTCGCGAAGCGGCAGGGGCCGCCGCCGAACGTGCCGCCGCCGGACGACCACCATGTGCTGCTGGTGGCGGCGTTGAAGCAGATACCCGCGGCGCAGCGGCGGGTCATCGTGCTCCACCACCTGTGCGATCTGGAAGTGAAGCAGGTCGCCGAGGAGACCAGTTCCCCTGTCGGCACGGTCAAGGCGCAGCTGAGCCGGGGGCGGGCTGCGCTGGCGAAGATTCTGGCCGATACTGAGCTGGATCCGCGGGCGGGCCGGGTTTCGGAGGTGGAGCGTGGGTGAAGAGACCGGCTTGGACGAGCGGCTCGCCGACCTCGCCACCGGGGGCCGGCTGGGCGCAGTGCCGATGGCGGCCGAGCAGATCCGGGCGCGAGGCGACCGCCGTCGGCGGCGCAAGCGGGCGGCTCGCGCGTCGGGCGGTGTGCTGCTGGCCGCCGCTGTGGTCGTGGGCGGCCTGACGTTGCTCCGCCCCGGGCCGGAGCAGGCTCCGACCGCGGCGGATCCGAACCCGTCCGCGAGCGCTTCCCTGTTCGTGGCCCCGACACCCGCACCGGGTGAGGAGTACGCCAGCGAGTTCGGCTACGTGTACGACGCGGCCGTGCTGGACGGCGGCACAGTCCGCGTCACCGTCCAGCAGCTGCGCGATGAGGCGGGGACGGCCGTGCCCACCGGGGTGGTGCACGAGCTGACCCTGCCGGCGACGACCCCGGTCGAGGTGGAGCATCTGACCGGGGGCACGCCCGGAGACGTGCGGCTGGAGGATGTCGCGGGCCGGCTGCGGGCCGGGCCGCGATGGGTGTTCGCCCTCGACTACGACGCCGAGGGCCGGGTCCGGTCCTTGCGGGAAGCTCACTGGCTGACCGTCAAGTGACGTCGGTCCTGCTCCGGTCGCCGTCCGGGACGGGCCGGGAAATGTTCCGGCCGGATGCAACCCGGTGGGCGGTGTGGGGCGTAGAGACCGTGTAACCCGTCCGCGCCGGCCTCCAGGAGCACGTCGACCATGACCGCCTCATGCCGCCAGGCCACGTTGCGCCTGCTCACCGCCCTCGCCCTCGGCACTCTCGTCCTGACCGGCTGCGGCGGGACGGCCGAGGGCCGTGCCGCGGCCCCCTCCCCCGTAGAGGCGTCGACCACCGCACCGGCCGACAGGGTCCCCTTCGCCGGTACCAAGCAGTTCGTGACGATCGACAGGGCCTGGGCCGAGGGCGGGCTGACGAAGCTGTCGGTGCGGCTCGCCGAGAAGAAGGTGAACACCCAGTTCGACACCTGGGAGATCATCCCCGGCACGGGCGCCCGCTCCACGGTGACCCTGGCGAAGGACGCACGGGTCCTGCTGACCGTGCCGGTGCGCGGCGAGGACGCCGCCGGGGTCCGGGGCAGTGAACCGGTGCCGACGCCGCAGGCCGAGTTCGTCACCCTGCTGACGCGGCTGGAGCCCCGGACCCGCCGAAGCGCCGGATTCGACCTGAGCTTCGACGGAGAGGGCCGGGTCGTCAAGTTGCAGTCGCTGTACCGGCCGTGAGCCCGGCGCGCGGACGAACGGCGCGCACCGGACACGAGGCGGGTACGGCGCACGCGCAGCAGGCAGGACGTACGGGTTCCCGCCGAGGACCGCAGCGGAGGTGGGACATGGACGACGCGACCGGCCTGGAGGGCCGGCTCGCCGACCTCGCCGCCTCGGGCCGGCGGTACGCCGCGACGCCCACCGCCCGGGAGGTCCGGGCGCGCGGCGACCGCCGCCGGCGGCGCAAGCAGGCCGCTCGGGCCACGGGCGGCGTGGTGACGGCGGCGGCTCTGGCCCTGGGGGTCCTGTCAGCGGTGCGGCCGGGGCCGCAGACGGCACCGTCCGCCGCGACGCCCACGGCAGCGGTCAGCGCCTCACCGTTCGTGGCCCCGGCGCCCGCGCCGGGAGAGGAGTACGCCAGCGAACTCGGATTCGTTTACCACGCCGCGACAGTGAAGGGGAATACGGTCCGGGTCACCGTGGCACAGATTCGTACGGAAAAGGGAATCGTCACACGCACCGGAGCGGTGCACCGACTGACCCTGAAACCGGAAACTCCGGTCGAGGTCAAACACCTGGCCGGCGGAGAAGCAGGGGACATGCGGGCAGGAGAATTGGTGGACCGGCTGAGCGCCGGGCCGAAATGGGTTTTCGCCGTCGACTATGACGCCGAGGGCCGCGTCCAGTCGCTTCGCGAGGCGCACTGGCTGACCGTGGATTAACCCGCCCACCTGGCAGAACACGCTCCACAGAACAGGGCGACGACCACCCTCCGGAACACTGGACCGGGGGGCGGTCGTCGATATCCCGCCGGTCTTCGTGATCGGTCGGGATCTTTCTCGTTCCGGGGCGGCACACCTCTCGAAGCCGAAATAGAAATAGTTCGAGACGGGTGCAACCCGGGGTGCGGTGCGGGGCGTAGAGAGTGTGTAACCCAAACACACCGCCCAAGAGGAGCAGTTGAGAATGAATGCTTTCCGCCGTCACTCCGCCAAAGGCTGGCTCACCGCTATCGCTCTCGGCACCCTCGTCCTGACCGGCTGCGGCCAGCCGCCCGCGGACCGCACGGCCGCCTCCGCGGGCGCCCGGACCGCTTCGTCCGCCGCGACCGACGAAGCGCCGGGCGACTCCGGGTCCGACGACGGCGACAAGGCCACTCCTGCCGCCACCGACGGCAAGCAGACCGATCCGCTCGCCCGAGCCGACAAGACGGGCTTCCGGACGGACACGGACTCCGACGACGACGCAAACGCCGCCGCGAACGCCGACGCCAACGCCCACACCGACACCGACACCGACACCGACAGGAAGTCCGTCGCCCCAGTCGCGCCGGCCTCCCCTGCGGACTCCCAGGGCGCCTCAACGGCGGCCGGCACGGCTCCCTTCGCCGGTTCCGAGCCGTTCGTGAACATCAGCAGGGCGTGGATCAGCGACGGTCGCGTCCACCTGTCCGTGCGAACCGCCCAGAAGAAGATCAACACCCGGTTCGACACCTGGGAGATCATCCCGGGCACGGGTGCCTTCACGACGGTGCCCATGGCCGAGGACAGCAAGGTGCTGCTGGCGGCCCCGGTTCGCGACGAGGTCGCCGGCACGAGCCGCGGAACACTCCTCCCGTACTCCCCCACCCAGCTGGTCGCCCTCGTCAACCGGCTCGACCCCAGGTTCTCCGACGGCGTCGGGTACGACCTGGTCGTCGACGACGCGGGCCGGGTGACCGCCCTGACCTCGCTGTTCAGGCCCTGACGTGCCGCGAGCCGCCACGAACGGGGCCGGCGGCCCGAGGACATGTGCGACCGGGGGTACGCCCGGGAGGGCGTACGCCGGCCGCACGGGTGACGGGGACCGAGGGGGGCGTCAAGGCCGCCCGCCGCCACCCGCCACCGCCCGCCGCCAGGACCCCTCCGCGCCCGCACCCACGAGCACGACCGCCGCGAGGGCCGCGGCGACGCGAAGGGGCGGCGGGCCCGCAGGCCCGCCGCCCCCTTCCTCCCCCGGTGGGTTACTGGATGACCGTGATCCGGTCCGTCGCCGGCGGGGCCAGCGGGGCGGTGGCCGTGGAGTGGGCCGCCAGGTAGGCGTTGAACAGGTCCAGGTCGGACGCGCCGACCAGCTTGTTCGTGCCCTCGCCGAGGGCCGCGAAACCGTCGCCACCGCCCGCGAGGAACTCGTTCATCGCGACGCGGTAGGTGCGCGCCGGGTCGATCGGCTCGCCGTTCAGCCTGATGGTGCCGGCGACGACGCGGTCCGCGCCGGTCTTCGTCAGGTCGAGGGTGTAGGTGAGGCCCCTGGAGACCTGGAGGATCTTCGGGGCGGCCTCGTTGCTGCCGCTGACCTGCTGCTGGAGAGCGGTGACCAGCTGCGCGCCGGTCAGGTCGACGACGTTCATCATGTTGGTGAACGGCTGCACGGTGAACGCCTCGCCGTAGGTGACGACCCCGTCGCCCTCACCGCCGGACGCCTTGTGCACCAGGTCGGCGCGGATGCCGCCCGGGTTCATGAACGCGACTTCCGCGCCGCCCTTGTCGGCCGGGGCGAGCCCTTCGAGCTGGGCGTCGGCGATGACGTTGCCGAGCGGCTTCTCGGGGGCCGTGGAGCCCCGGCCGTTGATGTCGGCGCTGATCCAGCCCTGCGGCCTGCTCGCGACCGGGGCGGCGAGCTTGTTCCAGCGGTCGATCAGGCGCGTCATGTCGGCGGCCCTGGGCTGGTCCCGGGTGACGACGTGGTTAGCGGACTTCACCGACGTACGGACGATGTCCTTGGTGCGGCGGTCGTAGGTGAGCGTGGTGTCCGTGTACAGCTTGCCGAACGAGGAGGCCGAGGTGACCATGCGCGGCTTGCCCGACGGGTCCGGGACGGTGCACACGTACGCCTGGTGGGTGTGGCCCGTGACCAGGGCGTCCACCTTCGGCGTGATGCCCTTGGCGATGTCGACGATCGGGCCGGAGATGCCGTCGCCGGCGCCGGGGCTGTCGCAGTCGTAGTCGTACGAGCTGGAGGCCGGGGCCCCGCCCTCGTGGATCAGCGCGACGATGGACTTGACGCCCTTGCGGTCCAGCTCGCGGGCGTACTTGTTGATCGTCTCGACCTCGTCGTGGAACCGGAGGCCCTTGACGCCGTTCGCGGTGACGATGTCCGGGGTGCCCTCCAGCGTCACGCCGATGAAGCCGATCTTGACGCCCTTCTTCTTCCAGACGGTGTACGGCTTCAGCAGCGGCTTGCCGGTCTTCTCCTCCGTCACGTTCGCCGCGAGGTAGGGGAAGTCGGCCCCGCCGAACTCCTTGCCCTCCTCGTAGCAGCCCTCGACCGGGTGGCAGCCGCCGTTCTGGAGGCGTGCCAGCTCGCTCGCGCCCTCGTCGAACTCGTGGTTGCCGACCGCCGTGACGTCCAGGTCGAGGCCGTTCAGCGCCTCGATCGTCGGCTCGTCGTGGAAGAGGCCCGACAGCAGCGGGCTCGCGCCGACCATGTCGCCGCCGGCCGCCGTGACGGAGTACGGGTTGCCCTTGCGCGCGGTGCGCAGCGAGGTCGCCAGGTACTCGACGCCACCGGCCGGGATCGACTCGACCGTGCCGTCCGCGTGGGTCTTCTTGACCGTGCCTGCGGAACCGGCCGGCGGCTCCAGGTTGCCGTGCAGGTCGTTGAACGACAGCAACTGCACATCGACCGTGCGGGACTTGTGGCCGTTCCCGTGTCCGTTCCCGTTCCCGTTGCCCCGGTCGTGGGCGCCGGCCGGCATCGCGGCGACGAGCGCGCCCACGGTGACCAGGCCGGCCGCGGCGGCGAGCGCCCGCCGTGTCGCACGGTTCTTCTGCGGAGTCGCTGACATCGGTCCCCTTGTGTGTCAGTGGTGTCAGTGGTGTCGCAGGGGTCACGTCTGGAATCCTGCGAGCCGCAGCCTAGAGTCAACGCGCGTAGCGCAACAGGTGTCCGGGGTTACGGAGTGGTTGCCATCCGGCCAAATGGCGCGTCAGCACTGCCACACAAGGGTTCACATCACCCGTATTGCCCCGGGGGCGTGCCGTCCTCCTCATGAGCAAGTGAGCCACCCCCTTCGAGCGGGGCTTCCACGCCCGGCGCGCGTCCACCACGGCTGGTCGCGGACCCACCTGGAGTCGGTGATCCACCGGCAGCCGCACCTCGCCGAAGGCGCCGCCGCGAACAGCTTCGACCTCAGCCCGCCCGGGAAGTCCGACGCCGTGCGGCAGACCCTCAAGGCCCCCTACCGCCTGGACTGCCCCGAGCTGACGGGCCGGCCCGCCGAGCGTGAGCCGGAGGACGCGTTCATCGACGACGACGCCCGGTTCCCGACCGAACCGGGCGTCGGGTTCCCCTCCGTCGGGCGCCGGGGCCGCGCCTCCGCCCGAGGCGCGTACCCCCGGCCGCCCCGCACCCGTCTCTTCCGGGCCCGCGCTCCCCCCGGAGCCCGCGCCACGCGCACCGCTGGGCGCACAGCTCGCCGTACGCTCGGATGCATGACGACTGACGCACCCTTCCCCGCTCCCGGACGCGAGGTACAGACCCTCGACGCACTCGACTCCGCGCAGGCCGACACCGTCCTCGCCCTGCTCGCCGAGGCGGCCCGGTTCGACGGCCGGCAGGCGGTCTCCGAGCAGGGCCGGCTCCGGATCCGGGGCGGACACCGTGACGGCGTACGGCACTTCCTGCTCACCGTCGACGGCGCCCTCGCCGGGTACGCCCAGCTGGAGGACACCGACCCGGTCGAGGCCCCGGCCGCCGAACTGGTCGTCCACCCCGACCGGCGTGGCAGCGGGCACGGCCGGGCCCTGGGGGCGGCCCTCCTCGCCGCGACCGGCAAGCGGCTGCGGGTCTGGGCGCACGGCGGCAGCTCCGCCGCCCGCCACCTGGCGCAGGTTCTCGGCCTCTCCCTCTTCCGCGAGCTGCGCCAGCTCCGGCGGAGCCTGGTGCCGCTCGACCTCGCGGAGCCGGTGCTGCCCGAAGGCGTCACCGTACGGACCTTCGAGCCGGGCCGGGACGACGCCGCCTGGCTCGCGGTGAACCGCGCCGCGTTCGCCCACCACCCCGAGCAGGGGTCGCTGACCCAGCAGGACCTGGACGACCGCAAGGCGGAGCCCTGGTTCGACCCGAAGGGCTTCTTCCTGGCCGAGCGGGACGGGGAGATCGTCGGCTTCCACTGGACGAAGGTGCACGCCGAGGAAGGGATCGGCGAGGTGTACGTCGTCGGCGTGCTGCCCGAGACCCAGGGCGGCGGTCTCGGCAAGGCGCTGACCTCGATCGGCCTGCACCACCTGGCCGCCGAGGCGCTGCCCACCGCGATGCTCTACGTGGACGCGGACAACACGGCGGCCGTGAACGTGTACGAGCGGATGGGCTTCAGCACGCACGAGGTGGACCTGATGTACCGCACGGAGTCCTGACCCACCGCACGGGGTCCCGAGGCACCGTACGGAGTCCTGACCCACCGTCGGCCGGACGTGGGGCGGCGTCACTTGACGCCGCCCCTTCGGCAGGGGCTTCACCGAACCCCACGCGTGCCTGACCGGACTCGGGGTGACCCGGCAGTTCACCGAGTACCACCCCGCCTCCCACTACTGGCCCCTCCAGCTCGTCGAGACCGGCATCCTGCCGGCCCTCGCCGTGTTCGCCGCCGTCCGGGCCCCGCGCCGCCTGTACGGCTGAGCGGACGCCTCCGGTACGAAGCCGCCGTCCGGGCCCCGCGCGGGGTGGGCCCGGACCGCGAACGGCCACGCCCCGCCCCGGGGGCGGCCCGCCGCGACGGACACGTACAGTGACCGTGAGCCCCACCCGCAGGCACACCGCTTCCTGTACGTCATGTCGCCGTTACCGGCCATTCAGACGCCCTTGCGACCCTCACGGGATGCAGCCAGCTGTGCCCGCCCCCCGCCGCAACGGGAGAGCCCGGGGAAAAGCCTCCACAGGCTCCCCCGCCGGCTCCCCCCGTCGTGACCCGGGGTTTCCCGGGCCTTCCGCGATCTTTCCCGGCTCCGACGCGCCCGCGGAGCCCTCCACGCGGAACAATGGGCCCATGAGCCAGCAGCCCAGCTCCGAGGTCCCGGTCCAGCCCGCCGCCCAGCCGTCCGTCGGCGCACTCGCCGCGCACCGGCCGCACGCCACCCACGCCTCCAACGGGGTCGGCTTCTCCACCGCGGCCGATCTGGATCCCGACCTCGACTCCGACGCGGACGCCTACGAGCCCGACCGGGACGGCGACGAGCTGCCCCAGGGACGCTTCCTGGACCGCGAGCGCAGCTGGCTCGCGTTCAACGAGCGGGTCCTGGAACTCGCCGAGGATCCGGCCACGCCCATCCTCGAACGGGCTAACTTCCTCGCCATCTTCGCCTCGAACCTGGACGAGTTCTTCATGGTCCGGGTGGCCGGGCTCAAGCGCCGCATCGCCACCGGCGTCGCCACCCGCTCCGCCTCCGGCCTCCAGCCCCGCGAGGTCCTGGACCTCATCTGGACCCGCTCGCGCGAACTCATGGCCCGGCACGCCGCCTGCTACCAGCAGGACATCGCCCCGGACCTGTCCGACGAGGGCATCCAGCTGATCCGCTGGCCGGACCTGACCGAGAAGGAGCAGGCCCGCCTGTTCACCTTCTTCCGGCAGCGCGTCTTCCCGGTCCTGACCCCGCTGGCCGTCGACCCCGCGCACCCCTTCCCGTACATCTCCGGGCTCTCCCTCAACCTCGCGGTCGTCGTCCGCAACCCGGTCAGCGGCCACCGCCACTTCGCACGGGTCAAGGTCCCGCCGCTGCTGACCCGCTTCCTGGAGGCTTCGCCCCAGCGGTACGTGCCCATCGAGGACGTCATCGCGGCCCACCTGGAGGAGCTGTTCCCGGGGATGGAGGTGCTGGCGCACCACATGTTCCGGGTCACCAGGAACGAGGACCTGGAGGTCGAGGAGGACGACACGGAGAACCTCCTCCAGGCTCTGGAGAAGGAGCTGATGCGGCGGCGCTTCGGCCCGCCGGTCCGCCTGGAGGTCGAGGAGTCCATCGACCCGTACGTCCTGGACCTGCTGGTCCGCGAGCTGAAGGTGTCCGACGCGGAGGTCTACCCGCTGCCCGGGCCGCTCGACCTGACCGGCCTGTCCGCCATCGCCTCGCTGGACCGGCCGGAGCTGAAGTTCCCCAAGTTCATCGCGGGCACCCACCGGGACCTGGCCGAGGTGGAGTCCGCCTCCGCGCCCGACATCTTCGCCGCCCTGCGCGAACGGGACGTTCTGCTCCACCACCCGTACGACTCGTTCTCCACCTCCGTCCAGGCGTTCCTGGAACAGGCGGCGGGCGACCCGGACGTGCTGGCCATCAAGCAGACCCTGTACCGCACCTCCGGCGACTCCCCGATAGTGGACGCCCTCATCGACGCCGCCGAGTCCGGCAAGCAGGTCCTCGTCCTCGTCGAGATCAAGGCCCGCTTCGACGAACAGGCCAACATCAAGTGGGCGCGCAAGCTGGAGGAGTCCGGCTGCCACGTCGTGTACGGACTCGTCGGGCTGAAGACCCACTGCAAGCTCTCGCTGGTCGTGCGCCAGGAGGGCGACACGCTGCGCCGCTACTCCCACGTCGGGACCGGCAACTACCACCCCAAGACGGCCCGGCTCTACGAGGACCTCGGGCTGCTGACGGCGGACCCCCAGGTCGGCGCGGACCTCTCCGACCTGTTCAACCGGCTCTCCGGCTACTCCCGCCGCGAGACCTACCGCCGCCTCCTGGTCGCCCCGAAGTCCCTGCGCGACGGGCTGATCGCCCGGATCAACAAGGAGGCCGCCCACCACCGCGCGGGCCGCCCCGCCTACGTGCGGATCAAGGTCAACTCGATGGTCGACGAAGCGATCATCGACGCCTGCTACCGGGCGGCCCAGGCGGGCGTGCCCGTCGACATCTGGGTGCGCGGGATCTGCGCGATCCGCCCCGGCGTCGCCGGCCTCTCCGAGAACATCCGGGTCCGCTCCATACTCGGCCGCTTCCTCGAACACTCCCGGGTCTTCTCCTTCGGCAACGGCGGCGAGCCCGAGGTGTGGTTCGGCAGCGCCGACATGATGCACCGCAACCTCGACCGCCGGATCGAAGCCCTGGTCCGGGTCACCGACCCCGCCCACCGCGCCGCGCTCAGCCGACTCCTGGAGACCGGTATGGCCGACACCACCGCCTCCTGGCATCTGGGCCCCGACGGGAACTGGACCCGGCACGCCACGGACGCGGACGGCCAGCCGCTGCGGCACGTCCAGGAAATGCTCATCGACGCCCGGAGGCGCAGGCGTGCGACGCCCTGACCAGCAGACGACGACCCGGCCGACGACGGACACGGCCCCCGGCACCACCGGGGACGCGCCGCCCGCCGAGGCCACCGGCACGGGGACGCGGCGTCCCGCCGACGTCACGGGCGCGGCACGCCCCCCGGACGCCGTCGCCGCGTCCCGCTCCGCCGGGGACCCGACCACGGAGACGGCCCTCGCGCCCTACCTCCGGGCGCAGGCCGCGGCCTTCCTGCGCAGCCTGCGCCTGCACCACGAGCACAGCGCCCCCGCGGACGCCGGCGGCCAGGACGCCGCGGCGGCCACCCGCGCACTGCGCCGCTCGGCCCGCCGGATCAGCGGCACCCTGCACACCTTCCGGGCCGCGCTCGACCCGCTCTGGGCCGATCAGCTCCGCACGGAACTGACCTGGCTCTCCGGCCTGCTCGCCCGCGAGCACGCCTACGCCAACCGCCTCACCCGCCTCATCGAGTCCCTGCACCAGCTCTCCGGCCCGGCCCTTCCCGCCGCCCGGGGAGCCAGGGCCGCCGGGGAGGGCGGCGCCGCCGGCGCCCAGGGCCGCGCCGCCCTG
Organism: Streptomyces sp. NPDC091649; assembly: GCF_044756785.1. Taxonomy (NCBI): domain Bacteria; kingdom Bacillati; phylum Actinomycetota; class Actinomycetes; order Kitasatosporales; family Streptomycetaceae; genus Streptomyces; species Streptomyces sp. NPDC091649. The sequence goes on along the minus strand of NZ_JBIVTR010000020.1, from coordinate 32,275 downwards.
GGCGTCGGGGCGGCGCGAGCCGGGGCACTGCTGGAACGCCGCCTCACCCTGGCCCGGACCCGGTCCCACTCCGCGGCCCTCCAGGCGCTCGGCTCCGCCCGCTTCCACGCCGTCGCCGACGCCGTGGCGCTCCTGGCCTCCGACGTGCCGCTGGCCCCCGGCCCCGCCGGACGGACCGCCGAGGCGGCCCTCCTGGAGCCCGCCGACCGCGCCGAGCAACGGCTCCTCGCCGCCGTGGCCGCGCTGCCGCCCGAGGGCACGGAGCCGTACAACGAGGCCCAGGACGCGGCATGGCACCAGGCCCGCCTGCTGCTGCGGCTGCACCGGTACGCCCACGAGGTCGTCCTCGGCGCCGCCGCCCCGGCCCTGGCCGGCCCCGCGCACGCCCTTGACCTGCACCGGGACGCGGTGGAGGCGGCCGAGGCGGCGGCAGCAGCCGCCCGCACCCCCCGGATCGCACCGGCCACGGCGTACGCGCTGGGCGTACTCCACGCGGACCAGCGCCACGAGGCGGAGGCGGCGCGGGCCGCGTTCCGGGAGACCTGGCCGTACGCCACCGTCCTGAGCGCCCCATGAGCCGGGGGCCCCTGCGTCCCGGTTCCGGCGAACACCGCGCCGGAACCGGCGCCGTCCTGGCGGCGGGCTGCGTGCTGTGGCGCCGCGCCGCGGACGGCCACGGGGTCGAGGTCTGCCTGGTCCACCGGCCGCGCTACGACGACTGGTCCTTCCCGAAGGGCAAGCTGAAGCGCGGCGAGGACCCGCGGACCGCCGCCGTACGGGAAGTGCTGGAGGAAACCGGCCACCACTGCGCCCCGGGCGACCGGCTGCCGACCGCCCGCTACCGGGTGGACGGCCGGCCCAAGGAGGTCGCCTACTGGGCGGCCGAGGCCACGGGCGGCTCCTTCACCGCCAACGACGAGGTGGACCGCGTCCTGTGGCTGGCCCCCGAGGCCGCCCGCGTCCGGCTCACCCAGCCCCGCGACGTCCGGCAGCTGGCCGCCCTGCTGGACTCTCTCGCCGCTTCCTGACCACCGCGCCGGGCCGCTCCGCACCCGCCTGCCCGACACGGTTCACCTGCCGTTCATCCTCCCCCGCAAGCGGCTTCACCTGTTCTGCCTAATTTCGGACGTACACGGTGCGCGGCACCAAGCCACAGCACCCTCCTCATCGCACGCCGTCGTAGAACGAAGTGACCACGGCGGCTTCTGGAAGGAACACCCGAAAGTGAAGCTTCAGCGCAAGAACCGGCTTCGTGCCACCGCGCTCGGTGCCCTCGCCGTCTCCGGCGCCCTGGTCCTCACGGCGTGCGGTTCGGACGACAACAGCGACGGCGGAACGGCCGGGGCCGGCGAGAAGACGACCGCCGCCTCGAACGTCGACTGCGGCAAGGCCAAGGGCCAGCTGCGCGCCTCCGGCTCCAGCGCCCAGAAGAACGCCATGGACCTCTGGGTCAAGAACTACATGGCCGCCTGTGAGGGCGTGGAGATCAACTACAACTCCTCCTCCTCCGGTGAGGGCATCGTCGCCTTCAACCAGGGCACCGTCGGCTTCGCCGGCTCCGACTCGGCGCTGAAGCCCGAAGAGGTCGCCGAGTCGAAGAAGATGTGCAAGACCGGCCAGGGCATCAGCCTCCCGATGGTCGGCGGCCCGGTCGCGATCGGCTACCACCTGGAGGGCGTCGACAGCCTCACGCTGGACGCCCCGACCCTCGCGAAGATCTTCGACAGCAAGATCAAGAAGTGGAACGACCCGGCGATCGCCAAGCTGAACGACGGCGTCGAGCTGCCGGACAAGGCGATCCAGGCGTTCCACCGCTCCGAGGACTCCGGCACCACGCAGAACCTCGGCAAGTACCTCGGCGCCGCCGCTCCGAACGAGTGGAAGTACGAGGCCGAGAAGAAGTGGCCGGCCCCCGGTGGCCAGGCCGCCTCCGGCTCCTCCGGTGTCGCCGCACAGGTCGCCCAGGTCGACGGCGCGATCGGCTACTTCGAGCTCTCCTACGCCAAGTCCAAGAGCATCACCACGGTGGACATCAACACCGGTGGCGCCACCCCGGCGAAGGCCACCTCGGAGAACGCCTCGAAGGCCATCGCCGCCGCCAAGATCAAGGGCACCGGCAAGGACCTGGCGCTGGAGCTCGACTACACCACCAAGGCCGAGGGCGCCTACCCGCTCGTCCTGGTGACGTACGAGATCGTCTGCGACAGCGGCAACAAGCCCGAGACCCTCGACACGGTCAAGTCCTTCCTCTCCTACACCGCCTCCGACGACGGCCAGAAGATCCTCACCGACGCCGGCTACGCCCCGATCCCGGCCGAGATCAACACCAAGGTCCGCGAGACCATCGGCTCCCTCTCGTAACACCCCGGGGCGGCCGGGCCCACCCGGCCCGGCCGCCCCGCCGGCCTCGCGCCACCGACGCCACGCGTCACCGGCGGGCCGGCCCGGCGCACCCCTCCGGACCGGCCCTCCACCCGCCCACTCTCCATCCGGTGCACCGCCGCCAGGGGAGCACACCGCTCCCCCACACAGACCGGAAAGACCATGGCTTCCACCACACCGATAGAAACGCCACCGGCGCCGCCAACCCCGCGGCCCAGCCCCCGGTCCACCGGGCGCATGGGCGACAAAGTCTTCCTGGGCCTCTCGCGAGGCTCGGGCATCCTGCTGCTGGTGATCATGGCGTCGATCGCCGTGTTCCTCACCTACCGCTCGGTCATCGCGATCTCGAAGAACGAGGGAAACTTCCTCACCACCTTCGACTGGAACCCGGCAGGCGACCCGCCGGTCTTCGGCATCGCGGTCCTGCTCTTCGGCACCGTCGTCAGCTCGATCATCGCGATGGTCATCGCGGTTCCGATCGCTGTCGGCATCGCCCTGTTCATCTCGCACTACGCGCCGCGCAAGCTGGCCGCGCCCATCGCGTACGTGGTGGACCTGCTGGCCGCCGTACCGAGCATCGTCTACGGCATCTGGGGGGCCCTCGTCCTGGTGCCGCACCTGGAGGGCCTCAACCTCTGGCTCGACCAGTTCTTCAGCTGGACGTACGTCTTCGACAAGACCGCGATCGGCGTCCCCCGGTCGCTCTTCACCGTCGGCATCCTGCTCGCGATCATGATCCTGCCGATCGTGACCAGCGTCAGCCGCGAGGTCTTCCTCCAGGTCCCGAAGATGAACGAGGAAGCCGCGCTCGCCCTCGGCGCCACGCGCTGGGAGGTCATCCGGCTCTCGGTGCTGCCCTTCGGCCGCTCCGGCATCATCTCCGCCTCGATGCTGGGCCTGGGCCGGGCGCTCGGTGAGACGATGGCCGTGGCCACGGTCCTCTCCCCGAGCTTCCTCATCTCGCTGCACGTGCTCAACCACGGCGGCGGGACGTTCGCCCAGAACATCGCGGCCAAGTTCGGCGAGGCCGACGCGTTCGGACGCGACGCGCTGATCGCCTCCGGTCTCGTCCTCTTCGTCCTCACCCTGCTGGTCAACGGCGCGGCCCGGCTCATCATCGCCCGCCGCAAGGAGTACTCGGGGGCCAACGCATGAGCAACGCACCCACCGGCGTCATCGAGCGCCCGACGCCCGCACCGCCCGCCCCCAAGAGCAGCCTCGGCAGCCGCTCCCTGCCGCGTCTGGCGCCGCTCGGCTTCGCCGTCGTGTCGGTCGCTCTCGGCATCGGCATCCCGTTGGCCGCCGGCTGGCACAGCCGCGTCCAGTGGGGCATGCTGTCGGCCCTGTTCTTCCTGGCCATCTCGTACGCGGCGACCACGATCGTCGAGAACCAGCGCCAGGCCAGGGACCGCCTCGCCACCAGTGTGATGTGGGTCTGCTTCCTGGCCGCCGTCATCCCGCTGGCCTCGCTGCTGTGGACGACGGTCTCCCGCGGCGCCGAGCGCCTGGACGGCTACTTCCTCACCCACTCGATGGCCGGCGTGCTCGGCTACGAGGCCAGCGGCGGCGTCTACCACGCGCTGATCGGCACCCTGGAGCAGGTCGGCATCGCCACGGTGATCTCCGCCCCGCTCGGCCTGCTGACCGCCGTGTACCTCGTCGAGTACGGCAAGGGCTCGCTCGCCAAGGCCGTCACGTTCTTCGTCGACGTGATGACGGGCATCCCCTCCATCGTGGCCGGTCTCTTCATCCTGTCGATCATGCTGATGGCGAACCTGGAGCCGTCCGGGCTGATGGGCGCGCTGGCCCTGACGATCCTGATGATCCCCGTCGTGGTCCGCTCGACCGAGGAGATGCTCAAGCTCGTCCCCAACGAGCTGCGCGAAGCCTCCCTCGCGCTCGGCATCCCGAAGTGGCGCACCATCCTGAAGGTGGTCCTGCCCACCGCGATCGGCGGCATCACCACGGGCGTCATGCTCGCGATCGCCCGTATCGCCGGTGAGACCGCGCCGATCATCCTGCTCGTCTTCGGCAGCCAGCTGATCAACACGAACCCCTTCGAAGGCGCCCAGTCCTCACTGCCGTTCTACATCTACGAGCAGTACAAGATCGGCGAGGTCGCCTCCTACGACCGCGCCTGGGCCGCCGCCCTCGTGCTGATCGCCTTCGTCATGATCCTGAATCTGGTGGCCCGCGGCATCGCCCGCTGGAAGGCCCCGAAGACCGGTCGCTGACGCGGCCACAGCGACCCCCCGAAAGAAGCAGTGATTCCCATGGCCAAGCGCATCGACATCAGCGGCCTCACCGCCTACTACGGCAGCCACAAGGCCATCGAGGACATCTCGATGACCGTGGAGCCCCGCTCCGTGACCGCCTTCATCGGCCCCTCCGGCTGCGGCAAGTCCACCTTCCTGCGCACCCTGAACCGGATGCACGAGGTGACCCCCGGCGGCCGTGTCGAGGGCAAGGTGCTGCTGGACGACGAGAACCTCTACGACGCCGGCGTCGACCCGGTCACCGTGCGCCGCACGGTCGGCATGGTCTTCCAGCGCCCCAACCCCTTCCCCACCATGTCGATCTTCGACAACGTGGCGGCGGGCCTGCGGCTGAACGGCAACTACCGCAAGAGCGAGCTGAACGACGTCGTGGAGAAGTCCCTGCGCGGCGCGAACCTCTGGAACGAGGTCAAGGACCGTCTCAACAAGCCCGGCTCCGGGCTTTCCGGCGGTCAGCAGCAGCGCCTGTGCATCGCCCGCGCCATCGCGGTCGAGCCGCAGGTCCTGCTGATGGACGAGCCGTGCTCGGCGCTCGACCCGATCTCGACGCTCGCCATCGAGGACCTGATCGGCGAGCTGAAGGAGCGCTTCACGATCGTCATCGTGACGCACAACATGCAGCAGGCGGCCCGTGTCTCCGACCGCACCGCGTTCTTCAACCTCGCGGCGGTCGGCAAGCCGGGCCGGCTCATCGAGATAGACGAGACGGAGCGGATCTTCTCCAACCCGTCGGTCCAGGCCACGGAGGACTACATCTCCGGCCGCTTCGGCTGAGCCCGGCCGCTCCGCCCCACAGACGGCCTTGCGGTGCTGCATGGCGGTGCCACCACAAGGCGAAAGGGTCCGCCCCCGTTCAGTTACGAGAACGGGGGCGGACCCACACGTGTCACCACGCGCCCTGGGCTCAGCCGAAGAGGAGGAGCACCGCCCCGTAGCTCAGCGCGGCGACCAGAGCCGCGGCCGGCATGGTGATGAACCAGCCCAGGATGATGTTCTTGGCGACACCCCAGCGCACCGCGTTCACCCGCTTCGTGGCGCCGACGCCCATGATCGCGGAGGTGATGACGTGCGTCGTCGAGATCGGCGCGTGGAACAGGAACGCCGAACCGAACATGATCGAGGCGCCGGTCGTCTCCGCCGCGAAGCCCTGCGGCGGGTCCAGCTCGATGATCTTGCGGCCGAGGGTACGCATGATGCGCCAGCCGCCCGCGTACGTGCCCAGCGAGAGCATCAGCGCACAGGCGATCTTGACCCAGACCGGGATCTCGTCGTTGGGGCCCTCGATGTCCGCGATGACCAGGGCCATCACGACGATGCCCATCGTCTTCTGCGCGTCCTGGAGGCCGTGGCCGAGCGCCATGCCCGCCGCCGAGACCGTCTGTGCGATCCGGAAGCCGCGCTTGGCCTTGTGCGGGTTGGCGTTCCGGAAGATCCACATGATGCCGACCATCACCAGATAGCCGACGAGCAGGCCGACGAAGGGGGAGATGAACATCGGGATGACGATCTTCTCCAGCACGCCGGACCAGATGACGTCCGTCCCGCCGGCCAGCGCCGCCCCGACCATGCCGCCGAACAAGGCGTGCGAGGACGAGGAGGGAAGGCCGTAGTACCAGGTGATGAGGTTCCAGATGATCGCGCCGACCAGCGCCGCGAACAGGATCCCCATCCCCTTCTGCCCGACGGGCGTGGCGATGAGGCCCTCGCTGACGGTCTTGGCGACCCCCTGGCCCAGGAAGGCGCCGGCGAGGTTCATCACCGCCGCCATCGCCAGAGCCGCACGCGGGGTCAGCGCCCGGGTGGAGACCGAGGTGGCGATGGCGTTCGCGGAGTCGTGGAAGCCGTTCGTATACGTGAAGCCGAGCGCGACACCGATGGTCACGATCAGCGCAAAGGTGTCCACGAGGTTCAGGACTCCTTGACCGCGATGGTCTCCACGGTGTTCGCGACGTGCTCGAACGCGTCAGCCGCCTCTTCCAGCACGTCCACGATCTGCTTGAGCTTCAGCACCTCCATGGCGTCGTACTTGCCGTTGAAGAGCTGGGCCAGCAGCTTGCGGTGGACCTGATCGGCCTGGTTCTCCAGGCGGTTGATCTCGATCCAGTACTCGGTGAGGTTGTCCATGGTCCGCAGTCCCGGCATGGCCTCGGCGGTCAGTTCCGCCGCCCGGGCCAGCACCTCGATCTGCTGCTCGACACCCTTGGGGAGCTCCTGGACCTGGTAGAGGACGACCAGGTCGACGGCCTCCTCCATGAAGTCCATGATGTCGTCGAGCGAGGACGCCAGCTTGTAGATGTCCTCGCGGTCGAACGGCGTGATGAAGGAGGAGTTCAGCTGGTGGAAGATCGCGTGGGTGGCGTCGTCCCCCGCGTGCTCCGCTGCCCGCATACGCTCCGCGATCTCGACTCGGGAGGCAGAATCCGCCCCGAGCAGTTCCATCAGGAGCTTCGAGCCCGTGACAATGTTGTCCGCGGACGCGGAAAACATGTCGTAGAAGCTCGTCTCCCTGGGGGTCAGACGAAAGCGCACGTGGGGTCCTCGGGGTGCTTTGAGTTCGGTCAGGCTGATGCTAGGCGCATCATCCGGCCACGGCTAACCGGCGTTCTTCAGTGTCGCCCATCGAGCACGGCGTTCAGCACGGACCCCCGGTCACGTTTCGGCAGGATTCGTTACGATATACCGGCCAGGGGTATAAGCACGGCAAGGGTGACGAGGCGGGCCCGGGCAGCGGAAGCGTCCGGCGCCACCCCCCGGCACGACCGCACGGCCGCAGGGCAGCAGGGCAGCAGGGCGGGACCGCATCACCCGCAGGACCGCGGGGCCGCGGGGCACACACGGGCAGCAACGGGAGGACAGGGATGACCACGACCGGGACCACAGGGGCGGAATCGGCGGGCGTGGCGGCCCCGGACACGGAGACGGCCGCCCCGGCGGACATCGTCACCGACCACGACCGCGGCATTCACGGCTACCACCACCAGAAGGACGAACACCTCAAGCGGCTGCGCCGGATCGAGGGCCAGATCCGCGGCCTCCAGCGCATGGTCGACGAGGACGTCTACTGCATCGACATACTCACCCAGGTATCGGCGTCCACCAAGGCTCTCCAGTCCTTCGCCCTCCAGCTGCTGGAGGAGCACCTGCGCCACTGTGTCGCAGACGCGGCCGTCAAGGGCGGCGAGGAGATCGACGCGAAGGTCGAGGAGGCCACGAAGGCCATCGCCCGCCTGCTCCGCACCTGAGGCGTGGCCCCGTCAGCAGCAGTGGCGGTGCGGACGTCGCGGGCGTCACCCCCGGCGAGCGGCCTGCCGGGGGACCGTCGCCCAGGACGCCGCGCCCCGCACGTCGAGCACCTCGTCGATGCGGTCGGCGCTGAGGCGTTCCCCGACCGCCGCCGACGCGGCGATCATCAGTTCGCCGCACAGCTCGATCTCGGCGAGGGCCACACAGTCCTGAGCGTTCGGAGCGCTGAGCGTCACCACCTGCGCCACCTCTCTCTGCCGTCTCCCGGGGCTGTCACCGGCCCCCGGCACACCGGCTTCCCAGCCTAGGGAGCCCGACAGGCGCCGCGCATGGCACGGACGGACCATTTGCGCCCCCTCCCAACCGGCCCCACCGACCGGCCCGTTCCGGCCGCGCCCCTTTTCCGGAGGCCACGGCCACCCGCCCGGTGCCGCCGCGGACCGGCGCGACACCCCCGCCACGCGCCCCCGCGCCCACCTCCGCCATCGGCGTCCGACGCCCCCGACGCTCACCCCTGCCGGATCGCGCCGGTGTAGATGGCGTCCTCGTCCGGCAACGTCACCGTGACCGGCAGCCCGAACCCGTACAGCAGCAGCGTCGAGACCACCGACACCTCCGGGCCCTCGGAGGAGAAGGTGAAACGGTGCCGGACCTTCCGCAGCCGGCCGTCCTCGTCCAGGTACGCGTCGAACGGGACGGCGTCCACGCTGAACCCTTTCGCCGCCGCGCCGAGCGCCCCGCGCGACTGCGGCGATGCGGCCCGGGCCGCCCGGCCCAGATCCGCGACGCCCCGGTAGTGATGCACGGTCACCCCGGCCAGCTCGGACTTCCCCGCATACGTCACATCGGCGGCGCCGCGCAGCAGTTCGGCCGCCGCCATCGGATCGGTGACCCCGCCGGTGACGAGGTTGCCGTCCTTCAGCGTGGTCGTGTCGATCCTGACCCACTTGTCGTCGGGCACCCCGGCACCGCGGTTCTTCATGTACAGCGCTCCCGGAGCCAGTAGCTCGGTGATCGGCCGATGGCCGTCCCCACCCGCCGCCTCCTCGGGCAGCACCACCTTGATCCGCCCCGTCTGCGTCCGGAAGTCGTAGGCGCCCTGCCCCCGGATCGTCACCCGCGTCCCGCCGGCCGCCGTCTCCATCGACGTACGGGTCTCCGCGCCGCCCGCCTCCACGAGGGCGTCCGCCGCCCGGCCGAGCACGTCGAGCGGGCGATCGGCGGCCACGGAGCGCCGCGCGGAACCATCGGTCGCGCCGCGCCCCTCGTCCCCGCCGAAGCACCCGGCGGCGACCGCGATCACTCCGGCCACAGCGAAGGCGCGGACAGCGCGGACCCCGCCTCCGTCCCTGTACTGCTGCACCACCATCGCCTGCCAACCCCCAACGACTACCGCCCGGCCGAGCCCACGCCCGCCCCGCATAACGACCGCCGCCGCCCCCCGTCACGCCGTCCCGGCGCGCCCCGCCCCCGGAACGTCGGCCGACGCGGCCACGGCCCCACCCGGATGGCGGGCTCCTCTGCGTCCGCGCCTTCGATCCGGGTGCACCCCCTCGCGATCCGGGGCGCTCCCCCCGCTCACCGGCTTCCGGTACGCGGCCCCCCGTTCGCGGGCCGCGGCCAGTACCGTGGTCGGGTGCATGAGGATCGCCGCGCCCCGGCCCGCACCACCGCCCCGCGCCCCCACGTCGAAGCCGCTCCCGCTCCCTCAGCGACACCCGTCGTGGTGCCCGCCCCGGCCCGCACCCTGGCCGCGCACCCGCCCGCCTTCGCGCCACCGCCCCCTCCCGGCTCGCCGGCCGGGCACAGTGCCACCACGATCGAGCGCGGCTCGTTCTGCCTGGCCCGCTGCACCTGCGGCTGGTCGGGACCGGCGCGCAGGTCCCGGGACCGGGCCCGTACCGACGCCGCCGAGCACCTCGCCACCCCCTGACCCGGCCCGCCGGACACCTCGACATCCCCTGACCCGGCCCGCCGGGCGGCTCGTATCGCATCCGGCCGCCGGCCTGCCCGCTCGGGGCGGTCGGCGCCAGTGGGGAACGGCAGCCGACCGTCAACGGCCGAGGGCGCCCCTGAAGGTGACGACCGCTGCCCCGGGCAGGGGGGCCGCGGGCGGCCGACAGCGACGCGCAAGCCGCGCGGAGCGCCCGCTCAGCACGTTGCCCCAGGCACTCGGAGCACCTGGGGCAACGGGAGGAACAGGGAGGAACAGGGAGGAACAGGGAGGACCGTCGATCAGCCGGGGGGGGGAAGACAAGACCGGCCAGGTGGCACCGGCCGGGCGGCCGGGAAAGACCGGCCGGACGAGCCGAAGTCCGTCAGGCGGCCAGATCCTTCTGCTCCGGGTCACCCCGCCCCGAGCCGGGCCGCGGCTCGGGAATGCCCACCGCCTCACCCTGCTCGTCCGCGTACACGACGGCCGGGCTCTGCGACCGGACGAACCAGCCGACCCGCGGTGAACGGGCGACCGCCGCCATCAGCGGCGTCAGCAGGGCCATGGCGAGCGGGGCCAGCAGCAGGGCGACGGCCGTGCCGAGTGCGAAGCCGCCGATCACGTCGGTCGGGTAGTGGACGCCCATGTAGATCCGGCTGAAGCCGGCGAAGAGAGCCAGGCCGATCGCGACGAAGCCGAACTTCCGGTTCGCCACGAAGATGCCGACGGCGATGCCCATCGCCAGGGTGGAGTGGTCGCTGACGAACGAGAAGTCCGTCTTGCCGTGGATCAGGACCTCAAGGCCGTCGTGGTCGTTGAACGGACGCGGCCGTTCGACGAAGCCGCGGATCGGGATGTTGACGAGGATCGCGATGGCGGCGGAGAGCGGCGCCCACACGATGGCGGCCGCGGCCGTCACCGAGTCCTCGGCCGTCCCGCGCTTGCGCAGGCTCCACCAGCACCACAGGCCCACCAGGACCAAGCCGAACATGATCCCGTACTCGCCGACGAACTCCATGACCCGGTCGAACCAGGTCGGAGCCGCCTTCGCGAGCCCGTTGATGTCGTAGAGCAGACTGACGTCCGGGTTCGACCCGTCGAGTTCGAGTCCAGCCATCTGCTGCGGCCCCTTGCCTTGTCTGCTTCTTCTGCTGCGACGCGCGTCCTTGCCCGCCGCCGTGGTCGAACCCCCGTGTCCGGTGCGATCCGCTACCGCACTGCACCGCATCACTGCGACGCATGGTCAGTGCGCATGTCGTTCCCGTCCCTCGTCCAGGGAACGGCCCGGCCGTCGTGTGCGTTCCACTCTCCACCGAATGATCACCATGACGTTATCGAAGAGTGACTCGTCGTCGCAGCTCAGGGCCCAGGCTTCACGGAGAGTTCCGGCTGCGGCCGACTGCCCGTCAGCACCCTTCGCCGTTCCGGAAGCCCCGGACGGGTCGTCCGTACGGTAGCCGCCGCCCGTGGCCCCCGGGACCGCCCGCGAGCCACCCGCGGAGGCACCGCGAGGCACCGGAGGGGCGAGAGAGGGGCGAGAGAGACGTCCGGGAGACATCCATCACCCTGTGGGCAGATCCGTCGGAAGCGCCGCGGCGCCGTCCTTGGTGACCCGCGTCGCACCGAAGTAGTCCGGCGTATCGATCTTGTCGAACCGGATGACCGCCCCGGTGTACGGCGCGTTGATCATATAGCCGCCGCCGACGTACAACCCGACGTGCCGGATCGTGCGCGAATTGGTCAGGTCGTCGGAGAAGAACACCAGGTCCCCCGGCAGCAGCTCGTCCCGCGAGGGATGCGGACCCGCGTTGTACTGGTCATTGGCGACGCGCGGCAGCTCGATGCCGACGGTCCGGTACGCGGCCTGCGTCAGCCCCGAACAGTCGAACCGCCCCTGCTGCTCCGGCGTCCCGTTGCCGCCCCACAGATACGGGGTGCCGAGCTTGTTCTGTGCGAAGTGGATGGCCGCGGCGGCCTGCTGGGAGGGCGCAACACGGCCGACGGGCCGGGCGAAGCTCTTCTCCAGCGAACGGATGATCTTGACGTAGTTCTGCGTCTCCTTGTACGGCGGAACTCCGCCGTACCTGATCACCGCGTCGGGGCCCGCGTTGTACGCGGCCAGCATGTTGCTCGTCGGGTCGCCCGGCACCGACTTCACGTACCCGGCGAGCGCACAGTCGTACGAGGCAGCCGAGGGGATGGCGTCGGCCGGGTCCCAGACGTCCCGCTTCCCGTCGTTGTTGCCGTCGATCCCGTGCGTGGCCCACGTCCCCGGGATGAACTGGGCGATGCCCTGCGCGGCGGCATGGCTCTGGGCCGTCGGGTTCCAGCCGCTCTCCTGGTACAACTGCGCGGCGAGCAGGGCGGGGTTGATGGAAGGGCAGAGATTGCCCCACTTCTGCACCAGCGGCTGGAAACGCGCCGGGACCGCGCCCTTGGCCAGCGCCACGGCACCGCCGCGCCCCGCCCCGGCCAGCCCGGCGGCGGCCGAGTAGGTGCCGACGACGAGCAGCGCCAGGAAGCACATGACCATGCCGACGCCGATGCCACCGAACACCCAGAATTTCCGCACCCCTCAACCATCCCTCATCGGGGCGCGCTTCAGTGGTGTTTTCGACGGTGTGTACGAGTCATCCGCGGCACACCACCGGCGCACCCGAAGCACACGGGGGCGCCGTGGGCTCACCGTTCACAGGACTGACGCCGCCTCAGCCGTCCGCCGCCGACCAGAAGTCGGAGCGGACGTTGGGGCGGGGCAGCGGATAGACGTCCTCGTACGCGGGCCCGTTCGGCTCGGAGGCGGGGGCGGCGACCTCCGACTCCCGCACACACGGACTGTCGGCCTCCAGGAACGCCTGCCCCTCGCCGCGGAAGGAGACACTGACGCCGAATCCGTTCCTGGTGACCGCGTAGACGGCCGGGAACTTCTCGTCCTTGTTGGCCGCCTTGATCCGGTAGTCGTTCTTCCGCCAGAAGGTCTCCGCCCGGTCCAGGAACGTCTGCCGGCGTTCGGCGGAGACGATGGTCATGACGGTCCGCCGCCGGGTCACCCCGCAGGCGCGGGTGGTCGTCGGCCCGTGCGCCCACCGCACCTCGGGGTCGATGGCCTCCAGGACGGCGTCCAGCATCGCGTCGGACCGCTCCGCGGCCTCCTGCATGTCCATCCCGCTCCCCGCCTTCTCCCCGGCCCCCTCCCCCGCTGCCTCTCTCGTCCCCTTCTCCGCCGCCTTCTCCGCCTCCTTCACCGCCTCCTTCGCCGTCGCGTCTCCCGTCCCCTTCTCCGCTCCGGTGTCGCGACCGCTTCCCGCCCCGGTGTGTACGCCGTCGTCGCGTGCGCTCTCGCTCCCGCACCCCGACAGCGGGACCCCCAGGATCAGGGCCACCGCGACGAGGGGCAGGGCCCGCTTCGCTCGCCTCACTTCGGTTCCTCCATCTTGAGCCGGCCGGCGTTGCCAGACACGATCAGGGCGATGCTGTCCGCGGACACGGCGTCGCGTTCCGGGCTGAAGTAGTTCGAGTGCGAGTCCAGACTGACACCGCTCCCGCTGACGAGCGGCGGACCGTCGGCCACCGGAAAGCGCCGCGCCCCGAACGCCTCGCTCGCCGGATCCTTCCCGAACCACAGGTCGTCGTCACCCGGATCGGCCAGGTCGCCGGCGAAGTAGGCCCCGCCCGGCCCGCCCGCGATGAGTCCGATCCCGCCCACGACGGCCTGGGTCTTCGAGGGAAGCTTGGTCACCGGGTCGTTGGCGGCGGCACCCACGAAGACGTGCTCGCTGCCCACGCCGAGGTCCACGGCGTGGTCGACGCCGACCCCCGGACTGCCGACGAGAATGATGTCGTCGACGCCGGGAATCCCCCCGGGCCGGGCCGCCGCGGCGCCCACGGTGCGGGACCCGTAGGAGTGGCCGATGGCCGTCATGTGCGGGTCCTCGTGCCTGTTCGTCACGGAGATCCCGCCCATGAAGTCGCGGTAGGCCGCCCCGCCCTTCTCGGCACGCCCCGTTCCCATGACGGCGAAGTAGCCCGCGACCCCGTCCCTGTCCGGCAACTGCGGCGCGTCGTAGCCGAGCCAGACGATGGACGCCGTGGAGGCGTCGTACCCCTGCGCCCCGATCGCTGTGTCCCGGGCCCGCCCGATGTCGTTCTTGGCGAACTCCTCGTCGAGCGCGGTGTTGAGCCCCGGTACGTACGCGGAGACGTGCTGGGAGGCGTCGGGATCGCCGAACGAGACGATCGCGCGCCCGTTGCCCTCGTCGCCGATGCCGATCAGGAACATGGGCGGCTTCCCGTCCTCCTTGAGCTGCCGCTCGATCTCCCGCAACCCGGCCGACTGGTCGCGGGCCCTGTCCGTGTCGACCCCCTCCAGCCTGTCGATCAGCGCCGGGAGATTCCTGCGGTTGGCGGCGTCGCGCGCGACGACCGGGATGCCGTCCAGATTGCCGACCCGCTCCGGGACCAGCTCGATGTACCGTTCGCGCTCCTCCGGCGACAGCCCGTCCCACCACGCCTTGCGCTGGGCTGGCGTGGCGTTCTGCGGGATCCGCTCACTCAGGTGCGCGCGCTCGGCCTCCCGCACCTCGGCGTCTACCCGCGCCCCGGAGCCGGGCAGCGCCAGCCCGGCGCCCGCGCCGCCGACGGCCTTGTTCCAGTCCCAGGCCGCGCCGATGTAGTCGCCCCGCGCCCACTTCTCGCCCGCGCCTCGGGAGTCCCGCCCCCACTGGTCGACGACGCGCCGCCCGCTATCGCCCGGCCGCAGGACCGCGTCGACGACCCCCTGGACGTCACCCCTCAGCCCGCCCCCGAGAAACCCGTCGAAGAATCCGCCGCCGTGGGGGCCCGCGGGTCTACCCGCGTCGACCGGCACGATCACGCCGCCCGGCGGGAAGGCGCCTTCGCCTTGGGGGGTGGGGGCGTCCCCTTGGGGGGTGGGGGCGCCGGGGGTGCCGGAGGCGCTGCCCGTGGTACCGGTGCCGGAGGTGCTGCCCGTGGTGCCGGTGCCGGAGGAGCCGGTGCTTCCCGTCGCGCCGCCGGTGGGCTCGGTGGTCGCGGATCCTCCCGTGTCCCCGCTGGTACCGCTGGTACCGGTGCTGCCGGTGCTGCCGGTGCTGCCGGTGCTGCCGGTGCTGCCGGTAGGGCTGGACGCGTCACCGCTGCCATCGGTGCTTCCGCCCCCCGCCACGACGTCATGACCGGGGGCCGGGCACGAGGTGGCCGTCAGTTCGCAGATCGCGCTACGGATCTCCGCGGTGAGCTGCCTGCCGGTTCCGGTGGCCATCAGCCCACCGACAAGAGCGACGACCACCAGGACGAGCCCCAGGTACTCCAGCGCGGTCTGCCCGCCGTCGCCGCGCGGTCTCATCATCCGCGCGAAGCTGAACAGCCGTCGCTCGGCCCGTTGCTCCAGAACGCTCCGGAACCATCGGCGGCTCTCCGGCCGGCACAGCAGCACGATGACGGCCACCGGCATCACCAACCGCGCGACGCCTTGGCCCCCGGCTCCGCCGTCCAGCTCCGCGAGGGCGCCTATGCCGAGCCACGCCTGAACGACGAGAAGGCCGTACCAGACCCGGACGCCGCCACGACGAACGTAGAGCGACAGCACGAAGGCACCGACACCGGGTAACGACGCGTAGAGCAATAACCCGAAGAGGTAACCATCGACCGCGTCCACCGAGGACGCGGTCGACAGGGCCCTGAGCACGCCCACCAGGGTGGCGACGAAGAGAACGTGAAGGAGGACCAGTGCCGCCTGCAACGGCCGAGGCATCGACCGCCCACCCGGACCGGCGACGGCAGCGCTTACATCGAGGCAGACAGGAACCGCGCTTCTTCGTATGCCGGACAAGTGCTGTCCCCTACCTCGTGAGTGGGCGGAGCGCGCGACCGGTCAGTCACTCCGCGTATGCGACCACACGGGCGGGGGGCCCGACATGGGCCCCAGGGCCCAATGGAGGGCTCAAACTCCGTGAGGGGAAGACGAGTTGGGCCCGCTTGCCCCAATCACGACCCGCTTGCCGCCACCGATGGGGCACCTGCCGACCAGAAGTCGGAGTGGATGTTGGGTCGCGGGATGAGCTGCGCTCCCGGATCAAGGAACGCGGTAGCCGGGCTGGTGCTGTCGGCGACCTCGGATCGACGAACGCAGGGGCTGTCCACAGTGAAGTGCGCCTGCCCTTTGTCTGCAACGGTCAGACTGACTTGGAAACCATCCTCCGTCTTTACGTAGATAGCGGGGGCATCGACGTGACTATTAACGGACGTCACGCGATGACCACTTTTCTTCCAGAACCGATCCACTACGCCAAGGAAACTTCCCCTTCGCTCAGCGGAGACGACCGTCATGACCGTGCGTCTGCGAGTAACCGTGCAATTCCCAGTCGTTGTTGGACCGTGCACCCAATGCACACTCGGCTTGATCTCAGCGAAAACCCCGTCAAGCATCCCATCAGCGCGCTCAGCAGCATCCTGCATATCCATGCTTTCACCACGGTGCCCCGTACATCCAGCCACTAAGGCCCCTACAAGGAGGGCCATAAACAAAAATTGAAACCTGAGCATCAACGCGGCTCTTCCCTTTGAATCATATGCCCGCGCCCTGCAGCAATCAGCGCCATATTTTCGACCGACGTCCTGTCGATTTCCGGATCAAAGTACTCCGAATGGGCGTCGACCGTGATTTTCCCCTTCCCGACCAAGGGCGGCCCGTCCCCCACCTCGAAGCGACGGGCTCCAAACGCCTCACTGGCAGGATCTTTACCGAACCAGAGATCATCATCATTACGGTCGACCAGGTCGCCGAACACGTACGCCGCGGCCGGTCCACCGAACAGCATCTCGGCAGCCCCGACAGCAGACTCGCCCTTCGATGGCAGTTTGGTCACCACATCATTGGCGGCCGCCCCGACGAACACATGATCCCGCCCCACCCCCAAGTCGTCGGCACTGTCGACACCGACCCCGGGGCTTCCCACGAAGACGATGTCGTCGACACCTGGAATTCCACCTTGCTGCGTGGCAGCACCTACCGTACGCGAACCGTAGGAGTGGCCAATAGCCGTCATATGCGGATCCTTGTTCTCATTGACAGTCTCCATTCCGTTCATGAATTCGCGGAAAGCCTGCCCACCTTCATCCGCACTGCCACCCGCAGCAACTGAAAGAGTACCGAGCCCGTCCGGCGACTGCGGAGCATCGTAGCCAAGCCACGTGATAGCGGCAGCGGGTTCCCCGTACTGGTTCGCAGCGATGGACAGATCACGTGCCCGCTTCAGATCACCCACAGCGAACTCCTCATCCAACGACGTGTTCAACCCCGGAACATAAGCCGCCACATTCCGCGCCGTATCCGGATTGCCGTACGAGACGATCGCCCGGCCATTGCCCTGATCGCCGATTCCCAGCAGGTACATGGGCGGTTCCCCCACCTTCGGTACCGTCCGCAGCTGCCGGTCGATCTCCCGGAGAGCGGCGAGCTTGGTAGCCGAATCCTCGTCGCCCCGCCCCTCCAGTTTCCCCATCAGCAGCTGGAGGTTGTCCCGGTTCGCCGCGTCCCGTACGAGGGCCGGAAGCCCGTCCAGGTTGCCGATCCGGTCCGGGTACACCGCGAGGTACTCCTCGCGCTGTTCGTCCGTCAGGCCCGCCCACCACTTCTTGCGCTCCGCCGGGCTCGCGTCGTGCGGGATCGCGTCCTTCAGGTAGCTGCCCGCCGCCTGCCGCACCGCCGCGGCATCAGCCGCGGCGTCGGTCCACGTGGCCGCCGGGACGTCCAGGCCCTCCTGGGCCTTCAGCGACCGCAGGATCCTGGTGTACCGCCAGTCCGCGTCGGCCGCCGTCCGTACGGCCTGGGCCACCCTGTCCGCGATGTCCTGGGCCTTGCCGGCGTTCGGGTTGGGGGCGACGAGCCCGGACGGAGTGACCATGCCGGGGTTCGGAATCCCGGAGGCCGTCCCGCCCGCCAACGGCTTCCCGTCGACCAACCCCTCGCCCGCTGCCGGGTACGTCACCGAACCGTCCGCGTGGACCGTGAACTTCAGCGCCGCCGCGTCGTCCAGGGCCCCCTGCAAGACCCGCTGCTGGGTCTTGATCTCGTGGGCCAGGCTGTTCAGCGTGGTCCGCAGCAGTCCGCACTCGGTGTAGATGTACTGGAAGTTCATCCCCAGCCGACGCAACCGCCCGACGGCCGCGCCCACCGCCTCCCCCTTCTGCGTATCGCGCAGACCGGGCAGGAGCTGGCCCTCGATACGGTCCCGGGCCGCATCGGCACGGTTGCTCACCCGGCCCCAGCCGTCCGCGGCCTCCTCCAGCTCGGCGCACCTCACCTCGCGTAACGCGGCCCACGTCAGCGCGGAACCGGCCCCGCCTCCCGGCCCGCTCACCACGTGCCGCCACCGGCCGGCGTCTTCACCCGGTCGAAGCCGCTCCTCACCGCCTCGTTGACCTGCGACTGTCCCCGTACAACCGCCCGCAGTTTCCCGGCGAGGCTTCCGCACTCGCCGCGCGCCTTCTCGATCCGCCGCTCCCACGAGGTCCGTACGGCACTCAGTTCGGCCAGCGCGGAGAGCGATCCGGCACCCGACGTCACCCCTTGGTGCGCCACCGCCAGTTCGCCCTTCACCGGACCCAGGTGCGTGACCAGCTGGTCGGCCCCACCGGCAGCCCGCAGCCACGGGCCGCCGCTGTGCCGCAGGTCACCGCCCTCGCCCGCCCCCGTCGCTCCGGCCGGTGCCCCCAGCCGCCCCCGGCCGTCGTTCGGCTGCCCGGCCACGGTTACTCCGCCCACAACGCTCACCCCGTTCTCTTGATCGTGGAGCCGCACTGTGCCAAATCCCCGGTGCGCGACGTGCCGTCCGTCAATCGGCTGGGCGCGGGCTCCGTACGCACCCGGCCCCGTGGTTCCCGGCCGTGCGGAGCGGGAACGTCGTCCCGGTCGCACCCCGCGGTTCACCCGAACGAAGGGGAGCCGGTCCCGAGCCCCCACCGGCACAGGTCCCTCGTCGCCCCCGCACGCCACCTGGGGCCGAGACGCCCTCCGCCGTGCGGCGGAGGTCCGGGTCCTGACCTCGTCCCCCGGAACAGAGCGCTCGGGAGCGGAGGCTGACGCCCGGCCACATGTCCGCCGCCACGATGGAACGCATGCGCTCTCCGAAGGAACAGCCGACCGCCCTCAGCCCCGTGTTCCCTTCCCCCGCCCCGCTCCCGCCGCCGCGGTGGGCGGTCCGCGCCGCTCGGCTGGTCCCGCTGATCGTGCTGCCGACCGGGCTGTGGCGGCTGGCGATGGTGTGCGGGCTCCCGTCGGGGTACACCGCGGAGGGCTTCGTACCGTTCGACACTCCCGGTGCCAAGCTGTGGATGCTGATGCTGAGCGTCGTGTGCGAGCTGCTCGCCCTGTTGACCCTCGGCCTGGTGCGGCCGTGGGGGGAGACCACGCCCCGCTGGATACCCGTCATCGGCGGCCGTACCGTGCGCCCCCTGGCCGCCGTCGTGCCGGCAGCCGTCGGGGCACTCGCGCTGACGGCGATCTGGGCCACCATGCCGTGGTGGTGGGCGTCCCCCCACCCGGACATGACGCCCCTCGGCAGCCTTCTGGTCGGCGTCATCTACCAGCCGCTCGTCCTGTGGGGGCCGCTTCTCGGGGCGGTCACCGTCTCCTACTACCGGCGCACCCGGACGCCCCGGCCTCCCACGGACCGCTGACTCTCCGGGACGGCCTTCGAGCTCTCCTGGAGAACGTTCCCCCAGGACCCTCCTCCCCTTACGCGGCCCTTCCCCGCATGGTTCTGCCCCGCCCCCTCCGGCCGCCCACGCGGTCCTTTCCGCGCGCGGTCCTTCCGCAGGCCGTTTACGGGCCTCCGGTGAACCCGGCACGTCGCGCCCACTCGACGCGGGCTTCCCCGCTCCCGCCTGACGAAGCATCGAACAGGATGCCGACCGGCGCACCGACGGCTCTCGAACGGCGCATGCGAACACGCCCTGCTCCGTGAACGCTGCAACCGCTTCAGGAACCCATGGCCACCGTCGTTGCCCCTGGTCACAGCGCGTGATACACAGAGTAACCAGACGTGTGCGCGAGGAACCGGGCGAGCCGCAGGTCAGGGCTGCCGCCCCGGTCACACGTGCGAGATCCGGGTAAAGAGACCCGGGAAGACGTCGTGCGAGCGCGGTTTCATCAGCGAAGATAGAAGGCGACCCGTGCCGGACGGCACGGGCAGCGAACTACCCAACAGGGGCGGTGACTTACATGATCCTGGCAGCAGAGAAGGGCGACATCACCACCATCATCGGCGGAATCGCTCCGGACTGGGGGCCGTTCGGGACGCTGGGCAACGAGGCGCGCATCATGATCGAGGTGGTGATGGCCATCGCCATTCTGCTCTGCCTCGGCATCGCGATCTGGGGCGCGGCGAAGCAGCGCATCGGAGCGACGGCACTCCGAGACACGTTCAGCGCGGAGCAGGGCAAGGGCCTGATCGTGGCGGGGCTGACAGGGGTCTTCATCATCGGCTCCCTGGGAACCTTGTTCACCATCGTGTACGGGATGGCCGTCTGACCCCCGGTCGGCCGTTCCGCTCCGGGCCGTCCCCGCCCGCTCTCCCCCGTCCGCCCGTCGCGCCCACCGGCTGAGGTTGCGTACCCCTGATGTCGAGTCACTACACCGCGCTCACGCGGCAACCAGCACGGCTACCGTCGTGCTGCGCGGTTCCGCACACGACCGAGGGAGCGAACGCGGCATGAGTCCCGGTGACGAGCACGACTACCGCGGCAGGGAGCAGGGGGGCCGGCCGGACGACCCGTACAGCACCCTCGGCGGCACGCGTCAGACCCGCACCCGTCTCCCCGACGGCGACGCGGGCCACCCCCACGCGCGCCGCCCCGTCCGCAACTCCCGCTCCCTCGTGACGATCACCGGGGTAGTGGTGCTCCTCGTCGCTGCCATCGCCCTCGCCAACCGCGGCGGTGGCAGCGGCAACGACACCTCCCGGGCCGGCAAAGGCGCAGGGACCACGGGAAGCGCCCCCACCGCGGCCACCGGCACCAAGCCCGTACAGGGCAAGAACGGCACGATCGCCTCCGGTTTCGCCCACGACGAGCAGGGTGCGCAGAGCGCGGCGGCGAACTACACGGTGGCGCTGGGGTCGGCGGAGATGTTCAACGCCGGGACCCGCCGCGGCATCATTGAAGCGACACACGACCCGGCAGTGGCGTCGAAGCTTCGAGCGGACCTCGACGCTGCCTATTCTCCCGCCTTCTACGCGAACGTCGGTCTCAACGATGACGGAAGTACGCCCCCCGGGCTGACCTTCATTTCAAGGACCGTGCCGGTGGGCACCAAGGTCGTCGAGATGGACGGCGACGTCGCCACAGTCGAGGTCTGGTGCACCGGCCTCGTCGGACTCGCCGGAGAAGGTGCCACCAAGCCCGTCACCGGCACCTGGTTCACCATCTCCCAGAAGCTCAGGTGGGTGGCCGGGGACTGGAAGATCACCTCATCAAGCCAGGAGGAGGGGCCGACTCCGGTGAGCGGGGACAACCGTGCCTCGGCAGCTGACGAGATGGCGGCAGCAGTTGACGGATTCGGAGGCTTCACCTATGCCCGATAGCCGCCTTGTCCGCAGACTGAGGCTGGCCGGTATCGCCGCCATCGTG
The DNA here is from genome assembly GCF_044756785.1 of Streptomyces sp. NPDC091649. Classification (NCBI taxonomy): domain Bacteria; kingdom Bacillati; phylum Actinomycetota; class Actinomycetes; order Kitasatosporales; family Streptomycetaceae; genus Streptomyces; species Streptomyces sp. NPDC091649. Next base: position 10,795 of record NZ_JBIVTR010000020.1, on the reverse strand, counting down.
CCCCCGATCCTGATCGGAACGGCACCCCGAGCGGTCGCCGACCCGACGCCGTCCCCCTCGCCGAGCCAGAGCGACAAGCCCTGCGACCTCATCGTAGGACTTGCCAAGGAGTACTGCGAGGATGGGGAGAACGCCCGTAGCCGCTCCATCGCTCCGTCTACCGACGATCCCCTCGACCCCCTCTCCTCCCTGGCCCGAGGCTGCGCCGACGCCGCCTCCTGGATCGTCGGCAAGCTCAGCGAGGCCGTCGAGTCCACGGCCGACGTCGACTTCACCAACCCCAGGTTCCTCCAGCAGTACGCCGTCATCTTCGCGGCCTCCACCATCCTCACCCTCGTCCTCTGGCTGCTCGCCGTCGCCAAGCGCGCCATCCGCGGCGTCCCCCTCACCACCGCGATCTCCGAGGCCGTCGGCTTCCTCTGGCTCACCGTCCTCGCCTCGGCCTTCACCCCGCTGATCCTCTACACGATCGTCTCCGCCACCGACGGCGTCACCGAGGTCATCTCCTCCGCCACCGGGGGCCAGACCGACGTCTTCTTCGGCTCGTTCGCCGAAGCCCTCAAGAAGGGCGAGGACATCGGCGGCGGACCGATCATGCTGATCGTCGTCTCACTCGTCTCGATTCTCGCCGCCGGCATCCTGTGGCTGGAGCTGGTCATCCGCGCCGCCCTGCTCTATGTCGGCGCGCTCCTCGGGATCGTCGTCTACGCCGGCCTCGTCGACAAGAACATGTGGGGCCACGTCCGCCGCTGGGCCGGCATCATGATCGCGGTGATCATGGTCAAGCCCGTCATCGTCATCGTGCTCGGGCTCGCCGGAGCACTCTCCTCGGACGAGGGCCCCGACGCCTTCTCCGCCGTCGTCTCCGGCCTCTCCATCATCCTCCTGGCCATCTTCGCCTCCGCCATGATCTACCGCTTCGTCCCCGGCTTCGGCGACGAGATCCAGGGCGCCCGCACCAACCGCAAGCAGGCCACCGACGGCTCCCAGGCCGCCGCGATGATCAGCTCTCCGGCCGCCCTCGTCTCCCAGGGCATCAAGACCCACAGCGGCCGCAACGACCAGAACAGCGGCGGCGGCGGAGCCCGCCCCGCCAACCCGGCCAGCGGCGGCGTCGCCGCCCACAGTTCCCGCACCACCGGCGGAGGTGGCGGGTCCTCCTCCGCCGCGCCCTCGCCCCGCAGCGGCTCCGCGCCCACCTCCGGCACCCCCCACAGCAGCCGCTCCTCCCGAGGCGGAGGCGGCTTCGGCACCACAGGCAACTCGAACACAGGAGGGGGAGGGCGTTGACGACCCAGACCCACACGATGACGCCCCGCCGCACGTATCTCATCGGCCGCGCCCGGCCGAACGCGATCGTCGGCAAGAACCGGGACACGGGCGAGATCGCCCTGATCATCGTCGGCGCGTTCCTCGGCATGATGAGCGGGCTCCTCGTCCCGGTCCTCTCCCTGCGCATCGTCTGCCTCGTGGGCTTCCCGATGCTGGCCCTCGCCATCGTGTACGTCCCGTACAAGGGGCGGACCTTCTACAAGTGGTTCGAGATCAACCGCAGCTTCAAGCGCTCCCTGCGCCGCGGCACCGCCTACCGCTCCAGCGCCATGGAAGCGGGCGTCAGCGCCGACGGCCGCGAGGTCGAGATCGGCCCGCCGCCCGGCATCGGCCGGATCAGCTGGCTCGCCGCCCCCTTCGGCCCCGACGAGATCGCCGTACTCCTCCACGCCGACCGGCGCACCGTCACCGCCGCCATCGAGATCGAGGGCCCCGGCGTCGGCCTCCGCGACAGCGAGGACCAGGAAGCGCTCGTCGACCGTTTCGGCACCCTCCTCAAGCACGTGGCCAACGGCGACGGCTTCGTCACCCGACTCCAGATGCTCGCCCGCACCCTCCCCGCCGACCCCGACGCCCACGCCAAGGACGTCGCCCAGCGCGGCGACAAGACGGCCCCGGGCTGGCTCCAGGAGTCCTACGACCAGCTCCAGTCCATGGTCTCCACCTCCAGCGAGCAGCACCGCGCCTACCTCGTCGCCTGCATGCACTACAGCCGCGAACTGGCCGCCGAGGCCAACGCCATGGCCCGCGCCGCCCGCCCCCACGGCGGCCGCAGGCTCGACCGCGACGCCGGCCTCGCCGTCGTCATGGCCCGCGAGCTCACCGACATCTGCGCCCGTCTCGCCGAGGCCGACATCCGCGTACGCCAGCCGCTCGGCCAGAGCCGACTGGCCTCCCTCGTGCACTCCATGTACGACCCCGACCACCCCATCGACCACATCCAGGCCATGACCAAGCGCAACGCCTGGCCCGCCGAACTGGACGCGGTCGAGCCCACCTTCCTCCAGGCCAAGACCCGCGAGTCCACCACCCGCGCGCCCTGGTGCCACGCGACGGCCTGGGTGAAGGAATGGCCGATGACTCCCGTCGGCGTCAACTTCCTCGCCCCGCTCCTCGTCCACACCCCCGACGTCATCCGCACGGTCGCCGTCTGCATGGACCTCGAACCCACCGAGGTCGCCATCGAACGCATGCTGACCGAGAAGACCAACGACGACGCCGAGGCCAGCCGCCAGGCCAAGATGAACCGCACCGTCGACCCCCGCGACATCGCCGCCCACGGCCGGCTCGACCAGCGGGGTGAAGATCTCGCCAGCGGCGCGGCCGGAGTGAACCTGGTGGGGTACATCACGGTGTCGTCCCGCTCCCCCGAGGCCCTCGCCCGCGACAAGCGCACGATCCGCGCCTCCGCCGGCAAGTCGTACCTCAAGCTGGAATGGTGCGACCGCGAGCACCACCGGGCCTTCGTGAACACGCTCCCCTTCGCCACCGGCATCCGCCGCTGACACCGGGACGCCCCGCCGCACCACCCCGGTCAGACCCGCCACTCCCCCACCCGCCCGCCACCCGCCCAGCCCGTCACCCCGCCGACCCGAGCCGCACACCCCGCACGAAGAGAAGAGAGGGCACCCCCACCATGCGAGACCCCCTGTCCGCATTGTCGGATGCCTTCACCTCCTTCCTCTTCGGCAAGGTGGAGACGACCCGGCTCCCCGTCCGTACGTCGACGGGCCAGGCCCAGGCCGTCTACCTCCCCACCGCCGCCCCCGGACTCGGCGACTCCGGCGTGATCATCGGCCGCGAGGTCTACAGCGGCAAGGGCTACATCTACGACCCCTTCCAGCTGTACGGGCAACAGCTCCCCGCCCCCCACTGGCTCGTCCTCGGCGAATCCGGCAACGGCAAGTCCGCGCTGGAGAAGACCTACGTCCTGCGCCAGCTCCGCTTCCGCGACCGCCAGGTCGTCGTCCTCGACGCCCAGGGCGAGGACGGCGTCGGCGAATGGAACCTCATCGCCCAGGAGCTGGGCATAACCCCCATCCGGCTGGACCCCACGGCAGCGCTCAACGGCGGTATCCGGCTCAACCCCCTCGACCCCTCCATCACCACCACCGGCCAGCTCGCCCTGCTCCGCACGATCATCGAAGTCGCGATGGGCCACGGACTCGACGAGCGTTCCGGCTTCGCCCTGAAGGTCGCCCACGCCTACGTCACCGCGACCATCACCGACCGCCAGCCGGTCCTGATGGACATCGTGGAGCAGCTGCGCCATCCCAAGCCCGAGTCCGCCGCGGCGATGAACGTCGACATAGACGATGTACGGGCCTGGGGCCTGGACGTCGCCCTCGTCCTGGACCGGCTCGTCGACGGTGACCTGCGCGGCATGTTCGACGGGCCCACCACCGCCGGCATCGACCTCGACGCCCCCCTCATCGTCTTCGACCTCTCGCACATCGACCGCAACTCCATCGCGATGCCGATCCTGATGGCGATCGTCGGGGTCTGGCTGGAACACACCTGGATCAGGCCCGACCGCAAGAAGCGCATCTTCCTGGTCGAGGAGGCGTGGCACATCATCAACTCCCCCTTCGTCGCCCAGCTCTTCCAGCGCCTGCTGAAGTTCGGACGCCGGCTCGGGCTCTCCTTCGTCGCCGTCGTCCACCACCTCAGCGACGTGGTGGACGGAGCCGCGGCGAAGGAAGCGGCGGCCATCCTCAAGATGGCCTCCACGCGCACGATCTACGCCCAGAAGTCCGACGAGGCCAGAGCGACCGGCCGGGTCATCGGGCTGCCCCGCTGGGCCGTCGAGATCATCCCGACCCTGACCCCGGGCATCGCCGTCTGGGACGTCAACGGCAACGTCCAGGTCGTCAAACACCTGATCACCGAGGCCGAACGCCCCCTGGTCTTCACCGACCGCGCCATGACCGAGGGATCGACGGACGACCTGCTTCCCGAGGACATCCGCGCCGCCGAACTGGAAGCGGAGCAAAGGGCCGTCCGGATCGAACACCAGCAACGGATGAACGAGTCGTCCGAGTCAACGGTGGCCTGACATGGCACGCCAGACAGCCCGCGGCCGCGGCCCGGCCCATCACGACGGACACGACCGGCCCCAGGGCGGCGGCGGCATCCCGGACGGGCTGCTGATCGGCCTCCTGGGCCTCCTCCTCGCCGCCACCCTGGTCGCCTGGACGGCCACCGGCCTCGCCGGGCTCTTCGCCCACGGGGCCTGGCCGGACGGCGTGACGTTCACCCGGTCCCCGCTCGCCCTGCGTGAACTGGCCACCGCCCCCCAGGACCTGCCCGCCGCCTGGCCCGGGACGCCTCCGGCCCAGCTCGCCGGGTACGGATTGTTCTGGGGCCTGTTCATCGGCGAACTGATGGTGCTGGCGGTCCTCACGGTGTTCGCCCTGGGAGTCGTGGCCCGTGGCCGCGCGGTACGGGAACGACGCCGCGAGGAACGGGTCTCCGGAGCGCACGAGAAACGGCTCTCCGCGCAAGAAGCGCGGGCCCCGCAGCCGGACACACCGACACCCCCGCCGCCGGCGCCCACGACACCACAAGCAGCACCGGCACCGACACCAGCACCGGAAGCGGCACCGGAAGCACTGCCGCCACCCCCGCCCCGCCCCACCGCCGAAAGCGCCCCCGCAGCCGACCCCGCGCCCCGCCCCTTCGGCGAAGACGCCCTCCTCCCCTCCGGGGCCACCGCCTCCCCCCTGCTGCCCTCCCCCCGCGCGCCCCTCCTCGTCTACGCCGCCGCCCCCGCCCGGCGTCCCACCGTCGTCCAGGCCATCCACGACGCCGAGGGCCCCGCCCTCGTCGTCACCTCGGACCCCACCGTCTGGGCCGAGACGAAGGACGCCCGAGGCAAGCTCGGCCCGGTCCTCGTCTACGACCCGGGCCACCTCTGCGACACCCCGGCCCGCCTCCACTGGTCACCCACCACGGGCTGCGAGCTCCCCGACGCCGCCGCCGCCCGCGCCGCCGCCCTGCTCGCCCCGGTACGCCCGCAGGCCCGGATCGACGCGGCGGTGGCCGACACGGCGCAGACGCTCCTCCAGTGCTGGCTGCACGCCGCCGCGGTGGACGGCCGCCCCTTCCGCCAGGTCCTCCGCTGGGCCTCCGGCGCCGGCGCCCGCGAACCGGTACGCCTCCTCCGTACGCACCCCAAGGCCGCGTCCGGACTCGCCGGGCTGCTGGAATCCGCCCTCACCGCCTACCCGGAACGGCGGGAGGTGGCGCAGGAACTGACGGTACGGGCGTTCGCCGCGCTGTCCACGGTGCACATCCGCGAGGCATGCACGGCGAACCGAGCGGATTCCCTCGCGCTGGAATCTTTCGCGCACGAAGGGGGAACGCTCTATCTGGTGGGCGAACCCATCGAGGACCCTCGCTCCCGCCCCGGCGCGATGCCCCTTCTCACCGCGCTCGCCGCACACGTGGTCGAGCACGGCCGCCGCATGGCCGCACGGTCATCCGACGGTCGGCTCGACCCACCAATGACGCTCGTCCTCGACGACGTCGCGGCCGTCGCACCCCTTCCCCAGCTCCCGGAGCTGCTCGCCACGGGCCAGAACAGGGGCATGCCCGCCCTGGTGCTGCTCCGCTCGCGGGAACAGGGCCGGGCCCGCTGGCAGGAGCACCTGCATGCTCCGGCGCCGGGCGCCGGCTAGGGCGTGTCCCGCCCGAGGACGTACTCCACCTCCAGCTCGCCCCGGCCGCCCGGAGCCGGAATCCGCTGCCCGGAAGGGACGAAGCCGAACCGCCGGTAGAAGGCGGCGGCCCGCGGGTTCTTCTCGTGCACATAGAGGCGCACCCGCTCCAGCCGGGGCGAGGACGACGACCACGCCCACGCGACCGCCTCCCGGAACAGCGCGTCCGTCACTCCGGTGCCCCGGACCTCCGGCCGGACGAACACACCGACCAGATGCGCCTGGTCGACCACAGCCGCCTCCCCGAAGCGCACATCGTCCTCGGGGCTCTCGACGAGCACGGTGGCCGTCCCCACCCACACCCCCTCCGGCGACTCCGCGACGAACTGCCGGACACGGCCGCCCCCGCTCTCGGCGGCACCAGCCGTGCGCTCCTGCCAGAAGGCGTCCGGCCTCGCCACGGCGTCCTCGTACGACTCCAGAAACGCCACGGGGGCCACCGGATCCCTCAGGGCATCCAGCCGCAACTGCCTGGCCTGCGGCCATTCGTCTGCCCGCACCGCACGCACCACATAGTCCATGCCCCGATCCTCACCCCCCGCCCGCCCCGATTCAACCGACTAAGTCCCCGGCCGAGGCCGTCCCGGAGGCGAAGGCGGGGACCGCGGCCCCCGCCGGGTCGTACCCCGGTACTACGGCCCGCCCCGCGTCCAGCCCCCGGTCGGACGACCGTGCCCCGTCGGCTCCGTAGCGTCGACCGCATGATCAAGGCACACGGACTCACCAAGCGGTACGGCGACAGAACCGTCGTCCAGGACCTCGACTTCACCGTCCGCCCCGGCACAGTGACCGGCTTCCTCGGCCCCAACGGCGCCGGCAAGTCCACGACGATGCGCATGCTCCTCGGCCTCGACGCCCCGACCCACGGCCGCTCCACCGTCAACGGCCGCTCCTACGCCACCCACCCCGCGCCCCTCACCCAGGTCGGCGCGCTGCTGGAGGCCCGGTCCGTGCACCCGGGCCGCTCCGCCCTCAACCACCTGTCGGCCCTCGCCCACACCCACGGCATCCCCCGCCGCCGCGTCGAGGAGGTCATCGCGCTCGCCGGGCTGACCGACGCCGCCCACCGGAGGGTCAAGGGCTTCTCCCTCGGCATGGGCCAACGGCTCGGCATCGCCGCCGCACTCCTCGGCGACCCCGCCACCGTCATCCTGGACGAGCCGGTCAACGGGCTGGACCCCGAAGGCGTCCTGTGGATCCGCAACCTCCTCACCTCCCTCGCCGCCGAGGGCCGGACCGTCCTCGTCTCCTCCCACCTGATGAGCGAGATGGCCCTCACCGCCGGCCACCTCATCGTCATCGGCCGGGGCAGACTCCTCGCCGACACCACGGTGGCCGAGCTGATCCGTTCGGCCGGCGGATCCTCCGTCAAGGTCCTCACCCCGCAGCCGGAGGAACTGAGCACCCGCCTGACGGCCCCGGGCGTGACCATCACCGCCACGCGCGTCGCCGCCACGGAGCCCCCGGCCCACGAACTGCGGATCAAGGGCATGGACGCCGCGAGCGTCGGAGCCGTCGCCGCCGCGCACGCGATCACGCTGCACGAACTCACGCCGCAGACCGTGTCACTGGAACAGGCGTTCATGGACCTCACCCAGGACTCCGCCGACCACCGTTCGCGGCCCCGGCGACATCACCCGCAATCCCCACCGCACCCGCACCCTCGCCAGCCGGTCTCCGCCACCCCCGCCCCTTCCCCCGGAGCAGCAGCATGACCACAGCCCCCTCCGCCCCCCGAGCCCCCGGGCCGGCCGCGGCGCCCTCGCCGCGGCCGTCACCACCGGCATCGGCGCCGCCAGCGCGGTACCGCATCACCCCGGCCCGTGTCCTGCGCTCGGAGTGGCACAAGCTCCGGTCCCTGCGCTCCACCTGGGTCACCGTCCTCTCCGCGGTCGTCATGGTCGTGGGCGTGGGCCTGATCATGGGCGCGACCTACACCCCCGGCGGCGGGGACTCCGACGTCGACACGGTCGTACTGACCCTGTACGGCAGCCTCCTCGGCCAGCTGTGCCTGATCGTCCTCGGCATCCTCGTGACCGCCGGCGAGTACGCGACGGGCATGATCCGCTCCTCGTTCACCGCCGTCCCCGCCCGGCTCCCCGTGCTGTGGGCGAAGGCCACCGTGTTCGCCGCCACGGTCTTCTCGGTCATGTTCGCGACGTCCCTCATCACGTTCGGGGCGGCTCAGGCGTTCCTCCACGACACCGACCAGACCGCCTCGCTCACCGATCCGGGCATCCTGCGCGCCCTGGCGGGGAACGCCGCTGCGCTCACCCTGCTGGGCCTGATCGCTCTCGGCCTCGGCGCACTGCTGCGCTCGGTGCCCGGTGCGATCGGCGCGTTCATCGGCGGGGTCATGATCCTGCCGGAGATCCTCGGGATGCTCCCGTACGGCGCCGTGGAACGCGCCATCATGTACTTTCCCACGCAGGCCGCCGGCGCACTGGGCTCCGCCACCCCCATCCCGGGCACCGTCTCCCCCGGCCCCGCCCTGCTCGCCCTCCTCCTCTGGGCGGGCGTGACGATGGCCGCGGCGGCCCAGGCGGTCGCCCGACGCGACGTCTGACCCTGGAGGAGAGCGAGCAGATGACGGACCGTCTCCGGGGCGTCGGCACCGACCCCGCCCCGCCCGCCGGCGCCGACGGCACGGCCGCCCTCACCCGGACCATCCGCGGCGCCCTGGACCGTCTCCGGGCCTTCGACCGGCGACGGCCACGGGTCTGGGATGCACTGGTGACCGCGTTCTGGGCCGTGGCGGCGGTGCTCGACTACACCTCGGGCGGCTGGCGGAACGTCGCCCGCGATGTGACGGCGCCCGAGCCGCTGGTGCTCCTGATGAGCCTGTGGTTCACGCTGCCGCTGCTGTGGCGCCGTACGCACCCCCTGGCCGTTCTGCTGCTGATGGCCCCGGTGTCCCTCGTCAACATCTGGACGGGTGCCGTGGTGCAGGCAGCCCTCCTCCAGCTGGTGCCGGTCTTCCAGATCGTCCTGCGCTCCTCCTTCCGCACGGTCGGGGCCGCGGCTCTGCTGTTCGTCGCCCCGGTGCCGGCAGGCGGCGTCCGCATCCCGTCCAGCTGGGGCCAGGAGATGGTCTCGTACGTCTGGGGCCTGGTCTTCGTCGTGCTTCTGGGGATCGCGGTACGCACCCGCCGCGAGTACACCGAGGCCCTGGTCGAGCGCGCCCACCGGCTGGAGCACGAACGCGACCAACAGGCCCGGCTCGCCGCCGCGGCAGAACGCACCCGCATCGCACGGGAGATGCACGACATCATCGGTCACAACCTGTCCGTCATCACGGGCCTCGCCGACGGCGGGGCGTACGCGGCCCGGAAGAGCCCGGAACGCGCGGGACAGGCGCTGGAGGCCATCGGCGCCACCAGCAGGCAGGCGCTGTCCGAGCTCCGCCGCCTCCTGGGCGTCCTGCGGGACGACCACCCGGACGCCGAGCGCGCCCCTCAGCCGACGCTCGACGAACTGGCCCCCCTCATCGACCGCGTACGCCGTGCAGGGCTGCCCGTCCGCTTGGAACTCCACGGCGAGCCAGGGCCGTCGGCGCTCACTCCGGGCCGCCAGCTCACCGTGTACCGGGTGGTCCAGGAAGCCCTGACCAACACCCTCAAGCACGCCGCCGCACGCACGGCGGTCCGGCGGCCCCCGGAAGATGCCCGGCAGCCGCCCCTGTCCGCGACGGTCGCCCTCACCTACTCGCGCACCCACCTGGACGCCCGCATCACCGACACCGGCAGCGGAGCCGCCCCGGCCGCGAGCGCGCAGGAAACACCGCCGCCGGCCCAGGGCATCATGGGCATGCGGGAACGCGCCGCACTGTACGACGGCACCCTCGAAGCGGGGCCGCTGCCGGACCACACCGGTTGGCGGGTACAGCTCCGCCTTCCCCTGGAGGACACGCACCCGTGACGACCGTACTCATCGCCGACGACCAGCCGATGCAGCGCTTCGGTTTCCGGATGCTGCTGGAGAGCCAGGACGACATGACGGTCATCGGCGAGGCGGGCCACGGTACCGAGGCCGTCCAGCTGGTCGCCCGCCACCGCCCGGACGTGGTTCTGATGGACATCCGCATGCCTGGCCTCGACGGCATCGGGGCGACCCGGCGCATCATCGCGTCGGGCGCCCGGACCCGCGTCCTCATCGTCACGACGTTCGACCTCGACGCGTACGCGTACGACGGGCTGCGCGCCGGCGCCAGCGGTTTCCTGGTCAAGGACGCCCGGCCCGAGGAGCTCCTCGCCGGCATCCGCGCGGTGGCCGCCGGTGACGCGGTAGTCGCGCCGGCCCTGACGCGCCGGCTCCTCGACGCCTACGTCCACCACCTCCCGGCCGAACCCGGCGCACCGGCCGCCACGGACCCGCGGATCAGCGCGTTGACGGAACGGGAGCTCGAAATCCTCACCGTGATCGGCCAGGGCTGGTCGAACACGGAGATCGCCGCCCGCCTCCACCTCGCCGAGTCCACGGTGAAGACCCATGTGACCCGCGTCCTCGCCAAGACGGGGGCCCGGGACCGGGTGCAGGCCGTCATCCTGGCCTACGACACGAGGCTGGTCACCCCCGCGTAGCCGGCGGGTTCGTGGGCGGCGGGGAGATATTCGACGGGCCCGTGTCCGGCACGCGGCGCGAAAGGGTCCGGAACGCAGAAAAGCCCCGTGCCAATGGCACGGGGCTTTCCCGGAAAAATTGTTCGGCGGCGTCCTACTCTCCCACAGGGTCCCCCCTGCAGTACC
>NZ_JBIVTR010000019.1:0-151957 GCF_044756785.1 Streptomyces sp. NPDC091649 | reverse complement strand
AAGCAGCCCCGACAGAACGTCCCACTCTTCGTCCGAGAGCTCATGTCGCCGCACCATGCGTCATATGATGCCCCATCGACAGCCTTTGAAGACACGCTCTAGGCAGCCCGAGTCATTGCGTGGGCGGAAACGGCTGGACGACCGCAGGGCCCTGAACGGGATCGTGTGAAAATTCCGGACCGGGACGGCTTGGCGGGATGTGCCCGACCGTTACGGTCCGTGGGCCACTCTGCATACACGTTTTCGCAGGTGGGCGGCGGGCGGGCCGTTCGACCTGATGCTGTGGGCCGCTCAGGCGAAGGTGGATGCGGCGGGCGACATCGAGTGGCTGGTGTCCGTCCATTCCACCATCGTCCGGGCCCACCAGCATGCGGCGGGGGCTCGAAAAGAGGGCTCCGCGACCCGACCCTCGGCCGGTCCAGAGGTGGTCCGACCAGCAAGGTGCACCTGGCCTGCGACGGCCGGGTCCGGCCTCTCGCTTTCGTCGTCACGGGAGGCAACACCAACGACTGCACACGGTTCACCACCGTGATGGACGCGATCAGGGTGCCCCGGACCGGGCCGCGACGGCCCCGTACCCGGCCCGATCACGTCCTGGGTGACAAGGGCTACAGCTCGAAGGCGATCCACGCGTGGCTCCGCCGCCGGGGTATCCCGCACACGATTCCCGAGTGGGCCGACCAGGCCGGCAACCGGGCCCGGCGAGGCCGCTGCGGTGGCCCCGCCGGGCCGTCCGTGGAGCCGCCGCTGACCAGGGACAAGTCCGTCTGCCCCGCGGCGGTCCGCCTCGGCGATCATCCCGTCCATCGGTGCCAGCGCCTGGAAGGCGCCTGCGCCACGCCATCGGACGAAGTGGTCGCAGGCGGCCTGCCAGACTCTGGACTCCGGCGGCATCTCCCACCACCGAGCGCCCGAGCGGAGCTTCCAGCTCGCGCCCTCGAACTGCTCGCGCAGATGCTGCGGATATGGGACGGGCCTGCCTAGTGGCAGGAACTGATCGAGCAACTCCTGCTCATCGTCCGCGAGTTGCCTACCTGCCATCACGGAGATCTATCAGCCGTCGAATGATCACCGGAAGAGGCATGCCACCCCTTGATCACGACTTCGGGCAGGCCCTAGTGTGAGGACCGACTTATGCAGCACGGTGCCCGGAGAGTCCGCTATGTGCTTTGTCCAGTATCTGTCCGGGTTCCCTGGCATGGCGGAGGGTGGGAGGGAACGGTGTACGAGGATCCTGCCGCCAGTCACGCCTGCATGCTGCTGGACACGGCCGGCAAGGAGCATGACGATCAGTTCGAGGCCGCCCACAACGGCCAGGACTGAGACACCCTGAACGACCGGCTGCCGCCGTGCGAGCTGGAACGCGGCGCTTTCCTGAGCAAGCGCGATCACGTGGCCACGGAAAAGCACCCTACGACTGGAACCTGAACGAGCTGGAGCCCGCCCGTCGCGCGTTGCCCGCCCACTCCAGGTCCGTCGGCTGTTTCCCGAGGCCCACTTCTTCGTGCTCGTGCGCCACTCTGTGGCTGTCACGTCGAGCATGCTTCCGGTGGACCGGCGAGCGTCCGTGGAATCCGGAGACACGCGATGCGGCTTCCGAGAAGTGGCGTGTCGGGAACGACGGTTGGCTGGCCGCCGGCCAAAGCGTTCGTCCCGGCTCGTACCTCGTTGATCGAGCTTGCGCCCACCCGCCAGGAACTCACAGTTCTCAGCATTCCCCAGGATGCTCGACGAAGCATCACCATTTCTATTTGTTGGGAGCAGGAGATGCATCACGCCGAACACGAAGCCGCCCACGGCAGCGCGGGTGCCCCGGACCGCGGGGACGCACGCGCACCCGCTGCGGGCGCCGGTCCGGACGAAACAGTCTGGGGGCTGTTCGAGGCCCGGGCGGCGCGCCAGGGGAGTCGGATCGCCGTCGTGGACGGAGCGGTCGACATCGACTACGAGCGGCTGCGGGCCCGGGCGGAGGCGATCGCCGGGGAGCTGGCAGCCCGGGGCGTGGCGCCGGGGGCGCTCGTCGGCGTGTGCCTCGGGCGGACGTGGGAGCTGGTCGCAACCCTGCTGGGAGTACTGCGGGCAGGCTGCGCCTACGTGCCGATGGACCCCGCCTACCCGGCCGAACGGGTGCGCTATCTGATCGAGCATTCCCGGGCGGCGTCGGTGGTGGTCGACGCCGGTACGGCGGAGCTGTGCTCGGCGGCCCCCGGTCGCGTGCGCCTCGACGCGGTGCCGGACCGCCCGGCGGCATCGCCGGCGGCCTGCTCGGCCGGAGATCTCGCGTACGTCATCTACACCTCGGGGTCGACCGGGAAGCCCAAGGGCGTGGCGGTCGAGCACCGCAGCGTGGTGGCGATGGCCGCCTCGATGCGCCGGCTGCTGGACGACGAGGACCTCACGGGCGTCCTGGCCGCGGCCTCGGTCTGCTTCGACCCCTCGGTGATGGAGATTCTGGGGACGCTCGTCCTCGGCGGCACGGTCGTCCTGTCCGAGAACGTGCTCGCCCTGCGCGAGTTGCCCGCAGCGCACCGCGTGCGCACGGCCATCATGGTGCCGTCCGCGATGAAGGCGCTGCTCGCGGCCGGGCCGCTGCCCGGTGGGTTGCGGTGTGTGGTGCTGGGGGGCGAGGTCTTGTCCCGTTCTCTGGTGGAGCGGGTGCACGCTGATCCCTGTACGCCCCGGGTCGTGAACGTCTACGGCCCGACCGAGGCCACCGTGTTCATCACCGCCGTCGAAGCGGGAAGCGGGCCGATCACCATCGGCACCCCGGTCCTGGACGCGCGGGCGTACGTGCTGGACGAGGCCCTGCAACCGGTGCCGGCTGGCACGGCGGGAGAGCTGGCTCTCGCCGGCGACCAACTGGCCAGAGGGTACCTCCATGACGACGAGCGCACCCGGCAGAGCTTCCCGGCCCTCGCGCCGGACGGCCCGGTCCCGGAGCAGCGGATCTATCGGACCGGCGACCTGTGCCGGTGGACGGAGACAGGGGAGCTCGAGTTCCTCGGCCGCGCCGACCGGCAGGTCAAGATCCGGGGCCATCGCATCGAACTCGACGAGATCGAGGCCGTGCTGGCCTCGATGCCCGGAGTGGACGAGGCCGCAGTCGTTGCCACCACAGGCGAAGGCAAGAGCCTCCTGACGGCGTACGCGGTGAGCCGGCAGGAGTCGGTGACAGCGTCGAACGTGCGCTCCCAGCTGGCCGACCGCCTGCCGAAGTACATGGTCCCGCACCACGTCATGCTGCCGGCCGAGCTGCCGAAACTGCCCAACGGCAAGATCGACCGGCTTCGGCTCCCCGCCGCCGCGCACCACGGCGACGAGGCGGCTCCCGAAGGGAAGGCGGGCGGCGACGGCCCGGCCGCCTCGCGGTCCGGACCCGGCCCGCTGCCCTCGCCGCACGAGCAGCGGCGCTCGGTACTGCTCGCCATGGTGATGGAGGAGGCGGCGCTGCTCCTCGGCGCCCCCGGCCCCGAGGCGGTCCGGCAGGACGAGCCGCTGGCCGCGCTGGGGGTCGATTCGCTGGACATCGCGGAGCTCACGGTGCGCCTGTCGCGGAGGCTGGCCACTGATCTGCCTTCATCCGCCCTGGTGGAGCACATGACTCCCAAGGAGGCCGTCGACGGGCTGCTGGCGGTGCTGGGCCGTGCTTCCGGCGGCGGCGAGGTGCGCGGGCGCCCGCAGGGCGTCGGGGCCGCGGACCGGCTCGATGTGTTCCAGGATCAAGTCCGGTCCGGGTACCCACCGGCCTTCGCCGCCAAGGCGCCGGCCTGGTCCGCGACCGACCGGGGCGCTCTCGTACGGCACTTCCGGGGCATCCTGGCGCGCTCGGGACTGGACCCGTACGGAAAGGTCGTCCGCACCGGAAGCGCCGAGCGGGGCCTCGTCGCCGACCCGGTGACGGGCGAGGAGCACGAGGCGCTCATCTGGACCACCAACCTCTACCTCGGACTCAACCGCGACGAGGAGGTCATCGAGGAGGCACGCAGTGCGCTGAGCCGGTTCGGTACCGGGATGGGGATATCAGCGGCCGGCTCCGGGCAGACCGGCCTCCACACGGACTTCGAGCAGGGATTCGCCGCCATGGTGGGCAAGCCGGCCGCCTGCCTGTTCCCCACCGGGTTCACCGCGAGCCTCGGAGTCGTCGCCGGGATCGTGGGCGAGCAGGACGTCGTGGTCATGGACCAGCTCTGCCACGCCTCCCTGGTGGACGGGGCCCGCCTCAGCGGCGCGAGTGTGCGGACCTTCCGGCACAACGACGCGGCCGACCTGCGGGCGGTCCTCAAAGCGGAGTCCTCGCCCTACCGTACGACGCTGGTGGTGCTCGAGAGCGTGTACAGCATGGGCGAGGGAGTGGCGCCGCTGCGGGAGATCGTTTCCGCCGCGAAGGAGTACGGCGCGCTCGTTCTAGTGGACGAGGCTCACTCGTTCGGCCTCTACGGAGCGCGGGGTGCCGGACTGTGCGCCGCGGAAGGCGTCACCGAGCAAGTCGACTTCGTCCTCACGACCCTGAGCAAGGCCCTCGGGAGCATCGGCGGTGTGGTCGCCGCCCGGGAGCAGCACATCGCGTTGCTGAGGGCGTCGGCGAGGTCATATGTCTTCCAGGCGAACATCTCACCTGCCGACGTGGCGGCGGCTCTTGCCGCCCTGCGCAGGGTCGCTGCGGGCGACGAGCTGAGGGCGAGGCTGTGGGACACCGCGTACTACATGCGGAAGCGCTTCTCGGACGCCGGCTACGAACTCGGCCCCGGGGACGGGCTTATCGTCACCCCCTTCTTCTCCGACGGCGCGAAGCTGCACGCGATAGCCCGAGGGCTCTTCCGGCGGGGCGTCCATGCCGCTGCGGTGACCTACCCGATTGTCGAGCGCGGGCGAGGCCGCCTGAGGTTCATCTGCTCGGCGTCCCATACCCGAGCGGACGTCGACGAGACGCTCCAGGCCCTGACCGACGCCGAGGCGGAAGCCGCGACAGTCCCGACGTCGCACGGTGACATGGACCCGCGAGAGAAGAGGGACGAGGAGCCCGCACGAGTCGACGCGGCGAGCTGGGCTGACGCGTTCACCGCCTACCTGGAATCCGTCCTGGCCGAGCTTCCCGCACCGGAACCACATCTCATGGTCACGATCGCACTGCCGGGGGGGAAAGAGGAGCTTGTCGTCCGGATCAACGAAAACGGGGTCACCCGAGAGCCCGGCAGCACCGCCGCGACGCCCGCTTGTTCGCTTCGCCTGGTCGACGATGAGGCAACAGCCGCACTGTGCTCACGGAACGTGGAGAGCCTGCTGGAGAGCGTGATCGCGGGCACCTGCGTGCTCACCGGCCATACCCAGCCTTTCGTCTGGCTCATCGGACGACTCAGCGACTGGCAGAGTTCAACGAGCGGCGCGTGAGGAACGAGCCTTCGCCACCTTCGAACATGCAGGTCGGAAGCTCTGGCGTGGCGCTCCCTCGGGATGCTCATGCTGATCTCGGCTGGGCGTGCGCGGAATTGATCGACCGTCATGTCATCGGTCGAGGCCGAGCCGCTCAAGCGGGCCAGGGGGCGAGCAGGTCGGGGTGCGTACTCACGTCGCTTCCTTTCTCTTCGCCGGTGCCCGGTCCGGCAGGTCACCATGCCCTCTTTCCGCGTGGGGCAGGGATTGTCCGACGCGATGCCCCCCGCTCCGCGAGGCGCCCGTGCCGGGCCCTTGCCGCAGCCAGTCGGGGGCCGGGTCCTGGGCAAGTAGCGGCCGGAGGGCGCCGAGAGCCGCGCCGATACAGACGTCGCGCAACTGGGTGCGGGAACAGGTCTCGTGGGTGAGCCAGTCGATGCAGAGGACCCGGACGAAGACCAGCCAGCTCTTCAGGACGCCGGACACGGCCTCGCGGGCGCTCTCGTCTGCGAGGGGGAGGACGGTCAGCAGCCGCGCACGGAGGGCGTCCAGCTCGTCCGTCATGATTGTCTGGATCACCGGGTCGCCCGCGAGGTCCCGGTTGGCGGCGAGGACGGCGTTGCGGTTCGCCACGAAGTAGTCGAGATGGACGTCCATGCCCTGGATGAGCTGTTCCACCAGGGAGTCGGCGGGGTCGAAGCGCGTCTCGGCGAGCAGCTGGTCCGCCGCCTGCTGGTAGACGGCCGCGAACAGGTCGTGCTTGTTGGGGAAGTGGCGGTAGAGCAAGGCCCTGGAGACTCCGGCCTCTTCGGCTACCTCCTCCATCAGTACGTCGGCGTATGGGTGTGCGGCGAAGAGCCGCGAGCCGACGGCGAGGAGTTGGGCGCGGCGGTCAGCAGGGGTTAGTCGCTGGCGGGGAGGCATGAATGAAGCCTAGTTGACATGCGTCTACTAGCACGCCAGTGTAGTAGACGCATGTCAACTAGGCTCCGCCAGGACGGCTTGGAGGCACTATGGCCAAGGCTCTGCGCATACTCACACAGCTGATGGGCTGGGCTTGTGTGGCAATCGGTCTACTCCATGTGGCGCTCGGCAACGCGGCGATCCCCGGGGCCGGTTCCGCCGGGGCGACGGTCGACAGCTGGGGCCGGTTCATGGGGGCCTGCTTCGTCGGCTACGGACTGGCCTGGCTCTGGGCCGCACGGCAGCGCCCGATCCCGGCTCGGGCGGTGCGTTGGCTGGCCGGCGTTTTCCTGTTGGGTGGCGTTGGCCGCCTGCTCTCGCTCGCCGTGCACGGCTGGCCGCAGTGGTTCCAGATCGCGCTGGCGGTGATTGAGCTCGGCCTGCCGCCGGTCTTCTTCTGGCTGGCCAACGCAGAGGAACGGGCCCCGCGAGGCGGCGTGGAGGCGGCTTCCTCCGATCGCTGAACGCGCGTGAGCTCGTCCCCATCGCACACTTGGGCGGGGAAACTGATGTTGGGCACGGTCGGCCACGCCCAGGGCGCCGGCGATCAACGATGGATCAGGACCTGCGGCCGCACTGAATGACCCTGTCCGCCGAGTTTCCGGCCGGAGGTGTCCGGCTGGAACTCTTCGCGGGCCCACTCCTGTCGTCGTCCAGAAGCCTGGATCGGCAAGGACCTCGGCGACCCGTAGCCGGAAGCGTGAGGGGCTGGGGCGGGGTGGGCGCGATGCTGCTGACCGTGCAGGGCGGCCTCACCGCCGACCCCGAACTCCGCCCCACCGCACCGGCTGCCTGGGAACGGGGTCAGGTGCGGTCGATCTGCTTGAGCATCCGATTGGCCGCTTGGCGGGCGGCGGTCAGGTCGTCCTCGGTTTCGGTGGGCTTGTGCTTGTCGACGCAGTCGCCCGACACGTCGCCGAGCGTGACCCTGCTGCCCGCCTCCGGCGTCGAACATCCGCAACCAACCAGGGGGTTACTCGCTCCCTGGTGTCCGAGCCGGGATACAGAGCCGGCCCCGTAGGGGATAGGGCGGCCGGCGGCCCAGGCGTACCCAGGCATCCCCCCGGGCCACCGGGCCCCCCTTTGCGGCCCGGGGACGGGGCACCATACGGAAACGCGCTCCGTGTGCCCGCCTTGCTCCCCGGACACCTCGATCGGCCTCCTGCGATCAGCCGGCCCGCGCGCCGCGCCGCGTCGGCCGTTGTGCGCGCGCCCTGTGCCGGCATCCCGCCGCCCTTCGCCGGACCGTCAGATCGTCGGGTCCAGGCCCAACAGGGGCAGTACGAGAGGGCGGTTGCCCCTGCGCTCGTCCCACGCTTCGTAGACCAGAGTCCGGGGCGAGACGATTCGAAAGCCGTCGCGCAGGCCAGTCACCGTCATCCTCGCCAGTTCACGGTAGGCGTTCGCAGGCGAGGGCCAGGGCAAACCGGCCTGCCAGTTGTGGCCGTAGACGGTGTCCTGGGGCGGCTCCCAGCCCGATTCCGCGATCAGCCGAGCGCCCGTCTCTCCGGCACGCAGCGCGGGGTCGAGACCGTGATCGCCGGTCAGCTCCGCCCGTAGGACTTCGTCGCTCTGGGCGAACTGCGCGTACCGGCCCGTCCGCCCGCCCTCCCTGATGATCAGTACCGATCCGGTGGCCAGCGAGGCCAGCTGTTCGGCGAGCCCTTCGCGGAACCCCTCCCACGCCGTCACAGCAGCCCCTCCTCGTCCATGCGCAGCAGTTCCTCATCGAGGTGCAGTCGTCTGTTGGTCACCCGCCCCAGGTACACCGAGCCGCCCGCGCACTCGAGGACAAGGGTGGTGTCGCGACCGGCCCAGTGGACTGCGGCGTCGGCGCCTGGTCTGCGGTCCGTCGGTTCACCCAACGGGGCGTGCAGCGCCCCGGACATCCCGGCGAAGGCGTCCAGGACCTGGTCCCACCTTCCCGCGTAGTCGGTCAGGCGTAGCCGGACGCGCTCGACCATCGTCTGGTCCTGCACGCGCGCGCGGCGGGCCGAGACGTGTTCATCCCTCTCGAACCCGGTGTCGAGCTGTTCCCAACGTGGCCGGATCATCAGGATCTGGCGGGCGAACCGCGAGGACCGCCTCGCGCTCGGCGTCGCCTCTGTCTCCCACGTGGACTCCAACGACCGCAACCGCGCGGCGAATTCGACGACCTCGGTATCTCTCAACGCATGCCATCGCGTCATATGCCCCCAGAGGCGTGCCCTCTCCGGGCCCGGCCCCTGCTCTCCTCCCTCTGTGTGCGGCGATCCCCGCACGTGAACCGGACCGTCGGCGATCATGGCACACCGCTGCTCACTCCGACCGGCGACCCGAACCCTTGCAGGTCAGAGCGCCGGCCGACGCCCTTCGAGGCCGTGGATCCGCGCGGCCGGATCGCGGCCGGCATCGACCGGGCAGCACGGCATGCGCACTGCTCAATGAGGCGCTCTCCATCCTTGTGATCTTCGTCTCCGGTTCCGGGCGATGTGGACGACCTGTCACTCGGGTGCGGTACAAACGTTCCGCGGGCCGACCGGGGCTCGTAACGGTGGGGCGCCTGAGGTGTGTTGCCGTGCCGTGCTGGTCTACGACGCTCAGCGGAGGAGCACGCGACATGCCCGATCCGCAGTCTCCTCCTGTGCCGGGGCCGGCCTCGCGCCGCCGTACGCGCTGGGAGCGCTACCGGGTGACAGGGCCGTTCTCCCCCGCTGATCTCGCCGCGCTCTGGGGTTTGATGGGCGCTCTGGTGGGTGTCGCGCTGCTCTGCGGCTGGGTACTGGACGTGAAGGGCGGCACGGTGATCGTCGTGGCCGCGCCGTATGTCTTCCTGTGGTTCGACGCGCGGCGCGTCCTCTTCGAATTCGGTCCCTCCGGCGTGCGTATCGGCAACGTTCAGCTGCCGTGGGCCGACGTCGTCGCTTTCGTCGTCGCCGACTCCGCCGCGCTCGGGCCGCAGGTCCTCCTCGGCACGCGGCTGCGCGACGGCACGCTCATGCCCGCGGGGGCCGACGTGCCGCCGCCCGATCCGGCCATGCCCGCGCAGCTCCATGTGGCGGTCGAGCGGCGTAAGTTCGATCTCGGGAAGCTGACCGCGAAGGCGCGACGGTATGCCCCGCCGCATGTGCAGATCGTCGACGCGACGGCAGGGGCTCCCGGGCGGTTCGGGTCCGGCCCGGTCGCGGGCGGCGATCCGTACGCGGGCTCCGCCAATCCGTACGCGGGCTCCGCCGATCCGGGCGGCGGGACGGCCATTCCGTACGGGAGCGGCCATCCCGCCGCCGGCAACCCCTACGCGGCGTCCGGGCAACCGGGAGCGGTTGCCGGCCGGCGGACCGTGCCGCCGGATGGATACGGGCCTCGCTGGGGCCTCGCCCTGGCCGCTGTGCTGACGTGTGTCGCGGTCTCGGCGGTTTTCGCTGCCGCACTGTCCCGGATCGCCATGGTCTTCCCGTACGAGGGCGTGGGCGCGACGGGCGGCATCGCCCTGGGGACGGAGGACGTACTCGGGCTGTCCGACGTCCCGCCCGGAGGCCCCCCGGGCGGGTTGGTGACCTGGCCGTCGCTGCTCTTCCTCCTGGCCGCACTCACCCTCGCCTACCGCGCGCTCGCGCCGCACACGCCGTCGCGCGCGCTCCGGATCGCGGGCCTCCTGTGTGCCGCGGCCTTTCCGCTGGTCCTCCTCGCGCACGACGCCTTCAAAGGCCATCCCTTCAGCAACTACGAGAGCGGCTGGTGGCTGCTGCACTTCGGCGCGTTCCTGGGGCTGGCGGGGTTCGTCGCCATGGACCGGCTGCTCGCCCGGAGCGGGGGCCCCGCGGCAGGGCGCGACGAGTTCAGCTCGGGAAGGTCCGGCCCTCACCCGCCCGGCACCGGCCTCTACTGACCGACCGACCGATCCTTGCGACCACTGCCTCCAGGAGGAGCCATGAACGCCCGTACCGCATTCGCCGTCCTCACCGCCGCCGCCGCCGCGCTCGCGCTCACCGGATGCTCCGGCGGCACCCAGGAGCTGTCCTACGGGGACAAGGCGAAGAAGGACAACCTGGAGGTCAGCGTGGTGCGCGTGGACGCCGGAACCTCCGGCGACCTGTCCGTGCTCAAGGACGCCGCCCAGTACCAGGGCCGTACGCCGTACTACGTCCACTACCGGGTGACCAAGACCGAGGCCGGGGACGTGGACGGGCCCTCCTTCGACGTCATGGCGGACGGGGACCGGCTGACCCAGCTGAACATCATGAGCGCCTTCCCGAAGCCGGTCGTGGGCGAGGACGGGCAGCTCAGCTACGAGGAGGCGCCGAAATTCGACAAGTGCCTCGACGAGCACGACTCGAGCAAGTTCGAGAAGGCCGCGGCGGGTGAGAGTTACGAGGCATGTTCCGTCTACCTCTCCGAGTCGGGCTCCAGCGCGGAGCCCGAGAAGGTCGAGTGGGTCAAGGGCGGCCTGCTGCGCAGCAGCGACGACGAGGCGTTCGCCATCTGGAAGTGAGCCCGCCTCGCCCGTCCGCCGTCAGGAGCCCGGCCTCCACTCGGCGAGGTGCCCTGGAGCGCCGGGTTGCAGTGCCACCGGCTGGGGGAGAGGAGCGCGTCGGCCACCCTCCACGATCAAGGTCCGGTTCGGTCAGCCATTCGGGGGAGACGGCGGAATGCAGGCACTGGGGCCCGACGACCCGTCTTACGTGGGGCAGTCCAGGACGCTCGCCCCGCTCGGCCAGGGCGGCATGGGCCGGGCGCATCCACCGGGACCTGAAGCCGTCGAACGTCCACCTCACCGTGGACGGCGTCCGTGTCATCGACTTCGGTATCGCGCGGGCCGCTGACCACGCGACCGGCATCACCCACGCCGACGCCCTCATCGGCTCCCCGGCCTGCACGGCCACCGGACGTGTGCTACCTGGTGGCGCCGGTGGCCCGTCCCGACGCCGGGGGACGTGCCGCCGGGATACTCCCTCAAGTGGCTCGGTCCCTGCCTCGCCACTCCCGAAGGGCGCCGGCCCGCCCTGCTCCTTGGCAGGGCGCGCGTCGTCGGTGTCCTGCGCCGCTTGAGGTCCTGGTCCAGGGGGCCGGCCGAGACCGGCGGCGGTGCCGTGAGGTGCGAAGGGTGCCAGGATGTTCGTATGGACGTGCGCGAGAGAAACCGGGTGCGGGTGACAGGCCGGGAGAGCGGCCCGGTGGTGATGCTCGCCCATGGTTTCGGCTGCGATCAGAATCTCTGGCGTCTCGTCGCACCGGCGCTGGAGGAGCGCTTCCGAGTGGTCCTCTTCGACCATGTGGGGGCAGGGCGTTCCGATGCGTCGGCCTGGAGCCCTGAGCGGTACTCCACCCTGGACGGCTACGCGCAGGACGTCATCGACATCTGCCGGGAGCTCGGCCTCGGGCCCGTGACCTTCGTCGGGCATTCGGTCAGTTCCATGATCGGTGTGCTCGCCGCCGTGCAGGAGCCCGCACTCTTCGAGAAACTGGTGCTCCTCACCCCCTCGCCGTCGTACATCGACGACGGCGACTACCGGGGCGGATTCAGCGAGGAGGACATCGACGAACTGCTCGAGTCGCTGGACAGCAACTATCTGGGCTGGTCGGCGACCATGGCACCGGTGATCATGGGAAACCCGGAGCGCCCCGAACTGGGGGAGGAGCTGACCAACAGCTTCTGCCGGACGGACCCCGAGATGCCCGGGTTTTCGCGAGAGCCACCTTCCTCTCCGACAACCGGGCGGATCTTCCCGAGGTGACCGTTCCGACGCTCATCGCCGAGAGCGCGCGCGACACGATCGCACCGCGTGAGGTGGGCGCCTTCGTCCACGCGCAGATCCCGGGCAGCGAGCTGGTCACTCTGGACTCGACGGGCCACTGCCCCCAGCTGAGCGCCCCCGAGGAGACTGCCGAGGCGATCATCGCCTTCGTACAGGGGGAGTGACCGTGCACCCGGGCTGCGGCGGGGCCGACGGATCGTGGTCGGCGACGGAACGCGACCAGGATTCCCCGGTGCTCTCCGCCCTGCTGGACGACAGCGTGGAGGACCTGTACGAGAACGCGCCGTGCGGTTACCTCTCCACACTGATGGACGGGCGGATCGTCAAGGTCAACGGAACGCTCCTGAAATGGCTCGGCCACCGTCGCGAGGACCTGGTGGGCCACAGACACTTCTCCGACCTGCTGACCATCGGCGGCAGGCTGTACCACGAGACACATTACGCACCGCTGCTGCGGATGCAGGGCGAGGTCAGCGGCGTCGCTCTGGAACTCAAGGCCGCGGACGGCACCCGGCTGCCGGTCCTGGTCACCTCCACCGTCAAGCGGGACGAAGACGGCGAACCGCTGCTGATCCGCACCACCCTCCTCGACGCCCGGGACAGGCGTACCTACGAGCGTGAACTCCTGCGGGCCCGGCAGGAGGCCGAGCACGACCGCGAACGCCTGCAACGCCTCGCCACCACCCTGCAGCGCACCCTGATCCCGCCGGCCATCGAACCGGTTCCGGGCATGGAGGCCGCCGCGCACTACCACTTCGCGTCCACCGACGAGGTGGGCGGGGACTTCTACGACCTGTTCCCCCTCGCCGCCGGAGGCTGGGGGTTCTTCATGGGGGACGTGCGCGGCAAGGGCGCGGACGCGGCTGTGGTGACGTCGTTGGCGCGCTACACCCTGCGAGCCGCGGCGGTCTCCGATCCCGTACCGGCCAGAGTTCTGGCCAACCTCAACACCGCGCTCAACCAACAGGCCCAGGAGGACGAACCGCCCTTCTGCACCGTGATCTTCGGCCTGCTCACACCCCAGGAGAACCACAGCGGATTCCATGTCGCCCTGGCCGGCGGGGGCCACCCTCCCGCCGTGCTGCTCCGGACCGACGGCAGCGCCGACTACCTGCCCACCCCGGGAGGCCAGCTGGTCGGGGTCGTATCGGACGCCCAGTTCACCACCGTCGCCCTGGACCTGCGTCCCGGTGACACCCTGCTGCTCTACACCGACGGGCTGACCGAGGCCCGTACCCGGAACCGGGGTGAACGCTACGGCGACGAAGCGCTCCTGGACTTCGCCCGGTCCCTCGCACCGACCACGGCGCCCGGTGCCATCGGGGCGCTCGCCGCACTGCTGGACTCGTTCGGCGAGGGACTCGACGACGACACCGCGCTCCTGGCGATGAGCGTCCCCCGGGCCAGCGGCGAGGGGCCGGAGCGGGCGGCCGGCACGAGTAGCGCTTCGTGAGGTCCGCCGTCCTCGAGGTCGCGGCCGGCCGGTCCCGTCACCGCCTGCCCCGGCGTCAGGCCGCTCGGATCCGGTCCCGCACCTCCGGCCGCACCTGGAACCCGGCCGCCTTGTACGTGGCGACGCCGCCGACGTTGGAACTCGGCGCGCACACACGTACGCTCGACGAGCCCATCTCCCGCAGCGCGGCCGCCCCGGCCACGGTGATCGCCCGTCCGTAGCCGCGACCGCGGTGGTCCGCGTGGACGCCCATCGGCTCGACCAGCCCCGGCTTCCCCGGGCCGGCCGACCACACCGTCACCACCGCTGCCACGCTGCCCCGGTCGTCGTAGGCGCCCAGGCAGCGGGCGTCGGCGCAGAACGGTCCCGCCGACATCGCGTGCCAGTACTCGCGCGTGGGCCGCGAGGTGTCGAACGCCGACCGCAGGACGTCGACGAAGTCCTGTGCCTGCTCCGGGCCCATCGACTCGATCCGCACGCCGGGGTCCTCCACCGGCTCGGCGAGGTCGCGGAAAAGCGGCGTCCACGGCTCGTCGACGCCCCAGCCCTCCTCGCTCAGCAGGTCGTGGAGCAGCAGGCCCGGCGGCGCCTCGACGGACACCGCTCCTTCCGGCAGCACACCGCGCTCAGGAAGCGAGAAGTCCGCGACAAGCCGCCGCGCCAATTCCTCATCCTGGAACGCGTCCGGAGCGACCGTCATCCGCACCAGCGTCGGCGAGTCGAGCATCCCGACCGCCAGAATCCGCCCGCCCCGACTCCAGGTCCGGACCGCCCCGGCCGTCTCGGCCGTTCCGAGCCGGTAGTTCCAGCCGACGTCCCCGGGATGCAACTGCATCGGCGCTTCGTCTGACTGCCACTCCCGCAGCGCGGCCCCGGCCTCGGCTACCCCGTCGACAGTCGGCGTACCCAGCACAATCGTCATAGCCGGGATCACACACCCCACCCCGAAGGTCCGCAACTGATTAACCGGGCGGGCCGCTGCGCCCGCAGCGGTCCGCCCAGGACCTTCCGCTCCCGCACGCCCCAGCCGCTTCGGCTCCCCCCGTCCCGTGCGGCGCACGGGGACCCGCTCATCCACCTCGGGGGCAGCCGTGCGCCGGAGCGGACAAGCGCGACCCGGAACGGCGGGCGGGACATCGCAGAACCCGCACCCGCCGGACGATCCGCACCTCGGACTCCCGCCCACGACCAGTGCGAGTCCGCCCGTGTGCCGGGCAGAGGCCACGGTGTGGAAGACCGGCACCGCCTCGGCGACCGGGTCTCCGGCCGTCGGCTCGACAGTGTCCCTGCCCCCGGCGGCGGCAGCCGATGGTGATCCGCCCCGGGCGGTGTCTGCTACGAGCAGCGTGACCCGGCCGCCGTGTTCCGAGTCGCCGGGGTCCGCGGGGCTGGAGCGCGAGGCGTAGTGACTCGTGCGGATCCAGGGGTCAGCCGGGCGACCAGCACGGCGAGCACAACACCGCCCGCCGCGGCCAGCGCGGCCCATCCCGGCAGCGCGTCGGCGGTGACGCCCCTGGTGAGCAGGGCGCTTCCCAGGGCCGACCCCGCCGCGGAGCCGAGGTACATCGCGGCCATCTGGAAGGCGATGACGGGCATGGCCTGCTCGGTGCGGTCGCGGACGAGTGCCTGTTGCAGGACCGGCACGCTGCTCCAGCCGCTCGCGCCCCACACCGCGGTGGCGATCAGCCATGCCGCGGGGCTGTCGACGAGCCGGACGACGAGGAAGGAGGCGAGAAGGAAGGCGGGGAGGACCGGCATCAACCGTCGGGGACCCAGCCTGTCCAACGGTCTGCCGATCAGGCCGGAACCGAGGACACCGCCGATGCCCCAGGCCCATACGAGTGCGAAACCCCAGGTGCCCAGACCGCTTTCGTCAGCCATCGGCAGCAGGTAGGTGTAGAGGCCGAGGCTGGCCATCCCCAGGACGAAGGACAGTGCGATGCCGAACGCGACGCGTGGGTTTCCGAGTACCGTGCCACGCCCGGAGCGGCGGGAGGCGGGAATCTGCGGCAGTGTTCCGGAACGCAGGACGAGGGCGAGCATGCTCAGTACGCCGATGAGCACGACGAGGCCCATCGTCCCGCGCCACCCGACCTGTTCGCCGATCAGCATGCCCAGCGGCACGCCGACGACGGTTCCCGTGGACAGGCCGAAGGTCACCATGGCCATCGCGCGTCCGCGTTCGTGTTCCGCCACGAGGGCTCCGGCCGTCGCCGTGGCGACCGCGGTGAGCACGCCGGCCCCCGCGCCCGCCACGACGCGGGAGGCCAGGAAGACGCCCAGCGTGGGCGCCAGTGCGGTGGCGAGGTTGCCGAGGTTGAACGTACCGAGCGCGACCAGCAGCGCGGTGCGGGTCGATCTGCCGACCAGGAAGCGGGAGAGGAACGGGCCCGCAGCCGCGTAGGCGGCGGTGAACGCGGTGACGCCCAGTCCGATCGCACCGACGGTGGTGGTCAGGGAGTCGGCCATATCCGGCAGAACACCGGCCAGTACGTAGGCGTCGATCCCCAGGGAGATCGCGGCGACGACCAGCGGCCAGATCTTCCTGATCACGCGGCGCCCCCCTCGGGCCGGGCTTCGCCCTCGCTCTCGTAACCGGTCAGGACCGTCCGCACCAGGCCGGGGAACCGGGCCTCCAGGTCCCCGTCACGCAGCCTGATCATGCATCTGCGCCCTTCGGCGCGGACGAAGACCACGCCGGATTCACGCAGCAGGCTCGTGTGGTGGGTGAGCGTCGAGCGCGGGAGGTCGGGGCCGAGTTCCAGGCTGTCGACCTCCCCGCGCTCGGCCAGGATGCGCACCATCGTCAGACGCAGGGGCTCACTGAGCGCGAACAGCACGCGTGGGAGCGCGATCTCATCCGCGTCGGGATGGTGGTAGGTGCGGGCCGCAGCCATCACGTGACTCCAATCGTTCGAGAATTCCCGCACGACTATAGTGCGGGAATTCTCGAACGATCAAGTCGGTGGCACGGTTCGGCGTCGGCGGGTCAACGGCGACGCTCCAGTGCGCGAGGGTGCGGGCGAGGCGCGAGAGAGCGGGCGGGGCGCGAAGGAGCCTCCGGCGCGCGGGCTTCGAAGCGCTGAGGTGATCGCGGCCGGCCGGCGTCGGGTACGGCCATTCGCCTCCGGTCGAATGACCGAAAACCAGCGGCGGTTGACGTGACGGCGCCTCCAGAATGATGCGGGAGCCACTCGATTTCTGCCGCAGCCAGGGCCTGTTCCGATCCTCGACGGCCAGCGACGTTCAGGCGCAAGGGGCCCGCACCCGGCGACGGCAGCCCAGAGGCCACAAACGGGGGAGAACATGACGGAGCACGACGGCGTACACCGGCCACCTGGGCCTTCCCCCTTCGGCCCGCCTCCCGGCGTCTTCGGGCCACCGTCTCAGGGCCCCTACCCTCCACAGGCGGTCCCGCCCCCTCCGCGGGTGCCGCCGCAGTACGCTCCTCACGGATCTCCGCCCGGCTCGTCGTACGGCCCGCCCCCACCGCTGCCGCCCAGGCAGGACGCCGGGCGACGCAGGCGGCTTCTCCTGTTCGGCGGTGCCGGCGTGCTGACCACGGCGCTGGTGGCCGGACTACTGGTCTGGAACGGCGTCCTGGGCTCTGAGGAAGCGCAGGCCAAGCGTGACCTGAAGCCGTTCCGGCAGGCGGTGGCGGCCCTCGCCGACGTGCCCGGCTTGCGGTACCAGGACTCCGGCCCGGCCCCGACGCGGGATGTCACCGTCACCTCGTCCGGCAGCCGTTTCGGCACCGCGGGCTCCGGCCGCGAGATCCTGCACATCGGCGGCAGGACGTTCACCCGGGAGAAGGGCCCGGCCACCGGTTCCGAGTCCGGCGAGGACGCCTCGGGCGAGTGGACGGCCGCGGATGAGAGCGACAGCGTGGCGTCCGAGGTGGTGAAGCACCGGCCGGCGCCGCCCGATCTGGTCACGAAGCTATCGAAGGCTCTCGACGAGCTGGAGGGCACACCGGCCCCGAGCGAGCCCGCGAAGCCTCCTGTTGTCAACGGCGTACCGGCTCTCGCTGTGGCAACCTCGGCCGGACGTCTGCTCGTCAGCGAGGAGAAGCCCTACCGGGTGCTGCGCCTGGAGTCGTACGGCGCCTCCGGGTCGGCCGAGCCTCCCGGCGGATCGGCCGACACCGTCTCCGCCCGGTTGACGCCTGCCGCGGTACGGGAGGACTCGAAGGACGAGAATCCGGCCGACGTGCCCGAGGTGACGGACGGCCCCCTTGAGGACAGCGATGCCGAGGGCCTGGACCTGGAGCCGGTCACCGGGGGCGACGTGGCCCCCATGTTCGACTCCTTGGAGAAGCGGACCAAGGAACTGAACCGCGCGACCGACAGCGGGGTCATGCTGACCCTCAGCGGCTCGGGAACGGTGAAGTGCAGCTCCGGTGGCTGCACAGCCACGAGCCGCGTCGTCGGTCAGGTCACCTCCAGCGCCAAGAGCCGTCTGACGGACGGCAAGGTCACCGCGGTCATGACCGCCACGTTCACCATCGACGGCAAGTCCGCCGGCCGGTGCACCAGCCCCCGGAGCTCCTTCCCCGTCGCCGGCACCAGTGTCTCGGGCAGCCTGTCCTGCTCCAACCCGGGCGCCGGGCCGACGTTCGTCTCCGTCGAGGCACGGAAGAAGGCCGAGGCACGGGCCCGATCCCGGGCCAACGGCGGCCGTCCGGTTCAGTACCGCATCGCCCTCCGCGCCCAGACCCTGATCAATGCCTATGCCTTGGCCAAGACCGAGGTCAAGAAGCTGGTCGACAAGGTACGGCAGGAGCGGGACGACGTCGGCTGCGGCCCCGGCAGCTCTGTCTCCGGCATGGGCGCCCGTTCGGGCGGCGCCGCCGCCGAACCCGCGGTCCTGCTGCACACCGCCGTCGACAGGCACCGCCCGGCCCGCTGGGCCGATTTCCTCGCCGCTGGAGCCAAGTGTCCGGACGAGAAGGTTCTGAGGTCGGCGGACACGATCACCGAGCGGGCCGAGCAGGGCAAGGTACGAAAATCCAGCAACTACCACCCGCACTTCAGCGACGAACGGGTGAAGGCGATCCTTTCGAACCCGGACGCGGTGTACGTCTCCCAGGGCGGGCGTGGGAACCTGATCTTCCGACAGGGCGAGGACATCGTGGTCACGAAAGGCCCCGGAGCCGGTGCGGGCGATGTGATCACGGGTTACGGTCCGTCCGGGAAGAAGGGGCCGAGCGGAGTCAAGGCTTTCGGCGGGTCACCGGAGGACCCGGGGCCGCCCGTGACCCACGAAGACATCGTGAACGGCAAGATCCCCGACACCAAGGGCGGCTTCATGCCCCCCGCCAGACCCATCCGACGATGACGACGAGGCAACGACCACGGTGAAGATCACGGTCGGCGACGCCATGATCGCCGAAACCACGGACAGGCCCCTTCCGAGCACCCCCCGCTTCGACTTCCGCGATCTCCAGCTGATCGTCGCCGAGTACACGGATCCGGCCGGGCGGGAGGAGCAACTGTCGGACACTTTCGGCAGCATGCAGTGGCTGTGGTCCCAGGACGAGCACTTCCGTTTCGACCGGGGCAGCCGGGAACTGAGCAGTGTCACGTTCTTCGTGCCTCAGCTGTACGTTTCCGTCCCACCGGGGCGCACTGCGCGAGACAGGCCGCGGACCCGGGCGTGCGGGCTGCGCGCGGGTGCTGCCCGGGAGTTCGCCATGCCCCGGACCACGGTGTTCCACTGCCCCCCGGAGGCCACCGAACTCCTGTGCCTCCAGGACATCGACATCCTCGACCGCGAACTGGACGCGCGGCTCGGCATCGCCCCTGACGTGGCCCTCCTCGTCCAGAGGGGGGCGGTAGTCGGCTGGAGCATCGGTGATCCGGCGCGGTATCTCACAGACGGATTCCACGACCCTCAGCCCTCTCTCCCGGACCCCGCCACCCGGCTTCGGCTGGCCGAGTGCCTGGAGTTGGTCTCCTCGCCGCTCGTCGACCTGGTGATGGACGAGGACGAAGAAGCCTGGCGCCGGCTCCGGGCGACTGAGCACGCCCTGCGTGAACAGCGGAACGACCGGCAGCGGGCGGAAATCCTGCGCGGGGTCATCAGCCGTCTCATCGAGGACTACGATCCCGGGCCTCGCTCGTAGCTCGTCCCAGTGCACACACCGGCCCGCTTCGTCCGGCCCGCCGCGACGGACCCGCTCCCCCGTCCGTCCTGATTCGCCGGACAGCGCTCGCGGCCTGTCCGGCACGACCCGGTCCATCGAGCGACCGGTTCGCCGACGTTCACCCCGGCGCGCTGCCACCTCCGTTCGCCTGGGTCCGCGGCCGTGACCGAGAGCAGACCGACGCGTGGCCGGAACCTCCACTCGCCCGGGGATCTTCCAGCGGTGCGGGTCGGTACACCGAAGCGGCGGGGGATCCCGAGCCCGTTGTCACAGGGGACGCCTAGAGTTTCTCCCACTCGTCACGGTGCGTCGCCGTCGAGGGGTTTCATCAGCGTGCCGCCGGTCCGGCGGCACTCCGGAGCAACGGGGAGAACAGCGCATGGGGTGGGTTCCGGCGGGCGACTACGAGGTCGCTCTGGAGGCGGGCAAGGTGGTCTGCCGCAACGGGAAGGGCAGGCGGCTCAAGTCCGTTCCGGCCGCATTGAAGGACGACCCGGCCGTCGTCGGGCTCCGGCAGTTGACCGAGTGGCTGGAGCGGCACGAACGCCAGTGCCTGACCGATGTCGAGCAGTGGATGGTGCGTTCGTTGCCCGTTCCCACGGCAGTGCTCGCCCGGGTCTGGCCCGATCCTTCGTGGCAGGCGGCCCTGCGGGACGTGGTGGTCACCGGCGCCGACGGCGGGATCGCCGGGTTCCTGCGCGATGTCGACCCCGACCGCGGTCTCGGCCTCGTCGACCTGGACGGCGACACGGTCCGCATCACCCCGGACGTCGTCAGCGTGCCCCACCCCGTCCTCCTCGACGACCTCGAGGACCTCCGGGAGTTCGCGGTCGAACTGGAGGTGCGCCAGAACGTGGAGCAGCTGTTCCGCGAGGTGTGGCGCCGCCCGCCGGGCCTCGCCCCGGACACCACCTCCGTGGACACCTACGCCGGCGGCGTGTTCAAGGAACAGCGCTTCCTGCAGGGCCGCGTCACCCAACTCGGATACCGGTCGCGCGGGGGATACGCGGTCTGCCCCGTCGTCGAGGGCGGCACCACGGCCGAGGCGCGCATCTGGATCGGCGAGCACGACGGATACGACGCGTACGGCACCGAGACGGGGCCCCTGGGCTGGACCGAACCCGCGGGACGCGCGCTGACGGCCGCCGAGGTCGGCCCCGTCGCGTGGTCCGAGGGCATGCGCATGGCGGCGGCGCTCTACGCCGGCCGCGACATGGCGGACGAGGAGCGGGCGGCATGAGCACGACGACGAACACCGACGCGAACACGACGGCGGAAGCCTCGGCAGTGCTTCCCGCGCAGATCCGGGGCGGCAGCACCTCCGCCCCCGCAGCCGCTGCCCGCGCGGCAGCTCTCCTGGACGCGGGCGCGGTCCTCCCGGCCGGCACGACCGACCGGGACGACGCCGACGCGCTGACCGCCCGCACCTACACGCACACCGCCCTCGGCGACCGCCCCGTGGTCCGGCTCGTGCCCGGCACCCTCGGCGAAGCCGAGGACCTGGCCCTGGAGTTCCTCGGACTGGCCCGCACCGCCGAAGCCCCCGTCGTGGGCCAGGTGCGCCGCGAGACACTGGGCTTCCCCGCCTGGGCGCTGGTCAACGACCCGGCCAACGGGCACCACGCCCTGGCCCTGGTCAAGGACATCGAGAGGCTGGGCCGACAGGCCGGGACCCGTGCCGGAGCGGCCAAGGAGGGTTTCGACGCACTCGGCACCCGGCTCGGCCGCGCCGTGCCCCACTTCCTCCCCACCTACTACGAGCAGGTGGCACGCCTCTTCCTCCAGGCCGAGAACACCAGCTACGCCGCTTCCTTCTTCGGCAAGGCCCGTGAGGCCGAGCGGGTGCACGGGCTGGTCGTGGACGAGGAGCGGCAGCGGGCCGTCTTCCTGGAGTTCGCCCTCGCCGGCGCGCTGACCGTCAAGGCGCTGCGGCAGTACGTGCGGGACCTGGCGGCCCGGCTGGCGCCGGCGGACGCCTGGGCGCAGTTCCGCCGTCTGCTGGTCGAGCGGTGCGCGGCCGGCATGCCCCCGTACGCGGCTCTGCCGCAGGATGTGCGCGCGCTGGTCAAGGCCGCCGGGCTGGACCGCGAGACCGCCGAACGCGAGCTGGTGGCCGACCTCATAGGGTCCCCGGGCGTCGTCCGCGCACCTGTCTCGTTCTGGGGAACCTACCGCGCCGCGCTCGTCGCCCTCGCGCGTGGCGATGAGGCCGTGCGGGCCCGGCTCCTCGGTTTCTTCCCGGAGAGCTTCAGCGAGAGCGGCGGGGACACGGACGGCGAACGCGGCTGGCTCTCCCTGCTGGCCGAGTCCGGCGCCGAGGAATTGCTGACCGCCCTTCCGGACACCTTTGACCAGGCGCCTCCCGTTTCCGCGCCTTCCGTTTCCGCGCCTTCCGTTTCCGCGGGTTCGTCCGCTGCCTTCGCCCCCGCCTCCCCGTCCGTCTCCCCGGCGGACTGGCTCGCCCGCTGGGAGGCACACCGCCGACGTCACCGGGCCACCTCGGGCCGCTGCCCGCAGACGCTCGGCCTGGCCGCCCGGATGGCGGACCGGCTGCGTGCCGACAAGCGTCCCGTCGAACTGTTCCAGGGCCGCGGGCAGCGCACCGCCGACCTGGATCTGCTCGACCTCTGCCTGGCCTCCGGCATCCCGGTCGCCGAGCCGGACGACGACACGGGCGCCACACGTTCCCCCGCTATCCCGATCGGCCCGTGGCTCAGCGATCCCGCACCCGGCGCGCGGGACCTCACCGCCGTCGCCGGACAGCCGGTCTTCCGCTCCCTGCTGAGCCGGAACATCGGCGGCCTCGGCACCGGCCGCGGCCGGCGGCCGGGCGACGCCGGTATGGCGAAGCTGGCGGCGCACCCCGTGCTCTCCGAAATCCTGCGGGAGTGGCTGACCGCCCGCGCCGAGGAGTACACGGCCGCGCGCGGACTCCCCGGGCTGTACGCAGCCCTCAACAGCCTCTCGGCGTTCCGCGACGTGATCGCGGACGTCGCCCCGGAGGCCGTACGACTCCTCGACAGCCACGAAGTCGTGCCGCTGCTGGCCTCCACTCTGCGTACCGGCGTCCTCGACGAGCTGGGCTGGCCCGCCCTCGACGAGACGTACACTGAGCTGGCCGCCGAGGCCGCCGCCGCACGTCAGCAACGCCACCGGCCGGAAAGCGTCCGCGTCACCGGCGCCTGGCCCGCGCTCATTCTGAACACCGTCGAGCGGGCCGTCGTCGTCGGCCCGGACGGCGTTCTGCTGCGGCACACCCTGCGACTGCCCGCCACCGTCGACCACTGGCGGACGATCGCCCTCCGTTACGTCGACGGTGAGTTGCTGGTCATCTGGTGGGAGGACGGCAAGCAGCGCGGCTACTGGTCGAACCGCCCCGCCGAGGTGTTCACCGTCGGCGGCGAGCAGACCCCTCGCTGGGGCGGCTCCGGCCCGTCGGACGAGGTCTGCCTGCCGCTCCCCGGCGGCGGTCGCGCCACCGGCGGCAAGGCCCTGCACGCCGGCGACACCTCCCTCCCGCCTCAGCGCGCCGTCATCTCCGACGGCACCGGTCACTGGCGGGAGGGCCACCAGGGCACGCAGCGGGTATGGCTGGAATACGACCCGGTCGGCGGCACGCACGGCCGCGCCTCGCTCCCCGCCTTCCTCCGCTCCGGGGTGCGGGAGGGCACCCGGCTGCTGCCCGAGCACTGCCAGGTCCTGCCCCTCCAGCCCGGTCTGGAGAGCACCCCGTTCGGCACGGACGGCACGGTCCTCGGCCGCTGGGTCCGCCGTACGGTCACCGAGACCGGCAGGGCCGCCCCGGCCGACGGGCACCGCATCGTCGCCGGCACCCCCGACGGGCACACGGTCGCCCTGCCGCACCCGTTGCCCGGCTCCCCGGTGCCCCTCGGCGCCATCAGCCTGCCCGGCGGGTCGCGCCCGGTCGCGGCCCTGCGCCACCGCTCCGTGGAAGCGCACCCGGCGGACACGGACGGCACCGGGGGCAGCTTGTGGTCCGTCACCACCGACTCCTCCGGAGGGAACGACGCGGCGGGCACCCCCTACGTGCCTCCCCTCGCCTACTGGCACGCCCTGCGCCCGAGGGACGAGCGGGGCTCCACCGCCCTGCGGCACCTGACGGACTCCCTGGCGGACGAGCTGTTCACGGAGGTCGCCGCCGCGGTCGCCCGGCACCTGAAGGCGTTCCGGGCTGTCGAGGAGTACACCGGCCCCTCGTCGCGGGAGCTGAGCCAGGAGGCCGTCGCCCGGGTGCTGCCCGAAGTGTCCGACCCACGGCTCCTCGCGGGCGTCACCGGGCTCGTCCGGAACGCGGTGGACCGGGCTGTCGCGGTCGCCCGGTATCTGGAACCGCCCGAGCCCGCACAGCCGGCCACTCCCCGGAACACCGCGCGCACCCAGGGCATGTTCTTCGACCACGAGCCCGAGCACGCCGACGACGCGACCCTGCGGGACGCCACCGCGTGGGGCTCCGAGCGGATGCGCGGCAACTGGTGGGGAGCCGGGGACCGGTGGACCGCGATCCGGCAGATCCTCGCCGTCAACCACGTCCTCGGCGGCGAGCCGGCGTTCGGTCCGCCCACGCCGTCCAAGGTCCCGTACATCCCCGCGGACGGCTGGCAGCGGGACGAGTGCACCGTGCCAGGCGACTCACTCGCCTGGGTCTCCCTCCTCGACGAGCTGCCCGAACTCGCCTACCGGGCGGCCTCGGCGACCACGTCGCCCGAGCACCGCACCGGGCTCCTCGTACTGCTCGAAGCCCTCGCGGCCGGACCGCTGGCCGACCCGGCGGGCACAATCCGGCAGGTGGTGCTCGTGGAGCCGCTCGGCGCAGGGGCGCCCGGGCGGGGACGCCCCGAGGCCGTGCACCGCCTGGGCCAGGTGCTGCGCAAGGGCGCCCGCACCGTCGTGGTCCTCGCCGACCGCGGCCGCAACTCCCGGGACGACGCGGCATGCTGGCTCGCCCTGGACCACGATCCGACCGGCGCCTTCGGCCCCGTACCCGGTTTCACCCTGGAACGCGAGCACGTTCACCGCCAGGGCATCGACCGCAACCGGCTCGGCCGGCTCACCGCCCTGGTACGGGAACAGGGCCCGGCCCCGTGGCGCCCGGAGGCCGCCGAAGCCTTCCACACGTCCACCGGAATCGGTCCCCTCCAGTCCGCGGCCCTGCTGTCGGCCGTCGTCGAGGAGCCCGGTGCGGAGGCGCTCGCACTGCTCGGGACGAAGACGCGTGCCCTGGAGACGGCCAGGGCCATGCTGGACGCCCTGCCCCGCGACGACCGGCACGCCCTCCTCCGGGCGCTGCTGCCCGCGGACCCGGCCGAGCTGTGGACCACGGGCCCCGACGTCCGGGCCGCCGCCGAGGTCTGGCGGGAGCGCCTGGCCTCCCTCGCCCGTGTTCCCGAGGAACTGGACCTCGACCTGTCGGGCACCACCCCGGGCGCCGTCGACCTGGTCCTCAACGCCGGCTCCCGAAGCTGGCTTGCACACGGCACCGCTCTCCAGGACGGAACCGGACGCCCCGGCCCGCTCCGGGTGGGCGCACGCGGTGCGGTCACGTCCGCCCTGACCGCCCTGCGGACCCTCGCCTACACCGTGCCG
Source organism: Streptomyces sp. NPDC091649 (assembly GCF_044756785.1). Taxonomy (NCBI): domain Bacteria; kingdom Bacillati; phylum Actinomycetota; class Actinomycetes; order Kitasatosporales; family Streptomycetaceae; genus Streptomyces; species Streptomyces sp. NPDC091649. Next base: position 126,687 of record NZ_JBIVTR010000019.1, on the reverse strand, counting down.
TACGGGCACCCCCTGCGGGCGCGCCTGCCCCTGGGGCTCGCGGCACTGCGCGGCTGGCTCGCCGATCCGGACCTGGTGCTGGACCTCGGTCTGCACTGGACCGAGTCCGGCGGCCGGATCGGCTCCACGGTCCGCGCCGCGTACGGGCTTCCCGACTCCGGGGGCGCCGACGCCGACGGACTGGTCCGGGTGGGCACGGCGCTGCTCCTCGCCCCCGGGCACGGCAGCCACGAGAAGCTGCTGATCCGTCCGGCGGGCCTCGCGGGACCGGACGACCCGGTGTTCGGCCTCTTCGAGGGCGCGGTCGGCGCGCACGGCCCCGACGATGTCCTCGCCCTGCGCGCCCTGCTGGGCGAGGAGACGGACGCCTTGCTCTCGGCGGGCGTCCCCGACGGCTCACCGCACCACCCGGCCCAGGACCCGACGCGTGCGGTGCCCGACCTGGTGACCGAGGCCGCCGGCGCCCTCGGCCTGAGCGCCGACGCCGCTGCCCTCTACCTGATGCTGCTCGCCCTGCCCGACCCCACGGACCGCAACTGCGTCCGCTGGACCGGGTGGAAGCCGGCACGGGTCAAGAAGGCCCGGGTGGAACTGGCCGCCACCGATCTCGTCGTGGAGGCGAAGCGCTCCCGCGCCGGCCGCGCCCTGTTCCTCCCCTGCGGCTGGCTGGAACGCGGCGCCCCCGGGCTGCCGCTGGAGACCTGGAAGGAACACCTCTACCCCGTCGTCGGGTCCGCCCGGACCCTGCCGCACCTCCCCGTGCCCGCGCTGTTCGCGGCCGCCTGGGCACGGGTCCGCGGCGGCGACGCCCCAGCCTTCGAAGAACTGGACACCCGCGCAACCCGGAAGGGCCGCCGCCGATGACGAACGACACCACGACCCCCATGGACAGCACCACCACGAGCGGCATCCCGGGCCAGACGACGGAGCCCGGCGGGGAGCGCCGCCAGATCACACCGCCCGAGGACCGGTACGCCAACGAGCTGGCCTTCCTCGCCGCCCACGACTCCGGGCCACGCCCGCCCGGCTGGCTGCTCACCCCGCGCGCCGTCGTCACCTTCGTGACGGGCAGCGCGGGAGAGGCGCTGAGCCTGCCGAAGGGGGCCCGGCCCGAAGCCGGGGTGCCGCGCCGCCTGGTCATCGAGCAGAAGTTCGTCGGCGAGCGGGCGCTGGTCGAACGGTGCGTGGTCACCCTCGCCGGGGAGCGCGGACTCCTTCTCGTCGGTGAACCCGGCACCGCCAAGTCCATGCTCTCCGAGCTGCTGTCGGCGGCCGTCTGCGGGACCAGCGCGCTCACCGTGCAGGGAACCGCGGGCACCACCGAGGACCAGCTCAAGTACGGCTGGAACTACGCGCTGCTGCTCGCCCAGGGCCCCACCGAGCAGGCCCTGGTGCCCTCCCCGGTGCTCGCCGCGATGACCCGGGGAGCCGTCGCCCGCGTCGAGGAGGTCACCCGCTGCCTGCCGGAGGTCCAGGACGCCCTCGTGTCCCTCCTCTCCGAGCGGCGGATCGCCGTCCCCGAACTCGCCGGCGGCGACGGCGCCCAGGTCCACGCGGCCCCCGGCTTCACCCTCATCGCCACCGCCAACCTGCGGGACAGGGGCGTCTCGGAGATGTCCGCCGCGCTGAAGCGGCGCTTCAACTTCGAGACCGTGGGCCCCATCGGGGACGTGGACGCCGAGACCGCGCTCGTCCGACGGCAGTCGCGGGCAGCCGTCGAACGCGTGGGCGCCGCCTACCAGGTGGACGACGCGGTTCTCGAAGCCCTGGTCACGGCCTTCCGGGACCTGCGTGAGGGCCGCTCCGCGGAGGGCTGGGAGGTCGAGCGCCCCTCCACGGTGATGAGCACGGCGGAGGCGGTCTCCGTCGCGGGCGCGCTGGGCCTGGCCGCCGCCTACTTCCCCGGCGACCGGGACGTGCTCTCCCTCCTGCCCGGCCATCTGCTCGGCGTCGTCCGAAAGGACGACCCCGCGGATGCGGCACGGCTGCTGGGGTACTGGGACGGGCCGGTGCGCAGGCGTGCGGAGCAGGGGTCGGCCACCTGGCGTGCCCTGTGGGACCTGCGCGCGGTGCTGGAGAACTGACGGATGAGCGAGTCGACCACCACCGGGACGCGGTCCACCGCCCCGACGACGCCCGTCTCCGGGACGGGGTCGGCCCCCGAGGCACGGTTCACCCCTGGCACAGGGGTCCCCGGCGAGGTGTCGCCCACCGCCGGCACGCCGGCCGCTTCCCCCGCGCGGGGGCGAGCGGCCGGGCCCGCTGCCTCGGAAGCCGCGATGGCCGCTCTCGCGGCGACCGGGCCCGGGACGCCGTTCCTGATCGGGGTGCGCCACCACGCGCCCTCGCTGGCCGCCGCCCTCCCGGCGTTGCTGGACGCCGCCGCCCCCGACGTCCTCCTCGTCGAGCTGCCCGCCGAGTTCCAGCCCTGGCTGGGCTGGCTCGCCCATGAGGAGACCGAGGCCCCGGTGGCGCTGGCCGCCGTGCCGGCCGACGGGCCCGGACCCGGCTCGGCGGGCGAGCGGGGTCCGGCCTTCTACCCGTTCGCGGACTTCTCGCCCGAGCTGGTCGCCCTGCGCTGGGCGGCGAGGAACGGGGTCCCGGCCGTGGCCTGCGACCTGCCGCTGGCCGACCGCGCGTGGGCGGGGGGCGGCGACGGCGTCCCCGCCCCTGTTCCCGGGGCCGACTCCGCACCGGTGCCGGGGGCGGGGCACGGGCTGTCGGCCGCGCTCCGGTCCCGGCTCACCGGCCGGGACGGCGACGACCTGTGGGACCGGTTGGTGGAGGCGCTCGCGCCCGGTTCGACACCCGAAGCGCTCCGCCGCGCCGCCCTGCTCACCGGCTGGGCGCTGCGCTACGAGGCCGAGGCGCGGGGCGGCGTGCAGGGCACCGACCTGGTGCGCGAGGCGTGCATGCGCCGGCATGTCGCCGAGGCCCTGGCGAGCGGGCGGCGGCCCGCGGTGGTGGTGGGAGCCTTTCACACCCCCGCGCTCCTGCCGCCCGCCCCCGGGGCCGCCGGGGGCCCGGCACCGCACGCGCCGGAACGAACCGCCGCGCCCGAGCCGGGCCCGGCCGAGCCCGAGGCCGGCCCCGGGACCGGGACCGGCCATGCGGACGGCCGCGAGAACGGCGCGACGGGGCCGGAGGCATGCACGGTCTCCCTGGTCCCCTACACGTACCCCTTGCTCGACTCACGGTCCGGCTACCCGGCCGGCATCCGGGACCCGGAGTGGCAGCACACCGTCCTGGAGGCAGCCGGCGACCCGGCCGCACTGCACGAGGCACTCGTCCGCACCGCGGTCCGCGTCTGCGCCGCCCTGCGCGAACAGGGCCACCCCTACGGCCCGGCCGAGGGCCGGGAGGTCGTCCGGGTGGCCGGCGACCTGGCCCGCCTGCGCGGCCTTCCCGCCGCCGGACGCGGTGAATTCCTGGAAGCCGTACAGACGGTGCTCGGGCACGGCGAGACCTACGGCACCGGCCGCGCCGTCGCCCGCGCCCTCGAACGCGTACTCGTCGGAGCCCGCACCGGACGCCCCGCGCCCACCGCTCCGCGCAGTGGACTGGGCCCCGCCGTCGAGGCCGAGACCGCCGCGCTCTCCCTCCCCGGGCCGCGGGAAGCGCACGAGAGGACACCGCGCGACCTCCGGCTCGACCCGGCGCGCTCCACCCTGGACCGGCACCGCGAACTGCTGCTGCGCCGGCTGACGGTGTGCGGCATCCCTTACGCGCAGGAACAGGAGGTGACCGGCGCGGCGGGTTCGGAGGGGCTCACGACGCGCTGGCAGGTGCGGTGGACCCCGGCGACGGCGGCGATGCTCACAGCCGCCGGGACCCGCGGCGTCACCCCGGCCCAGGCGGCCGAGGGCATGCTGCGGCAGCGGCACGCGGCCGAGCGCGCGGAGGGCGGCCCGACGGCCGCACAGGTCGTCCGCGGCCTCATGGAGGCCGCCGAGTGCGGGCTCCCCGCCCTGGCCGACGAACGGCTCACGGAACTGGCGGCCGTGCTCCCCGCGAGCGGCACCCTCCCCGAACTCCTCGCCGGGCTCGACCTCCTGGACCGCATCGACGCCGGACACCTGCCGGGCCTGTCCCTGCCCGACGGCCCGGCAGCCCCGGGCCCCACCGCCTCCGCCCGTGCCACCCCCACCGCACGGGCCGCGGAACTCCTGACCTCGGCCGCGGTCCGCCAGGTCGACGGCCTGGCCGGCACCGAGGAGCCCGCAGACGCACGGGCGCTGCTCGAACTGGCCCAGCGGGCCGACCGGCTGGGCGGCATCCGGCTCACCGACGCCCTCGCCCGGCTGGCCGCCCACGGCACCCCGCTGATCGCCGCCGCCGCCGGAGCGGTCAGGGTGCTCACCGGCCACGAAGACGCCGAGAGCTTCGGGATACGCGTCGCCTCCTGGGTGGACGGAGCCGTGGACGCTACCTCGCGGGCCGCGCTCACCGCCCGCCTCACCGGCGTCCTGACGGTGGCGGGCCCGCTCCTGACCGTCGGCGTCGGCGCTCTGGACCCCTTGCTGCACCGGGTCGTCGAGCTGGACGACACCGCGTTCCTGGCCCGGCTGCCCGCCCTGCGCGGTGGCTTCGACACCCTGAGCCCGGCCGCCCGGGACCGGCTGCTGGATACCGTGGAGGAGCGGCTGGGCGAGCGGGTGGACACCCTCGGCGCGGACCATCCGGCCGAGTCGGCCCGTCGAACGGCCGCGGACCTCGCCGCCCGCGAACTCCTGACCGGCCTCGGCCTGCCCGTCCCGCCGCCCGCGCCGCACGACGGGTCCCCACCACCGTCCGGCCACCCCACCGCCACGCGCCCGTTCGCCGCGCCCCTCACCGAGGCCGCCCCCGCGCGGATCCTCGCGCCCGCCGACCGCTGGCGGCTCGTGCTCGGCCGGCGTTCCGGCCGACTGCCGTCCGACGCCGCCCGCCTGGCGACCGCTCTGGACGAGCTCTACGGTGCGGGACGCGGCGAGGGTTCCCGCGGCGGCCTGCCCGAACCCGGCCACGGCGGCTCCCGACCGGGCGGCGGCCGGGAACCCTCCTTCCCCGGCGTACGCGAGTGGTCCGAGGAACTGGCCGCACTGTTCGGCCCCGGCGTCCGGGAGGAGGTCCTCGCCGCCGCTGCCGCCACAGGGCGGCAGGACGTCCTGGCGGAAATCGACCCGGCGGCCGTCACCCCCTCCGTGGAGCTGCTCCGGACGATCCTGCGGTACGCCGGCGGCCTTCCCGAGGCCCGCCTCGCGGCGCTCCGGCCCCTGGTCCGCCGCCTGGTCGACGAACTGACCCGGCAGCTCGCCACCCGCCTGCGGCCCGCCCTCACCGGCACGACGTCGGCCCGGCCCACCCACCGGCCCGGCGGCCGGCTGGACCTGCCGCGCACGCTGCGCGCCAACCTGGCCACCGCCCGGCGGACGGACGAGGGAACGATCCGGGTGATCCCCGAGAAGCCCGTGTTCCGCGGTCGCGCCCGCCGCTCGGCCGACTGGCGCCTGATCCTGGTCACCGACGTCTCGGGTTCGATGGAGGCGTCCACGATCTGGTCCGCGCTGACCGCCTCCGTGCTCGCCGGGGTGCCGACCCTGAGCACCCATTTCCTGGCCTTCTCCACGGAGGTGGTCGACCTCACCGGCCACGTGCACGATCCCCTCTCCCTCCTGCTGGAGGTGAGTGTGGGAGGTGGCACGCACATCGCCGCCGGACTGCGGCACGCCCGCGGTCTGATCGCGGTGCCCGCCCGCACCCTCGTCGTCGTCATCAGCGACTTCGAGGAGGGGGCGCCACTCGCCGGGCTGCTGGCCGAGGTGCGGGCTCTGGTGGCCACCGGCTGCCACGTCCTCGGATGCGCGAGTCTCGACGACGCCGGGCGGCCCCGCTACTCGACGGGCGTCGCCGGGCAGCTCGTGGCCGCCGGTATGCCCGTCGCGGCCCTCAGCCCACTGGAACTGGCCCGCTGGATAGGGGAGAAGACCGTATGAACGCCGCCCAGTTGCCGCCCGTCGCGCCGGAGGTGGCGGCCACGCTCGTGGAGGGTCTCTCGCCCCGGCTGCGCAAGCGGCTGGACGCGGCGGTCTCGAAGCTCGGCAACCGCCCGGCGCACCGCGACGGGGACACGGTGACGATCGAGGTCGACGACGACACCGAGTTGCGTCTGCACGCCCCGGGCGGCGTGGTCGCCACTGCGGACTCCGTCACCTGCGGTTGCCTTCTCGCCCCCGCCTGCGTCCACCGCGCGGCCGCCGCCTGCGCCGCCCCCACCGCGGGCCTGTCGCCGGAGCCCGCCGGCCGGCCCACCGAGGGGGCTCCCCAGCCGGCCTCCGCGACGAAGCCCGCCCCCGCCCCCGGCGCCCACCCCGCCCACCCCTCCGACACCGCCCACACCGCCGGCTCCACCGCCCCCGCCCTCGACTCTCCCGCCACGCCGGAGGCGGCGACCCCGGCCCAGCGTGCCGCGGCCGAGGCCCTGTGGTCGGCGGGCGCCGCCGTGCTGGACGCCGGCGTGGACGGGGCCGGCGCCGTCACCCAGTCGGCCCTCCTCCGGGCCGCGCACACCGCCCGGATCCGGCATCTGCCGCGGGCGGCGAGCGCGGCGCTCTCCGTCGTCACCCTGTTGCGCGCCGCCCGCGCCGGGGACCCGTCCTACCGCACCGCCGACCTGGTCACGGCACTCGCCGAACTCCTCGGCACCGCGCACCGGTTGGGGAGGGCGACCGGGGCGGAGCTGGCCGCCGCCAGAGGCCGCGCACGCCGCCCGTACAGTCCGGACGGCTCGCTGCGCCTGTACGGCCTGTTCACCGAACCCGTGGTCACCGACTCGGGGCACGGCGGCGTACGCACCTGGGTCGCCGGGTCCGACGGCCGCCTCTTCACGGTCGGCGACGTGGCGCCCGGCGGCGTCGGACGCGCCCTGGGCGTGGCCGACCGGGCGGTGCGCCTGGGGGACAGCGCCCTCACCCATCGGGAGCTGGGCCGGACCGGTCTGGCGGTCGCGGGGGCGACGGTCTCTCCGGACGGGAGACTGGGCGCCGGGAAGGGCGTCAAGGCCGTCACCGCCCGGGGCGCGGCGTGGACCGAGCCGCCGCTCGCCGCCCTGTGGGAGACTCCGCCGTCCGAACAGGCCGCCCGCGCCCTGCGGTCCGTCTCCCGCTACGCCGACCCGGACGCCGGCGGCGGCGACCTGCTCTTCCTGGACGTCGAACTCCTCGGCGCGGTGCGGGAGGCGAGTGGCACCAGCCTGCTCGCCCTGTGCGGGGGAGGAACGGCCGTCCGGCTCACCGCCGCCGACGACGACCCGGCGCTGGCCCACCGCGACAACCTGCTGCTGCTGGCCACGGCGCCGGGGACCCGGCTGAGAATCATCGGCCGGCTGGTAGCGGCACTCCACCCCCGGCTCACCCTCCTCGCCTGCTCGCACCCCACCGGCGAGGGAACGGTCGACCTCGGTCTCGACCGCTTGCGCCGCGCCGATCTGCCGGATCCGGCCGCCCCCGTGCGCCTGGCCCCGCCACAGCCGGGAGAATCCGACGCGCACTCGCCCCTGTACCTCCTGGAACGCCGGGTGGAACAGACGGTCCCGGCCGGCCGTGCCGCCCTCGGCATGCTCGGCGGCGTCACCGCGGAGGCCCGCCGCATCCGCCGTGCGGGCCTCCCCACGGCCGCCGGGCTCCTCACGGCCCTCCGCGCCTCGGCGGCCCAACGCGAGCGCGACCCCTTCGGCCGCCTCCTCCCCGCCGACACCGACGGCTTCGCCGCCTGCTGGCTCGCCGCCGCCCGCTACACCGCCGCCGTGTCCGAGTCCCTGTGCGCGGCGGCCTGGGAACCTGCGCGGGAGGGCCCGGCCGCGCTGTGATCCGTGCCGGACCGGCGGCGAGGACGGGCCGGGGCGCCAACCGCTCAGGAGCGGCGTTCGTCACCGGGGACGGTCCGCCCTTCCCGCATCTCGACCACCCGGTCCGCGAAGTGGCGCACCACGGAGCGGTCGTGGCAGATGAACAGGTAGCCGAGACCCAGCTCGTCCCGCAGATCGGCCAGCAGGTTCAGCACGCCCGCGCGCACGGAGGCGTCCAGTGCCGACACGGGTTCGTCGAGGACGAGCAGGCGCGGTCCGGAGGCGAGGGCGCGGGCGATCCCGGCCCGCTGACACTGGCCGCCCGAGAGTTCGTGCGGCCGCCGGCCCCCGCACGACGGGTCGAGGCCGACCCGGTCGAGCAGCTCGGCCACGCGGGCGGGTCCGTCGGCGGGGTCCCATCCGCCGTGCACCTTGAGCGGCTCGGCCACCGCGTCGCGGATGCGGTGGCGGGGGCTGAGGGAGCCGTAGGGGTCCTGGAAGACCGGCTGCATGCGTGGGCGGAGCGGGCGCAGCTCGCGCTCCGTCAAGGCGGTCAGCTCCTGTCCCTGGAAGCGGACCTCGCCGGCGTCGGGACGGCGCAGCTGGAGCACCGAGAGGGCCGTGGAGGACTTGCCGCAACCCGAGGGCCCGTTGAGGGCGAGGGTCTCACCGGCGTCCAGTGCGAACGACACCCCGTCCACGGCCGTCACCGGGCCGTAGCGGACGACGAGGTCGCGGACGTCCAGCAGGGGCTGGTTCACGAGGACTCCCGGAGAGGGGCGGGCACGTCGGCGGCGTGATGGCAGGCGACCAGGCGTTCGTCGACGGCCCGCAGGCCGGGTTCGCTGTCGTGGCACGCGTGCGTCGCGAGCGGGCAGCGCGGCGCGAAGGCGCAGCCGCGCCCGAGCGTGCCGGGCGCGGGCGGAGTGCCGGGGAGCACCGGCAGTCGGCGGCGCCTGGGGCCGTCCTGGGGGAGCGAGGCCAGCAGGCCCGCCGTGTAGGGGGCGCGCGGACGGTCCAGTACGCGGCGGACGGGGCCGAGTTCGGCCGACCGCCCCGCGTACATCACGAGCACGCGGTCCGCGTGGGCCCGTACGACGTCCAGGTCGTGGGTCACGAGGACCAGCGAGGCGCCGACGGCTTCCCGCTGCTCGGCGAGAACCCGCAGCACCTTCTCGCGGCGCTCCTCGTCCAGCGCCGTGGTCGGCTCGTCCGCGACGACGACATCGGGCTCGTTGACCGTCGCCATGGCGATCACCGCACGTTGGCGCATCCCGCCCGAGTACTCATGGGGGTAGGCCCGGGCCCGGCGCGCGGCGTCCGGGATGCCGACCCGGTCGAGTGCCGCCACGGCCAGGGCACGTGCCTTCCCGCGCGAGAGCCCACGCACCGACCTCACGGCGGCGGCGAGTTGGTCGCCGACCGGGTGGACGGGGGAGAGGGCGGACAGGGCGTCCTGGGGGACGAAGGTGATCCTGCGCCCGCGTTCGGCGGCGAGATCGGCGGAGCCCCGCAACCGCACACCGCCGTCGACGGCCGCGCCGCGCGGCACCATGCCGAGCAGGGCCCGGGCGGTGAGGGACTTGCCCGCCCCCGACTCCCCGACGAGGGCGAACACCTCACGCGGACGGACGTCGAAGCTCAGTCCGCGTACGACGTCGATCCCGTCGAACGAGATGCGCAGGTCGCGGACCGACAGTATGGGTTCAGACCGCATGGGCGGCCTCCTTCCGTACGGTGCGGCCGGGCGCCACCCGGCGCTCCCGGCCCTGTGCGTACGCCGCCCCGGACACGGCCAGTCCCGCCAGCAGGGCCAGTGCGGCGGCCGGTGCGAGGGCCGCCCAGGGGGCGCGCTCCACGTAGGCGCGGGACTCGTCGAGGAGCAGGCCCCACTCGGGAGCGGGCGGCTGGGCGCCGAGGCCGAGGAAGCCCAGGGAGGCGAGGGCGAGGGCGATGCCGGGCAGCCGCAGGAGAGCGTGGCGGGCGACGGGGGCGGCGACGGACGGCAGGACGTGCCGGGTGAGGATCCACAACGGGGGCGCCCCGATGGCACGTTGGGCGGTGAGGAACGCCGAGGCCCGTACCTCGCGCACCAGCGCCGCCGCGTGCGCGGCCAGGGGAGGCCAGGAGATCAGCGCGACCGCGAGGGCCGCGCCGCCGGTGCCCGGGCCGGCCGCCGCCGCGACCAGGATGCCGACGATCACCGGGGGCAGGGCGTTGGCGATGTCCGCCGCGCCCGCCGCGATGCCGGGCAGGAAACCGAGGGCCAGGGCGACCACCAGGCTCAGCAGGCACACGGCCGCCGCCGTGCCGACCGTGGAGGCGGCCCCGTGGCCCAGCCGGGCCAGCACGTCGCGGCCCAGCCCGTCGGTGCCCATCGGGTTCGCCCAGGAGGGCGGGGCCAGCCGGGCCGCGGTGTCGACCGCGTACGGGTCGCGGAACAGGCCCCAGCCGATCGCGCCCAGCAGCAGCGTGCCGAGGACGGCCGGGATCGCCGGGTGCGCCCGGACCGGTCGGGCCGGCGGCAGCGAGAGTCCCGCGTCACGCAGGGCGGGCCCCAGCAGCCGGCGTCGTACGAGGGCGGCCACCGCCCCGGTGACCAGGCCCAGGGCGAGCAGGGCGAGGACGGCCCCCTGGAGCAGCGGCAGGTCCTGAGAGGTGGCGGCGCCCAGTGCGGTACGCCCGATGCCGGGCACCGCGAACACGGTCTCCACGGCGACCGCGCCGCCCGTCAGACCGACCGCGACCATCCCGAACTGCGGTACCAGGGGCGAAAGGACACGACGCAGCGCGGCGCGGGCGACCCGGGTGCGGTTCACTCCCGCCCCCCGCCACAGCTCCACCCATCGTTCGTCCAGTACGGCGGGCAGCGCGTCCGCGACGAGCCGTCCCAGAAGGCCGCCGGCGGGCACGCCGAGCGCGACGGCGGGCAGGACCAGATACTCGGGCCCCTGCCAGCCGGACGTCGGCAGCCACCCCAGCCAGACTCCGCACACCAGCAGCGCCACGGTGGCCAGGAGGAACTCCGGAACGGCGGCGGCCATGGCCGCGAACGCCCCCGCGGACCCCCGCCCCCGCAGCAGCACCGGCGTCACCAGGGCCGCCGCGAGCAGCACCGCCACGCTCAGCGCGGCGGCCATCAGGCCCAGCGACACCTGGAGCCCGGCGACGACGGACGGCAGGATGTCCGTCCCCGAGACCCAGGAGGTGCCGAGGTCGCCGCGCAGGAGCCCGGCCGCCCAGTCGCCGAGCAGGGAGAGCGGGCCCGCGTCGAGGCCGAGGTCACGGCGGATCGCCGACAGGGCCTCCTTCGTCGGCTCCTGCTCGGCGGACCGGGCCCGCAGCACGGTCAGGGCCGGGTCCCGGCCGGAGAGCCAGGGCAGCAGTCCGACGGCGGCCAGTGCGGCGGCGAGGCAGAGGGCGCGGGTCACCCCCGCCGTGGTGGGCCTCACTTGACGTGGGTGTCGAGCGTGATCAGTTCCCGCTCGCGCGGGTCGTGGGCCGCGCCGGACACGTCGGCGGCGTCGCCCTGGATCACGCGCTCGTGGAGCATCGGCACGGCCGCGTCGGTGGCGAGCACGGCGGCCTCGGCGTCGATGACGGCTCGGCGACGGGCGTCACCGGTCGGTGTCGTGCCCGCCCGGTGCAGGGCCTTGTCCACCGCCGGGTCGGCGAGCTGGGGCAGGTTGAACGAGCCGTCGGAGGCGAAATCGCTGTACAGGTAGGCGGCGGGGTCGCCGGAATCGAGAACGGTGGCCCGGGAGAGGATGAACGCGTCGAAGGCGCCGGCCAAGGCGTCGGACTCGATATTGGCGTACTCGCGCACCTCCAGCTTCACCCGGAAGCCGGCCTTCTTCAGCTGCTGTTGCAGGGTCGCGGCCACCTCGGGCAGTTCCGCCCGGTCGGTGAACGTGCCGATGGTGATGCTCCTGCCCGAAGGGTCACCCGCCTTCGCACGGCGCACCGGCTCCCGCAGGCCGGCCGCCCACGGCAGCGCGGGCCCGAGCAGCCCCTCGGCCACGTCGGCCCTCCCCTCGTACACGCCCTTCACGATCGACTCCACGTCGATCGCCTCCCGGGCGGCGGCCCGCAGCGCCGGGTCCCTGAAGGCGCCCGTCTCCGTGTTGAGGTACAGCGTGTTGGTGCGCGGCATCGGGACCTCGGTGATCAAGTCCTCGTCCAGCAGAGTGGCCTGCGAGACGGGCACCGCCTCGACGATGTCCGCCTCACCGCTCCGCAGGGCGGCGGCGCGCGCGGTGCCGTCGGGCACGAACCTCACGTCGATGCCGGGCGCCTTCGCCTTACCGCCCCAGTAGGCGTCGTAGCGGTCGAGGGAGGCGGAGGAAGTGCCGTCGACCCCGGTCAGCTCGAAGGGGCCGGTGCCGGCCCCGACCGGATCCACCGTCTTCCCCCGGTACGCCTTCGCCGCGAGTATCGACAGCTGAGGAGAACTGAGCCGCTGGGGGACCAGGGGATCCTCCTCGGCGGTCGTGACGACCACGGTGCCGGCGCCCCCCTTCTTCACGGTCAGTTCGACCCCGTCGAGGATGCGGGGCTTGGGGGAGGCGCCCGCGGCTTCGGTGAGGGAGCGGACGACGGCCTCGGCGGTCAGCCCGGTGCCGTCGTGGAAGGTGACGCCCTCGCGGAGAGTGAAGGTCCAGCTCCGTCCGGACTGCTTCCACCCGGTGGACAGCAGGGGCTCGGCGTCGCTGTCCGCGTTCAGCCTCACGAGCGTTTCCGCCGTGGACCAGCGGGAGAGTTTGAACGCGTCGTCGGACAGGGGGGACAGGCCCGAGCGCGGGGGCTGCATCATCGCGACGCGGAGGCGCTCGCCCGTGTCGGCGCCGGTCGCCCCCGGGGAGGCGAAGCAGCCGGTGAGCAGGACGGAGGCGGCGAGGACCGCGGGGAGGAGCAGGGGGCGGGGCAGGACGCGCACGGGTCACTCCGAGTAATCAAGGCAGGTCAAGGGCGAGGCGTGCGACGACGGTAGCATGATGATAATCGTTTTCATAAGCGAGCCGATGGGCTGGCCGGGAGGGGCGGCTCGCGGGTGCGCACCGGCCGGGACGGCTCGCCGCGGCGGGCGCCCCTGGCCGCCGCGGGGCTCACCGGGGCGCCTTCCTTAACGGCCGCAGCCTGTGGGACGCCGGTTCCGACCGCTCCGGCTACCGGCCGGTGCCCGTCTGCGCCGGGTCCCGGCCGGGTGTCGCGCCTCCGGGCGCGGCCTGCGCGCCGAAGCCGGTCCCGGTGCCGAATCCCGAGCCGAACCCGAAATCGAAGTCGGCGCCGTCGAGGACGTCCAGGTCCATCCCGGCCGAGGGCGGATCCAGCGGGTCCAGCAGAGGCGGGTCCAGGAGGCCCGGCGGCTCCAGCACGTCCGGCAGCGCCAGGTCCGCCAGCGCCAGGCCGGCGGGGAGGAACGCGTCGAGCTGCCCCAGGTCCGGCAGACCCCAGACGAGTGCCGGGTCGCCCTCCGGCGCGTACGGGAAGAGCTGACCGGCCGGAGCCGCCGAGGGCGCCGGGAGGACCACGCCGTGCGCGGGGTCGTCCGCCGGCAGCAGGCCGCGCACCCGGGCCGCCAGTTCGGGATAGGTCTCGGTCTGCCCCTCGCGCCGCAGCCAGTCCCACCGCTCCCGCGCCCAGGCCACCGTCTGAGCCGTACCCGGTGCGCCCTCACGCCCGCCGATCCCCGCGAACGTCTCCCGGACCACCGCCCGGGTGAGGCCCTCCCAGCTGTGCCGGGCGAGTTCGTCCACGTACCCCCGGTACTCGCGGTCGGTGTCGCGGATGTCCTGCGGGACGATCGCGTTCGGCCAGGGGAACGTCATCGCGTGGGCCTCCGTGACGACCACCACGTTGCGTCCGTTGGGCTGTTCCCCCGTCCAGTTCCCGGGGTTGATCAACTGGTCGAACCACAACTGCTGTTGGGCATCCGTGAGCGAGGCGTCGGCGATCCGCAGATCGGTGTCCTGCGGGGCCGCCCCGATCGTGGTGAGCCAGTCCTCCTCGCTGAGCGGCCCCCGGCCGAGCGCGGGGTCGATGACGACATACCCGGTCGAACCGTCCGGAAGCCGCGTCGGCACCGCCGGGGCGATGTGATAGCGCCAGGTGATGAAACGGGGGTCGTCCGCCGTCGCGCCACGGGCGTTCGACGAGAAGAGCCCCAGCAGCGGCCCCGCCACGGTGATCTTCCGCACCGGAGCGCCCCAGCGCCGCAGCTCCAGGGCCATCAGGTGGGCCCGCAGGTAGCAGCCGTCCTCGGGATGGTTGTGCGGCAGCGGCAGCGTGTCGTACCGGTAGTGGTGGAAGCGCATCCCCTCCATCCGCCGGTACCACTCGGCCGCCTGAGCGGGCGTCGCCGGAGCGTCGTACGCGTCACCGAGCACATGGCGCATCCGACTGAGGGCGCCCGGACCGCCCTCGCGCACCGCCCAGTTGAGCACCGAACGCAGGTCGGCGCCGGCCCGCTCGTGGAAGGCGTCGTCGACCGCCCACAGGCGCGGCAGATCGCGGTCCAGACTCGCGAGGAGGTTCAGCGCGCCCTCGGCGTCGCCGTCCTCGCGCAGCAGCTCCGACAGGCGCTGCGCGAATTGCGTGGCCTGCGGCAGGTGGTGCGGCTGCTCGTCCGGGCCGGTCGCCACCGACTCCAACACCGGTCCGGGCACGTGGGGGCGTCGCGTCACGCCCAGGGTGGTCAGGGCGTGTTCGCGGTCCGGGGCGCTCAGCCGTCGTTCGTCCACGGCCTGATCCAGCACCCGGGCCAGACTCCGTCCGGCGACCCGTTCGAAGGCCGCCTCGAAGACCGCTGTGCCCGGTTCAGGCTGCACCTCGGCCCGGAGCAGTGCCGTACGCCGGTGGAGTACGCCGAAGAGCGCGGGCAGGTCGATCGTCGTATGCCCGAGCAGCGCGGCGGTCTGGGCCGCGAAATGGTTCTCCAGCTCGGCCAGGTGCTGGGCGCGCGGCTGTCCGTCCGCCTGCGGGGCCCGGGGCGGCACGCCATCCCGGGCGTGGGAGCCCTCGCCGGCCGGACGCGGCAGCGACACCGGATCCACCCACACGGCGCGCCGCGTCACCGCCGGCGCGGCTTCGCGGGCTGCCCGCAGACCGCGCTCACCACTCGGCGGGCCCTCCAACGGTGTTGCGTGCGTGTCCAGTTCACCCACCACGGCGGACAGCAGGTGGAGATGCCGGGACCGCAGGCCGACCGGGGCCGACGAGCCGTCCGGCGGCGCCTGCGTGTACCCGCCCAGGAGGCTGCCGGGCGCGTGCGCCCGGTGCGGGGCGTCGGTGTCTCGGTACTCGTCGCGCAGACCGAGCTGATGGGCGAGTTCATGTGCCAGGTCGACGGGTGAGGCATCCGCCCACCAGGTGAACTGGTCCATCGGGCGGTCCCGTTCGCCCAGGGCGACGGTGAGGTGCGCGTCCTCGGCGCCCTCCGCCCGCTCGACGGTGATGTGCAACAGGTCGCCGTTGGAAAGCCGGTGCGCGGGTGCGTTGAAGAAAGCCTCGACACCCTCGTCCAGCCGGTCCAGCACGGCGGTGACCCGGTCCTGCGGGCCGTGCACGGCGATCCGCACGGTCAGGTCGGTGACCCGCTCGTTCCCGTGGGGGAACCTCCGGGCGTCGAAGGCGGAGCGCACGACATGGCGGGGCCGGGCGTCGGGGCGCGCCCGGGGCGGCAGCGGGCGGTGCTCGGGGTTCGGCCGGTACGGACCGAACGGCCGCCCGTTCAGCATGCGTTGGGCGCCCAGGACGTGCTGCGGCGCCACCCCGCCCGGGAAGAGAACCTCCCGCTGGTCCGGGTAGGGCGAGGCCAGTCCGAGCGTGCCGTTCACGTCGATGCCGCCGGGCAGCGCCAGGTCGTAGCGCCACCGGTAGCGGGCGTCGAGCGCGGCCGCGGCTTCCGGCGTCATCCGGAGGGACTTCGCGACGTAGTCCGCGTCCCGGCTGGCGCTGACGTACCCGCTGCTGCCGCTCGCCCCGTTGTAGACGTGGTCCAGTACATGCACCAGCCCCGTCCCCGGGGCGTGCAGCCCGTTCAGGAACACCTCTTCGGGGCCCGCAGTCGCGAACCGGTGCACGGGCGCGTCGTCGGAGCGCCAGCGCATCGGGTGCGGCAGCTCGTCCACCCCCGGCGACATCCGGGCGGCGGTCCGGTGGGGCGGCACCGGGGGCAGCTCCGTGGTCGGCGCGTCGTCCCACGGCAGCAGGACCGGAGCGTCCGGCTCGGCTCCCGGGGCGGACCGGAAGCGGGAGGAGCCGATCAGCCCGCGGGTCGGGTGGTACCAGTCCCAGGCCGGCCCGTCGGAGTGCACCCTGCCGGCCTCGTCCGTGACGCGCCCGGCCGTCGGACCCGAGGCGCGGAACCGGCCGCGGAGGCCCAAGGACCGGTTCTCGGCAGCCAGTTCGGTGAACGCGGGGTCGCTGTCGACCTGTCCCCAGACCGTCCAGCCGTTGCCCTGGTGCACCACCGGGAACTCCCCGGAGGTGAGGTCCTCCCATTCGCTGTCCCGCGGCCACGGCGAGGGGGCCACGACGGGCGGAGCGGCCACGTGCGGTGACGCGGCGGCCGGATCTCCGGACAGCGTGCTCAGCTCGAACGCGCCCTCCTCGCCGGGCGGATCGTCGAGGGCGGGAGCGGCGGACGGGCCCGGGGCAGGCGCGGGCGGGGGCGGCGCGGGCGACGACGCCTCCTGGGCGGGCGGGACCTTGAGCGGGGACGCGCCTTCCCGCACGGGCGGTGTCTCCCGTGCCGGTACGGCATCCCGCACGGGCGGTGTCTCCCGTGCCGGTACGGCATCCCGCACGGGCGGTGTCTCCCGTGCCGGTACGGCGTTCCGCGCCGGCCCGGGATCCCGAGCGGGTACGGCCTTCCCGGCGGGCGGCGGCGTCGGCGGAGTGCGCCGTACCAGCGGGACGATGTCCCCGCCGCGGCGGCGCAGCACCAGGTGGGCGCCGGCGGCCGGACCGCTTCCGGCGAAGGTGTGCGCGGTGCCGTTCTCCTCCACCAGCGTGACCGCGGCACCGGTCGCTCGCGCCGCCCACCGCGCCATCGCCCGGTCGGCACGCGGGTCCCAGGCGGCCTCGGCGACATGACCGCGCAGCACCCGCTCCCGCTCGACGTCGCTGGGGGCCGGCAGCCCGGGTCGTACCCGCGCGGGTGGCGGCGTGAAGAGCGCTTCGCGGTCCGCCTGTCCGCCGGGCAGCCCGTGCAGCCGCATCAGCCGGGCGGGGGCCGAGCCGGCGGCGGAGCGCAGCCGGGCCGCCTGCCGCGACGGCAGACCGGGCTGTCCGGCCGCCGTACGAGCGGCCTCGGAGAGTGCCCCGAAGAAGCCGTTGCCGCGTCCGGAGTGTGCCCCGTGGACGTAGGACGCCCCGTCCGGAGCCGTCAGCACGTCGTCGTGACCGAGCGTGTAGCGGTGGCGCAGCGGGGCCGTCCCGGTGGCGGGCGGAGCCCAGGGCGGAGTGGCGTGACTGGGGCGTCTGCCCGCTTCGGCGGAAGGGCCGGCGCCCTCCCGCGGTACCGGCGGCGGCCCGTCCGTGCGGGGCGGCACGGGGTCGAGGACCGGGGCCGGGGCCCCCTGGGGGAGCGCCACATGGAAGTGCTCGTCGGCCACCAACAGCGTCAGGCCGGGGCCGTCGCCCTCCGCCGCGGTGTCCGCGCCGACCGGCAGGAATCGCTGGTGGCCGCCGTCGGCCGTGACCACCGTCACCGGTGTCCCCAGCACCCGGGCGGCGAGGGCGGGCAGCAGATCGGCCGCGCCGTGGTCCCAGGACCGCTTGTCCGTGGAGATCGGGCGGGACAGCGCCTGGGTGGCGAGCCGCAGACGTTCGCCCCCGTCCAGCCACAGAGGCCCCGGGAGGGAGCCGAGGGCGTCGAACTCCCGCCGGTGCGGGCCGTCGAGGGACACCCGCGCGTCGGCGAGCTCCCGGTCCGTGAACGTGTCCGCGGCCGCCGGGGCCAGCGCCGCCAGCAGATCCTCGTTGCCCCGCTGCCCCAACGCCTCGACCAGCCGGGTGCGCGCCGCCTCGACCCGGTCGGCGGGGCTGTCCGGGGACGTGCCGTCCAGGAGGGGCGAGAGCGCCCCGTGGTGGCCGGCGGCGGCGATGAGGGCGTGGAAGAAGGACGCGCCGTCGTGCGGCACCGCGTGCACGTGCAGCGCCGTGTCGCCGCCCGGCGGGGTGAGCGTGCGAGGGGCGGAGTCCGTGCCCTTTGAGACGGTGTACTTGGCGGGCGCCTCGTCGCGCCAGCCCGGCTTCTCGTACGCGAGCGGCTTCGGCGCGACAGCGGGGGCCGGTGCGGGCGCGGTCGTGGCGGGCGGGAAGTGGCGGGCCGTGACGCGCTCCGCCTCCGCGTGCAGCCGCTGGGTCTGTTCGGCCGCCGCGACGGTGCGGGCCTCCCAGGCCGTCGCCTCAGCGCGCGCCGAACGCCAGTCGGTGACGGCACGGGACTCCGCGCCCGACGCGGCGTCGGCGGGTGCCTCAAAACCGTCCGTGACGGCGGTCCGTTCCGTCTCGGTCATGTCCAGCCACGCGGCGCGTGCGCGGGCCCGCGCGTCGTAGTAGCGCTTCTCGGCCTCGGTCATGTCGGCCTGCGAGTCCGCCATCGCGTCCCAGGCGGCCCCGGACTCCTCGGGGAACGTGGTGTCGTCGAGGAGACCGAGGTCCTTCGCGATGTCCTCGCGCACCCAGGCGAGCGTGGTGGTCTCCGCCTCGGTCGCCCGCGGACCCCGCCGGGCGTGCCCGAGGGCGTGCAGGGCGCGGCTGTCGGTGAGCCGGTGGTCGGCCTCCACGACGGACAGCCAGCGCACGGGCAGCGCGAAGAGCATGCTGCGCGGGGTGCTGACCTTGAGATGCGTGCCGAGGTGGGCCTCCGTACCGCCCTTGAGGTGGCTGCCGTCGGCGGTGCTCGCGAGGGTGCCCGAGACGCCGGGTGTGATCACGCCCGCGCCGCTCGTACCGGCCATCGGGGCGGTGCCCGCCACGGCCTCGACCGTGCCGGAGAACCCGGCGTCGTAGGTGTCCGACTCCTTGGCGCGGACCGTGCCCTCCATGCGGGGCTTGTTCTCCACGGCGAGCAGGCGGGCCCCGCGCCGGTCCAGCTTGGCGTACAGCCGTGCGTCGGCCGTGTGGGACTGGCCGAGGAGCCGGGCGGAGGACAGCGGGGGCAGCGCCATGCCCCCGGGGCTGAGAGCCTCCCGCAGACCGGCGGTGAGTGTGCTCTGCCCGGTGGCCTCCCGCTGGGCCTGCGCCGGTGCGGTGCCGAGCACGGTGAGCGGCGTGCGGCGGGCCTGCCGCACGGCGTCCGTGAGGGCGCCGCCGCTCAGCGCGGTGCCCGAGTGCCGGTCGCCCGCGCCGTCCGCCTGGGCGGTGGCGAGCGTCAGGCCGTCGTGGACGTTGGCCGAGCCCAGTACGTCCACGGCCAGGAACCCGGTGCCCACCACGTCGTCCAGGGCGAGGCCGCTGTCCCGCGCACGCCACTGCGCGACACCGTCGGGACGGGCCTGCGCGGGCGTCAGGACGCGTACGGTCCGGTCCGGTTCCGGAAGGGTGTCCTCGGCGTCGGCGTCGGCGTCGGTGGCGGACGCGGCGGTGCCGGCCGTGGCCGCGGCGGCGTCCGGAGAGCCGGGAGACTCCGGCGTCAGCAGACTGCCCGGCAGCATCTCGCGCAGACTGCCCACCTCACCGTCCACCGGATCGATGAGCTGGTCTCCCACCCCGTCCGTCATGGTCACGGTCAGTTCGTAGCGGGTCACGAGCTCGGCGTGCGACTGCGTGGTCACGATGTTGGGGCTCGTCGCCCTGCCGCTGCCGTGTGCCCGGCTGCCCTGCTGCTGCGAGGCCGCACCGCCCTGGAGGGCGGGGCCGACGCCGAGCAGTCCGGAGCCCTTGTCCACCGCCGGGCTCTCACTGACCCCGAGCGTCGCCTCGGCGCCGCTGTCCTGGGAGGCGGAGGTCTCCGTGTCACGGCCGGCGGGGCGGTCGTCCTCCACCTCGTAGCCGTTGCGCAGCCGGTCGACGGTGACCGTGACCGGGGTCAGGGCGAACCGCAGCTGCCCGGGGCTGCCGCCGGTGGGCAGGTCGCCGGGGCGGGCCCGGGCGCGGTACTGCACGGGCAGCGTCACGCCCTCCGCGGTGAGTTCGTGGAGCTGCCCGCGGAGGAAGTCCGGGGACAGCAGCTGGAGCACCTGCTCCCGGTCGTGCGACGGCACACCGAGGGCCTCCAGCTTCGGCAGCAGGTCCCGCGCGTGGCCGCTCGCGTCGAGCCGGCCCGAGGCGTGGGTGGCGAACCGGCGGCGCTGGAGGAACGGCGGGACCCGGTAGCCGGCCGCCAGGTGCTTCGGCGTGTCCGTGCCGAGGCCGTCAGAGGCGAGGCCGGTCTCGATGGCGTCCTGCATCGGCACATGGGCGATCACCGCGTCCGGCACGTGGTGCGTGCGTCCGGCGGCCCGGCGGGGCCTCGGCGTGTGGTGGCCCAGCCAGGGCGCGACCTTTCCCGCCCAGGACTGCACGGCCGTGGCCGGGCGGGTCCCGAAGAGGCCCAGTACGGCACTCCACCGGTCACGGACCGCCACCGTCTCGGTGAGGTCGCCGATCACCGGATAGGTGCGGCCGGTGTGGGTGAGCGTGGTGCTGCGGCCGTGCGCGAGGCCCTGGGACCCCGAAGCCCCCCTGCCCCAGGAGTACTGGCCCGCCGCCGCGTAACTGCCGTGGATCGGTCGGGAGTCCACGTGCTGCATGGTCAGCGAGTTCTGCACGCCGACGGTCGTCCTGGAGGAGGTCCCGCCGCTGCCGGTGATCTTGCGCTCGGCACCGGTCGTCACCTCGAAGCTGCCCGCGTTGGGGTCGCCGGCCACCCGCAGGTTGTGCAGCCGGGCGCGGAGCGTCGCCTTCACGTGATGGGTCCGCAGCGGCCCCGCCGCGTGCAGTCCGGTGGTGCGCATCCCGAACGGGCCGAGGATCTGGCCGAGATGGCCGGCCACGGAGACGTTCTCCATCGCCCGGCGCAGCGCGTCGCGCAGCGGAGTGCCGGGCGTGGTGACGTGCCAGGAGTTCCCGCTCGCCTGCGCGGCGGCCTGCTCCGTCATCTCCTGCCGCTGCCGGGCTCCCTCGGCGCTGAGCACCGCGAAGGGGCGGCTCAGCAGGTCCCGCGTCCACGCGGCGTCGGCCGCCTCGGAGTCCGGGGACGGTCCGGTGCCGTCGACCAGCTGTTCCGCCTCGGCCGCCGGAATCGGAAGCGGGGGCGGGACGGTCGCGGGGCGGGGTTCGCTCTCCGGCCGAGGGGCGGCGGGCGGCAGCGATCCGGGGGGCCGCGGGTCGCTTGCGGGCGGCCGCGTGGCGGTGGCGGATTCCGTGCCCGGCTCGCCGTCGCCGTCCGCGGGCGGGTGCACCACGATGGCCGGCGGGGTGCTCGTGGCCGGGTGCACCAGGACGGCGGACTCCGCAACGGCGTCCGGAGCCACCGGGGGCGCGTACCGCTGCGAGCTGTGTGCCGCCGGCACCGCCAGCTCGACCCGGCCGACCGGGGCCGTGCCCTGGTCGAACAACTGCCGCTCGCCGACCCGGCTGACGAAGTACCCTGCGCCCAGTGCCCCCACGGTGACCAGCCGGGTCCAGCCGCGAGGACGGCGATGGCCGTCGAACGAGGCGTTCAACTCGACCCGGTAGCTGAACAGATGGGCGGACGTCTGCGCGGTCAGGTGGTCGTTCGTCACCGAGACCGCGCTCCGGGTCGCCCGCTGCCGCCCCCAGGCGTGCCGGAGGCCGAAGGCCGACATGCCGGAACGCCGCGCCCAGCCCGTCTCCGGAGCCTTTTCCCGGTCCCGCGGCGAGACCCCCACCTCGATACCGGTCGACACCGTGCTCGACCCCTGCCGCGCCTGTCCCACCTGCTGCGTCGCGGCGACCGAGTTGCGCATCGACCGCTCGCTCAGCGACGTCTCGTACCGCCGGTCGGTCAGCCGGGCCGTGAGCGTCAGCGTGTGGTGGCCGGTACGCAGCGGGCCGCCCTCGGTGAGGCTCACCGGCACTCCGCTGGTCGTCAGCACCTCCAGACTCTGGGCCAGCGTGGGCCGGTTCAGCGCCTCCCGCACCTGGCGGTCGTTGTGCAGCACCGTCTGGGTGTGCCCGTCACCGCGCAGCAGCCGGGCCACCTTCGGGTGCCGCCGCTCCCACGGAGCGGGGAACAGCCCGGGATACGAGCGGTGCAGCGCGTCGAGGGCCGCGTCGGCGAAGGACGCCGACGGGTCGGGGGCGGCCGGGGCGGGGGCGTCGGCCGGACTCCCGGGCGTGGTGGTGCCGTCGGCGCCGTCCGTCCCGTCAGCCGGTGCCGGGCCCTCCGGCAGGAAGCCCTCCGCCCGGGTGTGCCCCAGGTGCGTCGGATCGTCCTCGGTGAGGTACGGCGGCGCCGCGGGCTCCGGCGCCGGCGCCGGAGCGGACCGGGCGGGCGTCCGGGTGTCCCACTCCGCGAGCCGCTTCGCCTCGGTCGTGGGCATCCAGTCCAGCGTCACCACCCGGAACGGCCGTGCGGCGGACGGCGGTTCCCCGGGCTTGCGGAGGTAGAGCGTCTTCTCCACCCGGTACAGCGCCACCGGCGTGCCCTTGACCCTGCCCGTGACCTTGCGCGCCGCGGAGCCGCCCAGATAGTGCGCGCGCCCGGCGCCGACGTCCAGGCGTGCCATCGGGCCGCCCTGCAGACGCACGTCCGTGCTTCCGCCGTCGATGAACGTGTGGTTGGGCCCGGCGGTGACCTGGACCCCGAGCCGGGTCTCCCGGGTGTGCGTGCGGTCGTTCTGGTACGTGTTCTGGGTGACGTCGCGGATCTCGACCTTGGTGGCCTCGGTGACGCGGGTGCCCCGGTGCGCGACGGCGCGCTCCACGATCAGATGCCCCAGGGGCCGCTGCGAGCCGCCACGGGTCAGCTCCGGACCCACCACCTGGCCCGTCAGCCGGGGGAGAAGCCCCAGCAGCCGCCCGGGACGGAGGAACGACACCAGCGTCCGGTGCGCCGAACTCCCGGGCCTGGCACCGGACATCGCGAGCGCCATGTCCTCGGGTGAGTCCAGCAGATGGATCGCCTCGGTGTCCGCGAGACGGGGGACGGCCCCGTTCGGGAACGTGATGGTCTCCGGAGCCAGTGCCGGGCCCTCGTGCGGTTCGGTCAGCGAGTCCTGGAGCCGCCAGGTCAGCCCGTCGCGCACCGCGAAGCCGTAGCGCCCCAGTTCCTGGCGCTGCCACCCGGTCGACTCCGTCGGCACCGGAGGGCTGCCCGGCGCCGTCGGGGCGGCGGACGTCACCGGGGCCACGGCCCCCGGTCCGCTGGCGGGCGGCGGACCGGTCGCCGTCTCCGGCCCGTTCGCCGGCTTCGGCCCCTGGGCGACCCGGTCGACGCTCACCCGGTAGTACACGTCGTCCAGATGCAGATGGGAACCGTCCATGCCGCGCATCTCGGACTGGCCGAGCCCCTGCGCCCCGGTGTTGTAGTCCGTACGCCGCGAACGGCCGAACGAACCGGCCAGCTTGACCATCCACTCCAGCGGCGGCCCCACGCTGAGCGCGAGAGCGATCCGCCGCGCCGTTCCCACGCTGCGGGGCACCCCCGTCGATGCCTGACCGCGGTGCACGGTGTCGACCTTGACCGTGACCCCGTCGGGGTCCGCGAACCGCTCCCAGCGGTGGTACGGCACGGCCTCGACCGTGACCTCGTAGCCCACCCCGGAACGCTCCCGTGCCACGAACCCGGCCCCTCGCGGTCCGGTGAACGCGGAGGGCTCGTCGGCCAGCAGGCGGCGCAGCTCGGCGGCGTCGAACCGCGCCCGTACCGGCGGCGGGAGCCGGGCGATGATCTCGTCGGCCACCCGGTCGACGTCGCGCAGCGTGGTACGGCCCGCACCGGACATCAACCCGCCGGGCCCGTTCCCGGCGCTGCCGCTGCCGCTGCCGGAGCCGTCCGGGTCGGGGCTGATGAGCGCGGTGGGCAGCCGGCTGCCGTCCTGGAAGGTCACGCTCGTGGGCGGCGGACCGGGAGGGGGAGCCTCGGCTCCGGTCAACAGGCGTGGCGGGCGGTGCCGTTCGAGCTGGGTCTCCAGGGGAACCCGTTCGCTCTCGTCCGGAGTGACCGCCGGGACGGGCGTGGTCTCCGGTGCCGCCCGTGTCCCTGTGTCCTGGGCCACGGCCTTCGGCGGCGGGGGCGTCGAGCTGTCCAGGGCCTCGGACAGGCGGCGTTCGTTCTCCTGGTGGCGCTCGTGCGCTTCCCGTACGGCGTCGTCGTTGGGCGTCGGCAGGGGCGGGGAGCCCAACGGGTCGGGCGTGCGGTGGCGGGCGGCGGCGGACGGCTCGTTGCGCAGGGTGCTGTCGAGTGCCTCCGCGCTCGCCACCCAGTCCCGGAACTCCTTGAGCTCGGTGAAGTCCGAGGGGACGGCCGGAGCGGTGGAGAGGTCCGCGGAGGGCGGGGGCGGGGCGGGGGCCGTCGTGGAAGCGGTGGTGGACCCCTCCCCCGGGGAAACGGTCTTCGGTACGGAGGCGGTCTTCGGTTCCGGTGCGGGCGGCGCCGTCGAGGTCGTGGCGGCCGGCGCCTGCGCCGGGGCGACGAGCGCTTCGTAGTGGTCGCGCCCGTTGTAGGCGACGTACACCGTCCCGCCCCGGCCGCCCGGGTTGAGGGCGGTGACGGCGTCGCCGCGCACCACTCGCAGATCGATGTCCGTCGCCCGGGCCAGGGCCGTCGGCAGGAGGTCGCCGAACGGGGAGGACCACAGCCCGGTCCGGCCGGCCGTCTCGGCCAGCAGGCCCCCGCTGCCGAGGAGCCGGGCCTCCCGGGGAGTGGGGGCGACGTCCAGCAGGGAGCGGTAGCCGCTCTGCCGCAGCAGGCGACGCCAGACCGCAGCATCGCCGGCGAGCGCGGCCTCGGACACGGCCGCCCACGCCGCGGCGGCCTGACGGTCCGCCGGGGAGTCAGTGAACGCCCTCCCGCCGGTGACGCGTTCGCGCAGGTCGTCCACGACGGTCCGCACCGGGTCCGGTGCCGAGACCGTCAGGGCGTCGGCCAGCTCGGAACCGGTGAGCCGGGTCCGCAGCAGATCCCGCAGCCCGTCGACGTCCAGCCCAGCCCAGTGCGGCAAGGCGCCCTGGCCGCGCGCACCGGTCAGCACGGAGCGGAAGAAGCAGTCCCCGTCTCCCGGGACGGTGACACGGCGGAACTCCTGCCCGTCCGCGCGCACCGAACCGGACGTCGGTGCGGGCGGGTTGGGCCCGCCCGGTCCGAACACGTCCAGCCCCCGCGCGGACGCCTGGTCCGCCGAAGGCTCCGGGCGGGCCGGGCCTCTCGCCGCCCCGTCGGCGAGGTCCGGCCGGCGGGAGGCCAGCGTCGCGGTGTCCTCGGGACTCAGGCCCAGTTCGGACAACGGCAGGGGCGCGTCCGACAACTGCCAGGTCACCCGAGCCGAGGCCGAGTGGGCGAGCCCCCGCACGTCCGCCGGCGACACGAGGGCGGACGGCGGCAGTACGGGCGCCGGCGGCGGTAGCAGCGCGTCGAGCGACGCCTCGGGACGCGTCCTGCGAAGCGTGGAAGCGGCGCGGAGGAAGCCGGTGTACTGCGCCTCGGTGGGCGGCACGCCGTCGGCGAGCCCGTTGCGGCCGGCGACCATCCGGTGCAGCAGGTCCGGAGTCATCCGCGCATCGGTGTAGCGGCCCTCCGGGTCCGGGGAGCGCCACCGCAGCCCGTCCGCGAAGGCCAGCCCGCGCAGCAGCTCGCGTCGGTCCGGCCGTTGTTCGGCGTCCTGTCCCAGCGCGCCGCGCAGCGTACGGACGGCCTGGAGCGTCCGTGCCCGGGTGAACGGGTCGGCGGGGCCCCGTCCCCGGTGCAGACCGGCGGAGCGCGCCAGCGCGTCGAGCTTCCGCCCCGAAGGCTCCGGCGTGAACATCCGCCACTCGCCCGGCCGCCCGTCCGGCCCTTCCGTGAGCACCGCCCGTACGGTGCCGTCGGCGTCCTTGGCCGTGCCCGCCTCGCTGGTCGGCGCGTACACCGGCCTGCCGGTCCGGTTCGCCACGTGCTGGGCGACGGGCAGCCCCGCGATCTCGGGCTGGCGGCCGGTCGCGCAGGAGAACAGCACCAGCGGCCGGGTGCGGTCGCCCCCCATTCCCCAGGTGCGCAGCACCTCGCCCAACTGCACGCCGCTGACCACGACGGACGGCCGCTCGGCGTCGTCCGTGCCCAGTGTCACGGTGCGCGGGGTGCCGTGCGCCACGAAGTAGTCGGTCCCCTCGGGCGTACCGGAGCCCGGGAGCGGACGGGGCGGCCCGGTGAAGACGGTGTGCGAAGCGGCCTGCTGCCGGGACCGACTGCCGCCGCCGTCGCCGCCGTCGGGGGAGGGGGAGGAGGTGCGGACGGTCTGCCGGGTGGTGCGGTAACTGTCCTGGTCGAGCAGTCGCTGACGGGCGGCCGCTTGCGAGGTGCCGTCCTCGACGGCGCTCTGCGAGATCGTCAGCGTCCGCACCGGCGCCGATGATTGTGGCCGACCCGGAGACGACGGCTGGTTCGGGGGCTGCTGGGGCCGTGTGCCGTCCTGCGACACCAGGCGCCGTACCTGGTCGATCGGCAGCGAGTGGCCGTCCAGTGTGGTGATCGTCGGAGCGCCGGTACGGGTGGCTGGCCCGTCCGGGGAGGCCGGACGGGTGACGAAGTGGGCCGCTCCGGCCGGAGAGACCGGAGAGACCGGAGCCGGGGAGGCGGCCCGGGGCGGGGGCGTCGTGCCGAGGTTCGGCGGGCCGGGCGTGGTGGACCCGACCGGCTGCCCCGTGCCGGACTCCAGGTGCACGTCCGAGGCGACATCCCGGGCGCCCTCGTCCGTCGAGGTGCTGCTCGTGACGGGCGGTGGCTCAACGGCGGGGCCGGGGGGACTCGCGGGACCGTTGGGCTGGGCGGCGGTGTCCGCCGTCTCCCCCAGCGCGTCGTACGTCGCCCCGCTCGTCGTGGCGATGCGCCCGGCCGCTTGGTCGGTGGCCGGGTACGGAGAGGGCGCGGGGCCTGCGAGTGCCTGGGCGTCCGGTCCCCGGGCGAGGTCCGGGGGGCCCAGGGCACCGGCGACCGGCAGCAGCACATCCGCCCCGGGGAACGGGGAGGCGTCGCCCGGGGTCGCCGGGGGAGCGGCGGACACGGTACGGATGCGGGTCGGCCCGTCCGGCGCGTCGCGGGTCAGCACGCCGGCCTCGCGCTGCGCGGCCGGTCGTGCGGTGCCTGGCGCGTCCGGGCCGGCGGGGGTGACCGGGGGCCCCAGGACGATCGCGTGGTCACCCCCGGCCAGGTCGAGCAGCCGCGATGCCGCCTCGGGGTCCCCGTACGGCAGTGGGCCGTCGGCCACGATGACGTCGAGCGGGCCGTCTCCGTGCCCGGTGGCGTTGGGCCCGGGTTCCTGCGCGGTCGGGTCCTGGGCTCCCGTGGCCGGGCGTCCGGTGGCCGTGCCGTTGGCGCCCTGGGAGGAGTTCGGTGTGGGCGTGGGCGTGGGCGTGGGCGTGGGCGTGGGCGTGGGCAGGGACACGGGCGCGGGCGCGGGCGCGCCCGATGCGGTGGCGGCCGGCCCGGGTGTGCCGGAGGTGTCGGGTCCGCTTGGCGTGTCGGTCGCCGTTCCTGGGCTGTCGGGTGCGCTCGGGGCGTCAGAGGTGCTCGGGGTGCCGGGCGTTGGCCCTGCGGTGCCTGAGGTGCCCGAGATGCCCGAGGTGCCTGCCGTCGTTTCGGGTGTGCCCGGGATGTTCGACGTGCCGGAGCCGTCCGGCGTGGGGATGCCGGCGGAGCCCGGCGGTGTCCCGCCCGCGGCTTCGCCCCTCGCGGGCCCGGTGAGCGTGTCCTCGCCGGGACCGGCGTCCTGGCCGGCGGCCGGGCTCGTGTGCGGGCCGGTGCCCGGGTCCGTCTCCGGGTTCCCGGTGGCGGCGGGCGACTGGCCGGCCCGGCCGTCGGCGTGGGCCGGACCGTTCACACCGGCCGCGTTCGGTGGCCGGCCGGCCGGACCGCTCGCGTCCGGGACGGCCGACGGACGGCCGTCCGCGTCGTTCGTGCCCGGCACACCGGACGGCGGGCCCTGCGAACCGGCCGGCCCCGCGGTGACCGGCGGCTCGTGCCGGGTCACGTCGGGGCCGAGGCCCTCCAGCGTGCGGCGCACGTGTTCCGTATCGGAGAACGCCTCCCGGCCCTGCCCGCCGGAGATCACCCGTACCTCGGGGACACCCGACAGACTCCGGTGCAGCGCGTCACGTGCCTGGGTCTCGACCGCGCCGGGCGGCTGCTGCCCACGCAGCTCTCCGAGGGCTCTCAGCGCGTCGGCGCGCGCCTCGGGGGCCCCTGTGTGCGCCTGCTGCCACAGCGCGGCCTCGGACCGGGCCGTGTCCGGGCCGCCGGAAGTCCGGTGCTCCGGGGAGGACGTGTACGGAGGAGGCGCTTCGTGGAACGGGGCCGCGTCGGACGGCGGGGCCGCGTAGGACGGAGGAGCGCCGTAGGGCGAAGGAGCCTCGTACGCCGCGGGGACGCCGGTCCCCCCGGCCGGGGACACCGGCACCGGCCCGGGGGAGGAACGGTCTCCGTCCGTGTCCGTGCCGGCCGGGTCGCGACCGGGCGCATCCCCGCTGGACGTTGTGGCGGCGCCGCCGGAGACGGTGGGCGGGTTCCCGATGCGCGACCGGTCGACAGCCTCGCGCAGCGCGGCACCGGTGTTGACGGCACCGGTGTTGAGCGCCGAACCGACCCGGTCGCTGACGCCCGCGCCGACGAAGGTGGACCAACTGGTCGACCATTCGCCGTAGAGCAGACCGCCCGCGATGATCTCCGCCAGGGACTCCGCGCCGCCGGAGGCGGCGAAGTCCGATGTCTCCTTGACGACATGATGCCCCGTCCACGCGCCCTTGCCGGGCCCGGGGCCGCCCGTGGGCAGGTCGGGTCCGGGCTTGGGCGCATCGGGTCCGGGCCTCGGCCCGCCCGGCCCGCCCGGCCCCGTCTTGGGGGCGCCCGGGCCGTTCGTGGGCAGGTCCGGGCCGTCCTTGGGGAACTTCGGTCCGTTCTTGTAGTCGATGTCCGGGCCGGGCTTCAGGAAGTTGTTGTCGTAGCCCTTGAGGATGTTCTTCGCCACGTCGTGGAAGATGCTGGCGAACCCGCCCGCCAACGCCCCGAACGCGGCGTCCTTGAGGATCTGCGACCAGTCGAAGCCGTCCGGCCGCCGCCCGTCCGGGCCGCCCAGCATCATGCCGAGCCGGACCACGAAGGTGGTGAACGCCTCCGACAGCGCCTCGGTCAGCGACGGCAGCAGATGTGTGCGCTGCAGCAGATGGCTGAGCGTAGTGAGGATCAGGAACCGGCTGCGGGCCTTCGCCAGGGCGATCTGGGTCAGGGACGCGCCGGCGGTGAAGTAGGAC
This sequence comes from Streptomyces sp. NPDC091649, assembly GCF_044756785.1. Classification (NCBI taxonomy): domain Bacteria; kingdom Bacillati; phylum Actinomycetota; class Actinomycetes; order Kitasatosporales; family Streptomycetaceae; genus Streptomyces; species Streptomyces sp. NPDC091649. The sequence continues at coordinate 97,469 of NZ_JBIVTR010000019.1, read as the reverse complement.
ATGGCGAGATAGAACGCGATCTCGATGAGCAGCCGGATGACCTCCGCGATCACCTGCCACTTGGACTCCATGATGTCCATGGACGTCTTGACCCGGGCGTCCGAGATGCTGTCCAGCTGGTCGCCGAACTCACGCAGGTAGTTCTTGCCGCCGTCGTCGATGAGCATGCCCATCGCCCTGACGTACGCACGCCCCACATCGTCGGGCATGGCGGTCGCGATGTCCTTGACGGATGCCTCGATCAAGCCCGACAGCTCGCGGACCCGCTTGCCGAGCCGGCCGTACGGCTGCCGGCTGTCGTACGCCAGGTCTTCGTCGGCCTGGAGGAGCCTCTCCCCGGTGAGGATGAACAGCATCGTGTTCACCGCCGGAGACGCGTTCAGGCTCACCGCGGGCAGCTCCGTCCGCCCGGGCGTGCCGCCGGGGCCCCGGAGCGCGCGCGGGCGCTCCGGGGCCGGTCGGCGGAGACGGTGTCAGTGCCGGCCACGGCCGTCCGTGACGTCGGAGACCCGGCTGCTCTGATGCGCGATGTTCTCCAGCGCCTGGTTGCGCAGCGCCTTCATCGTCTGGACGTTCTCCAGCGTGCCCTCCGTGATGCCGATGACGGCGTCGCGGATGGCCATGCAGGTGTCCTTCGTCGTCTGCCGTTCCTTGATCTCCTGCGGGCGGACCTTCTTGGCGAACTCGTCGCTGGTGCCCGGCCAGGTGACCGTGTCGCTGATCTCGTCGAGGAAGTCCGCGGTCATGCCGCGCGCGATCTCCGCGATGTCCTCCAACTGCCGTACCCCGGCCTGGATGCGGTTCGGGTCCGCGTAGTACCTGTTCGACATGGCTACTCCTCGCCGTCCTCACCGAGCGCGTCCTGCCAGGACACGTCCGCCCGCCGTTCGGGTCCCCCGTCCGGGTCGCGCAGCACGTCCGGGCCGAACAGCTTCTCCCAGTCGACGTCCATCCCGCGCAACTCCGGTAGCCCGTCGCTCACTTCGGCGAACGGGGCCATCGCCTGCATGACGTGCCGGCCCATCCGGGTCCGGGCTGCCTGTGCGGCCTCCAGCACGCTCGCCGCCAACTCCTGCGGCGCCATGGCGCGGTACTTGCCGTCCAGGAACTCCAGGTCGCTCAGCTCGCCCTGCGGGCCCACGGTGACCCGCACCGCGCGGTCGGAGGAGAGGGAGTCGAACGACGCCTCCCGCAGCTCGCGTTCGGTGCGGGCGACCGCCGCCTCGGTGGCCTTGAGCTCGGCCATCGCCCGCTCGATGCGCTGCTCCAGCGAATCGGTCACTGTCCGTCCATTCCCCTCGCTCCGCCGTGCGGCGGCCGTCCGCTCGGATCGTATCCGCCCGGGGCCCACCACCGTTCGGCCGGACCCCGTGTGACCTGCTGCGACGGTCCCGTCACCGGCCGATCACGGCCGGTGCGCTGCCCTCGTCCGTGCCCCAGACGTCCTCGTCCTCCTCCAGGTAGTCGGAGGACGTCGCCGTACGCGGCCGGTCCGCACCGTCCGTGGCCTCGTCCGACGCACGGCCGCCGCCCGTCGTGGCGGGGCGGGCCGCCGAGGTGAGGAAGGTGTCCTCGTCCTCCGCACGGCCCCACGGGCCGCGCCTGCGGCGGTTGCGCCGTTTGCCCTCTTCGACGGCGTCGGTGAGGACGGCGCGGACCCGTTCGTTGTGGGACCCCTTGTCGCCGCCGCCTCCCATACCTCCCATGCCGCCCATGGGCGGCATCATCGGGCTGCCGGGGCCGCCCGCGCCCGCCTGACCGCCGCCCTGGCCGAGGCCGGCGGCCGGGGAGGCCCCGGTCCCCGCGCCGTTCGTCGGCTCGCCGGACAGGGGCATGGCGTGGCCGGAGGAGTCGACCGACTGGGGGAGCCCGACCGGGGATGGGCTTCCGCCGCCCGCACCGCCGACGCCGAGCGGTCCGCCGCTCAGGCCGTCGAGGGTGCCGAGGCTCTCGCTGCCGGTGCCGCCTGCCCCGCCTCCGGGCCCGCCCAGGCTTCCGGGGCCGCCGAGGGAGGACAGGCCGTCGCCGATCCGGCTTCCGACGGTGTCCAGGCTCCCGGTGTCGCGAGGGGAGTTGAGGCCGTCGAGATCGACACGGCTGGTGACTCCCCGGGGGTCGGTGGTGGTGGCGATGCCTGTGTCCGGGTCGATGACCTGTTTGCTGCCGTCGGGGAATTCGGTGGTGAGTTTGCCGTTGTCGAAGCTCATGCGGGAGCCGTCGGGTGCGGTGTGGTCCGTGCTGCCGGAGAGGTTCGTCGTGGTGACGGTGCCGTCGGGGTTCGTCGTGGTCAGGGTTGCGGTGTCCGGGTCGAAGGTGGCGCGGCTGCCGTCTTCGTATCCCAGGCCGATGTCGCCGCCGTTCATGGAGGCGGTGCCCCCTGTCGGGGTGTCCAGTGAGCTGCTGTCGAAGTCGGGCAGGTCGGCCGAGGGGTTGTTGATTCCGCCGAGTGTGCCGAGGTCGGTGGTGGTGACCGCTCCCCGGGGGTCGGTGGTGGTGGCGATGCCTGTGTCCGGGTCGATGACCTGTTCGCTGCCGTCGGGGAATTCGGTGGTGAGCTGCCCGTTCCGCAGGGACGTCGTGGAACCGTCCGGGTTCGTCCCCGAGGCCCCGTAGGTGAGGTCCGTCGCGGTGGACGACCCGTCGGGACCGGTGGTGGTGAGCATCCCGGTGTCCGGGTCGAAGGACGTCCTGCTGCCGTCGGGGAAGCGGGTGTCGAAGTCGCCGCCCGTGAGGGTGGTACTGCCGCCGGTAGGAGTCTCCAGCCCGCGGGCCCCGCCGTTCAGCCCGCCGGCGTCGCCCAGGGACTCGGTGACGATCCGGTCGCCGAGGTCCCGCAGGCTGTCGAGGTCCGGCGCGCCGGAGCCGTTCTGGCCGTTGAGGCCGCCCAGTGTGCCGAGGTCCGACTCGGTCGTCGTCCCGTCCGGCTCGGTCGTGGTGGCCGCGCCGGTGGCCGGATCTACCGTCTGGGTGGTGCCGTCCGGGAACGTGGTGGTGAGCCTGCCGTCGTCGCCCAGCGTCGTCGTGGAGCCGTCGGGGTTGGTCACCGTGGCCCCGCCGCCGAGGTCCGAGGACGTGGTGGAGCCGTCGGGGGCGGTGGTGGTGAGCATCCCGGTGTCCGGGTCGAAGGACGTTCTGCTGCCGTCCGGGAAGGTGGAGGTGAGCCCTCCGTCCCCGGTGAGCGAGGAGGTGCCGCCGGTCGGGGTGTCCAGGACGGAACGCCGCCCCCCACCGGGGCCGTTGATGCCGTCCAGGCTGCCTATGTTCGCCGTCACCGGTCCGCCGCCGTCCCGGTCGCGGTTGTTGCCGCCGAAGCCTCCGCCCAGAGTGCCCGGACCGCCGAGCGAAGCGGTCACGGGACCGCCGTTGGCCGGCCCGTCGGCGCCCGGCCCCCCGAGCGAGGAGCCGCCGGTCCCGTTCAGGCCGCTCAGATCCCCCTGGCTGATCGTGACAGGGGGAGGGGAGCCCAGTCCGCCCGGTCCGCCCAAGCCCTCCGGTCCGCCCAGCCCGTCCGGTCCGCCGCCGAGGTCGCCGAGCTCGTCCAGACCGCCGGTGTACGTGGTGTTGAGGTTGCCGAGACTCTCCTCCAGCTTCGCCCGCTCCGCCTCGGCCTTGGCGTCCGCCTCGGCCTTCTCCTTCTCGTACTCTTCCTTCTCCTTCTTCGCCGCGGCCTCCGCCTCTGCCTTCTCCCTCTCGTACTCCTCCTTGTTCTCGGCGGCCTCGGCCTTGGCGTCCGCCTTGTCCTTCTCGTACTCCTCCTTGTCCTTGGCGGCCTGGGCCTTGGCGTCGGCCTTGTCCTTCTCGTACTCCTCCTTCTCCTTCGCGGCCGCCGCCTTGGCGTCGGCCTTCTCCTGCTCGGCCTTGTCCTTCTCGTAGTCCTCGCCGGCCGTGCTGGTGGTCTTCGGCTTCGGCTGGTGCTCCGTGAACTCGCGCCCCAGGTCGAGGAACTTGTTGTTGATCTCCGACTGCACAGCGGCGGCCTTCTCGCCCAGGTACTTGTCGACGCCCAGGCTCCAGATGCGTACCGCCTCGTCGCCGACCTTCTTCCACGAATCCATGTTCGCGAGGTCGCCGTAATCCGGGTGGTTCTGGCTGAAACCGGCACCGGGGCGGGCGACCGTGGTGACCGTCGAGCCCTGGTAGGTGGAGTAGGTCGTGGTGTGAATCTGCGTCATCTTGATGTTGTTCGTCTCCGACCACTGGGCGAGGTCGTCCAGGACGTAGCGCAGCACCCGGAGCGGGTCGTAGTAGGGCGACTGGGCCCACTCGTACCAGGCTTGGAGGAGCTTGCTCGCCGCGTCGTGCAGCTGGTCCCGGCCCTCGGACAGGGCGCGCGAATAGACCGTGCCGCCCTCCCCGCTCTGGCCGCCCGAACCGTTGAAGGTGTCGACGTACCCCTCGTAGTTTTCGCGCACCTTCTTGAGCAGGTTGCGGAAGACGTCGGCCGACTCGCCCTTCCAGGACGCCTCGTCCTTGCCGAGTGCTTCCTCCCAGCCCTTGATGACCTCGACCTGGTTCTTGAAGAACTTCGCGGCCCGGTCGAAGGACTGCCCCGTGCGGTCGAAGGACGTGACGTCCACCACGCCGCCCGAGGGGACGGAAAGACCGTTGAAGGCCATCCCCTCGGTGTTGCCGTTGAACAGGGCGAGCAGAGCGTTGCGCGGGCCGTTCATGTACTGGGCGAGGTCCACGGTGCTCAGCTTCTGGTCGTTGTAGTCCGTGAAGTCGTTTCCCGAACTGACCGCGATCTCACCGGCCGAGTCGCCCGTGGTGTCCGCGAACCGGGTCTTGCCGTCCTCACCGGTCGTCCTGCCCTCGAAGACGATCCGGGCCTGCTTGAGCTGGGCGCCGCCGCCGTTCTGGTCGAAGAACCAGATGTCGTAGTCCTGGCCGTCGTTCACCGCGAAGCCGGACTTGTCGAGCACGTCCTGGAGCGAACGCTCCCTGATGTCCATGCGGAAGAGCGTGCCGCCGTGGTCGGAACGGAGCTTCTCGAAGATCTGCGACCGCTTGGGCACCGGGTAGCCGGTGATATGGCTGACCAGCTTGGCCCAGGCGTCGTCGGCGTCGCCGTCGGCCACCTTCTCGTCGAACTCGCCCAGATGTGTCTTGGCGTTGGGGTCGTACCGCTCCTCGGCCACCGCGCGCCCTTCCTGATCGCTTCCGTGTTCCTGCCGGCCTGGTCCGAACGCGTCGGAGTCAGTCCTCGTCGCCCCCGCCGCCGGACGTGCTGCCCACCACGCCGGTGTCCACCTCGGAGAACAGCTGGAGCAGTGTCTGCGCGTCGATCGAGTCCAGGTTGGTCTGCTTGGTCTCGGCCATCTTGTCGAGGGTGTCCTGGAGGGCCTCCTTCAGTTCCTTGAAGAAGACCTCCTGCTCGCCGAGCAGGGTGTCGATGGTGGTCGCGGCGGTCGTGATGCTCTGGATCAGTGACTGCCCGGACACCAGGTCACCGCCGGCCATCAGGCCGATGCGCAGCACCTGCTGCGCCTTGTCCGGGTTCTCCGGAGTGGTGTGCCCGTCGACGATGTCTCCCAGTGGGCGGATGCCGTCGACGGTCTCGTCCCGGTACGTCCGTGCCGTCTTGAGTGCCGTCGCGACGTCCTCGTCGTGGAACATCTGGAGCTGCTTGAGGTCGAGATGGGTCAGGTCGGCCACGTGGGTCGCCCTCCTCCCGCTGAGTGCCGGTCGTGGGGGTGGTCGGGTACCCCGGCCGCCCCACCGGACCGCCTCCTGCCGCGGGAGCGCCGTCCGATGGGGTCTACGGGGTGTCCTCGGTGTGCGGGTCCGGAGTGCGTCGGCCGGGACAGGACGGCCGTGTCGCCGCGCACGGGCAGGGTCGGGGCGTGTCCGCCGGACACGCCCCGGGGCCTGGCGTCCGGATCATGTCGGGCTCGCGGGGTCCGGCACGCACACCTGTCGCGTTGTCGTCGGTCGCCCATGCTCCGCGGTGACCGACTCCTCCGCCTCGCAGCCGCACGCACCGGGCCCCGCTCCCTGATCCGACCCGATCCGGACGAAAGAACCTAGCGGGCGGTGACGCCCTGCCACATCTGGCTGTTGCGGCGCTCGTCCTTCTTGTGACCGTCCGCGACGTTCTCCAGCAGGACGCCGTTCTCCGAGAGCAGCTGCTGCATCTTGGTCACGGCGTTGTTCCACTGCGCCTGGACCTTGACGTACTCCGTCTGGTCGTCACCGGCCCAGCCGTTCTTGAGGGCCTGGAGCTCCGCCTCCAGCGACTGGAGCGTGCTCTGGATGGCCTTGGTCTGCTGCTGGATGTCCGACGCGGCGTTGGCCGCGGCACTGTAGTGGACATCGATGATGCCGTCGGTCAGATTCTGGGCCATGGGGGAAGCCTCTCTGGTCGGGGGACCGGTGGTCCGTGGTGTCGTGGCGGGGTGCCTGCACGCGGGGGGAGCCGGTGCGGGCGACGCGGCCCGGGGGGAGAACGGGCGGGTTAGGAGAGGGCTTCGAAGACGCCCGAGGACACCTTGCTGGACTGCTGGCCGATGTGCTCCTGGTGCTGCTGCGAGGTGTTCCGCGCCTGGTTGCGGTTGTCCTCCAGCGCGTCCGTCATGCGGCCGATCTGACGGAGGATCCGCTGCGCCTGCTCGTCCCACTTCTCGAACAGGTTCATGAAGGCGCGGCCCTCGTCGCCGCCGACGCCGAGCGCCATCGAGCGGACGTTGCCCCGGATGCGCTCCACCCCGTCCCGGGCCATGCCCAGGGCGAGCACACCGTTCTGTACTGCCTTGTCGTCCACCAACCGGTTGTCGGCCATAGAGCGCTCCCATCGATCGAGCTTCGGGTGACGTGTCCGCCGATGCTATGGATAATGCGGTGCCCAGATCAAGAAGAGCCGGAATTCTTTGGCTTTTCCTGGGCGGGCAAATCTGCCCGGATGAACGGGAGTTACGCTCAGGTTTACCGTCGGTGGACCGAGTGCGGACCAAGAGTGTTCACCGAGGGGTTCCGCCACTCGATCGCAACGGCCGCGTGCACGGGATACGGGCGGCAAACGGGCGCCGCCGTGAGTGAATCGGTCACCCGCTTCAGCGGCGGCCCACCCGAAATCCGCATCCCGAACGGCCCGGTGCGGCGGTGCTTGAGGTTTTTCTGAGCTTTCACTTCATTCCCTATTCGCAACTTCCCGCCCCCGGTTGATTCCGGCCGCTCGGCAGGCCGGTGTGCCCTCGTTCAACGTTCCGCGTTCGCGGGGGAGTTACGTTCATCGCGTTCACCGGCAGCCGCCTTCTTCGTGTCCCCGGTCGATGTGCACGCGGGTGCGGTGACGCGGGGCGGCGCCGCGCCCGAGGCCGCCGATTTGTCCAGGTCCGCACCCGTGGGCAGGGTCGCCAGCAGGGGGGCCGGAATCGAGCCGACGTCCTTCTGGGCGTAGCCCAGCGCGGAGAGCGACTCCTCGGACGGCACCCGGTACTTCACCCCGTTCTCCGCCACCAGGTACGTGGTGCCCGCGTGCGCGGCGCCGCTGGCGTGCAGCGCCCGTACCAGCGCCCCGTGCCCGGGGCGTACGACCCGGGCGTCCGGCCGGACGCAGGCGGGCTCCGGCGGCCCCGCGGTGCCCTCGGCCACGGCCGACGGACCCAGCGAGTCCAGCGGAGCCAGCACGGTGCTGATCCGCGCCCCCTCCTTGCCGCCGAGCACCTTCGCGCACACCGCGGAACCCCGGGGCACGGACTGCGGCTTCGGCGGGGCCGACGGCAGGCCCTCCGCGCCCGCCGGCCCGGAGTCCGGGTCCGCCCGGTGCTGCCGCAGGGCGTCGGCCCCCACGGTGCGTACGGTCGGCGACTCGCCCCCGTACGCCTCCTTCTGCGTCACCGGATCGCCCAGCACCAGGGCCGCGCCGGTGCGGGTGAGCGGCGTCAGGCCGTCCGAGCGCAGCAGGTGGTAGCTGCCGCCGCCGCCGGGGACCGTCACTTCGAAGACCTGGCCCACCCGGGTGGGTTCGCCGCCCAGCTCCGGCCCCGCCTTGCCCCGTCCCGGCACCTCGGGCGGGGCCAGGTCGGGTCCCGGGGCGAGCGCGTCCAGGAACGCCGCGGACACCGGCAGCGGGGGCTTTGTGCCGTAGCCGAGGGCGTTGCGCGCGTCGGACTTCTCGTCGACCGCGAGCCGGCTGCCCCGCCAAACCAGGTACTGCCGCTCGTCCGGGCCGCGTACGAGCACGCCCCGGTCGCCGCCGACCGCGGTCGACTCCAGTGGGGCCCCGGCGACGACCGTGGTGGCCCCCGGCCGGTGGACGCCCTCGTCCGGCGAGCCGCCGGTGCTGGGCAGTGCTCCCGCCGCTCCCGTCACACACAGGTGCCAGGCCCCGCCGTCCAGCTCGCCCGGGCCCGGTACGGTGTCGGGCGCTCCGGGTATCCCCACCGGCGCCCCCACAGGGGTCCCCCGCAGCGAGGCGGTCGACACGTCCACGGACGTCATCCTCCCGCCCCCGATCAGCCGGGCGGAGGCGTAGTTGCGCACCGGGTGGAGCGCGCCCCCGATGTAGAGATAACGCGCACCGGTGTCCCGGTTCACCACGAGGCTCTCGCCCGAGCGCCACGCGTCGTTGCCGCCCGGGCGCAGCAGCCCGTACACCGTCGCCCCCGCCGCGATCAGCAGCGTGACGAGCAGCCCGAACAGCACGCCCCGGGTGGTGCGCCCCAACGGGCTCTCCGGGGCGTCCGGGTCGGCCATGAGCAGCCCGGAACTGAGCCTGCCCATGAGGAAACCGTGCGCCTGGACCTGGTCCCGCTTCGACTGCACTTGCCTGTGCCCTCTCGTCGTTCTCTTGCTTGCGGCGATGCCGTGCGGTCAGCCGAACAGGCCGCGCAGCCACCCGAACAGCCCGGCCACCCACAGGGACAGCGGCAGCAGCGCCACGGCGAACAGGGTGTGCCCGATCTCCGCCGCCCGGCCCCAGTACGGGAGCATCCGGCGGCCCGGCACGGTCCAGGCCGCCACCGTGAGCGCCGCGGCGACGCCCAGCAGCACGCCGAAGACCGCGGGCCGGCCGTCCGGATCGGCGCTCACGGCCCAGGCATGGGCGAGCAGCAGCAGCCCCCAGGCGCCGGGGAGCGCCAGGACGAGGCGCTGGCCCACGTGCACCAGGCCCCGCGCGTGCAGGAGCAGCAGCAGCGCCAGGACCAGGGAGGCGAGCACCTCGGGCAGGCCGGGGCGGTGGGTGAGCGGCACCAGGGCCGCGGCGGCGACCACACCGGTCGCCCCGAACAGGGCGGTGATCCAGCGGCCGGCCAGTTCCGTGCGCTCGGCGACCTCCTCGCCCCGGTAGGGCTCGATGCCCTCCTGGAGCTGCTGGGCCGACGAGGGCAGGGCGGGCATGCGCATCCCGGCCAGCTTGAACGCCAGCGCCGGGACGAAGCCCGCGCAGAGCGCGACCACCGTGGCCACGATCGCCACCGAAGCCTGCGGACCGAGCCCGGCGAAGCCCATCAGCGCACCGGCCACCGCCATCGCCACCGAGACCACCGCGGTCGCCAGCAGCACCGGCGCACCCACCGCGGTCGCCGCCAGCGCGAGCACCGCGCCGCCCGCCCCCGCCGCTCCGGCGGCCAGCATCCGGGCGCCCGCCACCTGGACGACGTCCGGGCCGCCCAGCTCGCCGCCGGGCAGCACCCAGCCGGCCAGAGCCAGGCACGGAGCCACCAGGAAGCCCAGCGCCGTCGCGGAGACCCGGTCGCCGACGGCGCGGCTCGCGGAGCCCGCCCCGGCCAGCAGCAGCAGCCCGGCCGCCGCCGCGCACACCACCCGGGCCGAGCCGCCGACGCCCGGCCGGAACAGCAGGACCAACGCCGCGGCCACCGCCGCCACGGCGCCCCCGACCAGGAAGTGCCGGGCCGCGCGGGGGCTCCAGTTGTGCAGCCGCCTCCCGGCGGTGTCCGCGATGCCGTCCACCAGGTCGTCCAGGCGGGCCTCGGGCAGCGCCTCGGTGTGCGGACGCAAGAGCAGCACCGCCCCGTCGGTGAGGCCCGCCTGGGCGAGCGTGCCCTCCTCGTCGAGCGGCGCGTCGCCGAGCTGCTGGAGCACCCAGCCCGCGTGGTCGAGGCCGCTCTCCTCGGCCTCCTCCCCGACGTACCGCAGCAGCGTCGGCAACAGATCGGCGACGGGGACGTCGGACGGCACGGCCAGGTCTATGGAGACGGCCGGAGCACGTACGGTGAGGCGGCACAGTTCGGCCACCGCGCTGTCGGTCATGTGATGAACTCTCGTCTCCCGGTACGGGGTCGGACGGGGAATGGCGTCACGGCCGTTCGCGGGAAGCGCTCCGCGGGCCGCGGGCTGTGCGTGGGGCGATTTCGGAAATGAGGACGCAACAGGCCGGCTCACATGGACATGTGAGATGTTGCGTGTGCAGACTACTGCCGCTGCAGGCGTGATTGTCCCGGGGAGCCGTTGTTCTCCGGAACACCGGTGACCGATCTCGGTGCAATTCTCCCGGACTGTTCACCGGCCTTTCACTCGGGGGTCGGGATTGCGGGGCGTCGTGGTGCGTTCCCCGTGCATCGATGTCCCCGAACCGTGAAATAGGGTGCCGGAGCAATTGCCATCGAGCCGGGAGGTCTTGTCCCTTGAGTGTCGTGCTGATTCGCCGGCCCGCCCGTCGGCGCGGGCCGGAAATGCCCGAGGGACAATTGACGCTCCAGGAGCCGCCGGCCCTCGCGGAGACGGTGCCCGACACCTCCGCGATCTGGACCTACCTGCCGATGGCCATGATGTCGGTGTCGATGATGCTGATGTTCCTCCGCCCCGGGGGGTCCAACGGCGTCTTCATGTACATCGCGATGGGCATGATGATGCTCGCCGCCGTCGCCATGCTGGTCGGCCAGTTCATGCGCAGCGCCGGTGAGCGCAAGCAGCGCCTCAAGGGCGAGCGCCGCGACTACCTGCGCTATCTGTCGCAGACCCGGCGGCGGGTGCGGCAGACCATCGTGGAACAGCAGCGCGCCCTCGCCTGGCGGCACCCCGACCCGGCCGCCCTGCGCTCCCTGGTCCGCACCACCCGCCTGTGGGAGCGCCGCCCGGCCGACGAGGACTTCGGCGAGGTGCGACTCGCCGTGGGGGAGCAGCAGCTCGCGCTCACCCTCACCCCCGTCTCCACCCGCCCCGTGGAGGACCTGGAACCGCTGTGCGCCCATGCGCTGCGCCGGTTCATCCGCGCGTACTCCACCGTGCCCGAACAGCCCATCGGCCTCTACCTTCGCTCCTCCGCCCGGGTGTTGCTGCGTGGCGACCAGGACGCCGTACGAGGACTGGCGCGGGCGGTGCTGAGCCAGCTCGCCGTCTTCCACGCGCCGGAGGAGCTGTGGATCGCGGTGTGCACCACCGACGAGCGGCGCGCCGAGTGGGAGTGGGCCAAGTGGCTCCCGCACGCGCTGCATCCGTACGAGGAGGACGGGGCGGGGCCGGTGCGCCGGATCACCGCCGACATCGCCGAGCTCGACGATCTGCTCGGCGCCGAGTTCGCCGAACGCCCCGCTTTCGACCCGGAGGCCGTACCCGGCCGCGAGGAGCCGTACACCGTCGTCGTCGTCGACGGCGGCACCGTTCCCGAAGGGCACCGCTGGGACGGGCCCGGCTACCGCAACGCCGTGATCCTCGACCTCTCCGAGGCGATGCGCTGGCGGCCCGGCCGGAACACCCTGCGGCTGGCCGTCGAGGGCGACGAGGTCGGCCTCGTGCGGACCGACCGCAGCCGCAAGGAGCGCACCACCGTGCTGGGCCGGCCCGACCGGCTCGGCCCCGTCGCGGCGGAGTCCCTCGCCCGGCTGCTGGCCTCCTCCCGGCTGAGCCTCGGCGCCGACATCGCCCAGCCCATGGAGACCGACGTCGAGCTGACCACGCTTCTGGGCATCCCCGACCTGCACCGGCACGACCCCAAGACCCTCTGGGACAAGCGCGTCGGCGCGGCGCGCCTGCGGGTGCCCGTGGCGGTCGGCGTGGACGGCCGGCCGGTGGAGCTGGACATCAAGGAGTCCGCCCAGGGCGGCATGGGACCGCACGGCATGCTCATCGGCGCCACCGGCTCCGGCAAGAGCGAACTCCTGCGCACCCTGGTGCTCGGCCTCGCGCTCACCAACTCATCCGAGACGCTGAACTTCGTCCTCGTCGACTTCAAGGGCGGCGCGACCTTCCTCGGGCTCGACGAACTCCCGCACACCTCGGCCGTCATCACCAACCTGGCCGACGAAGTCGCCCTCGTGGAACGTATGCAGGACGCCCTGCACGGAGAGCTGCTCCGCCGCCAGGAACTCCTTCGCTCGGCGGGCAACCACACCTCCGCCCTGGAGTACGAGCGCGCCCGCGCCCAGGGGGCAGATCTCGCCCCGCTGCCCAGCCTCTTCGTCGTCGTCGACGAGTTCAGCGAACTTCTGGCGGCACACCGCGAGTTCATGGATCTGTTCGTGATGATCGGGCGGCTCGGCAGGTCGCTCGGCGTGCACCTCCTGCTCGCCTCCCAGCGCCTGGACGAGGGCCGCATGCACCAACTGGAGAGCCACCTCTCCTACCGGGTGGGGCTGCGCACCTTCTCCGCCATGGAGAGCCGGGGCGTGCTCGGTGTCCCCGACGCCTACCAACTGCCCTCCCAGCCAGGCAACGGCTACCTCAAGTCCGGCGTGGAGCAGTTGGTCCGCTTCCGCGCCGCCTACTCCTCCGGCGGCTACCGCCGGCGCACCGGAGCCGTCGTGCGGGCCCGGGTCGCCAGCCAGGTGGTGCCCTGGACGAGCGGCTGGGTCGTGCCGCGCACCATCGCCCCGGACCCGGTGGCGGCCCCGGAGCCCGAGGCCGAACCCGAGGGCGACGACGAGGCGCTGATCGACGTGGCGCTCGACCGGCTGCGCGGCTCCGGGCCCCCGGCCCACGAGGTGTGGCTGCCGCCGCTCGACGCCCCCTTCCCGCTCGACGCCCTGCTGCCCGGCCTCGACGCCGACGGGGAACGCGGTCTGAGCTGCCCCGGCGGCCCCGGACGCGGCAAGCTGCGCGTGCCGGTCGGCCTGGTGGACAAGCCGTTCGAGCAGCGCCGCGACCCGCTCGTCGTGGACCTCGCGGCGGCCGGCGGCCATGTGGCCATCGCGGGCGGCTCCCAGAGCGGCAAGTCGACCCTCGCCCGCACCCTGATCTGCTCGCTGGCCCTCACCCACACCCCCGACGAAGTGCAGTTCTACTGCCTGGACTTCGGCGGCGGCGGTCTCGCCCAGCTCGCCGGGCTGCCGCACGTCGGCGGCGTCGCCGCCCGGCTCGACCCGGAACGCGTCAACCGCACGGTCGCCGAGGTGATGACCGTCCTCGCCGGGCGGGAACAGTTCTTCGTCGACCACACCGTGGACTCCATGGCCTCCTACCGCCGCCGCCGCGCGGCCGGTGAGTTTCCCGACGAGCGCTTCGGGGACGTCTTCATGGTCGTGGACGGCTGGTCCACCGTGCGTCAGGACTACGACGGCCTCATCGGAAAGTTCAACGAGCTGGCCGCACGCGGCCTCAACTACGGCATCCACCTCGTCGTCACCACCGCCCGCTGGGTCGAGCTGTCCGCCCAGGTCCGCGACCAGGCCGCCACCCGGCTGGAGCTCCGGATGGGCGACCCGATGGACTCCGAGGTCGACATGCGCAAAGCCCGTTCGGTGCCCCGCACCGGCGGCCGGGGCCTCACCGCCGACAGCAAACTGCACTTCCTCGCCGGTCTGCCCCGGATCGACGGCGGCAACGGCCTGGAGGACCTCGGAGAGGGCGTCGCCGACCTGGTCGCCAGGGTCGCCGCCGCGTGGCCGGGCGAGTCCGCGCCGCCGGTCCGGATGCTGCCGCACCGCCTCCCGGTAGCCGAGTTGCCCGGGACCGCGTCCACCGAAGGCGGCGGTATGCGCCTCGCCCTCGGGCTCGACCAGGACGGACTCGATCCGGTCTGGCACGACTTCAGCCGCACCCCGCACCTCATCGCGGTCGGCGACACCGAGAGCGGCAAGACCAACCTGCTGCGCCGCGTGGCCGCCGGGATCACCGCCCGGTACACCCCCGCCGAGGCGAAGATCATCGTGGTGGACTACCGCCGCGAACTGATCGACGCGGTGCCGGAGGAGTACCGCATCGGCCATGTCGTCTCGCTGGACAACCTGAAGGAGACCGTGGACGGCGCGGCCCGCGCCATGCAGACCCGGCAGCCGGGACCCGACATCGCGCCCGCCCGGATGCGGCAGTGCGACTGGTGGACCGGACCCCGGCTGTTCGTCCTGGTCGACGACTACGACATGGTGGCGGGAAACTCCTTCCAGAGCCCGTTCGAACCGCTCTTCGACCACTTGGCGCTCGGCTTCGAACTCGGACTGCACCTGGTGGTCGCCCGCAGCGCCATGGGCGCCGGGCGCGGACTCAACGAGGCGCTGCTGCGGCGTCTCGACGAGACCAACACCCCGGCCCTGCTGATGTCCTGCCCGCCGACCGAGGGGTTCCTCTTCGGGAACGTGAAGCCGCGGAACCTCCCGCCGGGGCGCGCCTTCCACATCGCCCGCCGCAAGGCGAAGCTCGTCCAGACCGCGCTGGCGGACGGCGCGGACAGCGGGAAGTGAGCGGAGGCGGACGAACGACCGAGGGGCCCGTCCGCACGGACGGGCCCCTCGGTCATGACCGCCTCCCGGGCGGTCCGGTCAGTCGCGCGGGCCGGCCGGACGCCAGCCGCGCGCCCGGGCCCGGGGCAGCATCACCGCCGCCCAGACGACGGCCAGCACCCCCGCCCCGCCGCCCAGCGCCAGCAGCGTCGCGCGCCCGATGGCCCGGTCCGCCGACGCGGTGTCACGCATCCGCACGGCTTCGGCGGACCGCTGCCGCGGACCGGACGCCGCGACATCGGCCACGGACGTGACGGCCGCGTACGGGTCCAGCTGCGGGACGTCCGCCGGATAGGCCGTCGCCACCAGCCGGCGCGCCACCTCCTCGGCCGGCGCGTCGGGATGCGCCGACCGGACCACGGCCGCCGCACCCGCGGTGTACGCGGCCGCCAGCGACGCGCCCGAACCGAGGAAGTGGCCCGAGCCGCGCGGACCGCCGGAGACCACGCCGGCCCCCGGTGCGGCGAGGTCGACGCCGGTCGTGCGCAGCGCCCCGTCCGGGCGGCCGCCGGAGGGCAGCATGTCCACGACGGAGATCACCCCCGGCTCCGACGCGGGCCAGTACGGGCGGCTCGGCACCGGGTCGGCGGTGGCGTTCGGCGGATCCGGCACCGCGGCCGCCACGACCACCGCGCCGGAGCGCAGCGCCGCCGCGACCGCCCGGGTCACCTCCTTGTCGCGGCGCGGCAGGGCCGCGGAGACCGTGATGACACCGGCCTTCGCCGCCGTCGCGGCGCGCAGCGCCTCCACGACCAGGGCGGCGTCCGGGGTGCCGCGGGCGTCCGTGCCGCGCAGCCCCAGGATCCGCGCCCCGGGTGCGACACCGCGCAGTTCCGGAGTGGCTCCGCCGGAGCCCGCCACCAGGTTCGCGAGGAACGTCCCGTGCCCCACGCAGTCCTCGTCCGCCTCGCCCTGGGTGGTGACCCGGCCCTTGAGCGCCGCCGCGTCCTTGTCCACCCCGGTGTCGATGACGGCGACCGTCACCCCCTCGCCGGTGCCGTGCACCCGGACCCGGTCCAGATCGAGCCGCCGGCGCGACCAGTCGCCCTTCTCCGCCTCCGTCTTCGAGGCGGCCGTGCAGGGGAACCGTTCCGGGTCGTCGCCCAGCGCCGACGGCATCCCGGGGAGTTTCTGCCCCCCGGCCGCGCGCGCACCGTCCACCGGTCCCCGGGCGGCCGCCCCGGCGGGTGCGGCGCCGGCCAGCAGGACCAGGCAGGCCGCCATCCCCGCGCACGTCGCACGGGCGGCGGCGGACCGTCCCTTCGCGCCGGCGGTAGCCGAGGGCCCCCTCACAGTCCTGCCGCCTTCCGCGCCGGTGCGACGTCCTCCGGGACCAGGGTGCGCAGATCGTCCAGGGTCGGGGAGCCCAGCGAGCTGAGCCGTCCCGCCTGCCGGGTGATCATCGTCTCCACGACCTGGCGGGCCAGCCGCGCGTTGCCGAACGTACGGTCGCGGGGGAGCGAGTCGAAGTACTCCTTCAGCAGCGATCCGGTGCCCGGCCCGCACTCGTAGCCCATGGACGAGGCGTGCGTACGGACGATGGTGACCAGCTCCTCGGAGGAGTAGTCCGCGAACCCGACCTTGCGCGAGAAGCGCGAGTCGAGACCCGGGTTGGAGGCGAGGAACCGCTCCATCTCCTCGGTGTAGCCGGCGACGATGACCACCACGTCGTCGCGGTGGTCCTCCATCAGCTTCAGCAGGGTGTCGACGGCCTCCTGACCGAAGTCCGCGCCGCCGCCCGCCGGGGTGAGGGTGTACGCCTCGTCGATGAACAGCACCCCGCCCCGAGCCCGTTCGAAGACCTCCCGGGTCAACTGGGCGGTGTGGCCGATGTATCTGCCGACGAGGTCCGCCCGCGCCACCTCGACCAGCTGGCCGCCGCTCAGGATGCCCAGCTGCGTCAGGATCTCGCCGTACAGCCGCGCCACCGTCGTCTTGCCGGTGCCGGGCGGTCCGGTGAAGACCAGGTGGTGGCTGATGCTGGGCACGGGCAGCCCGGCGGCGGCGCGGTGCCGGGACGTGGTGATCAGGTTCACCAGGTCCGTGACGTCGCGCTTGACCTCGGCGAGGCCCACCATGTCCGCGAGACCGGCCAGCGGGTCGTGGACGGCGGTGTCGGCGGCCTGCACGGCGGTGGCGGACACGTCGTCCGGCAGCAGGAGCCGCAGATCGCGCTCGCCGATCTCGGCCTGGGAGGCGAGCCGCATCGCCTGCCGGTCCACCATCTCCTCGAACACCCCGCGTGCGGCACGGCCGTTGCCGAATCCGCCGTCACGCGGCATCCGCTCGAAATGCGTCGCCAGCGCGGCCGCCGTCCCCTCGCCCAGCTCGTACTGGTGCTTGCCGCACATGTTCTCCATGATCGCCACGAGTTCGGGGACCGAGTAGTTCTCGAACTCGATGGTGCGCGAGAAACGGGACGCCAGACCGGGGTTGGAGGCCAGGAACGACTCCATCTCGCGGGAGTACCCCGCCACGATGACCACCACGTCGTCGCGGTGGTCCTCCATCAGCTTCAGCAGCGTGTCCACGGCCTCCCGGCCGAAGTCGGCGCCGCCGTTGCCGCTGTCCGCCGTGAGCGTGTACGCCTCGTCGATGAACAGCACGCCGCCCAGCGCACGGTTGAACGTCTCCATCGTCTTGATCGCCGTACCGCCAACGATCTGCGCCACCAGATCGGCCCGCGACACCTCCACGAGATGGCCGCTGCGCAACGACCCGAGCTCCGCCAGGATCGACCCGTACAGCCGGGCTACCGTGGTCTTGCCGGTGCCGGGCGGCCCCGTGAACACCAGGTGGCGGCCCATCGGCGGGGCGGTCATCCCCAACTGCTCGCGTCGCTGGGCGAGTTGCGTGAGATTCACCAGGGTGCGCACCTGCTGCTTGACGTTCTCCAGACCGATCAGGTCGTTGAGCGCGTTGAGCGGTCCGCCCTCGCGGGTGACCGCGGATTCCTCGGCGGTTCCGGAGCCGGCCGGATCGGTGTTCTCCGCACTGCCGGCGCCCCAGGCGTCCCGCTTGCCGTTCGCCGAACTGGTCAGCCCCTCCACGGCGAGACGCTCGCCGGGGACCGACTGCACCAGGCCGCCGCCCGCGTTCTCCCGTGCCGAGCAGTTCACCAACGACACCGGGGAGGTGGACTCCACCCGGAAGCCGTCCTTCTCGCCGCCGTTGACCTCGCAGGCGTTCAGCGAGCCCTGGCTGCCCTCCCGCAGCACGAAGCCGTGTCCGGTGGGGGAGTGGACGGTGATCCGGCTGGCGGTCAGCTCCGCCCCTCCGGTTACCGCGACACCGTCCTCCCCGGACGTCTCGACGCGGAAGTCCCGCACGGTCACGCTGCCGCCGTCCTCGACGAGGATGCCGCACGCCCCGCTGCCGGACACCCCGCCGCCCGCCAGATAGAGCGTGCTGCCGGACGCGGCTCGGACCCCGGTGCCCTTGGGGCGTACGACCTCGCAGTCCTCGATCCGGCCCCTGGCGTCCTTCGTGGCCGCGATGCCGTCACCCGCCGGCTCCACCAGCCGGGCGCGGCGCAGCAGCGGGTTGGCGCCGCCGCGCACCAGGACCGCGGGCGAGCCGCCGATGACCTCCAGCCGGTCCAGCTCCGCCGCCGAGTCCTCCTCCAGCAGCAGACCCGCCTCGTCGCAGTCCCGCACCGTCAGCCCGGTCAGGGCGGGCGAGGAGGCGCCGTTGACCTTGAGGGCCGGGCCCCGGGCGGTGTCGACCCAGCAGTCCTCGAACGTGCCGCGCGCCCGGTCCGTGACCAGCAGTCCGCTGCCCCGGGTCCGCGAGGTGCGACAGCGCCGCAGCACCGGATCGGTGCCGGCCGCCAGGACGATGCCGGCCGCGGACGTGCCGGTGACCCGGACGTCCTCCAGCGTGGTGCGGCCCGCGCTCGTGATGTGCACCCCCGTGCTGGTGTCGTGCACCACCGACCGGACGACCCGCGTGGTGCAGCGCTCCTCCAGCGCGATCGAGGGCTTGTCCGTGGAGGAGATGTCGCAGTCCTCGACGGTTCCGCGCGCGTCGCCGTTGGCGAGCACCCCGTTGCCGCGGGCGTCCCGGACGGTACAGCCCCGGACCGTCGCGTCGCCCTGCTCGGCGAGCACGATGCCGCTGGTGGCCAGGTGCTCCACCGAGCAGGACTCCACCGAGCTGCCCGCGGCCGATGTGACCACGATCCCGGCGCCCTTGGGGTTGCTCACCCGGCAGTCGCGCAGCGCCAGCGAACCGGTTCCGCCCGCCAGGAGCGCCGTCCAGGCGGAACCGCTGATCTCACAGCCGTCCAGCGCCGCCTGCCCGCGCCGTACGTCCACGGCCGGCTGCTCGGAGTCCGTGCCGCGCAGCGTCAGCTCGGAGAGCATCACGGCGTCGGCGCGCAACGACAGCACGGGGCCCGAACGCGGCCGGATCTCCACCGTGCCGCGGCCCTCGGCCGCCGTGAGCGTCACCCGGGTGTGGACCACCAGGCTCTCGGCGTACGTTCCCGGCCGGATGCTGATGACGGCCCCGTTGCGCGCCGTCGTCAGTGCTTCCCCGATCGTCCGGAAACCGTCGGACCCTTCCGGGCCGACCGTCAGTACCTGGCGCGACACGCGTGAACCTCCTCGCCTGGGCGGCACCACCGGACGAGGCCGCCACTCCCGGGAACACCCGGAATCCCGATCATGCCAGTACACCGCTCAATTGTTCGGGTGAGGTTGCGCCAAGGGTGCCGACGGGCACCTGTCAGGCGAAACTCCACTTCTGGTTGTCCAGCCCGGTGCAGTGCCACAGGACCAGCTTCGCCCCGTTGTGGGTCTTGTGGTGCGCCACGTCCACGCACATCCCGACCGCGGTGTTCACCAGGTCGTTGGACGGATTGAGGGCGAATTTCTGCGCGATGTTGTCGCTGCAGTCGGCCAGTTGGATCGTGGCGCCGCCGGAGAAGTCGGCGTTGGCCACGTCCAGGCACTTGCCGCCGATCCGCAGCGTACCGTCCGAAGCGAACCGCCACCGCTGGGCGTTGCTGCCGTTGCAGTCCCAGAGCTCCAGCGCCTGTCCGTCGTTGAACCTGCTGTACGGAACGTTCAGGCAGCGGTTGGACTGGTGACCCCGGAACGTCACCGGATTGCCCAGTGTCACCGACGACGTGGACGCCGCCTTCCTTGTCCCGCTGCCCGCCGGGGCCTTCTTCTCGGTGGTGCCGCCGCCCTCGGCCTTCGGCTCGGGTTCGGACTTCTCGTCCGCCTTGCCCTCACCGGAATCCCCGGAGCCGCGGGCGCCCCCGGAGCCGCTCGGCGTGCTCGCACCGGCGGAAGCCGCTGGAGCGGCACCGGCGTGGGGATCGCTGGGCTGCTCCGCCTTCGCCTTCCCCTTCGCCGCCTCGTCCTCGGGCTTTCCGTCCGTGGACTTCTCCGGTGCGGCGACCGCGAAGTCCCCGGGGCTGTCCTGCTCGTCGCCGCCGAGCACGGTGCCCGCGGCGTTGACGGTCCGGGGCTTCTCGTCGTCCTTGTCGCCACCGAGCAGCAGGAACGGCACCGACACCAGCAGCGCCCCCACGACCGCCGCCCCGGCCAGCGCCGCCCTGCCGGGCCGGCCCACCGGGGTGGTCTGCGGCTCCTCCTCACCGATCGCGGTCGTCGTCATCGTCCGCACGAGCGCGGGCAGCCGGCTCTTGGCCGCGACGCCCGCGTCCGGGTCGCCATCGGCGGCTGTCGAGCCTTCACCACCGGTTCCGGCCGTGGTCGGGCTTTCATCACCGGCCCCGGCGGGGCTGTCGCCACCGGCCGCGCTGTCGCCACCGGTCCCGGTGTCCGCGCCGGCGGCGTTCGCGCTCGCGACGGCCGAGGCGCTCCCTGCCGCCGCGGTGGCTTCGGCGGACGCAGGGCCCGCGGCCGCCTCGCCGGCGTCCGGATCCGGGTCCGAAGGGCTCGACGCTGTGGAGGCCACGCCGCTTCCGGCCGCCGTCGCGTCGGCTCCGGCGTCGTTCTCCGGGCCTGCTGCCGCCTTTTCGCCCGCCGCGACCTCCGGCGTGGAGGCGGCAGCGGGTTCCGTACCGGCCGGGGGGCTGTCGGGGGCGGGGGCCGAGCGTGTCACGGGGTTCTCCCTGCGGGCGGGACTGGGTTGGTGGGGTCCGGCAAGCTGTCGGCCGGTACGACCAGAGGGGCGGCGGCCATGGCGTTGACCATCAGCAGCGCCTGCGAACCGCGCAGATCACGGGCCAACTCGGCCGCCGACAGGGTGTCATGGATCAATGGCGCGGACGTGAACCGATGTGCGGGAGAAGTGAAGGCCAGCACCACCGGCTTCCCGTCCTCCCCGGCTGCCGTGAGAGGCCGCCCGTCGGCGCCGCGCACCACGCTGACCTCGGCCGATGCCAGTGCCGCCAACGCGTCCTCGGTGGAGCCGTAGCCGGTCGCGGCCCGCTGCGCCGCGGCGTCCACCGGGTCGGTGGGCTCCGGCCAGCCGAGGACCGGCGCGGACGGGCGGTAGCGGGAGTTGGGCCGGTATTCGCGGACCGCGCCGTTCTCGTCCGACCGCCATTCACCGACGAGCGCCCAGTCAGGCGGGGGCCGGTCGCCGGGCCACTGCGGATCGACCACGCCGAGCCAGTGGCCCGGGGCCTCCGACGCGGCGGCGCGCACCGCGTCGGGTATGTCGGGGAGCGGGTCCGCCGCGCCGGAGGGCTCTCCTGCGGGCCCCATCCTGCACCTGCCTTCGGGGGTCGTACGACAACGGCTGTGCCGTCGGCTGTTCATGGAAAGCAAAAGGATCTCATGGTCAGGGGCCGTGCGGGGGGTCCGGGGAGAAACCCGTTCGGTGCGGCTTCATGACCGGGTCGGGCCCGTTTCGCGCCCGGGCACGCGCCGTCGACCGGAGGGGACCGGCGGGCGGGAGGGCCGTCCCGTGGCGACGTCGACCGGGGCGTCGGGGCGCCCGGGCCGGCAGCGCACAGGCCGGGTGCGCCGTGCGAGGCGCCGAACGCGGGCCGGGACGGGCCCGGAAGCGGGCGGGCCGTGCCCGTTCGACCGCACGAAGTCCCTTGCCGTACCCGCCGGTCGGGGTGCGAGACTGCCGGCGTGGACACGGCGACGCGCTTCCGGCGGACGGTCATCTCCTGGGCCGCGGGCGACGCGGACGCTCCGGCGCCCGCCGAGTCGGCGGCGGCCCGCGAACTGGCGGCGGACCTGGGCCTGCGCACCGTGGTGCTGGTGGAGGGTGTCAGCGACCGGGCGGCGGTCGAGGCCCTCGCCGCAGGCCGGGGGCGCCACCTGACGGCCGAGGGCGTCGTGGTCGTGCCCCTCGGCGGCGCCACCGGCGTCACCCGCTTCCTGCGCCTGCTGGGACCCGACGGGCTCGGTGTCCGCCCCGCCGGCCTGTGCGACGCGGCGGAGCAGAGGTTCTTCGTCCAGGGCCTGGAGCTGACCGGTTTCGGCGCCGCTCGCACGCCCGGCGCCCTTGAGGCGCTGGGATTCTTCACCTGCCACGCCGACCTGGAGGACGAGCTGATCCGGGCGCTCGGCACGGACCGCGTCCAGCAGGTCATCGAGGACCGGGGCGACCTGCGCGCCTTCCGGGTCTTCCAACGCCAGCCCGCCCAGCGGGAGCGGGCCGTCGAGGCGCAGTTGCGGCGCTTCATGGGGACCATCGGCGGGCGCAAGGAGCACTACGCCCGCGCCCTGGCCGAAGCCCTGGACCCCAACCGCCCGCCACCGCCGCTGGACGGGCTCCTCTCCCACCTCTGACCCGGACGCGGAAGTCCCGGACCCGGAAGGCCCGGGCCCCCGAGAGCCCGGGCACGAAAGGCCGGACCCCGGAGCCGCTGCGGCGACGACCACCGCCCGGCTCCGGGGCCCGCACCCGGGGATCCTCCTGTTCACCCCTCGCGCCGCGACCGCCAGAGCAGCCAGATGAAGTACGGGGCGCCGATCACGGCCGTGAGCAGACCGACCGGGATCTGCGCCGGGGCGATGACCGTCCGGCCGACCGTGTCGGACACGACCACCAGCAGCGCACCCAGCAGCGCGCTGACCGGGATGACCCGCACATGACGCCGGCCCACCAGGGCGCGTGCCGCGTGCGGCGCGACGAGGCCGACGAACCCGATCACGCCGACCGCCGCGACGGCTCCCGCCGTCAGGAGCACGGCCAGGCTCAGCAGACCCAGCCGGGTGGCTCCGATCCGCACGCCGAGGAGGGCGGGCGTCTCGTTGTCCAGGCCGATCAGGTCCAGTTCGCGGCGCATCACCGCGAGAGAGGGCAGTGCGACGGCGAGGCCCACCAGTACCGGGATCAGCTCGGGGAACGTCCGCCCGTACGTCGAACCGCCCAGCCAGGCCAGCGCCTTCGTCGCGTTGTACGGGTCGGTGAGCACGATCAGCAGACTCACGAACGCGCCCGCCCCCGCCTGGACCCCGATGCCGATCAGCACCAGACGGTTCTGCTCCAGACCACGGCGCGCGGCCAGCCCGAACACCAGCGCGGCGGCAGCCGCCGCACCGGCGAGCGCGGAGCCGCCGATCAGCCAGAAGCTCGCCAGCGGTACGACGGTGAGCACGGCCACCGCCCCGACTCCCGCCCCGCTGACGACGCCGAGGACACCCGGTTCCGCCAGGGGGTTGCGTGACACCGCCTGGACGACGGCTCCCGCGACCGCCAGCGCCGCACCGGCCAGCAGGGCGGCGGCGACCCGGGGGACGCGCGTGTCGAGGACGTAGCCGACGAACCGTCCCGACCGCCCCGTGAGCCAGTTGCCCACATCGCCCAGGAGCAGCGTCGCGTCGCCGAAGAGCGTCGCCGCCACCACCGCGCCGAGGAGCCCCACGACCGTCGCCACCAGCGTGAGGACGAACGCGCGTCGGCCGCGGAGCCGGGCGAACGCCGTCGAGCCGCTGTCCGTGCCCATGTCGCGCGAGCGGTAGGCCAGGAAGACGAGGACGAGCGCGCCGAAGCAGGTCGTGACGATGCCGGTGGGCACCTCGGCCCCCGCCTGGGCGCCGAACACCGCGCGCAGCATCACGTCCGCCCCGAGCACCACGAGCACCCCCGCGAGCGCCGACGCGGGGATGAACGCGCGGTGCCGGACCAGGCCCGGAATCCATGTGCTCAGCAGGCGTACCACGGCGGGCGCGCACAGCCCGACGAAGCCGACCGGCCCCGCGACCGCCACGGACACCGCCGCCAGCAGCACCGCGAGGATCACGGCGACGCTGCGCGTCAGCCGGGGGCTCACCCCCACGACGGCGGCTCCGTCGTCGCCGAGGGCGAGGATGTCCAGCCGCCTGCCGAGCAGCATCAGGCCGGCGAACGCCAGGAGCGCGACCGGGGTGAGCCGGTCGATGGACTCCATGCCGATCTGGGCGAGCGAGCCGTTGCCCCAGGCGAACAGCCCGGTCGTCTGCTGGGAGCGCAGGAGCAGCAGCATCCCGCTCAGCCCGGACAGGGCGAGGGTGAGCGCCGAACCCGCCAGCACCAGCCGGATCGGTCCGGCTCCCGCCCGGGAGAGGCCGAGGACGACCCCGGCGGCCAGCAGCCCGCCCAGGAACGCCGTGGCCCCGGCCGGCAGCGCGGGCAGCGTGATGCCGAACGCGGCGACGGCGACCACCGCGAGATACGCGCCCGCGTTCACGGCGAGTGTGTCGGGGGAGGCCAGCATGTTGCGCGACACCGACTGGAGCGCCGCGCCCGCCGCGCCGAGCGCGCAGCCGACGAGGAGCCCGGCGGCGAGCCGGGGCAGCCGCGAGTCCAGGATCACGGCGGCCGTCTGCTCGTCGGCGGTCCGGTCGGAGGCCGCCCCGGTGGCCAGTTGCCAGAGGGTGTGCAGATCGACGGCTGCGGTGCCCTGGCCGACGTGGACGATCGCGAGAGCGGCCAGGGCGGCGATCCCCGCGAGCGCGAGGAGGAACATCCGGCCGCGCCGGGCCGGTCGGCCGTCCGGGGCCGTGGTCCCGGCCAGGGCGGCCGTGCCGGACCCCGCCGCGTCGACGGCGGGGGCCGGCGGGGCGCCTGTGGTGCGTGTGCTCATCGTCAGGCGGTCAGCGCGCCGACGAGGGCGTCGATGTACTCGCGCATCGACGCGGTGCCGCCGAACATCCAGACGCCGTCGGGCAGCCGGTGGACCTCGTCGTTCTTGACGAACGGGAGGGACTTCCACACCGCGTTGTCCTTGAGGCCGTCGGCGAACGGGTCGCCGCCGTCGGAGTCGTTGGCGATGTAGGCGAACTGCGCGTCGCCGATCTTCGTGAGCCCTTCGACGTCGGTCGCGGCCAGACCGTAGGCTTTGTCGCCCTTCAGCTTCCACGGGTCGACGAGGCCGAGTTCGGTGTTCACGTCGGACAGCAGCGAGCCCTTGACGAAGGGGCGCACCGAGACCTGGTTGCCCTCCTGCCAGCCGTCGGCGAAGGCGACCTCCTCACCGGCGAGACCGGCGTCCGCGAGCTTCTTCTTCCCGTCCGCGACCGCCTTGCGGAAGGACGCGACCTCCAACTCGGCCTTGTCCTCGGTGCCGGTGGCCTGGCCGATGAGTTCGACTGTGTCGACCATCTGGTCGATCTGCCGGCTCGCGTCGGCCGAGCGCACCACGGCGACCGGGGCGGCCTTGGACAGCTGCGCGATGGCGGAGTCGGACAGGTCGGTGGTGGCGATGATGAGGTCGGGCTTGAGGCCGGCGACGGTGGCGACGCTGGGCTCGCCCCGGGTGCCTATGTCCTTGACGCCCTCGGTGAGCGGCGCGGCCTTGTCGTAGGCGGTGTAGCCCGTGACGTCGGCCACCCCGACCGGCTGGACGCCGAGGGTCACGAGCGTCTCGACGACGTTCCACTCGGTGCCGACGACCCGCTTGGCCGGCCCGTCGAGCGTGATCTTCTTGCCGCGCGCGTCGGTGACCGTCACCGCGCTGTCCCCGGCGGACTCCTTCTTCGGCGCCTCGGTGGTGCCGCAGGCCGTGAGGGCGAGCGCGGCCGCGGCGGCGAGGACGGGCAAGGTCAGGTGCTGGTTCTTCATGAGGGTGTTCAGGGCCTTTCGGTACGGAGGTGGTGGCGGCCGACCGCGCGGGTGCGCGGGATGCCGGTGGAGGAGTCGGGTTCGACGTCGATGCGGATGCCGTAGGCGTCGCTGAGCCGCTCGGGGGCGTACACCTCGGCGGGCGTGCCCGTGGCGACGACCCGCCCGGAGGAGAGGAGGACGACCCGGTCGGCCACGGCGGCGGCCTGGTCCAGGTCGTGCAGCACGACCCCGACGGTGACGCCGTGGGTGTCGGCGAGATCGCGGACGAGGTCGAGGATCTCCACCTGGTAGCGCAGGTCGAGATAGGTGGTGGGCTCGTCGAGGAGGAGGACGTCGGTGTCCTGGGCCAGGCAGCAGGCGAACCAGACGCGTTGCAGCTGCCCGCCGGAGAGGTTCTCCACCCCGCGGTCGGCGAACGCGGCGAGGTTCGTGACGTTCAGCGCCTGCTCGACCATCCGGGCGCCGTCCGGGTCGGATCCCCGGAGCCGGCCCCGGTACGGGTGCCGGCCGAAGCCGACCACGTCGCGCACGCTCAGGCCGGCCGGTGCCGTCCGGCTCTGCGCGAGCAGGGTGACACGGCGGGCGAAGTCGGAGCGCGACAGGGCCAGGGCGTCGACGGGCCGGTCGTCCCCGGCCTCCGCGGCGACGGTCACGCTGCCGGTCCGAGCCTTGTGCAGTCGGGCCACGGCGCGCAGCAGGGTGGATTTCCCACTGCCGTTCGGGCCGATGAGCGCGGTGACGCGCCCGCGCGGCAGCCGGAGGTCGGCGCCGTGCACCACGTCCGTTCCGTCGTACGCGATCGTCATCTCGCGGGCGTCGAGGCCGGCTTCGGCTTCGGGGGCAGCGGAGGACGCCGACGCGGCGGGCTCGCCACCGGTGGGCGGGGTGGTGGCGCCGGCAGCGGGCGCGGAGCGCCGGCGCGGCGGCAGGTCTTCTCGGTCGAGGGCAGGAGCGATCACGAGATGTGAGGTTAGCCTAACCTAAGATCCGGTCAAGAGGGAGGCGGAATCGTGTCCTCCGCGTGATCCTCGGCCGTTCGCGGCGGACCGGCGGTCGCCGTCGAGGGGTATCGGGAGGGCGTCGGTGGCGACCGCCGATCCGGTGTGGCGGCTCCGAACGGCGGTATTTTCCGGCCGAAGCGGCAGCGCGACGCGATCATGGGCTTTGCCGTATGTGCAGGTCAGGCGGTTGTTTCGTGTTGAACCGCCCGTGTGTGTCCATATACTGGACGGCTCGCGCGGCGCGCCTGAGCTGCCCGAATGACCATTCGGTCGGCTCGAACACCCGGTCGCGGCCGGAAGCTGGCCGTCGATGTGCGCCTACTGTCCGCATGCGTAAGACTCCTGACCGCAATCAGGCACCCGACCAAGGAGCTTTCACTCATGCGACGCAACCCTCACGCGATCTTCGCAACCGTCACGGCGGCCACCCTTCTGCTCGGCGGATTCACGGCCGCCACCGCCCAGGCCGCACCGGCGAAGGAGGAGAGCCTCTACGCGCCGTCCGCGCTCGTCCTCACCGTGGCTCGCGGCGAGGACCCGCTGACCGCCACCGTGGAGCGGGCCGTGACGCTCACCTGCGCTCCCGCCCCCGGCGGGACGCACCCCACCCCGGCTGCGGCCTGCAACGAACTGGCCGCGGTTCAGGGGCAGTTCGCCGAACTCGCCGAAGGTCCTTCGAATCGGGCCTGTACCCGCCTGTGGGACCCGGTCGTGGTGACGGCCCACGGCGTGTGGCAGGGCGAGCGGGTCGAGTTCAGCACCATGTACGGCAACGCCTGCGAGATGGCGGGCAGCGTGAACGACAGCGCCGTCCTCACCTTCTGATCCGCCGGGGCGTACCGACGCCGGGGTGACGGGGTACGAACCGTCCGGCCCCGACGGCGTCCGGCGTTCCGCCCCGCCCGGCGTGCCCCGCACACGCCCCGTCCACGACGACCGGGAGCCATGCGGTCGCCCCTGCCGTTCCGCCACGGCCGGCCGCGACCCGTCCCGGTCGGTTCGTCGTGGCCGGTCCACGGCGCTTCCGCCCGGTTCCGGGCGTGCCCCCGCCGCGCGGCCGGGAAGGGCGCGCACTACTTGCCCGAGGCCGCTCCGGAGTACGGCAGAAGCGCCATCTCGCGGGCGTTCTTGATGGCCGCGGACATCTGACGCTGTTGCCGGGCGCTGATCCGGGTGACCCGGCGGCTGCGGATCTTCCCCCGGTCGGAGATGAACCTGCGCAGCAGATCGGTGTCCTTGTAGTCGATGTACGTGATCCTTGCGGCGTCCAGGGGGTTCGGCCGGTTCTTGAGAGGCTTGCGGGGGTCCTGCTGACGTGCCATGAGGCTTCCTCGTGCTCGGTGTGCCGGGTGGGATGGGGCGGGAAAAGGTCCGCGGGACTACGGAACCCCGGGTGCGGGCGTCACCGGCCGGGGTCAGTGGACCGGGTCCAGGAGCGCGTCGAATGCGGCGGGCAGGTGCTTCCAAGCCTCCCGGCCGGAGCCGTACTCCTCGTCCGTGAGCAGGCAGGAGTCCAGCAGGCCGGTCAGGCCGTCGCGGTCGAGTCCCGGGGAGACGAAGACCAGGTGCTGGCAGCAGTCGCCGTGCTCGGGATGCCAGTCCAGCGCGGCGGCCGCCCGCCGGTAGGGCGGGACCATGGACCAGGCGGCGTCCGGGAGCGACGCGAGCCAGGGGCCGGTGCTCTCCACGCACAGCGCGCCGCCCGCGGCATCCCAGGAGAGCAGGGTGTCAGGCCGGTCCGCGAGCCAGAACCGGCCCCGGCTGCGGGCCGCCGCGCAGCTCAGGTCCTCCAGCGCGTCGAAGAGGCGCTCGGGGTGGAAGGGCCGGTGCCGCCGCCAGACGAGCGTGCTCACCCCGGCTTCCTCCGCCTCCTGCGGGAGCAGCGCGCAGGCCGGGTGCTGGCCCGCGTCCGCCGCCTCCACGTCGAATCCCGCGAACGCGAGCCCGGCCAGCTCCTTCGACCCCGAGACTGCCTGACGTGCCGTCGGGTTGAGCTGCCGGATCAGCGCGCGGTCCTCGTCGTCGGCCGCGAGGTTCGGCGCCACGGCCAGGACCGGCGCGTACTCGACCTGCCGGGCCCAGGTGTCGCCGACGGTCCGTCGGTCCGCCGGCGCCGCCGCCAGGCCGGCCTCGGCCAGATCGTCGCCATTGGACAGGCAGGGCAGGGCGAGGGTGGGATCGACCGCCGCGAACACGTTGGTCACCTCGGCGGCGGTGGTGTGCGCGGCGATCACCTCGGCCATGGACTTCGGTTCGACGGAGTCCCACAACTCCAGGACGGCCAGGCGGGTCACCCCGTCCGCCGCGAGCCGTTCGAGTTCGGGGACGAGGTCCTCGCGCAGGGCGCAGCAGGCGCATTCGTTCACCAGAGGCGCCTCGCCGGAGACCAGTTCGCCCCCGGCGTCCCGCAGGGAGCGGCGGACCGTGCCGTCGGCGGCCGTCGCCAGGTCGTGGTGGAGCGCGACGCTGTGCGGCACCTCCTTCAGCAGCCCTTCGACCACGTCGCGGCGCGCCTCGGAGTGCAGGCCGCAGACGATGACGACGGGCAGCTTCGTCCGGTGCCCGCTCACCGGGCCTCCCCCCGTCCGTAGCGGCGCTCGAAGCGCTCGACCCGTCCCGCGGTGTCCAGGACGCGGGCGGTGCCCGTGTAGAAGGGGTGGCTCGCGGAGGAGATCTCCACGTCGACCACCGGGTAGGTGTTGCCGTCCTTCCACGCGACGGTGCGGTCGCTGGTCAGAGTCGAGCGGGTCAGGAACGCGAAGTCGGCGGCCTTGTCGCGGAAGACGACGGGGCCGTAGGAGGGGTGGATTCCGGGCTTCATGACGGGTCCTCGGGGTCGGGCTTCGGGGTGTGCCGGGGGAGAGGGTGGAGCCGGGCCGGCCTCAGCGTTCCTCGCGGAAGTCGACGTGGCGGCGGGCGACCGGGTCGTACTTGCGCAGCACCATCCGGTCGGGGTCGTTCCGCCGGTTCTTGCGGGTGACGTAGGTGTAGCCGGTCCCCGCCGTGGAGCGGAGCTTGATGACCGGGCGTACTTCGTTGCGAGCCATGGGCGCTACTATATGGCAATGGTTTCCATTTTCAATAATGGATCGTCGAAGGAGAGGCAGGTACCTTTCATGTCCGCCCACTGCCAACTGACCGGCTCGAAGCCGGGATTCGGCAACGACATCTCCCACTCGCACCGCCGGACGGCTCGCCGGTTCGACCCGAATATCCAGCGCAAGCGGTACTGGCTGCCCGGTGAGGGGCGGTATGTCCGCCTCACTCTGAGTGCTCGGGCGATCAAGGCCGTCGACGTCATCGGCGTCGAAGCCGCGGTCGCGCGCATCCGCGCGCGGGGAGGGAAGGTCTGATGGCGAAGAAGAGCAAGATCGCACGGAACGACAGGCGCCGGGCGACCGTCGACCGCTACGCCGCCCGTCGGGCCGAGCTCAAGGAGATCATCCGCCGGCCCGGTACGCCGGAAGGCGAACGGGCGGCCGCCGTACAGGAGTTGCGAAGCCAGCCGCGCGACGCCAGTGCCACGCGGGTCCGCAACCGGGACAGCGTCGACGGCAGGCCCCGCGGGTACCTGCGCAAGTTCGGCCTCTCCCGGGTCAGGACGCGCGAGCAGGCTCACGCGGGCTTCCTGCCGGGAGTGACCAAGTCCTCCTGGTGACCGCGGTCGCCGTGCCGGGCTCGCCGGGCTGAGTGCGCCGGGCGCGGGGGGTGGCCCAGCGGCTGTGCTGTGCCGCCCCCCGCGCCCCTCTCAGCGGCCGACCGGGTCGGCGTGGGCTCCGTCCCCGGGGGTGACGAGCGCGAGGTGCCCGCCGTCGTCCAGGGGGGTCAGCACGGTCAGGGTGGTGAGCGGGGCCGCCCGGTCCGCGTCGAAGACGTGGATCTCGCCATGGCCTCCCCGGCTGACCGCGACCAGGCTCCCGCCGGGGGAGGCGGCGACGGCCCGCCGTTGCACACCGTCCCAGGGGGTCCCGCCGGGCCGGGGCGCACCGGACATGGCGGGCAGGGGCAGTCGTGCGGACACCCGGGGGCGGGCCCCGGCGGCCGGTGGCACGGAGAGCAGGACGAGCTCGTCACCGTCCGGGTGGACACGGGTGTACGCGATGTGGCGGGCGGTCACCGCGAGCCGGAAGACGAGTCCGGGGCCCAGGTCCAGGCGTCCCGTGACGCCCGTGTCGAGGTGGTGCCACCAGGCGTCGTTGGACCATTGCGGCCACTGCCCGGGGTCGCCCGGTCCGCCGCGCACGCACGACCAGAGCATGCGCCGTACGGGATCGAGCCGCAGGTAGTAACCGCGACCGCCGGAACGCCCGTCGGCGGACCAGGAGAGAGGGGACTCGGGCGCGAGGCCGTCGCCCTTGCGTACGGCGCGATGCACCCCCGAGCCCGCGGCGGCGAACACTCGGCCGGTGGACGGGTCGTGGGCGTCGCCGTGCCCGTCGTCGTCCGGCAGCGAGAGCCGCCCCGCCGGGGACGCCGGAGGGCAGGAGGGGGCCGAGCGCATCAGGTCGCCGTGCCGGTGGACCAGCAGCTCGCCCGGCTCCCGGTGCCGCAGCACCACCAGGGGGGACGCCCCGCCGAGGACCGTCACCCCCGGCTCGCCGGTCCGCCCCCGTACGCGTACGGCGACGGCGCCGTCCGGCGCGTCGAGGTCGACGGCCGTCAGAAGCCCGGTCCACGCCTCCTCGTTGCGGCCGAGGCCGGTGGTCACCGCCAGGTGCCGCCCTCCCGGGGCCGCCGCCAGGTGTTCGGCGGGGACCGCGACCGGTATGCGCCGTCCGACCAGCGGCCGGCCCGCGCCGGGGCCGTAGGGGTCCAGGACCAGCAGCTCACCCGCCCGGTCGTCCACGCAGGCGGTGAGGCCGCCCGGCAGGGCGAGGAACCCCGCGTGCTCGGCGAGGTGCCGGTGGTTCAGCTCCGCCCGCTCCGTGCCGTGCGGGAGGTCCAACAGGCTGATCCGCCCGGCCACATGGTCGGCGACCAGCAGGCGCGGGGGCGCGGGGGAAGGGGAGCGTGGGATGTGCGGCATGGCGAACTCCTGAGGCGGCGGGGCCGGTAGGGGCGGCGGGGGCCGGTGGGTCCCGGCGAAGACCCCCGCCCACTTTATTGGAAATGATAATCATGTGTAAGGTTTCGGTTCGTGGCGGGGATCGCTCCCGGGCTCCGCCGCCCTGTCTGCCGCAACCCCGGGACCGCACAGGAACGTTGAGGGACCACCGATGCCACGAACCGCGCTGAGAGTCCGCCGCTGGGCCGCGATCGCCGTACTGGGAGGCGTGCTGGCCGGCTGCGGAACCGGGGAGGCCGGCACCGGAGGGCCGGACGGCGCTCCGGGGAGCGGGGCCGAAACCCGTACGGCCACGGAGGTGCGGCCCATCGAGGCCGCCACCCGGATCACCGACGCCAACGGCGTCACCGTCTCCCTGCCGAAGCCGCCCGAGAAGATCGTCTGCCTGGTCGCCCTCTGCGACGACATCCTCGTCGAGCTGGGCATGACCCCCACCGCCACCAACTCCCAGCTGCTGGCACACCCCGAGTTCCTGGGGGCGGAGAAGGCGGCCGAGGTGCCGGCCGTGCCCGGCGGTTTCCTCAGCCCCGAGGTCGAGGCGATCCTGTCCCACCGGCCGGACCTGGTGATCGGCCTGGAGGACACGCACGGCAAGCTGGCCCCCGCGCTGAAGGGCGCCACGACGTTCTGGCCCCTTCAGCCCGAGTCCTGGCAGGACAGCGTCGGCTACCTGCGCGACCTGGCCGCGCTCACCGGCCGCACCGACCAGGGCGAGAAGGCGGAGAAGGTCTTCCGCACCCGCCTGGCGCAGGCGGAGAAGGAGAAGAGCGACAAGACCGCGCTGATCGTCTACGGCAGCGACGAGAACTTCGGCGTGGCCACCCCGGAGACCGATGTGGCGGCCGGGCTGTTCCCCAAGCTCTCCCACTACCCCTGGAAGAGCCGGGGCGTCGACGGCAGCTACAGCCTGGAGGAGATCCTCGCCCGGGACGTCGACGTCCTGTTCGTGGAGACCCTGTCCTTCGGCGCGCCGGACGGCAAGCTCTCCGACAAGCTGGCCCGCAATCCGCTCTGGTCACGCATCCCGGCCGTGAAGAAGGGCAAGGTCATCGAGGTCGACTCCGAGGTCTGGGCCAAGGGGCGCGGCACCCGGTCCCTGGGCGTCGTCCTCGACGAGGCGACGGCCGCACTGCGGTGAGGCGTCCGCCCGTAGCGCCGCTCTGTCTGGGCGCGGCGGCCCTGGCGAGCGCGGTCTGCGCGCTGAGCCTCGGCACGCCGTACGTCCCGCCCCTCAGGCTCCCGGCCACGCTGGGGGCCGACGGACTCGCGGGGCTCGTCGTCACCGAACTGCGGCTGCCCCGCATGGTGCTGGCGCTCATCGCCGGCGCCTGCCTGGGCGCCGCGGGGCTCGTCCTCCAGGAGGCCCTGCGCAACCCGCTGGCCGTGCCCGAGATGCTGGGGGTCTCCTCCGGGGCCGCCCTCGGCGTCGCCGCGCCCCTCGTCCTCGCCCTGGCCGTCCCCCTCGGGCTGCAGCCGTTCCTCGCCCTGGCCGGGGCGGCGCTCGGCGGTCTGCTCACCCTGGTTGCCGCCGGATTCGGCCGGAGTCCGTCGGCCGTCCTGCTGACCGGAGCCGCCGTCGCCGCCGCGCTCCAGGCGGGACTGCTGGTGCTCATGGTCATGGCCGACCAGCTCGACCTCCAGCTCATCTACCGCTATCTGCTGGGCAGTCTGTCCGCCCGCACCTGGGACGACGTCACCGGGCTGCTGCCCTGGCTCGCCGTGGCCGCTCCGGCGCTGGTGCTGTGCGTGCCGGTGCTCGGTGTGCTGCGCCTCGGCGACGACGACGCGCGTGCGCTGGGCGTACGGGTCGAGCGCGCGCGGGTGGCCGCGCTCGGCATCGCCGTGGTCCTCATCGCCCCCGTCGTCGCTGTCTGCGGGCCGGTGGCCTGGGTCGGCTTCCTCGCCCCCCACCTCGCCCGCCGCCTCCGCCCGGACGGCGGTGCGGCCGGGTGGCTCGTCCGGTCCGCCGTGTGCGGCGCGATCGTCGTGCTGTGCGCCGATCAGCCGGCCCGGCTGGCACTCGCCCCGATCGAGACACCCGTCGGGGCCTGGACCGCCCTGGTCGGGGTGCCGGTCGGGGTCGTGCTGCTGAAGCGGGGGAGGCGGCCCGCCCGGGACCGGGGGCCCGTGGCCCCGCCCGTACCGGGGAGTCCTCCGGGCGTCCCCGCTCCCGTCCTGCGGAAGGCGGAACGATGACGCACCTCGACACCGTGCCAGAACGAGCCCGGTCCCCGAGAGGACCGGCCGCCCGGATGGGCGGCCTGGCGCTGCTCGTCGCCGCGGTGGCCTGCGCCGGACTGTTCGCCGGCCGGGGCGTCACCCCCGAAGGCGTACGGGCCGTGCTCCTCGGCGGCGGCGACCCCACCGCCGAGCACATCGTGCTCCAACTCCGGTTCCCCCGGCTGCTGGTGGCGCTGGTCGCCGGGGCCTGCCTCGGGGTGGCCGGGCTCGTGCTCCAGTCGGCCCTGCGCAACCCGCTGGCCGGACCGGAGGTCACCGGCGTCACTCCCGGCGCGGTGCTGGGCGCGGTGGCCGCGACCGGTCTCGGCCTCGCGGGCTGGGAGTCCCCCACGGCCGTGGTCGTGGCGGCCTGCCTGGGCGGCTTCGCGGGAGCGGGCCTGCTGTGGCTGCTCGCCGGGCGGGACCGGGGCGACCCGGAGCAGACGGCCGTCTACGGGGTCCTCGTGTCGGCGGTTCTCGCCGGGCTCACGGCGGTCGTGCTCCTCGTGGCGCCCGGCGAACTCGGCAGCGTCGTCCAATGGCTGATCGGTTCCACCGAGGGACGGGTCTGGCAGCACTGGAACCTGCTCTGGCCCTGGGCCGCCTTCTGGGGCATGGCCGCCTGGCTGCTCGCCGGACCGCTGACCCTGCTGCGCTGCGGGGACGAGCAGGCGTCCGCCGCGGGTCTGGCCACCGGCCGGGGCCGGGGCATGGCCCTCGTCTGCGCGGTGGCGCTGACCGCCGGCGCCGTCTCGGCCGTGGGCGCGCTCGGCTTCGTCGGGTTGCTGGTGCCCCATCTGGCGCTGGCCGTCCTCGGCGCCGACCTGCGCGTCACGCTCCCGGGGGCCGCGCTGCTCGGTGCGGCGGTGGTGGGCGGGGCGGACGCCGCCGCCCAACTGCTGTCCCGGCTGCTGGCCGCCGCCTTCGACGCGGACCGGCTGACCCTGCCGGTCGGCGCCCTGACCACCTTCGTGGGGGCGGGGTTGCTGATGGCCGTGGCGCGGCGACGGGCGGACGAGCGGTGAAGGAGGGCGAGGGGGCGGATGTCGCTTCGCGACGCCCACGGCGGCGTGCGGAAAAGGAGAGGACGTTGGACGGAGGGGATGGCATGTCCGAAGGACTGACCGGACACGTGGACGTGAGCACGGTGAAGGGGCTCCGGCCGGGCGCGGACCCGGGCGTCGATCCGGGCGCGGGCCCCGCCCCGGACGTCGTCCGGGCGGAGGGGCTGGCCTTCGGCTACCCCGGACGCATGGTGCTGCGCGGGGTGGACCTGAGCATCCGGGCCGGTGAGCTGGTGGCCCTGATCGGACTGAACGGGTGCGGCAAGAGCACCTTCCTCAAGCTCGCCGCCGGGCTGCTCACCCCGAGCGGCGGGCGTGTCCTGCTCCAGGGCGACGACGTGGCGCGGCTGCCCCGCCGCACCGCCGCCCGGCGCGTCGCCCTGCTCCACCAGTCTGCTCCGGCCGTCCCCGGCCTGACTGTGCGTCAACTCGTGCGCCAGGGGCGCTATGCCGCCCGGGGGCCGCTCGGGATGCTGCGGGAGGGCGACGACGACGTGACGTCCCGGGCGCTCGCGGACGTCGGCGTCACCGACTGGGCCGACCGGCCCGTGGACGCGCTGTCGGGAGGCGAGCGCCAACGGGTCCGGCTGGCGATGGCGCTGGCCCAGGACGCCCGCGTGCTCTTTCTCGACGAGCCGACCACCTACCTCGATCTGCGGCACCAGCTGGAGGTGCTCCAGACGGTCGTACGGCTGCGCGCGGAGCGCCGGCTGACGGTGGTGATGGTCCTGCACGACCTCAACCACGCCGCCCGGTTCGCCGATCGGATCGTCGCGCTGCGCGAGGGCCGCGTAGCCGCCGACGGCCCCCCGGCCGAGGTCGTCACCCGGCACCTGCTGGCCGAAGTCCTCGGCGTGGAGGGCCGGGTGGGGATCGACAGCGAGGGCGGCTGGCCCGTCTGTTACCCAGATCACCCTCTCGAACCGCTCCAGCTATTGCGGAATGAAAATCATATTCATTAATGTCTGTGCTGCGGCACGCACCAACGTCGCGACCCACACCCAACCGATACGAATGGAGGCTTCAACTCATGGAGCAGAACAAGGTGTTCAGCCCGATCGCCGACCAGGGCCAGCTCGCCCACCTCTCCGCCACCCACTCGAACGCCCTCGTCGAGAACCCCTTCGACGACGCCGTCGAGGCCGACGCCCCGGCCGAGAAGTAAGCGACGCCTGCCGCTGAGGGCAGGTTCCCCGCGCAGTGCGGGGGCGGGCCCGTCCGGTGCCATGCCGGGCGGGCCCGCCCCGTTCGACACCCCGAACTTCCCGTACCCCCTTTCCGCTCCGGAGGATTCCGTGACCCGCAGTCGACTCGCTCCCGGCACCGGGATCGTCACCGTCCCCGATGACGGCCCGGTGCTCCGGACCCCCGGAGGGGAGTTCCTGCGCATCGACACCGACGGCGTCGCCGGCGAAGACCTGATACGTCGGCTGACGGGGACCCGGCCCCCGGACGAAGGCCCGCTCACACCCGGACTCACCCGGCTCGTCGAGGCGTTCGAGGCCGGCGGGTACGCGGTGCACGCCCCGCCCCGGGCCCCGCTCGCCGGCCGCACCGTCCACGTGCTCGGCGACCCCGTGCTCGCCGGGCCGGTCGCGCGCTGCGCCGGGGCGGAGGGGGCCGAGGTCCACCGGACCACCCCGGACCATGTCGCTGAACTCGCCCGGAGGGCCGCGGACGACCGCGCCCCGGGGCGGGGCGCCGTGGTGTGGTGCCTCGACTCGCCCGTGCCCGAAGGGCTCTGGGACGCGGCGGACCGGCTGCCCGGCCGAGGCGTCGCCTGGCTGCGCTGCCACCGCGAAGGCGCCCACGTCTGGACCGAGCCCCTCGCCGCGGCCCCGGGTGACGTCACTTCCCGCCACGTCCGTCTCCGCAGACTCGCGGCCACCCCCGCCCATCGCGAACTCGCCGCGTACTGGGCCGGACACCGCACCCCCGACACCGGCCCGCACCCCACCGAAGCCTCCGCCGCCCTGATCGCCGCACTCCTCACCGCCGATCTGATCGCCTGGGCCGAAGCCGAAGCCGAAGCCGAAGCCGAAGCCGAAGCCGAAGCCGAAGCCGAAGCCGAAGCCGAAGTCGAAGCCGAAGTCAGAGCCGGAGCCGGGGAGGAGATGGAAGCCGAAGCCGCTGTCGACGTCGGGCTGAGCAGGGCCGTGGGCCTCCCGGCACGCCGCCGGCTGCGCCGGGTCGATCTGCGCGATCTCACCGTCACCGAGCATCCCGTGCTGCCCGTCCCGGACGTCGCGCCGCTGCCCGCGCCCGCACCGGCGGCGGCGACGCGGTCGGCGTCCGCCGCCGGGGCCGGCGCCGGCGCCGGGCCGGGCGCAGGTGCCGGGACCGCGAAGGCGCACCCGTGACCACCCGCACCGTGTCCGTCCCCGCGCCGGACGGCGCCCCGCTCGCCACCGACGTATGCCTCCCGGACGGGACCGGCCCCCGGCCCGCCGTCGTGATCAGAACCCCCTACGGGCGGCACGCCCACCGCGCCGAACTGCGCGGCTGGGCGGCACACGGGTTCGCCGCCCTCGCCCAGGACGTCCGCGGCCGACACGGCTCACCGGGGGAGTGGCACCCCTACCGGGGCCACGAGAGGACGGACGGCGCGGCCACCCTCGCCTGGGTGCGCGCGCAGGCGTGGAGCAACGGAGAAGTCGTCGCCGCCGGCGCCTCCTACGCCGCGCACTGCGCCCTCGTCACCGCGCTCGCCGCCCCTGACGCGGCTCCCGGCACCCTGCCCGACGCCGTCATCGCCGCCGTCCCCGCCCTCGGACTCGCCGAGACGGCGCGCGAGCCCGGCGGCCCGGAACGGCTGTGGGCCCGGGCGGGCTGGTGGGCGGCGCACGGCGACCGTCGCGACTCCGACCCGGACGCGCTGGCCCGCGCCCTGGCACACGACCCCCGCCTGCTCGAACACCTTCCGATCGTCCGTCTGGCGGAGCGGCTGACCGAGGGCCTGGGGCGCGAACTCCCGTCCTGGCCCGGGCTCTGGGCCGCACAAGGACGTGGTGGGCTGGTCGCGCTGGGGGCCACCGCCCGCCTTCCGCTGCTCGCCGTCGGCGGGACCCGTGACCCGTTCGCCGAGGACACCGCGGCCCTGTGGCACGGCTGGGGCGGCCCGGCCCGTCTGCTGCTCGGGCCCTGGGGCCACCGCCTCACCGCCGACCCGGCCGCACCGGCCCGCCCGCGCGTCAACCTCGGGGCGCTGTACGTACGGTGGGCACGCGCCGCGCTCGCCGGACACCTGGAGCCGGCACGGCACGGGGTCATCGCCCTCGGCGACAGCGGTCGCTGGCACAGCACGCGGGCGCCCAGCGCCCCCCGCACCGTCGCCTGGCCCTTCGGCTCGCCCACCGGCCTACGGCTCCTGCACGGAGCCGAGTTCAGCGCGGACCCGGACCGCCCCGTGCGCTCCGACGACCTCGCCGTCCCGGCGGAGGGGGAGCGCGCGGACCGCTGCCTGCTCCTCTCGCCACCGCTGCCCCGCCCGCTCGACCTGGCGGGAGCCGCCGCCGCCCGGATCAACGTCACGGCCGACACGCCCTGTGCCGACTGGGCCGTACGCCTCACCGCGCTCGACCCGTCCGGCCGCGCGGACCCGCTCGCCTTCGGCATCGTCCGGCGCACCGGCCCGCCCGGCGCGGCCGCGGACATCACCGTGCCGCTCGGCACCCTGGGCCGCCGACTGCCCGCCGGGACCCGGTTGCGGGCCGAGATCGCCGGACACCACTTTCCCGCACACGCCCGCAACCCGCACACCGGCGAGGACCCGGTCAGGGCCACCCTGCTCGCCCCGTCCCGCCGCACCGTGGACCCCCGGGGCAGCGCCCTCCACCTGCCCGTCGTCGCCCGGCACCGCCCCGTCGAGCCCGAACCGGAGATATGCCGTTGACCAGCGCCCTGCCCCTCGAAGCCCTCGTCGACCCCGTCAGCGGGATCATCCGCGACGTCGCGCCCGTGGAACACCCCGCCGGTGCGCCGCCCCGCTACACCGCGATGACGGCGGATGTCGCCGACGCCCGCCGCCTCGGCGCCTGGCCCGCCGACCGAGTCTCGCTCGGCACCACGTTCGGCGACCCCCGGGGCGCGTGGATCGCCGCGGTGGCCGAAGCCGTCGAGCGCTACTGCGGCAACCGCCTCCCCCCGCCCGGCCACCCCCGGGAACCCCGGCGGGCCACCGCGGCCGAACTGGCCGCAGAGGGCCACCTCCTGTACGGCCCCGGCGCTCTGCCGGCGTACGCCCCCTGGCAGTACGGCCGCCCGGGATTCCCGTACGCCGAACTCACCCCCGACACACCCGCTCTGTGGACCCGGGCCGAGG
The DNA here is from genome assembly GCF_044756785.1 of Streptomyces sp. NPDC091649. Lineage (NCBI taxonomy): Bacteria > Bacillati > Actinomycetota > Actinomycetes > Kitasatosporales > Streptomycetaceae > Streptomyces > Streptomyces sp. NPDC091649. The sequence goes on along the minus strand of NZ_JBIVTR010000019.1, from coordinate 58,197 downwards.
AGGACGGGCGGCCCTGCTGGGCCCCCGTCGCACTGACCCACCTCAACTGGCGGCAGGGCGAGCTGCGTTCGCTGCCCCGCACGCACCACCTCAACTACGCGGGCATCGCCACCGGGCAGGGCCTCGACGACGCCGTCGAGCGCGGGCTCCTCGAAGTCGTCGAGCGCGACGCGCTGGAGCTGTGGTGGCACCTGGACGGGCCCGCCCGGGGCATCGACCCGGCGAGCGTTCCAGGTCTGGCCGCGGACCTGGCCGGGTGCGGGCTGGAGGTGCACATCGTGGAGATGCCCTCCGAGTTCGCCCCCTGCGTGGCGGCTCTCGTGCACGATCCCGGACGCGGCATTCACGCGGCGGGATTCGCCTGCCGGTACGACCCGGCGGAGGCGGCCCGCAAGGCCGTCCTGGAGGCCGTGCACACCTGGGTGTTCACCCAGGGCGCCGTGGACGCCGACGGCTGGGTGTACCGGGCGGTGGAAACCGGGATGCTCGCCCGCGGCCTCTACCTCGACCACCGCCCCGACCGGCGCTATCTCGACGACTGCGGACCCGAGTTCGCCGCCGTGCGCGACCTCGGCGCCCATGTCCAGGTGTGGCTGGACGACCGGATGGCCCCGCTCGCCCGCCGCTTCACCGAACCCGCCCTCGGCACGGTTCCGGTCACCGCGATCACCCCGGGAAGCCGCACCGCCCTCGACGCCGCCCTCGCCGCCGGCGGGCACCGGGTGATCACCGCGGACCTCACCACGGAGGACGTCGCCGAGACCTCGCTGCGCGTCGCCCGCGTACTGGTCTCCGGGCTGATCCCCAACGCCCCGGCGGCCTTCGGCTACTTCGGCTGCCCGCGCTTCGCGACGGCGGCCCTCGCCCGGGGCTGGCGCTCCCGGCCGCCCGTCGCCCCGCAGGACTTCACCCTCGCCCCGCCGCCGCACATGTGAAGGAGCCCGCCGCCATGCCCGACACCCCGGCCCGGCCCGCCGCACCCGATTCCGCAAGGCGCCCCGCGTCCGGCTCCCTGCGCCGCGCCCTGGCCGACGTCCGCTCCTCCCGTGCGCCGGGCCTCGCCCCGTACGTTCCCGAGCGGCCGTTTCCGTGGAGCGGTCCCGGGCTGCCGTTGACCGGGGCCGCGTTCCGCCCTCGGGCGGCTTCGGGGCCGGGCGACGGGGACGTGCTGGACTTGGAGCGGCTGCTGCGGCTCTCCCTGGCCGCACCCGCCGGCACGTCCGGCCGGCTCCGGCCGACGCCCTCGGCCGGAGCCCTGCACCCGGTGCGCGCACACCTCCTCATCGGCGCGGGGTGTTCACTGCCGCCCGGACGCTACGCCTACGACCCGCGCGCCCACCGTGCCCACCCGCGCGGCCCGGCCCCGGCCGACGCGCCCCCGGGCGCCCTCGTCGTGCTCACCGCGGCCGCGTCCCGCACCGTCGCCCACTACGGTCACCGGGCCTGGCCCCTGCTGCTCCTGGACACGGGCCATGCCGCCGCCGCCCTGGCGCTGGCCGGCCCCCCGGCCGTCGAGGTCCGGGTCTCCCTCGACGCGGACGGTGACCTGCTGTCCGCCGCCGCCGGGCTGCCCCGCTTCCTGGACCGGCCGGCCGGCCCGTCCGGCACCGAGACGGAACTGCCCCTGGCGGCAGTTTGGTTGGCTGCCCCGTGCGGACACGTGGACCCAGCGCGGCCGCTGGGTGCCTGGGCCGCCCTTCCCTGTGCCGGGGCCCCGTCTCCGCAACCCGGCGCCGGGACCAGCCCGTCCCGCCAACTCCTCGCGGCACAAAACCTGTTGCACCACATCTCCGGAGCGCCCGAGCTGCCCGGCGGCACCTGGCGCCCGGCCCCGCGTCCCGGGCCGGTGACCGACGAGGCCATCGAGGCGCGCCGGAGCGCCGCCCCCGAGGACCTGAACCGCCCACCCGGCAGCGACGTCCTCGCCCGGCTCCTGGCCACCGCGCGGACCGCACGGCCGGACGGACCCGCCTGGACCGCGGCGACCGGCGGCGCCGCGCCGGCCCTGTACGCGAAGGCTCCCGGAGGCCGGGGCCTCGACGTCCTGGCCTCCGGGGACGCCCGCCCCACCCTCGCCCGCTGGGCCGCGCACCAGGAATGGATCGCCGCCTCGGGGGCGGTCCTCCTGGCACACGGCTGCCCCGACGACGCCTCGCCCGGCCTCGTCCGCGGCAGCCACCTCGCCGCCGGGTACGCGGCCGGAGCGGTCCAGGCCCACGCCACCGCCCTGGGCCTGCGCTCACGGCCCATCGGCTCCTGGCAGCGGGCCGACCTGGGCGCGGCGCTCGGCGAGGCCCCCGGACGCGACTGGATCGTGCACGGGCTGGCGGTGGGAGCGCCCCCACCGCCGCCCGCCGCGGGTTCCGTCCGGCGGCCCCCGGCGTCCCCGGCGCCACCCACCCCGACGACACCTGCCACAGCGACCACGGCCCCCGTCACCCCGACGGTCCCGCCCGGCGAGGAAGAACGCCCATGATGCTCCACCCCGAACTCCTGCGCGCCGCGGCCATCGCACGCGCCCCGCTCGGCCGCGCCTGCGCGCTGCTCGCCGCGGTCACCGCCACCCACCTCGCCCAGGCCGTCCTGCTCGCCCTCGTGCTCTCCCGGATCGCCCGGGGGGAGACGGCCGCCCTCGCCCCACTGCTCGCCGCCGTCATCGCCGTCGTCCTCGTCCGCGCCGCCCTGGGCCGCGCCCAGCGCCTGACCGCCGTCACGGCGGGCGCGACCGTGCGGGTCAGGCTCCGCGACACCCTGCTGGAGCGGCTCGGCGCGCTCGGCCCCACCGCGATCACCGGTGCGCGGGCCGGAGCCGTACGCGCCACACTGGTGGACGGCGTCGAGGGCGTCGACGCGTACATCTCGCGCTACCTGCCCCAACTGCTCATCACCTGCGCCGTTCCGCCGCTGCTGCTCGTCGCCGTCGCCCTCGTCGAGCCGTACGCGGCCCTCGCCCTCGGCCCCGCCCTGCTGCTGGCTCTTTTCGGACCGCGCTGGTGGGACCGGCTGCTCGCGCGGCGCGGCAAGGAGCACTGGGACTCCTACGAAGCCCTCGCCGCCGACTACCTGGAGGCCCTCCAGGGGATGCCGACCCTGCGCACCACCGGCGCCGTGGGCCGCGTACGGGAGCGGCTGGAGCGCCGGTCGGCCGCCCTGCACCGGACCACCGTCGCCAAACTCCGGGTCTCGCTGGTCGACACCGGCCTCACCGACCTGGCAGTCCAGGGCGGTACGGCCGCCGCCGTACTCGTGGCCTGTTCCTCGGCCGCCACCGGCCGCACCGCCGCCACCGGCACCTACCTCCTGCTCCTCCTCGCCTCCGAGTGCTTCCGCCCCGTCCGTGACCTCTCCCGCGAATGGCACGCGGGCTACCTCGGGATCTCGGCGGCCGACGGCATCGCCCGCCTGCGCACCGCCGAAGCCGCCGTGCCGGAGCGGGGCACCGTGGCCGCGGCCTGGGGGAGCGCCCCCGAGATCCGCTTCGAGGACGTGCACTTCACCCACCCGGGGAGCGGGCGGCCGGCACTCGACGGCGTCAGTTTCACCGCCGCCCCCGGACGCACCACGGCTGTCGTCGGCCCATCGGGAGCGGGCAAGTCGACCCTGCTGAGCCTGCTGCTGCGGCAACGGGACCCGGACCGGGGCCGTCTCACCGTGGCCGGGACGGACGCCGCCGCCTACACCCTCGCCTCGCTGCGCCGGGGCGTCGCCGTGGTCTCGCAGGAGACCTACCTCTTCCACGCCACGATCGCGGAGAACCTGCGCGTCGCCCGCCCGGCCGCCACGGACGAACAGCTGCGCGCCGCCGCCCGCACCGCCGGGATCGACCAGGAGATCGCCCGGCTGCCGGACGGTTACGCCACACTCGTCGGCGAACGCGGCGCCACCCTCTCCGGTGGCCAGCGTCAACGACTGGCCCTCGCCCGGGCGTTGCTGTCCGACGCTCCCGTCCTGATCCTGGACGAGGCCACCAGCGCGGTGGACGAACGCGGCCAGGCGCGCATCGTCCGGGAGCTGACGGCGGCCGGCCGCGGGCGCACCTGCGTCGTCGTCGCCCACCGGCTCGACGCCGTGCGCCACGCCGACCACATCGTCGTCCTCGACGCGGGCCGCGTCGTCGCGGCGGGAGACCACACCACCCTGCTCGCGGGCGGGGGCGTGTACGCCTCGCTCGTCGCGGCCGGGCGCACCACCGAGGAGGACCGCGCCGCATGAACCCGACCCCGACCCCCCACTCGAATCCGGCCCCGGCGACAGCCCCGACACCGACCCCGGTCGCGCCGCTGCCGCACGAGCCCACCCGTCCTCCCGCGCACCGCCCCGCCGCCGACGGCGGAACCGGCGCCCTGCGCTCGCTCCTCCCGGTCCTCGGCGCGCACCGCACCACCGTGCTGCGCACCTGCCTGGCCGCCCTCGTCGACCAGGCGGCCCTGGTCGCCCTGGTCACCCTCGCCGCGCACGCGGTGGGCACGGCCGTCACGGAACACCGCCCGCCCGCCCCCGGGACCGTCGCCGTCCTGATCGGGCTCGTCCTGCTCCGGGCGCTGGCCACCTGGCGCGAGATGGACCTCTCCCACGATCTCGCCTACCGGGTCCTCGCCGAACTGCGCGTCCGGGTCTTCGACGGACTGGCCCGCAGCGCCCCCGCCCGGATCGCGGGACGGCGCAGCGGGGACCTCGCGGCCACCGCGCTCGGGGACGTCGAGGCACTGGAGTTCTTCTACGCCCACGCCATCGCCCAACTCCTCGCTTCCGGCGTGGTCTTCGCCGTATCGGCCACCGTGCTGGCCACCCTCGGGCCCTGGCTGCTGCTCGCCGTGGTGCCCGCGGCGCTGCTGCTGGTCTGGTCGCCGCTCCTCGAAGCGCGCGGGCGGGCCGAACGCGGGGCCCGCACCCGGAGCGCGCTCGCGGAGGTCTCGTCCGAGACCGTGGAGAGCGTCGACGGGCTGCGCGAGCTGCTGATGGCCGGGGCGCTGAACCGCAGGCGGGCCCGGCTCCGGTCCGCCGGGCGCCGGCTCGCGCGCCACCAGCGCGCCGAACAGTCCTGGGAGACCGGCGCGGGCGCCGGCCGGGAACTGCTGGTGGTCGCCGCCGTCATCGCGGTCGTGGCCGCGGCCGCCCACGCCGCGTCGGCCGGACGCCTGGACGGGGCGTGGGCCCCGGCCGCCATGGCCCTCGCCCTGGGTGCCCTCGCCCCGGTCGCCGAATCGGCGGCCGCACTCGGCCGGGCGGGGGGACTGCGCGCCGCCGCGGCGCGGGTCCGGGCCGCCGTGCACGCCCCCGCCGGGGCCCCCGCGCCGACCGCCCCGCGCCCGGCCCCGGCGGGCCCGCTGGGTCTGCGACTGCGCGGCGTCCGGTTCGGCTACGGGGGAGAGGCCGTTCTGGACGGGATCGACCTGACCGTCCGGCCGGGTGAGACGGTGGCCCTCGTCGGGGCGTCCGGGGCGGGCAAGTCGACGTGTGCCCACCTCCTGGCGCGGTACTGGGACCCCGAGGCCGGCGCGGTGGAACTCGTTCCCGCCGCCCCGGCCGACCCCGTGGACCTGCGGGACCTCAGCGAGGAGGACCTGCGCGCCGCCGTGTCCGTGGTCGGGCAGGAAGCCCCGCTCTTCCACGGCACCCTCGCCGAGAACCTCCGCCTGGGCACACCGGACGCGACGGCGGACGAACTGCGCGCGGTGGCCCGGCTCTGCGGCGTCACTCCCATCGCCGACGCCCTGCCCGACGGGCTGGACACCCCCGTCGGCGAGCGCGGCGCGACCCTGTCCGGCGGCCAGCGCGCCCGGGTCGCCCTGGCCCGGGGCCTGCTGAGCGGGCCGCGCGTCCTGGTCCTCGACGAGACGACCGCCCACCTCGACCACCGGGGCGACGCGGAGCTGGCCCGGGCGCTCGCGGCCGACTCGGCCACCCGGACGACCCTGGTGATCGCCCACCGCCCCGCCACCGTACGCAGGGCGGACCGCATCGCGGTCCTGGACGGCGGGCGCATCGTCGAGGAGGGCACCTGGGACGAGCTGATCCGGGCCGGCGGACCGCTGGCCCGCCTCTTCGACCGCGAGGAGGGGGCCGGCGAGTGACGGGACCCGGCCCGGGACGGACTCAGGGAAGGGGCTGCTCGGCCCAGATGATCTTCCCCCGGTTGGTGTACCGCGTGCCCCAGCGGTGGGCGAGCTGAGCGACGAGGAACAGCCCGCGTCCTCCCTCGTCCGTCGTCCTGGCGTGCCGCAGCCGCGGTGACGTGTTGCTGGCGTCGGACACCTCGCACGTCAGCGTCGACTGGAACAGCAGCCGCAGCCGCACCGGCCCGGAGGCGTACCGGATCGCGTTGGTCACCAGCTCGCTGACGATCAGTTCCGTCGTCATCGACAGCTCCGCCAGCCCCCAGACCTCCAACTGGCGGGAGACCTTCGCCCGGGTCTCCCCGACCGCCGCGGGGTCCACCGGCACATCCCACGAAACCAGGTGCTCGGGGCTCAGGACGTGCGTCCGGGCGAGGAGCAGCGCGATGTCGTCCGGCTGCGGGACGGGCAGCAGTTCCCTGACCACCGCCGGACACAGGTCCTCCAGCGGCAGCCCGGTCCGGGACACCGCCCGGCCCAGCCGGCCCATCCCGCTCTCGATGTCCTTGTCGGCGCCCTCGACCAGCCCGTCGGTGTAGAGGCCGAGGAGGCTTCCCTCGGGCAGCTCGATCTCCAGGGACTCGAAGGGCAGCCCGCCCAGTCCCAGAGGCGGCCCGGCGGGCAGGTCGGGGAAGCTGGCCGTGTGGTCCGGCGTGACCACCACCGGCGGCGGGTGACCGGCCCGCGCCATCGTGCAGCAGCCGTTGGCCGGGTCGTAGACCGCGTACAGACAGGTGGCCCCCACCACCGTCGTGCCGCCCCGCTCCGCCGGAACTCCCGTACGTTCCTCCTCGCTCAGCCGCAGCACGAGATCGTCCAGGCGGGCCAGCAGCTCGTCCGGGGCGAGATCCATGTCGGCCAGCGTCTGTACGGCGGTCCGCAGCCGGCCCATGGTGGCGGCGGCCCCGATACCGTGCCCGACGACATCACCGATCACCAGGCCGACGCGGCCGCCGGACAGCGGGATCACGTCGAACCAGTCACCGCCGACCCCGTCCTTGGCGTCCGCCGGAAGATACGACGACGCCACGTCCAGCGCCGTCCCGCCGCGCAGGGTGTGCGGCAGCAGGCTCCGCTGGAGCACCAGCGCCGCGGTGTGCTCCCGGGTGTAGCGGCGGGCGTTGTCCACGCACACGGCGGCGCGGGCCACCAGCTCCCGGGCGGGCGCCACGTCGTCCTCGTCGAAGGGCACCGGATTCCGCGACCGCATGAAGGTGGTCAGCCCCAGCACGGTGTCACGCGCCCGCATCGGCACGGAGATCAGCGAGTGCAGGCCGAACTCCCGGAGCCGGGCGGCCCGCGCGGGCTGTTCGACCGTCCACCCGTGACTGTCCGGGTCGAGCACCGGGAGCAGGACGGGATCGCCGTCGAGGAGGAAGTTCGCGTCGTGCGGCGGCGGCACGAAGTCGACCTTCTCCCCGACCCGTACGACCGCCTCCGGGCAGCCCTCCCGTACCGAGCTCAGACCCGCCCGGCGCATGGACGGCCGCTCGCCCTCGGCCGGGGCCGCCGCTCCCGCCCGGTCGCCGCCGAGGGGGGTCTCCAGAAGATCCACGAAGACGAAGTCGGCGAACCGGGGCACCGCCGAATCGGCGAGCTCCTGCGCCGTGCGCTGCACGTCCAGGGTGCTGCCGATACTGGCTCCTGCCTCGTTCACGAGCGCGAGCAGCCGACGCGCGCTCCACCGGTCCGTCACGTCCAGGACCATGTATCCGATGCCGATCCGCCGGTCCTGGGCGTCGGCCAGCGGGAAGAACGAGCTGGCGTACGCCCGCCGTCGGTGCGGATCGGACCAGCTCCAGCCCAGGTACTCGTAGTCGGTGATCGCCACACCGGACGCCAGGACCTGCCGCATCAGCCGCTCGATGGGCGCGGCCAGCGCTCCCGGCAGCACATCGCTCGGCCGGCGGCCCAGCCGCTGCTCCCGGCAGCACATCGCTCGGCCGGCGGCCCAGCCGCTGCTCCCGGGGCACGCCCCCGAACCGCTCCAGCGTGTCGTTGAGCCAGAGGTAGCGCAGCTCGGGGTCCAGCACGGCCATACCGACCGGTGACCGGGCCAGGAAGCCGTCGAGCACGGACTCGCTCATCGTCCACCGGGGGGTGAGTTCCCGTCCGGAGACCAGGAAGCCCTCCCGCCCGGCGACCAGGAACGAGGCGGTGGCCCGCACGTCGACGTCCAGCGGCCGGCCGTCCCGGTTCCGCAGGGAGAGCAGCCCGCTCCACCCCGAGCCCGCCCGGCAGTGGGCGGCCACCGCGGCCGTGCGCCGGGCGTCGGGAGGGTTCGCCAGCAGCGGAGCGGCGGACCGGCCGACCACCTCGGCCGCCGGATACCCGAGCAGCGCCTCGGCCCCGCGCGTCCAGCCGATGACCGTGCCGTCCCCGGCGATCACCGCGGCCGCGTCGTCGGCCGTCCGCGAGGCGGGGCCCGGCCCGCCCCCGGAGGGCAGCGGGCCGGGCTCCGCCGGGGAGCCCTCGTCGGCGGATGCCATTGCACCTCACCACCCTCTGTAGGTTTCCATGGTCGCGCGTCGTCCCGGACCGCGCCCGGTGCGCCGCTCGCGGCGGGGGCGCCGGCTGTCCCCCGTTCGGCGGCGTGACGGGGCGGGAGGGGCCGGCGTTGAAGGTGGTGGCAAGCGTCGCTCGCCCCTCTTCCCCGCGCTGGACCCGTGTGGGTGGACGGCTCCGGTCCCCGCACGGGGCCGGAGCCGTTTCCGCGTCCGGGTCAGGAGGGGAAGCAGATCTCCCGCTCCCGCCACCACTGGTCCAGCCAGCCGCCGAACGGCACGGTGACGCACCATCTGTCCGTGGGCCGGGCCCCGGGCCCCGGCGGCGGGGGCGCCACCGGCGGGGACGGGGCCGGGTCCGTCGGCGCCGGCGCCGACGGTGTGGATGTCGCAGTGGGAGCGGCAGTCGGCGTGGGAGTCGGTGTCGGGTCCGGCACGGGCTCGGCGGGCGAGGCCATCTCGCTCAGCATCGTCCGGTACACCTGCGAGGAACGGGGGTTGCCCTCGCACTGCCAGACGCCGTGCGGGCAGTAGTCCGTGATCGTCTGGTAGAGCGGCTTGTGCCGGTCGATCCATTCCAGCATCCGCCGCATGTACTCGGGGTTGTCGCCGTTGCGGAAGAGGCCCCACTCCGGGAACGAGATGGGCTTGCCGTGCTCCGCGGCGAAGTCGACGTGCTTCTGGAGCCCGTACGGATCGCTGATCTGGTCGTCGAAGGTCTCGCCGGGCGGCTGGTCGTAGGAGTCCATCCCGATGATGTCGACGACGTCGTCGCCCGGGTAGCACTCGGTCCACGGCACCGCGTCCCGCCCCCGGCTCGGCGTGAAGTCGAAGCGGAACTCCTGACCGGGCACCGCGCGCATCGCGGTGACGATCCGCTCCCAGTACGCCTTCCAGGACACGGGGTCGGGACCGCACCGGTGGGTGTACGTGGTGCCGTTCATCTCCCAGCCGAGCACGATCACGGTGTCCGGGACCCCCAGGTCCACCAGGCGCTCCGCGAGCCGGGTGAAGTGCTGGTCGTGGTCTCCGGCCGCGCCCGCCCGGAGCAGGGTGCGGACCTCGCCGTCCGGGACCCGCTCCTCGTTGCGTTCCAGCATCGGCACGTTCAGCACGAACATCCGGTCCTGGTCCGCCTGTCTCCACTCCGCCCAGGCGGAGAGGAACTCGGGGGCGCCCTCGATGTTCACCCACAGATCGCCCGGCAGATAGGTGTGCCCCACCCGCAGCTCCGCGCCGCCGAGCCAGCGCGACAGCTCGGCCATCCGGCTCACCCCGGCGGGCCCGTAGTCCAGATACGCGCCGTGCGCCGTGCGGCTCCCGGGCCCCGCCGGGCCGGGCGCGGCGCCGTCGACGGAATCGCTGGACGGCGGCGACTGACCCGCGATGCCGCCACCCGCCAGGAGGCTGAGGGCTGCCGCCGCGATGCACGAAACGATGAGACGGCGCTTGGCCGGCATTGCTCCTCCTGGCTGCGGTGAATTCCGGCCGGTTCGGCCCGGTAGGGAGAGAGTTGCATCATCATGCCCCGGCGGCACGCGCAGGAGTCCATTTATCGTATTCGGCGTTTCCTGCGTGCCGTTCAGGTGAATGTGGGGCCGAACGAGAAAGGCAGAGAGCCGACGCGGTTGTCGAAATTCGAATCGACCAGTCCCGGATATCCCAGATTTCGCATGACGGGGCGCCGGTTGATCAGTTCGCGAAAAAGAGCCGTCATTTCGAGGCGGGCCAGATGCGCTCCCAGACAGTGGTGCGGGCCTCCGCCGCCGTATCCCAGATGGGGATTCGGCGACCGGGTGATGTCGAAGCGGTCCGGATGGGTGAAAACAGCCTCGTCGCGATTGGCCGACGCGTAGACGAGCGCGACCCTCTCACCCGGCAGGAACGTACGGCCGCCCAGCGCGCACGGGGCGACGACCGTCCTGCGGAACTGGATGATCGGCGTCGAGTGACGGACGATCTCGTCGACGGCGCCGCCGATGTACCGGTCGAAGTCGGACCGCAGCAGCTCCCGCTGCTCCGGGTGCCGGTCGAGCAGGAACAGCCCGTGCGCGATGGCGTTGCGGGTCGTCTCCACCCCGGCCACCAGCAGCAGGGAGAAGAAGGCGCCCAGTTGCCGCCCGGTCAGCGCCTCCCCGTCGATGTCCGCACGCACGAGCGCCGAGACGAGGTCGTCCCCGGGGTGGCGGCGACGCTCCCGCGCGAGCCGCCCCATGACGGCCTGCATCCGGGCCAGCGACGCCAGCCCCCGGCCGGGAATCCGCAGCCGGGCCCGGCCCCGGCGCTCGACGCCGACCTGCTCCGAGGCGTGGTCGATCTGCCCCGCGATCCGTGCCCGGTACGCCTGCGGAATGCCCATCAGGTCGCAGATCACCTCCAGCGGCAGCCGGGAGGCCGCCGACGGCATGAAGTCCCGGGGGCGTTCGGCGATCAGCTCGTCCACCAGCCGCCCGGCGAGCCGGCCGACGTTCTCCTCGACGTCCGCCAGCAGCCTCGGGGTGAACCGCCGCGAGATGATCCGGCGCAGCGCCGCGTGCTCGGATCCGTCCATGTTGACCATCGAGTTCCCGAACAGCGCCTTCGCCCAGCCGGCCGGCTCCGGGGTGGTGACCCCGGGGGCGCTCGCGAACGCCTGGGGCGTGCGGCTGGCGGTCCGTACGTCGGCATGGCGCACCAGGGCGTGGAACGGCCTGCCGGAGACCCGCGCGGTGCCGGGCCGGGGAGTGAACAGCACCGGGGCGTCCAGCTCTCGCAGCAGGGCGAAGGCCCGGAGCCTCTCGTGGCGCGGCAGCCGCCAGAAGGCCGGGTCGGCCAGATCGACGTCCGCCGCGCGCAGCACACGGTTCCCGGACAGCTGGTACGGAACGGTCATGCCCATCACCTCCACGGTTCGCCAGGCCATGGTCCGGCCCGTCGGCCGCCGGGGCCCTTTTGACGCGGCCCGCCGTCGCCGATGGCCCGGCACGCTCACGCGTTTGACGGAACGGAACCGCCGCGGGTGCGCCGTACGCCGCACGCACGAGAACTGTTTCGCCGCCGCCTCGTTGTCAACATCGCCATCAGAAGGACCTCGGACGAGTTAACGAGAGGCAGGCAGTCATCCATGAGCTCCACCCCCGCGAAACCGGGCGGCACCCGGGTTCCCTCCCGCCGCACCGTCCTGCGCGGAGCCTTCACGGCCGCCGTGGCCACGGGCACCGCCGCCGCCCTGCTCCCGCTGCTCGACCGCGACCCGCCCGCCGCCGCCCGTCCCGCCCCGGCCCCGGGGCGCGGGCCGGGAACCACGACGGAAGAGTTCGCCGAGATGTACCGGGGCCGGGAGATCCGGGGCACGGCGACGGTCGTCGTCCCCGCCGGCGCCACGGACGAGGACCGCGTGGGAGTCACCGCCGAACCGGTCCCCGAGATCCGCGTCGACGGCAGACCACTGCACGTCATGAGGCGGGCGGACGGCACCTACCTGAGCGACGTCCGGCACTACGAGTCGTACCCGACGCTGCTGGAGACGGCCCGCGCAGCCGTCGACGAGCTCGGCACCGCCAGGCTCTCGCCCCCCGCGCACCGCATGTGAACCAGGAGGACCAGCACCGGTGTACACCCGCAAGAACCAGCGCGACCTCACGCGCACCGAGAAGCGCCGGCTCGTCGACGCGATCCTGAAACTGAAGCGCTCGGGCCGCTACGACGACTTCGTCGTCATGCACCGGGAGTACTACGTCATGGACACCGAACGGCGGCCGCGCCCGGCGCACATGACGTCCTCGTTCTTCCCCTGGCACCGCCAGTACCTGCTGGAGTTCGAGAAGGCGCTCCAGGGCGTCGACCCGGGCGTCAGCGTCCCGTACTGGGACTGGACCCAGGACAACAGGCCGACGTCCTCGCTCTGGGCGGAGGACTTCCTCGGCGGCAACGGCAGGCCCGGCGACCGGCAGGTCACCACCGGGGCGTTCGCCTACGGGGCGGGCAACTGGAGCGTCGGCGCCGGGGTCACCGACGAGCGCTACCTCACGCGCAACTTCGGCAGGCCGGGCCGCAACCCGGTCTCCCTCCCCACCGAGGACGACGTCGCCCGCGCGCTCAAGGACCCCGTCTACGACACCGAGCCGTGGAACAGCATCAGCACCGAGGGGTTCCGCAACCGCGTCGAGGGGTGGGGGATCCGGGGCGTGCGTACGGTGAGCAACCACAATCGGGTCCACCAGTGGGTCGGCGGCCCGATGGCGGGCGCCGCCTCCCCCGAGGACCCGGTGTTCTGGCTCCACCACTCCTTCATCGACCTGCTGTGGGACCGGTGGCGCAAGGCCCATCCGCGCTCCGCCTACCTGCCGGGACGCAAGCCCGCCTCGCCCGGCCGGGACCGCGACTACGTCTTCGGCATCGACGAGGCGATGCCTCCGTGGGGCGTGACCCCGAGGAAACTGCTCGACCACAGCAAGCTGTACCGCTACGCCTGAGCCCCGACGCGGGAACGGCCGGCCCCCTCCGTGAGGAGGGAGCCGGCCGTGGTGGCAGCGCGGGGGATCAGCGGCCGTAGCCGTAGCCCCCGTTGTCGTGGTGGCCGCCGTCGGCGTTGACGCAGGTGTTGCCGAAGGCCGGGTTCAGCAGGCCGATCACGTTGATCGTGTTGCCGCAGACGTTCACCGGCACGTGCACGGGGACCTGGACCACGTTGCCCGAACCGACGCCGGGGGAGGCGGCGGCGAGGCCCTGCGCACCGGCGTCCGCGGACGCCAGGCCGGCGCCGCCGGCGATCAGGGCGCCGGTGCCGGCCATGACAGCGGCGACCTTCGTCATACGAGACATGGAGAACTCCTTGTAAAGAAGGGGGTGTGCTGCGGACACGCGGCCCGCACTCCCTGACAACGCGAAAGACGCCGGACGGTAACGGATCAGCTCGCAGGTGATGTCTCCCACACCGCCGTCCGGCGTACGCCCGGCGCGTCAGCGGCCGATCACCGGCAGCCCCGCCACCCGCCCGTGCCAGTCCCGCGCCGCCGGGAAACGCGCCTTCACGGTCTCCGCCGCCCGCTCCCGCACCGCCACCTGCGACTCGCGCAACCGCAGCAGCGGCTCGAGCCCCGGCCGGGCCAGCAGCAGCCGCTGGTTGACCACCGGCACCGGCCCCCAGTGGTTCTTGTACCGCTCCGCACCGCGCAGCAGGCTCAGCACCTCGCGCCCGCCGTCCGCGGCCTGCTGGGCGACCTCGCGCAGCAGCATCGTCGACACGTCGACCTTCCGCTCGCGCAGCGCCGGATCCGCGCCGTACAGATAGCCGCCCGTCAGACGCCCGGACTGCAACGACAGGTTGGACGCCACCACCTCGCCGTTCAGCCGGAACTCCGTCATGGCCGCGGTACCGTCCCCCACCATCCGTCCCACCGACCGGATCAGATGGTCCGAGAACCGCGCCCGCAGGTGCTCCGGGTTGACCGCCCGGCCCTCCCACTGCCTCTCGTGCAGCCGCAGCAGGGTGCCGACCGCGGCCGGCACCCCCTCCCTCGCGATCCGGTGCACCTCGACGCCGAGGGCGTCCACCTTGCGCAGCTTGGAGCGCAGCCGCTGACCCCGCGAGCCCGTCAGCCGCGTCACGAGGCCGCCCAGCGGCTCGGCCGGCAGCTCCATGCACGTCGAGTCCGCGAGGCGGCTCCGGGCCCCCGGCCACCGCCCGAACAGCAACTGCGCCGACGCGTCCGGCCGGACCTCCCGCAGGTCCACCACGGTGTGCCGGGCCGCCCTGTCCAGACCGCGCCCCAGCGCCCCCACCGCGTACCCGGCCTCCTCCTCGTCCACCAGGATGTCGAAGAAGTCGGAGATCGCCCCGCCCATCGGGACGAGCAGCGGCATCGGGCGGTGCACCAGCATCAGCGGCGCCGCCCCGATCAGCCGCCCCGCGCGGCGGACCAGCAGCACCCGCAGCCGGCCCTCCTGACCGTAGGAGATCCACCACGAGCGCAGCCAGGCGTGGCTCTGGAACGGGGTGGCGGTGGCGCAACGGCGGTGCAGGGCGTCCCACTCCCCGGCGAGCGCGCCGAACTCCCCGAAGTCCCGGCACAGCGTCACGGCGAGGCCGCCGGCCCGGCGCCCCGTCATCGGACGAGCTCCCGGTCGTCCTGGGCGACGTTGCCGCCCTCGGCCGTCGGGCCGGGAACCTGCGCCGAGACGCTCCAGCCCGCCCGGCGCGGCCGGACCAGCAGCACGAGGCCGCCCAGCAGGCCGCCCGCGGCGGCCCCCACGGCGGTGCCCAGCGGCACGGACGGCGAGACCGGTTGGTCCGGCGTCATCGCGTGGGTGAACTTGATCAGCTTCACCCCGGTGTCCTCGGAGACATGGCCGCTGCTCACGATGACGGCCTCGATGACCGCGTTCGCGATGTCGGCCGCCCTGTGCCGGTCCTCGGACGTGCCCGTCACCGCGATCATCGGCGAGTCGGGGGAGGTCTCCGAGCGGACGTGGGACCGCAGTTCGCGCACCGGCTCGCCGGCCGCGCCCCGCGCGTACGAGAGCGTCGCGTCGCTCGTCGTCAGCCGCCCGTACGACTGGGCGTACCCCAACGCCGCCGCGGGGTCCGTCTCCCCCTCGGCGACCGCCATCGCGTAGCTGGTGGCCTCGTACCGGGGCGCGGCGAGCGCGCTGTACGAGAACCCGGACGCGGTGCCGATCAGCACGCAGACGGGCAGTGGCCACCAGTGGGGCAGCCGGGTGAGGGCGGTGCGCAGCCGACGGACGGCGACGTGCCGCCGCTGCTCGGGTGACTCGGTCATGAAAGGGCTCTCCGGTTCGGTGGGGCGGTGTCGAGGGCGTACGCGTACACGTCCATCAGGCGCTCGCTGCTGCGCCTGATGTCGTAGTGGCCGACGGCCCGGGGCGGCGGTCGCCGGTCCGCGCGGGCCTGTATCCGCTGCCTCAGCCGGGCCGTCAGCTCCTCCGGGCTCCCGGCGATCCGGGTGGCCCCCGGGGCGTGGGAGGCGGGCAGGTCGTCGATGGCCGGGCAGGCGTCGTGGAGCACGGGCAGTCCGGCGGCGAGCGCCTCCACGGCGGCCAGGCCGAAGGACTCCTCGCGGGAGGTGGAGACGAAGGCGTCCACGGCGCTCAGCAGCGCCGGAACACCCGGGACCGGACCGTCCCCGTCCTCGTCGCACTCCCCGAGGAACCGGATCCGGTCCACGGCCCCCAGGCGCAGGGCCAGCGTACGGAGCGCCCCGGCCTCCGGACCGTCACCGGCCAGCAGCAGGCGGGCCTCCGGCAGGGCGGCGACCGCGCGGATCAGCACGTCGAACCGCTTGCCCGGCACCAGCCGCCCGACCCCGCCCACGACGAACGCCTCGCCGGGGATGCCGAGTCCCGCCCGTACGGACGCCCGACGCCCCGCGTCGAAGCCGAATCTGTCCGCGTCGATGCCGTTGGGCACCAGCCGGATCCGGTCGGCGGGCACCCCCCAGTCCCGCAGCCGGCCGGCCACGGTGGAGGAGACGGCCACGGTCGCCGCGCCGAGCCGTTCGGTGGAGAGGTAGAGGGCGCGGATGGACCGGGTGAGCGGGCGCCCCTCGATCTCGGCACGCCCCAGGGAGTGCTCGGTCGCGACGGTGGCCCGCGTCCCCGCGAGCCGGGCCGCGACCCTGCCGTACACACAGGCCCGGTACAGATGCGTGTGGACCACGTCGTAGCGGCCGTCGCGGATCAGCCGGGCCAGTCTGCCGACGGCCGACAGGTCCCGGTTGCCGCGCATCCCGAGGTGGGTCACCCGGACCCCGTCGGACCGCAGCTCCCGGGCCACCGCCCCCGGGTTGGTGAGCGTCACGACATCGCACTCCACCGGCAGATGGCGCAGCAGCAGCCGCAACTGCCGCTCGGCGCCGCCGACCCCGAGCCCGGTGATGACGTGCAGCGCCCTCACCGCGGGCCGCCCGCCCGCACCGGTCCGGCGGCCCTGACGCCCGCACCGGGCGCAGCCACCTGACGCAGCCCGTGCCGCAGGTCCTTCGCCCACAGGCGCACCCCCCGGTCCGCCTGGCTGATGTGGGTGCGGGGCAGAGCGAACCGGCTGAGCAGCGGACCGGGGGCCAGCGCGCACGCGTAGCCGTAACCCGCCGTGCGAGCGGCCCGGGTGACCCGGCGGTCGAGGACGCCGTACGGGTAGCAGAAGCCATCCGGGAGCGACCCCGTGAGGTCGCCGATCAGCTCCCGGCTGCGTGCGGTCTCCCGGTGCAGCTCCTCGTCCGGCAGCTCCGTCAGGTCCTGGTGGTACAGACCGTGCGAACCGACCTCCATGCCCGCGGCGGCGACCCGCCGCACCTCGGCGTGGGTGAGCAACGGCTTGCGCGGACCCAGCGGGTCCCACGCGTTGACGCCGCCCGGCCGGCCCGGCAGGACGAAGACCGTCGCCCGGAAACCGTGCTTGCGCAGCACCGGCAGCGCCTCGTGGAGGAAGTCCGCGTACCCGTCGTCGAAGGTCAGCCCCACCAGCCCGCGCCGCCCCGCGTCCCTGGCGCGCAGCAACTCGGACACCCCCACCCCGGTCAGCCGCCGGCTGCGCAGCCAGGACAACTGCTCGTCGAGGCGCCCGGGGGAGACGGTGATGCCGTACGGATCGTCGCTCGGGTCCGTCACCGAGTGGTACGTGAGGATCCACGGCTGCCGGCGGGTGTGCGGGCGGAGCCGGGACGAGGGCGCGTCGGCGCAACGGGCCGGGGAGTCAGCGGCCATCAAGGAACCTCCGTCGGGTGAGTGCCAGTAGGTTTGCGACCTCGGGCGAGCGCAGGGCGAGCCCGGTCAGGAAGAACACGGAGGGGACGAGGAGGCACCCGGCGGCCAGGCTCGACACCGGACCGGGGACGAGCGGAGCGCACGCCCAGCCGGCCGCGCCCGCCACCAGCGACGCCCCGGCGAGCCGGCCCAGCGAGAGCGCCACTGCCCGCGTCCGGATCGGCACCACCCGGGTGCCGAGGCCCATGAGGAGCA
Organism: Streptomyces sp. NPDC091649; assembly: GCF_044756785.1. Classification (NCBI taxonomy): domain Bacteria; kingdom Bacillati; phylum Actinomycetota; class Actinomycetes; order Kitasatosporales; family Streptomycetaceae; genus Streptomyces; species Streptomyces sp. NPDC091649. The sequence continues at coordinate 40,619 of NZ_JBIVTR010000019.1, read as the reverse complement.
GCAGGGCCGTCGTGCTGATCCCGATCGCGTTGGCGGTCGCGATGCCGTCCACGCCGAAGCGGTAGGTCAGGGCGTACCCGGCCCCCATCGTGACCAGCAGCCCGGTGCCCATCGCGAACGCCGGGAACCAGGTGGGCCGCCCGGACGAGAAGAACGGCCGGCTCAGCGCGCCGACCAGGCAGTGGCCGAGCAGCCCCAGCGCGTACACCCGCATGACCCGGGCGGTGGACGCGGTGTCGGAGGCGTCGAACGCGCCGCGCTGGAAGAGCACCTCGATGATCTGGGGCGCGTAGCCGAGGACGACCGCCGTACCGAGCAGGACCACCAGCCCGGCCAGCGCCAGGTCCCGCTCGACCCGCAGCCGGGCCTTCTCGCGGTCCCCGGCGGCCACGGCCTGCGCGACCACCGGGAAGGTCACCGTGCAGATCATCAGCGACAGCACCATCGGCAGCTGCGCGACCTTCTGCGCGTAGTTCAGATGCGAGATCGCTCCCGCCGGCAGCGTGGAGGCCAGGAACCGTTCCACCAGCACCTGGGACTGACGGCTCACCACGAACAGGACCACGGGGGCCAGGACCGCGAATCCGAGCAGCGGTGCGGCGGTCCGCGCGGTCCGCCGCACCGGTCGCCCGAATCCCGGCAGCCGGGGCCGCCGGACCGGCACCAGCCGCAGGAACACCGGCAGCTGGGTCAGGATCATCAGTGTGCTGCCGACCGCGACCCCCATCGCCGCCGCTCGTACCCCCCACGCCGCGTGCAGCGCCAGCGTCATCCCGATGATGCCGGCGTTGTACGCCACATAGACGCCCGCGGGCGGCAGGAAGCTGCGGTGCGCGCGCAGCGCGGCGCTGAAGTAGCCGGTGATCCCGAAGGTGAGGACCGTGACCGCGGTCAGCCGGGTGCAGTCCACCGCGAGTCGCGGATCGGCCAGGCCCGGGGCCAGCACGCCCACGACCCACGGGGCTCCCGCCATCAGCAGCGCCGCACCGCCCAAGAGCAGGAGGAACAGGCGGGGGAGCGTGGCCGCCACCAGCTCCCGTACGGGGTCGCCGCCGGACGCTTCTCCGGTCGCCGCCCGTCGGGTCAGGGCGAGGCTGAACGCGGGGACGAGAAGGAGCGCCATACCGTCCTCGATCAGCAGCGTCGCCGCCATCTCGGGCACGGTCCAGGCGATCAGGAAGGCGTCGCTCGCGTCGCTCGCGCCGAAGTACCGGGCGATGGCCTGGTCCCGGACCAGGCCGAGCGCGGCCCCCAGGACGGTCAGCACCGCCGTGGCCGCCGCCGCACGGGCGAGGAAGGACCCCAGCCGGGGCGCCTCGCCGCTGTGCGTCCCCGGCGCGCCGCCGGGGGAGGGGGGACCTCCGGGGCCCGCCCCCGGGGCCGGGAGCAGCGGCGGGGCGGCGGCCGTGCGCGCCTCGGCCTCCGTCCCCGTGCCGGTGTCGCTCATACGGCGCTCACCCGGTCCGGTCCGGCCAGTGCCCACCAGGCGGCCAGCCCCAGCACGACGCCGCTCAGCACCGTGGTGGGCCCGCCGATGTCCGCGTACAGGGAGTTGACGCTCTGCCAGGTCATCAGGGCCACCGCCGCCAGACCGCAGTCCAGCGCCGTGTGTCCGCGCGAGCGGGCGAGGCACAGCCGGCGGACCGCCCCGGCCAGGATCGCCGCCCAGCTGCCGAGGAGCGCGGTCAGGCCGAAGAGGCCCTGCTCGCCGAGGACGAGGAGGTACATGTTGTGCGGGGACAGGAGCGCCTGCCGGCGGAACTCCTGGCCCGCCCCGGCCGTGTCGCTGCCGGAGGAGAGCCCGATGGAGGCGTGCCCGTCGCGGTGGGCGGGGAAGCCCTTGAGGCCGACCCCGGCCGCCGGCCGCTCCCGCCACATCGCGCCCGCGGCGCTCCACATCGCGTAGCGGTCGCTGACCGACCGGTCCGGGGTGCTGGTCACCCGGGTCACGCTGGCGGCCCGGTCCGCGATCATCTCGGAGCCGACGCCGAACCCGCCGACCAGCACCACCCCGGCCGCGCCCAGCACGGCCAGCGACGTCACCGCCTGCCGCCGTCCGGTGAGCGCCAGGGCGACGAGGACGGCGGCGGCCGTGGCGAGCCACACGCCCCGGCTGAACGACAGCGTCAGGGGCACGACCAGCGCGACGGCGAGGACGGCGGCGCACGGCCGCAGCCAGGGCGGGGCGCTCCTCGGCGTGCACAGGGCGCCGGCCGCCGCGGCGAGCAGTCCGTAGGCCACGACGGTCGCCATCCCCATGATGTCGCTGGGCCCGAAGGTGCCGACCGCCCGGATGTCCTCGCCCATGTACGAGGCACCGGTCCCGGTGACGTACTGATGGACGCCCGTGACGCCCTGGACGACCGCCAGGAGCACGAGCGAGCCGGCGACGATCCGGAATCCGTGCGCGTCCCGCAGCAGAAGGCACACGGCGATCGGTACGAGGACGAAGACCTGGAGGTAGCGGACGAACCCCGGCAGGGCCGCCGCCGGGTCCGCCGCGGTGACCGTGGCCACCGCGAAGCCCACGGCGGGCAGGCCCAGCACCAGCGCGGCGGCAGCGCTCAGCGGACGCTGCCGCAGGTAAAGCAGCCGGCCCAGGCACACGAGCACCGCGAGGCCGGAGGCCACGTCGGCCGGGCCGCCGCCCCCGCCGGAGGCCGCCTGGGGCAGGGCGGGCAGCAGGACGGTCGCGACCAGCGGCAGCAGCGGCCAGCGGCGCCGCCAACCGCCCCAGGAGGGCCGGGCGGCGACGCGGGGCCCGGCCGGCGGTGACGGCGCGGGCGGGGTCACGACAGCCACCATGATCAACTGCCTCCGAGCCGGAACAGGGAACCCGCGGTCCGCGCCAGCACGCACGCGTCCTGCCACAGCGACCAGGTCTCGATGTAGTGGTTGTCGAAGCGGGCGCGCTCCTCGATCGAGGTGTCGCCGCGCAACCCGTTCACCTGGGCCAGACCCGTGATGCCCACGGGCATCCGGTGGCGGGCCTGGTAGCCGGGGTGGGCACGGCTGAACTGCGCGACGAAGAAGGGGCGTTCCGGGCGGGGGCCGACCATGCTCATGTCGCCGCGCAGGACGTTCCACAGTTGCGGCAGCTCGTCGAGGGAGGTCCGGCGCAGCACTCTGCCGACCCGGCTCAGCCGCCCGTCGGACGCGACGCTCCAACGGGTGGCCGACTCCTGGCCGTCGGTGGGCCGCAGCGTACGGAACTTCAGCAGGACGAAGGGGCGTCCGTGCCGGCCGACGCGCTCCTGCCGGAAGATGACGCCCGGCCCGTCGGAGAGCCGCACGGCCAGGGCGCAGGCCGCCATCACCGGGGCCGCCAGCAGCAGCCCGACCGTGGCGAGGACGGCGTCCATCGCCCGCTTCGCCCCGTGGCCGAAGGGGCGGTGCGTCCCGTCGTGCAGCGGCCGGACGGTGAAGCCCCACAGATGATCCGGCCGGCCGGCCGCCGGAGGCCCCGCGACGGCGCCGGGGCCGGTGACCAGCCACACCCGGCAGCCGTGCGCGGTGAGCAGGGCGAAGAGAGCGGGACCGTCCGGGGTGGCCTCGGGCGGGACCGTGAACACCGCGTGCCGCACGCTGTTCTGCACCACGGCCCGGCCCACCTCCTGCGGCGAGCCCAGCACCGGCAGCGGCAGGTCGCTCGCCGCCGTCCGCTGCTCCTCCCCGGCCGTCGGGGCGGTGACCAGACCGACCGGCCGCAGCCCGTACGCGGGGTGGTCGTACAGGGCCGCCGTCACCTGACGGGCCAGCGGCCCCCGTCCCACCACCAGCGTGGACAGCGGGCGACGGACGGCGGCCCGCCGCCGCGCCCGGTACACGGCGGCGCGTCCCGCGCAGGTCAGCGCGGTCTGCGTGGCGGCCCCGTACGCGAGCACCGCCCAGCCGATCGCCTGCTGCGGGGCCCAGGCGGCCAGCACCTCCATGGTCACGTACCACTGGAGGGCGGTGAGGCCGAGGAGCGCGGGCAGTTCGGAGAGGACCGAGGGGGACAGGCGCGTCCGGTGCAGGCCGCGCAGGGCGAGGACCAGCACCTGCGCCGCCGCCTGGACGGCCACCAGCGGCCAGGGCCACGACACCGGGACGACGAGGACGAACGTCACGGCCGGGGCCAGGGCGTCCGCACACAGAAGCGGCGCGAGACGGCCGTACCGGACGGCCCGGCGCTCGCCGGGCTGCGTCTGTGCACCGCCGCCGCTTCTTCGCGGCGGATGGACCGTGTGAGCCTGCACGGCTGTCGCCTGTCCAGGGCCGGGAACCGGTGCACTCTCCATCGTCATCGCTCGGTTGCTTTCCTCGTCGTGGGGCCGGACATGCCGACAAGTTCCTGGTACAGACCGGCAACCGCCCCCGCGGTCCGTCGGACGTCGAAGGCCGCCCGGGTGTGGCGCAGGGCGCGGTGGGACACGGCGTCCCGCAGTTCCGGGTCGGTGAGCAGCGCGGTCAGCGCCGCGGCCAGCGCCGCGGGATCCTCCGGCGGTACGAGGCAGTGGTCCGCGTGACCGGGCGGCAGGCTCTCCCGCGCCCCGTTCACGTCGCTCATGACGACGGCACGGCCGCAGGCCATCGCCTCCAGCGGGGCCAGCGCCATGCCCTCCCACCGGGAGGGCAGCACGAGGACGTCCGCCGCGTGGATCCACGGCCGCACGTCCTGGCAGGCCCCCGTGAACAGCACGCCCGGCGGGGCCGATTCCTCCAGTGCCTTCCGGTCGGGCCCGTCACCCACGAGGACCAGCCGGGCCCCGGGCGCCGGCATCCGGCGCCAGGCGCGCAGCAGGACGTCCTGTCCCTTCTGCCGGGTCAGCCGGCCGACGCAGACGACCAGCGGAGCGTCCCGGTGGACGCCCTCCAGCAAGGGCAGCGAGGCGCGCGCCCGGGCCCGGTCCGCGAGGCCGCCGGGCCGGAAGCGGTCGAGGTCGATGCCGTTGTGGATGACCGACCAGCGGGCGGCGATGCCCGCCTCCTGCCCGGTGCGGCGTTCGGACTCGCTGACGCACAGGATGTGGTCGGCCCAGCGCGCACCGAAGCGCTCCCAGCCGAGAGCCAGTTCCGCGGTGCGTCCGCCGACGGCCTCGAAGGACCAGGCGTGCGGCTGGAACACCGTGGGGACCCGGCCGCGAACCGCGATCCGGCCCGCCAGCCCCGCCTTGGCGCTGTGGGCGTGCACCACGTCCGGGCGGCTCGCGCGGACGATCCGGCGCGCGGCGGCCACCTCACCGGCCAGCCGGGGCCCGGGGGCCCGGGTGGCGGGCCAGCCGTGGACCTCGGCGCCCGCGGCCGCCGCCCCGAGGGCCAGCGGGCTCCCGGGCGGGCAGGCGACCACCGGGCGCAGCCCGGACCCGGCCTGGGCCCTGACGAGATCGGTGACGACCCGGGCCACTCCGCCGTCCACGGGCTGAACCAAATGAAGGACCGTCAATTGGCTTTCTTCAGTACGACGCATGTGCAGCACGCACGGCTCTCTTCGCTCAATCCGGTGAGTAAAGCCGAAGTGCACTTTGGCAGAGTTGTGGCGAAATCGTGCGCGTGACTCGCTCATACGACCACAGGCGGGTTACGAGCGAATGAGGGCCGTTCGAGTGGTCGCTAACCGGATCGGCTTATGGGCGAGGGCCCTCCGCGGACAGCCGGTGAAAGGAATTTCCGGGGCCACGGGCGGAACGGCGGAGGCATTCGGTACCTATCCCGCCGCTTATACCGTCAGCTGTTTTCCGGCATGCGGCGCTACGCCGATCGCCGCACCGGATGGCGGCACCATCCATCAGGGCTCAGGCCCTCTCGTGGCCGCCGACGGGGCGGACAGGGGTACGACCCGGCCGCCCCCACTGCTGTGCGGACCACCCGCGGGTCCGCATGAACGGCGCCGATGCCGGTGCCGTGCCGACCCGTGACGCCGCTACCGCCCGCCGTGCCGTACGACGGGCCGTGGCCGCCCGCCGGCGTCCGGCGGGCGGCCACGGGTCAGCCGGTGCGGTCCACGAGGTACGGGATCAGCGTGAGCAGATCCCCGTGCGCCCCCTCGGCCAGCGGCGCCCGGTCCAGACAGGCGCGGGCCGCGGCCAGGTGCTCGTGCGCCTCGGCCACTGCGGCCCGCCGCCCGCCGGCCTCGTCGATCAGCTCGGCCGCGCGGCGCGCCGCCGGGGCGTCGAGCGGCCCGGCGGAGGTGAGCAGTGCCTCCAGACGCCGGGCCGCCGGGTGATCGGCGGACAGCGCCGCGAGCACCGGGTACGTCTTCTTGAGCCGCCGCAGATCGCTGTGCACCGGCTTGCCGGTCACCTGCGGATCACCCCAGATCCCCAGCAGGTCGTCCACCGTCTGGAACGCCACCCCCACATGCCGCCCCGCCAGGTCCAGCGCCTCGACGGTGCTCGCCGGAGCGCCTGCCAGCAGCGCCCCGAGAGCGACCGCGCAACCGAGGAGGGAGCCCGTCTTGTCGGTGGCCATCGACCGGTACTCGTGCGGAAGGACCGCCCCGGGCCCGGTCCACGGCCGTGACTCGAACAGCAGGTCCTGCGCCTGGCCGCGCACCAGATCGCCCAGCGCGCCCGCCAGTTGCCGCACCGCCGCCGGGCCGCCCGGCCCCGGGGCCTCCGCCAGAGTGGAGACGGCCAGCGCGAACAGCGCGTCCCCCGCGAGGACCGCCGGGCCCGTGCCGTACGCCTTCCACAGCGTCGGCCGGCGGCGACGGGTCTCGTCGCCGTCCATGATGTCGTCGTGGATCAGGGAGAAGGTGTGGATCAGCTCGACGGCCACCGCGCCGAGCACCGCGTTTGCCCCGCTGCCGCCTGCGGCCTCCGCGCCGAGCACCGCGAGCGCCTGGCGGACCCCCTTGCCCTGCGATCCCGGCGCCGCCTCGCCGCCGGCCCCGCTCCAGCCCAGGGAGAAGGCCGCCGTCTCAGCGTGCCAGGGGTGCAGCCTCCCCACCGACTCCACCAGCGCCGGGCGCACAAGCTCGCGGCACCGGTCCAGTATCTGCGGCGCACTCGCCCGGCGGGTCGTGGAGAGCGTCATCGGCGCTCGCTCCCCCCGCCCACCACGGCTTGTTCCACGCCCAGTTCGGCATACGCCTTCTCGACCATCTCGCGGGCGTTGAGGAGCCCGATCCGGCCGAGCCTGCCGCGCAGCGCGTCCAGCTCGGCGGCGGTGGCGTCGCGGTCCCGGCCGAGCCTGGCCCGCGCCTTGACCAGGCCGAGGGAGGCGAGCGCCTCGCCCCGGGGCTCGTCCATCGCGCGGAACTCGCCGAGCGCCTGTTCGTAGACCTCGCGTGCCTCCTCGTACCGCCCGGCGCGGTACAGCACGTTGGCCCGCATCTTGTGGTTGTACGCCAGGGCGCTGGAGAGCTTCATCTCGCGGCAGGTGACCTCGGCCTCGGAGAGGAGGTCCAGCGCGCGCCCCGTCGCCCCGTCCCGGAGGGAGACGATGTCGGCTATGCCGCGCAGGGCCCAGGCCCGGCCCCGCCGGTCGTCCGCGTCGCCCGCCAGGACGGCCGCCTCCTCGAACATCTCCAACGCGGTGTCCAGCGAACCGGTGTTGCGGTGGATCTGCGCGATGCCCTCCAGCGCCCAGACGGTGTGCCGGGCCTCGCCGCGGGCGCGTGCCTCGGCCAGCAGTCGTTCGTGCAGCGTCGCGACGGTGGCGTAGTCGCCCTGGATCCGTCCGGTCTCGGCGAGACCGGCCAGCGAGTAGCCGCGGGCCACCACGTCACCGCCCCGCTCGCCCAGCTCCGCGGCGAGGCCCAGCAGCCGGAACGCGAGCCGCAGCGCCCCGCGCTGCCGCGCCAGCGTGCCGCCGCTCCACAACGCCCAGGCCATCGCCCCGGTGTTCCCGGCAGCCCGCGCGGCGCGGTAACTGGCCTTCCAGGCCCGGTCGGCCTCCGCCACCTGCCCGAGCCTGCGATGCGCCTCGGCCACGGCGAGGCCGGAGCGGGCCACTTCGTCCTGTGACCCGGAGAGCTGGGCCTGCTTCAGATGGCGTACTCCCTCGGCCAGTACGTCGGTGAGCGAGGCGTTCACCGACATCTTGGTGAGAGCTCCCTGGTACTCGGGCGCCATTGCCTTGGTCTGCATGGGTGCCTTCCGCGCGGTGCCGGGTCCACGCCGCGTGGCTATGCTCTCCATGTATACATGAGGGGTATAGTCCATCGGCCGTGCGCGCCCGGATCATGTGGGGGCGGGACGCCGCTCGTCACGCGCGGCGAACCGTTCTGTCAGCGATCAAGACGGCGGCCGGGCCAGGAGGGTTGCTCGGGGAACGCGGGTCGTTCCGGCGGTTACGGCCTCCCCGTGCGCCGCAGCCGGTGGCGCACCGCGCGCCGGGCCACCGGGCCGAGCTCGTCCAGCACCCCGGCCAGCTCGGCGAGCTGCTCCAGCGCGTCGAAGGCGCGCCCGGCCCCCGCGGGGTCGACGCCCTCGTACAGCTCCAGGCCCACGAACGACCCGGTCACGGCGCGTGCCAGTCCCACCGGGTCGGTGAACTCGCCCAGCGGCGAGTCCGCCAGGACCCGGACCAGGACGTTCTCGATCTCGGCGGTCCACAGATCGAGCCCGGCCGCGGTCGCGGGCGCCAGCCGGGGCTGGGTCTGAGCCCCCGCCAGCACCTGTGCGAGAAAGGCGACATGGCCGCCGGCCCGCTCCTCCTGGTGCAGCTCGCGCCCGCACTCCAACAGCTCGGCGAGGGTGGTGACGGCGGCCAGCCGGTCGCGGTGCCGGGCCACCCGTTGTTCGGCGCCGTACCGGCAGGCCGCCGCCAGCAGCTCGTCGACCGAGCCGAAGTGGTAGAAGACCAGTGCCTGGTTGACGCCGGCCGACGCCGCGACCGAGCGGGCCGAGGTCTTGGCGATCCCCTGTTCGGCGAGCGTGCGCAGCGCGCCCTTGAGAAGCTTCGTGCGGGTGTCCGCGCCCGCCGCGCTCCCCGTCACGCCCGCGCCTCTTCGCGGACCGGGCGCAGGCCCGCCCGCACGCCGTGGCGCAGGGCGTCGACATAGCGGGCGCGGAAGGTCCCCTCGTAGCCGAACAGCGGGCCGAAGCGGCGGTTGGTCACCGCGACCCGGATGCGGAAGCGGCCCGTGGCGTCGTCGAAGGACTCGCGGACCTCGGCGTCGCCCCCGATCAGCCGAGGGACCCGCAGGTCGACGGGTCCCTCGCGGAAACGGTGCTCCCCGGACCGGATGAGCAGCGAACCGTCGGGCTCCGCGGTGAGCCGCAGGTCGGTGGCCAGGTGCTGGTGGGTGCCGAGATAGTCCAGTACGCAGGACCGCTCGGGGCTGTGCACCATCGTGGCGTCGAAGCGGCGCGGCCCGCCCGGCAGGGCGAACGTCCGGACGAAGGTGACGGTCTCGCGGCCGTGGGCGTCGGTGTACGGCACGTTCTCGATGGTGAACGGGACGTCGCGGCCGGTCCTCGGCACCAGGATGTTGCGCGTCGCGCCGAGCGCGAGGAATGGCTTGACGAACGCCCGGCCGTGCCAGATCCGTTCCATGGAACCGCGCCCGACGCACGCCTCCCCGCTCTCCAGGCCGACCGAGAAGCGTCGTCGCAGCTGGGGGTGGAGCCGCTCGAAGTCGTCTCCCATCGCACGGGCGAAGATCGAGGTCACGGGCGCTCCAGGCGGGCGAGGAGGGACGGGGCGGCGGCCGGACGGCCGGGCGGTCTGCGCAGGCAGCGCCGGGCGGCCGGCGTGAGCGGGGACGGAGGCGCCAGCAGTGCGGCCAGAGCGGCGGGCAGTACGGCCGCCGGGCCGAAGGGGAGGGCGACCGCCACGACGATGAGCCGCGCCAGGACCTCCGTCAGGCCGTGGGCCAGCGACCGGGCGGGGCTGATGTCGCGCTCGCACCACAGCCGCAGCCTGTCGAAGGACCAGGCGGTCGCCCAGCCCATCAGCGGCCGGATGGCCAGCCGGTCCGCGACCGCGCCGAAGCGGCCCCAGCGGGTCCGGTAGTCGTAACCGGTCAGGAAGCGGACGCCCTCGGCGGTGGGAACGTAGCGCCAGTAGCCGCTGCCCTCGGCCAGCGGCGACAGCCGCTCCGAGGAGGCGAAGCGGAGCGCGGAGACCCGCTCGCCGTCCGCCCGGTGCCGCTCGCCCGCGCTCGTCCCCGTCCCCGCGACCGTGAGGAAGGGCGGCACCCGGGTCGCGTACCGGAACCGCTGGGCGGAGCCGGCCGGACCGGGCAGCGGGCTGATCTCGGTGAAGCGCAGGTCCCACCGCTGATGCTGACCGGGGTCCTGGGTCCGCGCCCACAGCAGTTCCGGATCGGTGCGGATCAACGCCTCTATGTACAACCCCACGTGTGCCCCCGGTCGCCACAGTGTTTGAGCGAGTGCTCAACTCCAGTGCGCCGGGACGCTACCAGAGGGTTGAGCACTCGCTCAAACGTCCCGGACGGCGGCTCCAGGCGCGCGACGCCCCCGGCCGGCCCGGCGTCGAGGAACGAGCTGGTCGAACGCCGGCGCAGGCTGCCCGAGGACGTCGCGCGCGCACCCGTCCGGAGTCGGGACGGCTCCGACTCGGAGGGCCGGGCCGCCCCGGACTCAGGCGGCGGGCGGAGCCGGAGGCCAGGGCACATCGGCCAGCAGGGGCAGGATGTGCTCCTCCTCGTGGTCCAGGTGGGCGTTCAGCTCCGCGGACATCCGGGCGAGTTCGGCGCGGAAGCGGTCCGGCTCCGCGATGGTCACGTCCGCCAGCAGGGCCGCGAGCGCCGACTGGACGACTCCGATGCTCCGGTGCTCCTCCCGTAGCCGGTCGAAGACGTCCCGCAGGTGGGGGTGGTAGCCCTCCATCGTCGGGAACATGTGGCCGTCCTCGGCCGTGTGGTGGAACTCCAGCGCCTGGCAGAACGCCAGGCAGCGCTGCCGGATCTGGAGTCCGAGGCCGGGTGCGGGCGCGTCGCCGTCGCCCGAGTGGGAGGCCCGTGCGGCGAAATACGCCTCCGTCTCGGCTCCCACGTGGAACAACTGGCCGCGCAGCCAGGTGTGCACCCGCACCAGCTTGTCGGCGAGCGAGGTGGCCTCGGGAGGCGTCGCGTCGGGGCCGGGGAGTTCCAGGACCACGACCGGCAGCATCCGGTCGGTGGCGTCCTGGTACTCCGCGTACCCCGGCGCGACGGCGACGACCCGGGCGAAGAGTTCGTCGCGCCGGGCCCCTTCGGCCGGTACCGCGAGGGACTCGAACTCCTGGTCCCCCAACTCCACTTGCACGGTGGGACGGGCGAGGAGATTGCGGTACCAGTCGGGGTGGCGCGGTGCGCCGAGGTTGGAGGCGACGACGAGGAGCCGGCCGCCGTCGCGGACGTAACCGAGGGGTGTCGTGTGCCGGGTGCCGGAGCGGGCGCCGGTCGTGGTGAGCAGCAGGAGGTCGGAGCCCTCGAAGGGGCCGCCGACCTTCCCCGCGTTGGCGCGGAATTCGGTGATGACGGACTGCTGGAAGGTCTGGGGCATGGAGGTTCTGGGTCTCCCGGAGGGAAGGCCGGCGGGCGGGTGGCCCGGTGGCGTCGCGGAGTGGCCGCGGTGAGATGTTCCGACGCGAAGGCGCTCATGAGCGAAGACGCTCGGAGCGCGGCTGCTCAGAGGCAGGAGGCGATGAGTGGTCTCATGGCGTCATCCCTGGAAGAAGGTGCTGGCTTGATCGCCGGCCGGCCCAGATCTCTTTGGCCGACATCACGCCGCACACGCACCATCACAACCCGCCCGTCCGGTCCCTGTCAACATCGAGGCGACGGCGACGGCGACGGGGTGCCAGCGCAGCACCACCTGGGCCGGCGACTTGCCGTGCCGCTCGGCGATGGAGGTCAGCGCCTCCTCCGCGAGAAGAGCGCCCTGGGCCAAGGGGCTCCACGCCTCGGTGGCGATGCCGTGTTCGGCGTGGAAGGCGCGCAGCTCGGCCTGCTGAAGGCCGGGGTGCAGCTCGATCTGGTTGACGGCGGGGACGAGCGTGTCCGCCTCCAGCAGCCGGCGCAGATGGGCGGGCTGGAAGTTGGAGACCCCGGCCGCGCGGACGCGGCCGTCGGCGGCCAGCTTCTCCAGGGCGCGCCAGGTCTCCGGGTACAGGTCGTGGGCGGGCGTCGGCCAGTGGATTCGGTAGAGGTCCACGTAGTCGAGCCCGAGCTTGGCCGCGCTCGCGTCGAACGCGGCGAGGGCGTGGTCGTAACCCTGGTCGGTGTTCCACAGCTTCGTGGTGATGAACAGTTCCTCGCGGGGGATGCCGGAGCCGGCCAGTGCTCGGCCCTCGCCGGCCGCAGCACATGCAAAGGCGGGCTAGATGGTCGGTCGCCTCCCACCCCCAGCCGACGCGGCGCTGCCCCGCCCGCACCGGTCAACGCCACCACCACGTCGAAGGGCGGGCCGTCGACCGTCGTCGTCCCGTCCGGGCGGACCTCGCCGACCTGCTCGAACCGGGTCCCATGTCAGCCCTTGGGAGCGTCCGGACCGCGACGCACACCGGCCGGGCCGTCCGGGGCACGGGCCGCGCCCCCTTCGCCGGGCCCGTGCGTCCATGTGCTGGACTGATCCCTTCGACACCGACCCCTTCGACACCGACCCCTTCGACACCGACCCCTTCGACCGAATCAGCCCGCACCGCGGATTCGAGGAGTTCCCGTGACCAGTTACCGGCAGCCCGGCGTCGTCCTCACCGACCGGCGATTCACCGTGCCCCTCGATCACGCCGACCCCGGCGGCGAGCAGATCGAGGTCTACGGCCGGGAGGCCGTCGCCGCCTCCCGCGCCGGTGAGGAACTGCCCTGGCTGGTCTACCTGGAGGGCGGCCCCGGCTTCGGCGCGCGCCGGTTCGTCGGCACGGAGGCATGGCTCGGCCGTGCCCTGCGCGACTACCGCGTGCTCCTTCTCGACCAGCGCGGAACCGGGCTGTCCACCCCCGCCAACCGGCAGACACTCCCGCTGCGCGGCGGCCCGCGCGAACAGGCCGACCACCTCGCCCACTTCCGCTCCGACTCCATCGTCCGCGACTGTGAGCACATCCGGCCGCGGCTCACCGGCGGAGCACCCTGGACGGTCCTGGGGCAGTCCTTCGGCGGATTCTGCGCGGTCCGCTATCTCTCCGCCGCCCCGGAAGGGCTGAAGGCGGTCCTGATCACCGGCGGACTGCCGTCGCTGGACGCGCACGCGGACGACGTCTACCGGGCCGCGTACCCGCGGATCGAGCGGAAGGTCGCCGCCCACTACGCCCGCTACCCCCAGGACGTCGAGCGGGCCCGCGCGATCGCCGCGTACCTCGCCGAGCACCGCCCCGAGAGCGCCGGGCACCGGCTGACACCCGAGGGCTTCCAGTCGCTCGGCATCATGCTCGGCGGCGGCAGCGGCAGCCACCAGCTCCACTACCTGCTGGAGAACGCCTTCGTCCGCACCCCGCACGGCACCGAACTCTCCGACGCCTTCCAGGAGGCCGTGCGCACCGCCATCTCCTTCGCCGGGCACCCGCTGTACGCCCTGCTCCACGAGGCCATCTACGGGCAGGACGAGCGCCCCACCGCCTGGGCCGCCGAGCGTGTCCGGGCCGAGTTCCCGCAGTTCGACGCGGCAACGGCGCTGGCGGGCGACGGCCCGGTCCTCTTCACCGGCGAGAGCGTCCACCCGTGGCACTTCGACGTCGACCCGGCCCTGCGGCCCCTGCGCGAGACCGCCGAACTGCTCGCCCGGCGCACCGACTGGCCCGTGCTGTACGACCCCGAGCGGCTCGCCGCGAACGAGGTCCCGGTCGCCGCGGCCGTCTACCACGACGACATGTACGTCGACGCCGAGGACTCGCTGCGCACGGCGGCGGCGATCCGGGGGCTGCGGACCTGGGTGACGAACGAGTACGAGCACGACGGGTTGCGCGCGGGCGGGCCCCGGGTCCTGGACCGGCTGCTGGCGCTGGTGCGCGACGAGATCTGACCCGCGGGGCCCCGGATCCGACCCGCGGGGGCCCGGGGGTCGGCCGGGGCCGCGGGACCGCTGCCCCGCCGGCGCCCGGCCCCTCGCGATCAGCGCTGGAGCGCCTCCAGTGTGGCGTTCAGGTCGCCGGTGGAGCGCGGGGCACGGTTGTGCGGCAGCTTCGCGAGGACCGCGGCCATCCCGCAGGTGTTGCTGAGCGCCGAGTAGACCAGGCCCGAGCCCACGCCCGCGGACAGCCAGCGGGCTGCCGGGAAGCGGATGCCCGCCACCAGTCCCGCCACGACCAGCGAGCCCGCCGCGAGCCGCACCTGGCGCTCCATGGGCCAGGTGGTGCGCGCGCCCTCGGGGCGGTCCAGGCCGCGGCCGTCCCCCTCCCAGGCCGAGGTGCCGCCGGTCAGCGTCACGGCCTCGATGTCCGCGCCCGCGAGGATTTCGCAGGCCCGCGTGGACCGGACCCCGGAAGCGCACACCACGAGCAGCGACCCGCGCGCCGAGGCGGACTTGAGCGCGGGCAGCGCGTCCGGCAGCTTGTCGAGCGGGATGTTCAGGGCGCCGGGGACGTGCCCGGCGGCGTACTCGCCCGGAGCCCGTACGTCGATGACGGTGAACTCCTCCAGGCGGGCCGCGGCCTGGGCGGGGGAGAGGGATGCGGAGCTGGGCACGTGGGTTTCCTTTCGTTCGCCGGGGCTGCGGATGGGAGGGAGGCCCTCCACCCGCACCGGTCAGACCGGGGCGGCCGGGTTCGCGGTGACCGTCACCGGGCTCCAGCCTCGCACGCCCGGCACCGCCGCCGGGGTCCGGCCGCACCGTCGCCGGCACGCTGCGGGGACGGCGGGTGGAACGTCCACGGCCGTACGCCGGAACGCCTGCCGGTACGAGCGCCCGTGGGTAGCCTGCCCGTATGACGCCGCAGCGACTCGAACCCATGCCCGTCGACTGGCAGCGCGCCCTGGCCGTCGTCGCCCACCCCGACGACCTGGAGTACGGGGCGGCCGCCGCCGTGGCCGAGTGGACCGACGCCGGACGCGAGGTCGTCTACCTCCTCGCCAGCCGCGGCGAGGCCGGGATCGACACCCTGCCGCCCGAGGAGTGCGCGCCGGTGCGCGAGCGGGAGCAGCGGGCGAGCGCCGCCGTCGTCGGCGTGCGGACCGTGGAGTTCCTGGACCACCGCGACGGGGTGATCGAATACGGCGTCGGGCTGCGCCGTGACATCGCCGCGGCCGTCCGCCGCCACCGCCCCGAGCTGGTGGTGACCCTCAACCACCGGGACACCTGGGGCGGGACCGCGTGGAACACTCCCGACCACCGGGCGGTCGGGCGCGCCACGCTGGACGCCGTCGCCGACGCGGGCAACCGCTGGATCTTCCCGGAACTCGGCGAGCAGGGGCTCCAGCCGTGGGACGGGGTGCGCTGGACGGCCGTGGCGGGTAGCGACCGGCCCACCCACGCGGTCGACGCGACGGCCGGACTGGAGCGCTCGGTCCGGTCGCTGCTGGAGCACCGCACCTACATCGAGGCGCTGACGCGGGAGGACCCGGAGCGATACTGCCGGACCTTCCTGGAGGGCGTGGCGAACGGCGCGGCCGAGCGGTTCGGCGGCCGGCCGGCGGTCACCTTCGAGGTCTTCGCCCACTGATCCGCGGCCTCGGCCTGCTCTCCGGAGTCGTCCGGGGCTCCGGCGTCAGCCGCGGCCCGCCACCGCGCCCGTGTTGACAAACCGGCTTGCCGATTCTGCAATGGCCGCATGAAGGAACACGACCGGGACGACCCGGAACTGGACGCCGTCCTCTCCGGGGTCGGTCCCCGCCTGCGGCGGCTGCGCAAGGACCGCGGGGTCACCCTCGCCGCACTGTCGGCCGCCACCGGTATATCGGTCTCCACGCTCTCCCGGCTGGAGTCCGGAGGCCGTCGCCCCAGCCTCGAACTGATGCTGCCGATCGCCCGCGCCCACGAGGTGCCGCTCGACGACCTCGTGGGCGCCGCGCCGGTCGGCGATCCCCGGGTGCGGGCCAAACCGATCGTCCAGCACGGGCGGACCATGCTGCCGCTGACCGCCCGGCCGGGCGGCCTCCAGGCGTACAAGATGGTGCAGGAGCCCGGCAGCGGCGGGCCGCCGGAGCAGCGCACGCACGAGGGGTACGAGTGGCTGTTCGTGCTCTCCGGGAAGCTGCGGCTGCTGCTGGCCGAACACGATCTGGTGCTGGAGCCGGGGGAGGCGGCCGAGTTCGACACCCGGCTGCCGCACTGGTTCGGTCCGGCCGAGGACGCGGCCGTGGAGTTCCTCAGCCTGTTCGGCCCGCAGGGCGAGCGGATGCACGTGAGGGCGAAGCCGAAGCGCGGCTGAAGCCCCCGGAGACGGGGGCGCCAGGTGTTCCCAGATCGGCAAGCGACCGCTTAGTATGCGGCGCAGCAGTGGTAATGCCGACCGCGGCAGCGGTTGATGCCGACAGTGTTGTGGAGGCCCCTCATGCAGGCATGGCGAGTGCACCGGAACGGCGAGCCGGGCGAGGTGATGCGGCTGGAGGAGACGGACCGGCCCGCACCCGGCGACGGGCAGGTGCTCGTCGAGGTCCGCGCGGCCAACGTCAACTTCCCCGACGCCCTGCTCTGCCGGGGCCGGTACCAGGTGCGGCCGCCGCTGCCGTTCACTCCGGGCGTCGAGGTGTGCGGCACCACCGAGGACGGGCGGCGGGTCCTCGTCACCCCCGCCCTGCCCCACGGCGGCTTCGCCGACTTCGTGGTCGCGGACGAGGCGGCCCTCCTGCCCGCCCCCGACGCGCTCGACGACGCCGAGGCCGCCGCTCTGCACATCGGTTACCAGACCAGCTGGTTCGGCCTGCACCGCCGTGCCCGCCTCCAGCCCGGCGAGACCCTGCTCGTCCACGCTGCGGCCGGGGGCGTCGGCAGCGCGGCCGTCCAGCTCGGCAGGGCCGCCGGCGCGAAGGTCATCGGCGTCGTCGGCGGCCCGGAGAAGGCCGCCGTCGCCCGCGAACTCGGCTGCGACCTGGTCATCGACCGGCGGAGCGAGGACATCGTCGCCGCCGTGAAGGAGGCCACCGGCGGGCGCGGCGCGGACGTCGTCTACGACCCGGTCGGCGGCGACGCGTACGCCAAGTCCACCAAGTGCGTCGCCTTCGAGGGGCGCATCCTCGTCGTCGGCTTCGCCAGCGGCGTCATCCCGGCCCCGGGCCTCAACCACGCCCTGGTGAAGAACTACTCCGTCGTCGGACTGCACTGGGGCCTCTACAACACCAAGGACCCGGCCGCCGTCCGCGCCTGCCACGGCGAGCTGACCGAGCTCGCCGCGCGGGGCGTCGTCAAGCCCCTGGTCAGTGAGCGTGTCGCGATGGCCCAGGCGGCCGACGCGGTCCAGCGCGTCGCCGACGGCACCAGTACCGGCCGCATCGTCGTCCTGCCCACCGGAGGCGCCCGATGAGCACGGCCGTCGACGCCGCCGAGGTCCGCCGCCGCACCCGCGAGCTGCTCGCCGCGCACCCGCCCGCCACCACCGACCGCACCGACTTCCTGAAGGCCCGCTTCGACGCCGGCCTCGCCTGGGTCCACTACCCGGCGGGTCTCGGCGGACTCGACGCGCCCCGCTCCCTCCAGCAGGTCGCCGACGCCGAACTCGCCGCCGCCGACGCGCCCGACAACGACCCGCGCCGCATCGGCATCGGCCTGGGCATGGCCGCGCCCACCATCCTCGGCTTCGGCACCGACGAGCAGAAACGGCGCTTCCTGCGCCCGCTGTGGGTGGGTGAGGAGGTCTGGTGCCAGCTGTTCAGCGAGCCCGGGGCCGGATCCGACCTCGCGGCCCTCGCCACCCGCGCCGTCCAGGAGGAGGGCGGCGACTGGATCGTCGACGGCCAGAAGGTCTGGACGTCCAGCGCCCATCTGGCCCGCTGGGCGATCCTCATCGCCCGCACCGACCCGGACCTGCCCAAGCACCGCGGCATCAGCTACTTCGTCTGCGACATGACCGATCCCGGCGTCGAGGTGCGGCCGCTGCGCCAGATCACCGGGGAGGCCGAGTTCAACGAGGTCTTCCTCACCGGCGTACGCATTCCGGACGGCCATCGCCTCGGTCCCGTCGGCGAGGGCTGGAAGGTCGCCCAGACCACCCTGATGAACGAGCGCGTCTCCATCGGCGGCTCCCGCATCCCGTGCGAGGGCGGCATGATCGGTCCGGTCGCGAAGACCTGGCGAGAGCGTCCCGAGCTGCGCACCCCCGACACCCACCAGCGCCTGCTGACCCTCTGGGTGGAGGCCGAGGTCGCCCGGCTCACCGGCGAGCGGCTGCGCCAGCAGCTCGTCGCCGGACAGCCGGGACCCGAGGGCTCGGGCATGAAGCTCGCCTTCGCCCGCCTCAACCAGGAGATCAGCGGCCTGGAAGTCGAACTGCTCGGCGACGAGGGCTTGTTGTACGGCGACTGGACCATGAGCCGCCCGGAACTGGTCGACTTCACCGGACGGGACGCGGGCTACCGCTATCTGCGCTCCAAGGGCAACTCCATCGAGGGCGGCACCAGCGAGGTCCTGCTGAACATCGTGGCCGAACGCGTCCTCGGGCTGCCCTCCGAGCCCCGCAACGACAAGGACGTCGCCTGGAAGGACCTGAGCCGATGACCGCGCCCGCCCAGCCCCCCGCCACCCCCGACCTGCTCTACTCCAGGGACGAGGAGGACCTGCGCACCGCCGTGCGCGCCCTCCTCGCCGACCGGGCCGACGCGCCGACGGTGATCGCCGCGACCGAGTCCGCCACGCCGTACGACCCGCGGCTGTGGGCATCGCTCGCCGGCGGCATCGGCGCGGCCGGACTCCTCGTACCGGAGAGGTTCGGCGGCCAGGGCGCGTCCCACCGCGAGGCCGCCGTCGTCCTGGAGGAACTGGGCCGGAGCGTCGCCCCCGCCCCGTATCTGACCAGCTCCGTGGTGGCCACCGAGACCCTGCTCGCACTGGGCGGGGAGGACGGCCCGGCCGCCGCGCTCCTGCGGGAGCTCGCCTCGGGCGCCCGTACGGCCGTGCTCGCCGTGCCCTTCGCGACCCCGCCCGCCGGGGCGGAGACGGCACTCGTCCCGCCGGCCGGGACGGTCAGCGGCGTCGCCGACGCGGCGGTCGCGGACGTCCTGCTGGTGCCGACTCCCGAGGGCCTGTACGCCGTCGAGGCCGCGGCCGCCGTCGTGCGGCCGCTCGTCCCGCTCGACCTGACCCGCCCCCTGGCCGCCGTCACCCTGACCGGGGCGGCCGGGACCCCGCTGGCCGACGCTGGGGCGAGCGCCGCCGCCGTACGGCGCGGGCTGCTCGCCGGGGCCGGACTGCTTGCCTCCGAACAGCTCGGCGTCGCGGAGTGGTGTCTGACCGAGACCGTCCGGTACACCCGGGAACGCCACCAGTTCAACCGGCCGGTGGGCTCGTTCCAGTCGCTCAAGCACCGGATGGCGCAGCTCTGGCTGGAGATCGTCTCGGCCCGCGCGGCCGCCCGCAACGCCGCGGACGCGCTCGCCACCGGCAGTCCCGAGGCCCCGCTCGCGGTCGCGGTGGCCCAGGCGTACTGCTCGGGCGTCGCGGTCCACGCCGCCGAGGAGTGCGTCCAGCTGCACGGCGGGATCGGCATGACCTGGGAACACCCCGCGCATCTGTACCTGAAGCGCGCCAAGGCCGACTCGATCGCGTACGGCACGGCGGGCGGCCACCGGCAGGCTGTCGCGGAACTGGTGGAGCTGCCGGCCGCGTAGCCCGTGAACGCCCTCGGAAGCGTCGGCCCGCTCGTCCGATCCGGTGATGTGGGCGTGCGAGGCGATCCGTTCCGCCCCGGTGGGCGTTGGTCCGTGGGGCGCGCGTGCGCTCGGGCAGACGACTGGCAAGGGTGTGAGGCGGGCAATGACGGACAGGGATCGCAGGAGCATGCTGCAACTGGCCTCGGCGGCGACCATCGCCGGGGGACTGATCGCCGGGGCGGGCGGGCCTGCCCACGCGGCGCGCAAGGCGGCCCGCAGGATCGTCCTGACCGGAAGGCGCACGGGTGCGAACATCCCGGACGTCCTCACGGCCGGCGTCCCCTACTTCGTCCGGTACGACCTGTCGGACGCGCAGGGCGACCGCGTCGGCACCGAGAACGCGCACTGCCTGCCGGTCGCCGTGGGGCTGGACGGCTCGTTCGTCCTGGCGACGCTGGTCCTGAGCCTCGACGACGGCCTGATCACGGCTGCCACGGCCTTCCAGCGGCCGCTTCCCGCCGTGACCGAGCCCCCGGTGAACGCTCAGCCGTGGTCCCACGTCTTCGCGATCACCGGAGGGACGGGAGCCTATGCCGGCGCGGACGGCTCGATCACGATCGACCACCCCGCGCGGGACGAGGACGTGCTCACCATCGACCTGGCCGACGCTTCGCCGTAGGCGGGCGAGGCCGTCCCTCTGAGAGTCCATGCCCTGTGGTAAGGGCCCTGGTGCACGCGTCCCGCCAGTCGGGGCGGGGTGTACCGGGGCCTTTTGCGTGCTGTTTAATTGCATGCTGTTCGCAATAACAGTCGATCTTGAACAGGGATGTGCTGAGTATGACGGCCCGATCGATACGGGGGGCGGTCGCCGCCACACTGGTGACCGCACTGTCCCTGACCGCCGCAGCCTGCTCGAACCCGGACAGCGCCACGAACGGATCCGGGTCGGCGTCCACCTCGGCCGTCGTCGGCATCGCCTACGAGCCCGACAGCCTGAGCCCGCTGCTCGGCTACGGCAAGGACGGCAACTCCAAGATCTTCGACGGACTGCTCACCCTGGACGCGGACATGAGGCTCCGCCCCGCCCTCGCCGCCGAACTCCCCGAGATCAGCGCCGACGGCCTGACGTACACGTACAAGCTCCGCCAGGGCGTGAAGTTCAGCGACGGGAAGCCGTTCGGCGCCAAGGACGTCGTCTTCACCTACCGCACCATCCTGGACGAGAAGACCAACAACGCCTCCCGCACCGAGCTGGACGCCGTCGAGGACGTCACGGCGAAGGGCGAGGACACGGTCCTCTTCACGCTCAAGTACCCTTACGCGCCGTTCGCCCAGCGCACCGTCCTGCCCATCGCCCCCCAGCACATCGCGGGCGAGCAGGACGTCAACACCGGGGCCTTCACCACCCGCCCCGTCGGCACCGGGCCCTACGTCCTGACCAAGTGGTCCAAGGGCGAGAAGCTCAGCTTCACCGCCAACCCCCACTACTGGGGCGGCGAACCCGAGGTGAAGAAGTTCACCATGGCGGTCATCAAGGACGACGACGTGCGCGCCACCCGGCTGCGCTCCGGAGACCTCGACGGCGCGATCCTCCCGCCGAACCTCGCCAAGGGCTTCGCGGACGACCGGAGCAAGAAGACCTACACCGCCACCACGTACGACTACCGCACGGTGACCCTCCCGACCCACAACAAGGTCGCCGGCGACACCGCCGTGCGCCGAGCCCTCGACCTCGCGGTCGACCGCGAGGCCATGGTCGACGCCATCCTCAACGGCGACGGCAAGCCCGCCTACGGGCCCGTCCCCACCGACAGCGAGTGGTTCACGAAGGGCACCGAGCGCCCCCACGACCTCGCCGCCGCGAAGAAGATCCTGGACGAGGCCGGATGGAAGCCGGGCAAGGACGGCGTCCGGGTCAAGGACGGCGTCCGCGCCGCCTTCCCGCTCTGGTACCTCACCGGCGACAAGCTCCGCCAGGAGCACGCCCTCGCCTACGCCTCCGACGCCAAGAAGGCCGGCATCGCCATCACCGCCGAGGCCGGAAGCTGGGAGGTCATCGAGCCCCGGATGAAGCACGACGCGGTGCTCGCGGGCGGCGGCTCGCCCGCCGACCCCGACTTCGACCAGTACACCCTGCTGAAGTCCTCCCTCGCCGGTGACGGCTTCAACAACATGGCCTGGTACGACAACGAGGCCGTCGACGCCGCGATCGAGGCGGGCCGCAGGAGCGGCGACAAGGCCGAGCGCAAGAAGGCGTACGACACCGTCCAGCGCGAACTGGTGAAGAACCCGGGCTACACCTTCCTCACCCACATCGACCACCTCTACGTCGTCGACGACCGCTTCGGCCCCCTCACCACCCAGGTCGAGCCGCACGACCACGGGCTGGCCTCCGGTCCCTGGTGGAACGTCGAGAAGTGGTCGACCGAGGGCGCCGGGGGCTCGAAGAAGTGAGCCGCCGCCTCCCCTGGGGGCCGATGGCGCGGATGGCGGGGCGGCGGGCCCTGTTCGCCGTCCCCGTGCTCGGCGTCGTCACCTTCGGCGTCTTCGCCGTCGCCGCCGCGTCCCCCTTCGATCCCGTCAAGGCATACGCGGGCACCGCCGGGCTCACCGCGTCGCAGGAGAACCTCGACCAGCTGCGAGCCAACCTCGGCGTCGACCGGCCGCTCGTCGCCCGCTGGTGGGACTGGCTGACCTCGGCGCTCCAGGGCGATCTCGGGGACTCCAGCGTCATGCGCCAGCCGGTCGCCGACGTCATCGCGGAGCGCATGGGCTGGTCCGTCCTCCTCGCCGCCACCGCCTTCCTCGTCGCGATCCTGCTCGGCACCGGCCTCGGGGTCCTCGCCGCCCGCAGGCCCGGCGGCTGGCTCGACCGGTGCGTCAGCTCCGCCGCGTACACCCTGGAGGCCGCCCCCGCCTTCTGGCTCGGGCTCCTGGCCATCTGGTTCTTCGCCCTGAAGCTGGACGTCCTCCCGGCCGGCGGGCTCACCGACGCCGCCAGCGAGGTCGTCACCTTCGGACAGGTCGCTTCCCACCTCGTGCTGCCCGCCGCCGTCCTCGGCGTCTCCCAGCTGCCGTGGTTCTTCCTGTACGTACGCCAAGGCGTCGCCGACGCCCTCGCCGAGGACCCGGTGCGCGGCGCCCGCGCCCGGGGACTGAGCGAGCGCACCGTGCTCCTCGGCCACGCCCTGCGCTCCGGAATGCTGCCGATGCTCACCCTGATCGGCTCCCGCGTGCCCGAACTCATCACCGGCGCGCTCCTCGTGGAGACGGTCTTCAGCTGGCCCGGCATCGCCGCCGCCACGGTCGAGGCGGCCACGTCGGTCGACTTCTCCCTGCTCGCCGCGCTCACGGTGCTCGCCACCGCGGCCGTCCTGCTCGGCAACCTGCTCTCCGACCTCCTCTACGGGCTCGCCGACCCCCGGGTGGCCTTCGATGGCTGAGACCGCGCTCGCCCTCCCCGGCCGCACCACGCGCCGCGTCCGCATCGCCGCCTCGGCGGCGATCGTCGTCGCCGTCGTGCTCGCCGTCCTCGTCGTCCCGCCGCTGGCCCAGCTCGACCAGCAGGCCGTCGACCTGGCCAACAAGCTAGACCCGCCGTCCTGGTCCCATCCGTTCGGCACCGACGACGTCGGCCGTGACCTCCTGCTGCGCTGCGTCTACGGCCTGCGCGTGTCCCTGCTCGTCGGCCTGGTCGCGGCTCTCACCGCCACCGTCATCGGCACCGCGATCGGAGCGCTCGCCGGGGCGTTCGGCGGCTGGACCGACCGGGTCGTCATGCGCGTCGTCGACGCCCTGTCCTCCGTCCCGCATCTGCTGCTCGGCATCTTCATCGTCGCGATGTTCCGGCCCGGCGTCTGGCCGGTGATCGTCTCCGTCGCCCTGACGCACTGGCTGTCCACCGCCCGGATCGTCCGCTCCGAGGTGCTCTCGCTGCGTTCGCGCCCCTTCATCGACGCGGCCGTCTCCGGCGGGGCCTCCCGCACCCGGGTCATCGTGCGCCACCTGCTGCCCGGCGTCCTCCCGCAAGCGGGTCTGGCGGCAGTGCTGATGGTGCCGCACGCGATGTGGCACGAGTCCGCCCTGTCGTTCCTCGGGCTCGGGCTCCCGGCCCATCAGGCGAGCCTCGGCAATCTCGTCCAGTCCGCGCGCGGTTCGCTGCTCGCGGGGGACTGGTGGCCCACCCTCTTCCCCGGTCTCTTCCTGATCATCCCGACCCTCGCCCTCGCGGGACTCGCCGGAGCGTGGCGCGACCGGATCAATCCGCGCCGGAAATCGGAGCTGATGCTGTGACCGACGCCCGCGAGAACACGGGTGCGCCCGTCCTCGACGTCCAGAACCTCTCCGTCCGCTTCCGGATGCGCGGCGGCCGGGACATCGCCGCGGTCAGCGACGCCCGCTTCGCCGTGGCGCCGGGGGAGTGCGTGGCCCTGGTCGGCGAGAGCGGCTGCGGCAAGTCCGTCCTGGCCTCCGCCCTGCTCGGACTGCTGCCCGCCAACGCGGCGACCACCGGGAGCGCGGTGCTCGGCGGGGACACCGACCTGCTCACCGCCGACGAGCGCACCCTCGCCCGCACCGTACGGGGGCGGCGCATCGGCCTCGTACCGCAGAGCCCCGCCGCCCACCTCACCCCGGTGCGCACCGTCCGGGCCCAGCTGGAGGAGAGCCTGCGCGAGCTGACCGGGGCGCGGGGGAGTGCCGGGCGCGCGGCCGCCGTCGTGGCCGCGGCCCGGGCCTCGTTCCCCGAGAGCCACCTCGACCGCTACCCGCACGAGCTCTCCGGCGGCCTCGCCCAGCGGGCCGCGACCGCCCTCGCCCTGATCGGCGACGCCCCGCTGCTGCTCGCCGACGAACCGACCACCGGACTCGACCGGGACCTCGTCGAGCGGACGGTGGACGAACTGCGCCGCCACACCGACGAGGGCCGGGCGCTGCTGATCATCACCCACGACCTGGCCGCCGCCGAACGCGTCGCCGACCGGGTCGCCGTCATGTACGCCGGCCGGATCGTCGAGATCGCGGACGCCCCGCGCTTCTTCGGCGCTCCCGGGCCCCGCCACCCGTACGCCAAGGGTCTGCTGGACGCCCTGCCCGAGCGGGACTTCGCCCCGATTCCCGGTATGCCGCCGGAGCTGGGGGCGCTGCCCGGGGGCTGCGCCTTCGCCGCCCGCTGCGCGTACGCGGACGCCCGCTGCACCGAGGAGCCTCCGGTCTTCGCAGCGGACCTGGCCTGCCACCACGCGCTGACCGTCGAGGCGCACGCCGTCAAGGAGGCCGCCGATGCTTGAGCTGACCCGGATCACCGCGGGATACGACCGCCGCGACCCCGTCGTCCGCGAGGTGTCCCTGCACGTCGCCGCGGGCGAGGCGGTCGGGCTGCTGGGCCCCAGCGGCTGCGGCAAGTCCACCCTGGCCAAGGTCGCCGCGCTGCTGCACCGCCCGGACGCCGGAACCATGACCCTCGACGGCACGGTCGTACGCGGCTGGCGGCACCGGGCCCCGCGCGAACAGCGCACGGCCGTCGGCGTCGTCTTCCAGCAGCCCCGGCTCTCCGCCGACCCCCGACTCAGCCTGCGCGAGCTGATCGCCCAGCCGCTGCGGTCCACCGGGCGCCGGCGGGACGTGCCCGGGCGGGTGGCGGAACTGGCTCCGCTGGTCGGCCTCTCCGAGGAGCTGCTGGAGCGCCGTCCGCACGCGGTCAGCGACGGTCAGCTCCAGCGGGCCTGTCTGGCACGGGCCCTGGTGCTCCGGCCCCGGCTGCTGATCTGCGACGAGATGACCGCGATGCTCGACGCGTCGACGACCGCCGCCCTGGTCGCCGTGGTCGAGCGCTACCGCTCGGAGTCCGGGGCGGCGCTGCTGGCCGTCGGCCACGACCGGGTGCTGCTGGAGCGCTGGTGCGACCGGACGGTCCGCTGGGGTGAGCGGAGCGCCGGAAGCGAGCGCGTCGCGGCCGCCTGAACACCCCGCGCGCACAGGGGCCGGCGGGACGCCGGTGGCCGGCGAACGGCACGGGCTAGGGCCGGCCCGACCGCGGCGGCCACGGCGAACAACGTATGCGGCCCGGTCGACCGAGGGGCGACGGATCGGCCAACTCTTG
Source organism: Streptomyces sp. NPDC091649 (assembly GCF_044756785.1). Taxonomy (NCBI): domain Bacteria; kingdom Bacillati; phylum Actinomycetota; class Actinomycetes; order Kitasatosporales; family Streptomycetaceae; genus Streptomyces; species Streptomyces sp. NPDC091649. The sequence goes on along the minus strand of NZ_JBIVTR010000019.1, from coordinate 14,910 downwards.
GCAGGTACCTGCCCAGCTGAGCCGGTGCGACTCCATACTCGACGCGACCGTCCACCCCGCCCGTCCGCCGCCCAGGGAGTCCCCATGGCCCGTACCACCCGCCGCCGCGCGCTCACGGTCGCCCTCGCCACCGTCGCCGCGGGCGTCGCCGTCCCCACCGCGACGGCGGTCGCCGCACCCGCCCGCCCGCGCGGCCCGCGGCCGTTGCGCCACGCCCACGCGCACAACGACTACCTGCACCCCCGGCCGCTGCACGACGCGCTCGCGCACGGGTTCACCAGCGTCGAGGCGGACGTCTTCCTCGTCGACGGGGAGCTGCTCGTGGCCCACGAGCCCGCCACGCTCGACCCCACTCGCACTCTCGCCTCGCTCTATCTGGACCCGCTCGCCGCCCTGGTCCGCGCGGGGCACGGCGCTGTCCGCCCGCACCACCGCGCCCCGCTGCAACTCCTCATCGACATCAAGGCCGACGGCGTCGCCGCCTACCAGGAACTGGACCGGCAGCTGCGCCGCCACCACCGGATCCTCACCCGCTACAGCCACGGCCGCGTCCGCCCCGGCGCCCTCACTCCGGTGATCTCCGGCGACCGCGCCGCCCGGGCCCCCATGGAGGCGCAGCGCACCCGGTACGCGTTCTACGACGGCCGCCTCGACGACCTCGGCACCGCGGCGCCCGCCTCGTTCGCCCCGCTCGTCAGCGCCAACTGGACCCGGAGCTTCGGCTGGCTCGGCGCGGGCCCCTTTCCCCGGGCCGAGCGCGACCGGCTCCGCACTCTCGTCACCACCGCCCACCGCGAAGGCCGCCGCATCCGCTTCTGGGCCACACCCGACCTGCCCGGCCCCGAACGCGAGGCCGTCTGGTCCGAACTGCTCGCCGCCGGGGTCGACCACCTCAACACCGACGACCTGGCCGGACTCGAACGCTTCCTCCGCGCTCGCGGTGACCGCGCCCCGGCCCCGTAACCTCCGCCGGCCGGGATGTACCCGTTCGGCGGACACGCCAGTGCGCCGGACAGCCCCTCCGCTGCGCCACACTGGCGGCCGAAAGCCGCAAATCCGGCGCGGCGGAGGAGGTTGGCCATGGCCGTTTCGATCTCAGTGGTCCTGCTCATGCTGATCCTGGCAGTGATCTTCCTGCGCAACGGCGGGCTGAAGGTCTCGCACGCACTGGTCTGTGTCCTGCTGGGCTTCTTCCTGGCCGGCACGAGCATGGCGCCGACCATCCACGACAGTGTCGGGGCCACCGCCGACCTGGTCAGCGGCCTCCACCCCTGACACCCGCCCCGCCCCTGTCACCCCCCCGCCCCGCATCCGGCCCCGGCGTGGGTACCGCCGGCGCCGGCGGCCGGTCCACGCCGTGCCCGGACATCCCGCACAATGGGCAGATGTCATTTCCGCCCTCCGGCCGGCACGCGGGCGCCGCCCACCACGAGTACTGCAACACCGGCCTGTGCTGCCGGTGCCAGCTGCGGACCTGGACGACGAAGGCGGGCAACGAGCGGCTCTGCGGGCCGTGCGCGGCCTGCTGCCACGAGTGCGGCCGGGCGCCCGCGCCGTATCTGGACGGGCTCGACGGCGGGCTGTGCGCCGAGTGCCGCGGGCTGTGCGGCCGCTGCCACGCCCCGAAACGCCCCGACGGGTCCTGCGCCTGCGACCGCTGGCGGGAGAGCGCCCGGAGCAACCCGCCCGGCTACGTCCTCCAGGCGCTGCCGCCCCAGCTCCTCCAGGCTCTCGGCGGCCGGCTGCCCAGCACGGTGCACGACCTCATCCACCAGGAACTCGCCGTCCGCAGCGCCGGCCTCCTGCGCGAGCGCGTCGAACGCCGCTGGAACCTGCGCTGGGCACACGCCCTGGGAGAGAAGGACGAGGACGGCCACCGCCGGTGGAGCGCCCAGGACATCGCGGAGCAGCTCCTGCGGCCCGGCTCGTGCGCCGACCCGCAGTGCGAGGACGGCTACCTCCTCACCACCGACACCCCGTGCACCCGCTGCCGGCAGCCGCTGCACCGCTTCGTCACCTCGGTGGCCGACCACACGGCGACTCCGGAACACGCGCGTTCCACGGCGGCCGGAATCCGCCGGGCGATGCGGGAGAACCGCTCGCGCACGAAGCGCCCGGGGCACCTCGTCCGCCCACCGGACGGGAACGGCTGAAAAGGCGCGGCTCCTCCGGGAACTCCCGGAGAGCCCGCTCCCGGGGCCTATTCGACGGTGGACGATGTCGGGTCACACTCCATGGACCTGCCCCTTCTCGGCCGCGAAAGCGCTGCGGCAACCGGAGGCAAGTCAACTCGACCGGACCTTGCGACCGGGCCGCACGCCCTATGCTCGCGCCCATGGAGCAACGGGAAGTCGTGAAGCGCGTGATCGGCATCCTCACGGAGGCGCGCGAAATGCAGCGTCTGCTGGAGGCGGACCTCGAACGGGAAGACATGGACGCGGGAGCGGGCGCCGTCACGGCCCTGCTGAACGAGACGATGCCCCACATCGCCATCCCCGACGACTTCTCCGTCGAGGACGTGGTCACCGTCGTCGGGCGTGAGGTCGGCGGTGCGGTCGAACAGCTCGTGAGCGCCTTCACCCTCGCGTTCACGATGCTGGCGCAGGTCCACGACTCCGGGCAGACCGACGTGTCGTCGGCGGACGTCCTCCAGGACCTCGCGCTGCGGGTCGAGGGCGGCGGGCCGGACGAGGACGAGGACCCCCTGCTGTAGGACCCGTCCTCGCGCGCCCGCCCGCCTGCGACGCACGGCGGCCACGGCCCCTCGCCTTCCCACGACGACTTGAAGGTGAGGGGCCGTGGCCCCCTGCGTTCTGCCCCGCGGGTATGCATAGTGGAGGGAGATACGCGTATCTCCCTGGCGGCATGGAGGCAGCTGTGGGCAAGAGCACCGAGATCGCACGCGCCAGGGCGCGGCGGCTCAAAGGCATGATCAAGGAATCGGACGGCATCGCCCTGGAGGACGAGCGCCTCAAGGCCGAAGGCAGGAGGGAACAGGCCGAGGCCCGCCGCGAGGAGGCCCGGGCCCGCGCGGGGCGGGCGGCCTCCGGCCGCTGAGAGAAGCGGCGAGAGGCCCGCACCGTCGTCGGGGGCGCGGGCCTCTTCGCCCGTCCGATCCGTCCTCCCGAGCCGCGGCGCCTGCCGGTGGTCGGCCCAGCCCGCCCACGCGGGACGGGTGCCCGCGCGAAAGCAGCTCCCGGACGCCGGGGCCCGGTCGGCGGCGTCCGGCTCACTTCCGGGCGCGAGCCGCTTCCCCGACCGACTCGACGATCTCGCGGTCCAGGGCCGCCCTGACCAGTGCGGCGGCGAACGCGGCCCGGCTCCGGTCGCCCGCCAGCTCCGACAGCCCGCCGTGGGAGGTGGGCAGACCGAGCCGTTCGGCTCCCTGGAGGCCCTTCTCGCCGACCCGGAATCCGGCTTCCGGCCAGACGTCCTGGACCTCGCGCACGAAGATGTCGGCACCGGCCGGCCCGATTCCCCCAACGCGCCGGAGCCCCGCCCGCAGTGCGTCACCGTCGCCGTCCGCCTCCGCGCGCAGCCGGCGCAGGTCGCCCTTCCAGGCGTCGAGGACGAGGTGCGCGCCCTCACCGAGCTGGGTGGAGGTCCGCTCGTCGTAGCGGCGGTAACCGCCCTCGCCCAACGCGTCCACACGCTGCTGCCACGTCGCGTCGGCCATCCGGCGCGCGGTGTTCATACCGTGCGCGAACAGCGCCCGCGCGGCGGCCACGGCGACCGAGGCGCGGATCCGGGCGCTCAGCAGATGGCTCAGCACCAGGAGCTGGTACAGCGGTTGCGGCGTGTCGCGCAACCGGATGCCCGCCTCCGCCGCATACGTCCGGCCATGCTCCTCCAGCAGCGCGTCGGTGATCCGACGCGCCGACGCGGAAGCCTCGCCGCTCACCCGTAACCGAAGATCCGGGCGAGGAAGAAGCCGGCGACCACCAGCGCTCCCAGGACGATCAGGGCGGTCCAGAGGCCGGGGTGCTCCCACAGCCCCCCGTCCGGGCGTTCCTCGTGGGCCTCGCCGATGGAGCCCTCGGCCGGCGGTGTCTCTCCTGGGGGGTTCAACAGAACAGCCATGCCTCCAGGGTCTCTCCGACCGCGCCCCCGCGCACGCCGTCCGGATGCCCCCGGGCGCGGGGCCGTACGGCGGAGCCCCGGCCGGGGGAGTGCCGCGGCGCGGGAATTCGGGCACCGTCAAGGAATGCCCCGAGTCTCCGCCCCCGTCGTCAAGCTCGTGCAACGCACCACCGAACCCGCCGGGGTGCAGACGCTGCGCTCGACGGCCGCCGCCGTCATCGCCTACTCCGTGGCCGTCTGGGCGCTGCCCGAGCCGGCTCCGCTGACCGCGCCCCTCACCGCGCTCCTGGTCGTCCAGGTGACCCTGTACGCGACCCTCACCACCGGCATCCGCCGAGTCAACGCGGTCGTCGTCGGCGTCCTCATCGCCAGCGCCTTCAGCTCTCTGGTGGGGCTGAGCTGGTGGAGCCTCGGCCTCACGATCTTCACCGCGCTGCTGATCGGGCGGCTGGTACGGGTCAACGAGTTCGTGCCCGAGGTGGCGATCAGCGCGATGCTGGTCCTCGGCGTCTCCCAGGTCGCCGACACCGCCTGGGACCGGGTGTGGGAGACGCTGATCGGCGCCGTCGTCGGGCTCCTGTTCAACCTGCTCCTCGCCCCGCCCGTCTGGGTCGGCTCGGCCGGCTCCTCCATCGAGTCGCTGGCCGCCCGGATGGGCACGATGCTGCGCAGCATGGGCGAGGAAGTCGTGGGGAACAACCCCGTCTCCCGGGCCGCCGCCCGGCTCCACGAGGCCCGCCGACTCGACCACGACATCGTGGACGTCGACGCCTCCCTGCGACAGGCCGAGGAAAGTCTCACCCTCAACCCCAGGGTGAGACAAGGGCTGCTCCCCCGGGTCGTCCTGCGCACCGGGCTCGACACGCTGGAGATCTGCGCCGTGGTCCTGCGCGTCCTGTCCCGCACCCTCACCGACCTGGCGAAGGCCCGCACCGAGGAGTCGCTGTTCCCGGACGATGTGACGGAACTGCTCCAGGAGCTCTTCGGCCACCTCGCCGAGGCGATCGAGAGCTTCGCCGTACTGGTCACGACCCAGCTCGCCGCCGACGCGGAGGCTGCGGAGGACCAGCTCTCCGACGCGCTCCTCCGCAGCCGCGCGACCCGCGACCGGGTGGCCGACCTGCTGCTGGAGGACGTCCAGGAGCACCCGCGCCAGTGGCAGCTGCACGGCGCGCTCCTCGCCGAGGTCGACCGGGTGCTGGCCGAACTCGACATCGAGGAGCGCACCAAGCGCCTCGGCGAGGAGCTGGACCGCCGCTCGGCGGAGGCGCACGCGCGCCATCCCCGGCTGCGCGCGCTCCTGCGCCGGTTGGGCCGGCAGCCCGTCTGACCGCCCGCGCGGGATGCGGATGCGGCCGGTGGCTGGTTCGCTGGGGGCAGAGTCCCAGCGTCCAAGGAGTGATGATGAGCGGTTCGGACGAACCCGCCGACCTGGCTCGGCAGATGCGTGAGAAGGCCCAGCAGCTCGCCGACGCCGCGGAGCGCGCGAGCGACCCGCACGAGCGCGAGCGGCTGGAGAAGAAGTCCCGGACGATCCGGGACCGGAGCGAGCAGCAGAGCGCCATGGCGGCCGGGGACATCCACCCCGAGAAGTAGCCTGCCGACGCCCGTCCGCCCGCCGTCCGGAGGGCCTACCGCTCCTCCGGGCGGCGGGCGGACGCGTGCGGGAGGGTCAGGCGGCCCATTTCAGGAGCCGTTCCGCGCTCCAGGTCGTCACCACCCGGTCCGCAGGCACCCCGCACTCCTCGGCGCGGGCACACCCCGAACGCTGCCAGTCGAGCTGCCCCGGGGCGTGCGCGTCCGTGTCGATCGCGAAGAGGGCCCCCGCCGCGACGGCCGCGCGCAGCAGCCGAAGGGGCGGATCCCGCCGCTCCGGACGGCAGTTGATCTCCACCGCCGTCCCGGCCTCGGCGCAGGCCGCGAAGACCCGGTCGGCGTCGAACCGTGACTCGGGACGCCCGCGCCCGGCCAGCAGCCGCCCCGTGCAGTGGCCGAGCACATCCGCCCGGGGGTGGCGCACCGCGGCCTCCAGCCGCCGCGTCATCGGGCCGGGGTCCATCCGCAGTTTGGAGTGGACGGAGACCACCACCATGTCCAGCCGCTCCAGCAGCTCGGGCTCCTGGTCGAGCGAGCCGTCCGGAAGGATGTCGCACTCGATCCCGGTCAGCAGGCGGAAGGGGGCCCACTCCTCGTTGAGCCGCGCGACCACCGCCAGCTGCTCCCGCAGCCGCTCCGGCGACAGGCCGCGCGCGGCCGTCAGCCGGGGCGAGTGGTCGGTGAGGACCGCCCAGGCGTGCCCCAGCTCCGCGGCGGTCCGGCCCATCTCCTCGATCGGACTGCCCCCGTCCGACCAGTCCGAGTGCAGATGGCAGTCGCCCGTCAGCCGCCGGAAGAGGTCCCGGCCCTTCTCGGGGGGCGGCATTGCCGCGGCCTCCTCCTCCAGCCGGACGAGATAACCGGGCGTCTCGCCGGCCAACGCCTCCTGGATCACCCCGGCCGTGCGGGGCCCGATCCCGGCGACCCGCTCCAGGGACTGTCCGGCCGCCCGCTCACCGACCTCCCCGGCGGCCATCGCCTCCACGGCGGCGGCGGCCGTACGGAATGCCTTCACCCGGTAGGTGGCGGCCTGCGAGCGTTCCAGCAGGAAGGCGATCCGCCGCAGGGCGGTGACGGGGTCCATCGGCACCTCCACCAGGAGCGTCTGCGGCCCTCCGGCCCGCGGGCACGCCGCCCGCCCCACCAGCATGGGCGCATCCGCCCCCGCACGCCTCCGGGCGCCCGGGCGGCCACCACGTCACGAGGCCGCCCCGACGGGCGCCCAGCGGCCGGTGGCGGTGTCGTGGTCGAGCACGGGCCGCCCCCGTACCCCGCTCGTACGGAACGGCCGTCCGCCGTCGTCGACGCGCACCGTGCCGGACCGGCCGCCGCTGCTCCAGGCCAGCTCCGCGTACCAGTCGCAGTCGCAGCCGACCGTACGGCCGGTGAGCAGGAGGACCTCGGGATCGGTGACCGAGACGCTGTACGGGAAGGCGACCGCCGCGATGGGCTCGCCCGAGTCGTTGCCGGCGACCGAGCGGGCGACGGGGCGCGGCGCGTCGAGATCCACGTCGAAGGTCCTCGGAGTGAGCGCCCCGCCGCAGCCGGAACTCATCCGGTAGACCCGCCCCTCCGCCGCCGGCCGGCGCTCGACCACCCGGATCCGCAGGGCCTCCAGCACCACGGCCCGCTCGTCCCGGCCCTGGAGCGTGATCCGCACACCCATCTCGCCCGCGTGCACCGCGCCGAGGGCGCCGGCCCAGGCCGCCGCGTCCGCCTCGGCCGGCGGTGGCGGGACGGCGGCGGGAGCCCGGTCGAGGAGGTAGGAGTGGTCGCAGCCGTTCTTCCAGACGTGACCGTCGACGGTCCAGGTGAACGGCGTCCGCCCGTCTGCCGGCCCCGAGGTGGATCCGGACGGCGCAGGCAGCACCTCGGCGCGCGGACCGGTGCCGGACGGCACGGTGGGCAGGGGACTCGCGGACGGAGTCTCCCGAGCGGCCCCGCTCGGGAGAGTCCGGGGCTTGGCGGGCGCGACGGAGCCGGAGGCGGAGGGCTCGGGAGCGAGGGCCGGGGGCGCGCCCGGGCGCTGTGCCACCGACGGACCCGGACCCGCGGGACCCGCGTCTCCGAAGGCCGCGACCAGGGCGAGGACGAGGGCCGCCACGGCCAGGATTCCGAGCCCCTGCCCGTACCGGTGGGCCCGCCGCGGCCCCCGCACGGGCCGGCGGGGAGGCCCGCTCCCGCGCGTGGCCGCGTCCCGGGAACCCGCGGACGCCATGGGGCGAGGCGTCTCGTCGCCGGCCGGCCCGGGGCCCTCGAACGACCGGACTCCGGGAGCGCCCCCGGCGGCGCGGTCCGGCTCCCGCCTCCCGGGCGACGCCGGCCCCCCGGCCGGAGTGCCCACCGGAACCACCGGCTCCGTCTCCGCGGCCCCCGGCCGGCCGAGACGCTCGCCGTCCGCCCGGATCCACAGACGGTGCAGCGCCTCCCGCTCCCCGGCCGGCGCACCGCACAACCGCGCCAGCCGCTCGACGGGGGCGAACTCCACGGGCACCGTCCGCCCCGTGCAGTACCGGTGCAACGTCGAGCCGCTGACCCCGATGCGGCGGGCCAGCGACGCGTACGTCCGACCCGACCCCTCCCGCAGCGCGCTCATCCGCTCCGCCAGCGCCGCCCGTGCGGCCCCCTCGGCGTCAACCAACCCGCTCGACCTCCCAGCCGCCGTTCCAGCAGGGCGTTCCAGCCCTCCGAGAACACCCACGTCACCGGGGGGTGGGACGGTTCCAGCCCGGCGGGAAGCCATGTCGTGCTTGTCCGCATCCGGGGCGGCGGCCCACGCTGATGCCGTTCCCGTACCGCCGCCGTACCGCTCATCACCGGGCTCCGTACGACGCGGAACGACGCCGGACGACCACCTGACCGCACCTCTCCGAAACGGGGAAAGCCACCATGCGCACTCTTCGCACCGCACTCCTGACCGCCGCGGCCACCGGCCTGGCCGTCACCGCCCTGGCCCAGGCGCCCGCCGCGGCGGCGCCGGCCCCCGCTCCCGCTCCGCCGAAGTTCCTGAGCGCCGGCCAGCTGCCCGCCTCGCTCACCCCCTGGACGGCCGGTCCCGTACGCCAGGGAGTGCCCGGTGATGGGTCGGTGTGCACCGCCGGGACCACCCCGACGGCCGGCACCCGCCACCGTGACTTCCGCACCGAGCTGGACACCGGCGCCCGCCAGACCATCACGGTCGCCGCCAGTACCGCCCGGGCCAGGACGCTCGCCGCCGAACTCCGCGGCGCCCTGGAGACCTGCCTCGACCGGCTCAAGGAGCAGAACCCCGGCTTGGAGGGGGAGGCGCTGTACCACGGTCGGATCGACATCGAGGAGGGCGCGCACGTCTACAGCATCGACACGTCCCACCCGGAGGTCGGCTCCACCGACATCGGGCTCTACTCCGTGGGCCGGGACGGCCGGACGGTGACCGTCGTCGAGTGGGGGCAGCTGGGCGAACTGGACGGCGCACCGCTGGAGGGGTTCGGGAAGACGACCCGCACCGCCGTCGCCAAGCTGCACTGACACCCCGCGGCGACCGGCGGCCGGGGCGGCCGGTCGCCGGAGGTGCGGGCCACCCCGTACCGGGAGCATGCTGACTGTGTGACCCGGCACGGTACGACGCGGCATCCCCCGCCCGACGGAGACGGGGCCGCAGCCGGGCAGGAGGGGGGCGGCCGCGTGCCCGACGCGTTGTCCCTCGAACTGGCGCAGGCCCTCGTGAGCGCCGTCGAGTCGGGCGACGGCTACGCGGGCGGCGTCTATCTGCGCGGCAGGACGCCCGGACTGCTGCGGCTCGCGATGCTCGCCGGCCTGCCGGCCCCGCTGTTCCGCCCCTGGTGGCGGGTGCAGGTCAACCGGCCCTTCCCGGTGTCCGAGGTCTACCGCTCGGGGCGGCCCGTGCTGCTCTCCGACGCGGAGGAGGCGATGCGCCGGTTCCCCCAGCTGATGGCCGGGCTGCCCTTCCCCTTCGGATCGCTGTGGGTGCCGGTCGCCGGCCCCCGGGGGCCCCTGGGCGTGCTGGCGGTCCTGCGGCCCTCCACGCCGGGGCGGCCGGTCGCCCCCGCCGACGGCGACCGGCTGCACCGCCTCGGCCGACGGCTCGGGGCCGCGCTCACCGATCTGGAGGCGCGGGGCGTCGACTGCGGATGGGAGGGCGAGCCGGCCCCCGTGCAACTGCCCGCCGCCGTCACGCCCCCGGTGCGGATCGGCCGCTTCGACTGGGATCCGGGATCCGGGCGGGTCTCCGCCGACGACGAACTCTGCGCGATCCTCGGCTTCGAGCCCGCCGCCTTCCCCGGCACCGTCGACGCGCTCGCCGAACGGCTGGTCCCGGAGGATGTGCACGGGTTGTGGGCGCTGGCCCGCCGGACGGTGGAATCGGCCGGACCCGTGGTCCGCCGCATGCGGCTGCGCGGCCCCGACGGCCGGTCCCGTCTGCTGGAGCTGTCCGGCCGTCGGACGCTCCCGGAGGGCGATGTGTCCACCGGCCGTCTCAGCGGCTTCCTGGTGGACCTCGGTGCGGAACCCGTCACCCCGGAAGCCGCCGACCGACTGCCCCGGGGCATCCTCTCCCTCGACAGGCTGGGCCGGATCACCTACGCGAACGGCCTCGCCGAGGAGCTGCTCGGCCACTCCCGGGCTGAGCTCGTCGGCCAGATCGTGTGGCAGGCCCTGCCGTGGTTCGGGCACGAGGCCCACGAGGACCACTACCGGGCCGCGCTGATCGCCGGTGAGCCGGCCCATTTCCTCGCCCGCCGCCCGCCCTCGCACTGGCTTTCGGTGTCCCTGTACCCGGGTCACGACGGGGTGAGCGTCGTCCTCCAGGAGACCGGCCGGCCGGCCTACGCCCCCGGTTCCGTCACCTCCCCGGGGCTGGGCATCGGGTCGACCGCCGACCGCTCCTCCGCGCTGTACCGGCCGGTGGCCCTCGCCATCGCCCTGACCGAGGCGGTCACGGCCCGTCAGGTCTCCGCGGTGGTCACGGAGGAGCTGCTGCCCGCGTTCGGCGGCCGTCAGCTCGCCATCTACCTGCTGAATGAGCGCCATCTCCACCTGGCCTGGGAGACGGGGTTCCCCCAGGGGTTCCTCGACCGGTTCGACGGGGTCGGGCTCGACGTCAGCATCCCGGGGGTGGAGACCCTGACCACGGGCCGTCCGATCTTCTTCGAGTCCATGCAGCGCCTGGCAGAGGCGTATCCGGGCATCCCGATCGACGCGGACGTGGGGGCGCGGGCGTTCCTGCCGCTGATCGCCTCGGGGCGGCCCGTCGGCTCCTGCATCCTCGGCTTCGACCGGCCCCGCGGCTTCAGCCCCGAGGAGCGTACGGTCCTGACCGCACTGGCGGGGCTCATCGCCCAGGCCCTGCAGCGCGCCCAGCGCTACGACAGCGAAGCGGCCCTCGCCCGCGGACTCCAGGACGCCCTGCTGCCGCACCGGCTGCCCGAGGTGGACGGGGTGGACACTCTGGGGCGCTACCTCTCCGGCACCCAGGGGATGGACGTGGGCGGCGACTGGTACGACGTCATCGAGACCGGGCACGAACTCGCCCTGATCATCGGCGACGTGCAGGGCCACGGTGTCTCCGCCGCCGCGACCATGGGGCAACTGCGCAGTGCGGTACGGGCCTTCGCCCTGAACAACCACGATCCGCAGGAGGTGATGAGCGGTACGAACCGGCTGCTCATCGACCTCGACCCCGGTCAGTTCGCGAGCTGCTGCTACGTCGCCCTCGACCCGGCGACCGGCGTGGCCCGCGCCGTACGGGCGGGGCATCCGCAGCCCGTGCTGCGGCGGCCCGACGGCCGGACCGAGGTGCTGGACCTGCCGGGCGGCATCGTGCTGGGGATCGACGAGCACGCGGTCCACCCGGTCACGGAGCTGCGCCTCGAACCGGGGGCGATGCTCGCCCTCTTCACGGACGGGCTGATCGAACGCCCGGGGACGGACATCGACGAGGGGATCGAGCGGCTGCGCGCCACCGTCGAACGCATCGGCGCGGTCCCGCTGGCCGACACGGCCGACCGGGTCATCGACGAGGCCAGAGCGGCGACCGCCCGCCCCGACGACATCGCGCTCCTGCTCGCCGCCCGCTGGGCACGGACCCGGACGGCCCGGCCCCCGGCGGCCGGGCCGTCCGGACCCGAGCCGGGGCGCACGTTCCGCGGGCCGGACCCGGGGCGCTCGGCATAGGGCCCCGGGTCCGGCCGCGCGGAGGGCGTGCCGCCGCTCAGACGCCGGCGGGGCGCTCGGCCGGCCCGGAGACGCCGGAGGCTTCCAGCATGCCCTCGCGCTCGACGACCTTGATCCGCTCACGGCCCCGGGCCGCGCCCAGCGCCTGCTCGTGGGCGTCCAGCTTGTGCCAGCCCTCCCACGTCGTGTACCGGACGCCGCGGTCCTGGAGGAAGGCTTCGACGGCCTCCGGAGCCGGCGTGGCCGGCTCGGGCAGACGGCCGGCGGCACGGTCCTCCAGGACGCAGGCGACCGTCTCGTTGGCGTCGCCCTTGGTGTGCCCGATCAGGCCGATCGGGCCGCGCTTGATCCAGCCGGTGACGTAGACCGAGGCCATGTGCTCGTCACCGGAGATGACGCGCCCGGCCTCGTGCGGGACCGTGCCGGAGGCCACGTCGAAGGGGAGCTTGGGCAGCTCCTCCGAGTAGTAGCCGACGGCACGGTAGACACTCTGTATGTCCCAGTCGGTGAACGTGCCGGTGCCCCGGACGTTGCCGGTGCCGTCCAGCTCGGTGCGCTCGGTGCGCAGCCCCACGACCTTGCCGTCCTCGCCGAGGATCTCGACCGGGGACTCGAAGAAGTGCAGGAACAGCTTGTGCGGGCGGTCGCCGACGTCCCGGATCGCCCAGTTCTCCAGGGTCTGCGCGACCATGTTGGCCTGCTTGTTCTCCCGGCGGGTCGCGATGGAGCCCTCGTCGTAGTCGATGTCCTCGGGGTTGACGATGACCTCGATGTTGGGGGAGTGGTCCAGCTCCCGCAGCTCCATGGGGCTGAACTTGGCCTGCGCGGGGCCGCGCCGTCCGAAGACGTGGACCTCCAGCGCCTTGTTCTCCTTGAGGCCCTGGTACACGTTGTCCGGGATCTCGGTGGGCAGCAGTTCGTCCGCGGTCTTGGCCAGGACGCGGGCCACGTCCAGGGCCACGTTGCCGACGCCGAGAACGGCGACCTTCTCCGCGGCGAGCGGCCAGGTGCGCGGGACCTCGGGGTGCCCGTCGTACCAGGAGACGAACTCGGCCGCGCCGTAGGAGCCCTCCAGCTGGATGCCGGGAACGTCGAGCGCCCGGTCGGCCTCGGCGCCGGTGGAGAAGATCACCGCGTCGTAGAACGAGCGCAGGTCGTCCAGGCCGATGTCGTGCGGGTAGCTGACGTTTCCGAAGAGGCGGATCTGCGGCTTGTCCAGCACCTGGTGGAGGGCCTTGACGATGCCCTTGATCCGCGGGTGGTCGGGTGCCACGCCGTAGCGGATCAGGCCGAAGGGCGCGGGCATGCGCTCGAAGAGGTCGATCGAGACCCCCGGGTCCTGGCAGACCTCGGATTTGAGCAGCGCGTCCGCAGCGTAGATACCGGCGGGGCCGGCTCCGACAATGGCGACGCGGACGGGGCGTGTCATGGCGTGGTGATCCTTCGGGGCGGGCGAACGCGGGCAGGTACAGCGTACGTCGGAGGTAAGGGTCGGCTTACTAGTCTCCACCGCACACCGTAAGCGATCCCCTGGCGGGCCTCTCGACCGACCCCGCCACGGGCGTCCGATTAGTCCGTTTCGCTATGCCTATATGGGCGTTTTGGTTCTTTTGGTCGAGATATTCACCGAAGGGGACTATTGGGATTGCTGAGGCATTTGCTCAGGCTTGTTTTCGCCATCGGCGCGAGGGAGTGGTGAGCGTCACGCCCGAGGGGGCGGACGCGGAAGCGGAGGTCTCGGTTCCCTTCTGTGCGAAGAAAGTTGACGCCGTGACGGCGCGGCCCGGTCCGGGAATTCCCTCATTCGATCTTGCGGGGGAAAGGCAAAGCGGAATGCGGGCTTGTTCTGTCCGACGTTTCTCGCCTACGGTCACGGTCAATCCGGACGGAACGCCGAATCCTGCCGCCGTCCAGGAATCCGAAACCCACTCACGCACGGCAGGAGCGGGGGAACCAGGTAAGTCGCCGATCCGTGACCGGAACGGCTTGGGGTGAAGTCGCACCACCGTGCGGCCAGACATCTCCCGTCTGAACCCGACAGCTCACCTCGCAGGCGCCGGAGAGGAAATCCCCCATGCCCGCACAGGGTAAGCACCGTCGTTCCCCGTCCACCTCGCTGCGCCGCGGCCTCGCCGCCGTGACTGCCGGCGGAGCCGTTCTCGCTCTGCCGGTGATCGGTGCCACCAGCGCCTTCGCGGTCCCCGCGCCCGCCGCCGCACCGCAGGCCGCGACCTCCGTCCCGGCGCCCGCACAGGTGAATTCCGCCGTTCGGGCCGCGCCCGCCCAGCATTCCGTCGTGGCCGGTGAAACCCTTTCCAAGATCGCCCGCGAATATTCGATCAGCGGCGGCTGGGAGAAGCTGTACGAAGGCAACCGGAAGATCATCGGAGACAATCCCGATCTGATTCAGCCGGGTATCAAGCTGACTCTCGGAAACAAGGCCGCCGCTCCGTCGGCCGACAAGGCTTCCCCGGCCGCCGCGCGCGGCGGCGCGGCGGACCGCGCCGACCGTTCGGAGCGCGCCGAAGCCGCCCCCGCGGCGAATGCCGCTCCGGTCGCCGAGAAGGCCGTCACGTACACGAACGACCTCGACGGCTGGATCAAGGAGTCGCTCGCGGTCATGGCCGAGCAGGGCATCCCCGGCACGTACGAGGGCATCCACCGCAACATCATGCGCGAGTCCTCGGGCAACCCGGCCGCGATCAACAACTGGGACTCCAACGCGGTCAAGGGCACCCCGTCCAAGGGGCTGCTCCAGGTCATCGACCCGACCTTCCAGGCGTACCACGTGCCCGGCACCTCGACCGACAGCTACGACCCGGTCGCCAACATCACGGCCGCGTGCAACTACGCCGCGGACCGGTACGGCTCGATCGACAACGTCTTCGGCGCCTACTGAGGCCGGAACGCAGCCGACGCGCACACCCGAAGCGCGCACGCACGGCACAGGGGCCCCGGACCGCAGGCTCGAGTTCTAGCGGTCGTTGCAACACTGCTGGCTCAGACGGCGAGTAGATCACGTAGACGCTCGGCTGGTGTATTCCAGCCGAGCGTCTTGCG